>OZ250146.1:0-981211 GCA_965237585.1 Mycoplasmatales bacterium | reverse complement strand
TCCGTTATTATCTGATGTTTTATTTAATGAGATAATTTTAGTGATTGCTAAATCTGGTGTTGTTGATCCATTAATAATAGCATTTTTAATAAATTGATCGTTAACAACACTAAATGGTGTAGTAACGTTAGCGAAGCTTAAATCACTAGTTTGGTAATAACCTTGATCTAACTTGTTATTGTAATTATAAGCAACTACTTCGTTAAATAATTGTCTTTGGCCTTTGATATTAACCATTCCGTTAATTTTAATAGTGGGCTTAAAAACGTTAGTAGTGTTGATTTTAGCATTAGCAGTAATATTTGTAAATATTACTGATTCTGCTTTATTAGTATTAAATGATCAACTGATTGCTTTATTCATATCTTTGTTAGCTAATGATAAAACATCGCTGTATGACTTACCGATAGTTTTAAAGTCATTAGTTGTATATTTCTTAGTTATTCAATTATAAACAACTGATACTGAAAATGGTACTGCTGATGGGTTTAAACCATCACTTAATTTACCAGCATGTCCACTAAATGTTGCTGTTTCAGTTGTTGATGATTTAATATCTTTATTGTCATAAATAATTTGATCTACAATATCATAATCGTATAAGTTAGCGCTTGGTTGGTAAGCGGTTACTTGATCTTTAATAGCTTTGTTTAAAGATGCGTTTGTATATACTTTTTTATTTGATTCTTTATCAATAGTATACGCTGTATTAAATCCTTTTTTGAAATTTTCTGATCGATCGTCACTTATATTATTACCATTATGTTCTTTGGTTGATGATGTTGCACAACTTACTGAAGTTAATGCTACTGTTGTAACTGGAGTAGCGATTGCTAAACTAGCTAAAGATATTTTAATTTTTTTATTCATTAATGGTTCCCCCAAGTTTTAAAATTTTATTTATATATAATCAAGTTTTTACGAATCATTTTTAATGTAAATTATTTTATTTGTATGACGAAATTATACCATTATTTTATTAAGAAAGCAACCTAAACTTAATTAGTGAAGATTAAAATTTGTGATTAATTTATATAGTGGTTTATCACCTTTAATAAAAGTTCTATTTTAAGATTGATTTTTTCTAAATTAATCTTAAAATTTATCTAGTGATTGAATTTGTTATGTAATAACAGATTAATTAATAATAAAAAAATTTCCATAACTTTTTAGATAATTATCATTAATTATGATATATTAGAATTTTGGTACTATTGAACCAAAATTATTCAGAATAATATTTTAAAACGAACTATTACAAATAGCTGGTGCATTGCAGTAATCGTCATGTTTAAATAATTAATAAAAAATAACTCTAAAAATTTTATTTAGAGTTATTTTTTTAGCGATTATATTTGCTATCAATCTTAACTTTAACGATGCGGATTGTGATCGAATTTTTTAATTATTGGCATCAATGTTAAAAACAACATAATATTAACAACATTAAGAATCCCACTAGCAATGAAATGCATTCATAAAATTGCTGGTTGAGCAATAATATTTCCTGCTCCAAGTAATGGATAAAATATATATAAATTACTTAGAGTCATAATAACAGCACAAGTTAGTGCTGTTATTATGATTGCTATTAATAATTTTAAAATAGCCAATATTTTAGAATCATTAATATCATGATCTTTTTTAAATAATATTTTACTAATCGTTAATCAAGTTGTGATCAGTACTAACGATTCAATCACATTAGCTAGTCCCCCGATTCAAACTCCGGAAATAAAGATCGTTCCCAAACCGTGTAAAATTGATACTATCAGTGCAAAGCGATACCCAATTAAATAGAGTACTACTAGCATTAAAAAGTAACTGCAATCAATTCCGTGAGCAACGATGAAAGTTTTGCTAATACGTAATGATAAATAGGAAATCACAAACGATAACCCTAATAAAATTCCGGCTTGAGCAATTTGATAATTTAGTGAAATATGATGTGGTTTTTTAATTCTTAGAAAATGTAGATAATTTTTCATAAAAACCTCTTTCAAATAATTTAAATTTTATCTTAAAAAATTTAATGTTCTGTAACCACACCAAGAATATATTTTTTAAGTGTCATTATTATGCCATAAATAAAAACGACTGTCTAATAAAATGCTTTTAAAACGTCATTATTTTAAATTCTATAAATATTATTGGATAAATCATTAATATATTTATATATTAATGAAAATAAATAAAGATATGGCTATAATAATCAAAGGTTGTTTTAGTTATTTTTAGATATTAATTATTAATAAAATCTCGATATAAAAAAACACCAATCATTAAATTGGTGTTTTTTATTAATCTATTATTAATTTATTAAGATATTATAAAACTAGTAATTTTACGACGATGACAACAACTAACACTGCTGTGATTGAAGTACCAAAAATAATTAATAGTACTAAAGGAACAATGATGTCTTCTTTTTTAGGATCAGCTTTTTTATTATTATCATCTTTTTTGTCAGCTACTGCACTATTCAATGTGTAAGCGCTATTATAATTATCAAGATTTTGATTAGTTATTTGCTGATGATTATTTAAGTTAGGCGTATCGTTTAAAACGGTTGGATTGACTAATGTTGTTGCTGGTTGAGTATTTGGTGTTGCTGAGTTAACTTTATTAAGCATTAAGAAAGATAGAATCATTATTAATGATACTAACATGAATCCTATAACAGTGAATTTCTTTACTTGTTTCATCTTTAATTCCTTTGCATAGTTAGTCATCTAACTATTGTAATTTATAAATCAATTAATCTTTATAAATTATAACATAATAATAAATAGAAATAAAATATCTCTTGTTAAAATTTAGTTTTAATTTTAATATTTGACAAATTTAAAAATAATTCATATGTATATTATATATTTAAAACAATTTTAATATAAAATCATATATTTTAGAATTTTCATTAATAAAATCTTTTTCATCAAAATTTTTCATTTTATAATTCCTTTTATTATTATTTAAATTTGTTAACTTTATAAAATGATAACACATTATATATATCTTTAATAACAAAAATAAGTACCTATATATGCTTGCGTTCCCTGCTACACAGTATATTGAAGTGCGATTTATATTTTTTAAAACATTTTAACAGCAATATTAGTTATTAGCCATTTTAGGACTATTTGATCAAAAACACATAATGATTTTTTATAATAATGAGGTCGTTTAGTGTTTATTTTTTGTCTCTTTGAAAAGTATTATTATATTATTATTATTTTTTAATATTTATTGTTGTTATTTTTAGCACCGCATCATCAAAAACATTCATAGTATATTTATGAAAATAATTAAAGATAAAAAAACTGTTGAATTTTAATGATATTAACTATTATATAGTTTATTTAAAGAGAGATCTATTGATCAATTATTTAATTAATTGTTATTGGGCGTGCGCGTAAACTATAACTGGTACTCCAGTTAAAGTTTCAACAGACATGTGAATACCACTACCTTCGTCAACAAAAGTTCAAGTTATCGCTCATTGAGCCATTAATAACCCAGCAAGTCCAAGAACTATTGGTGCAAATGGTCCGGTATCCATTATTCCTGCTAGAATAGCAGATATATCAGATATTCCTCCTCCGCCACTCATAATTTGATCCATTTTTGTGCCAGTTTCTTCGTTAATTCAAATATCGAATCCATATCAATGATGTTTATACCCATTACGTCCATTTTTTATAGTAGGTTTTTCTTGACTATAAAGAACTTTTAAATTTTTTGATAATTGTTTTACATTAAGTTGATGAGTTTTTAAATATTGCATTGCTATACTATGTAAGTTTGTTTCTGCTTGTTTAATATTGTAAGCATTACTTATAACTGCAATATTTTGATTGTTACCACTAGCTAAAATTCCGAGTGATAATAAAGTTGTTTTTAACATTGTATTTCTCCTAGGCATATATGCATCAATTATTATATATATCAAAAATATTAATTTCCCTTTATAAAATTATTAATAAAAATTGTATAATATATATAGTGAAAAAATAGTGTAATAGAAATATTTATAACGTTTATCAAAATATTAAAATAAACAAAAGGAGTTTTTATGATAAAACTAATAAAACATAAAAATTTAATTTCTTGAAGTTGATCTGATATTGTTTTAAATCTATCTTTCTTATTATTATTTTTTTCTTGATTATATTCACAAAACAATAACAAAGATTCTGCTTGATTACTATTTGCTATGATTGGCGCTTTAGTTGGTGCTGTGAGTTTTCATTTCTTAATTTTTATATCTTTGATATCAAAAATTAAGAAAGTATATTACAATAACAGGAATTCTGTTGGGTATAAATTATCATTAGGATTATTGTTATTAATAATTTTTACTTTTGGAATTGGTGCTTTAGTAGTTGCTCTAATCACAAATAAAAAGGAAGCTGTTTCGCTTCAAGTTAATTACTAATCTATAATAAATTTAAAAAGGCGACTTAATTTAATTAAGCCGCCTTTTTTCGATTGTTATTAAATATACTTATTCAAAAGTTGTGTTTTCATTAACTTCTAAAAGTGATGTTGTTTTAATTGTTTCCATGCTGACAAATCCTTTTGTGCTTTCAAAATATCGGCAATTTGGAAAACCTTTACACCAAATATATTTGGTTCCTCTATGAGTTATTCTTCCAAGTAATCCTTTGCTGCACCAAGGACACTTAGACCACTATTAAATATTTAAGATTGTTTTATTCTATCTTGTAAGATTTTATTGTGTTATCTTTTGCTATTTATGTTTGTTTGTATTTATTATGCTGAACCATGCTACTAAAAATATAATTAATTGTTTTTAATATACAAATCAAACCAATTCTTTTATTAAATTATTTACTTTTATAGTTTTAGCTAATTTATTCATATTTTAGAAACCTCGATATTTTATCATAAAGTTATATCTATAATATAATTTAGTTAGAGTCTATGATAATATATATACATATTATTGAAAAAATATATAGTAAAATTATGTTATAGGAAGCTTACTATTTATCTTAATAAATATAAAGGAGAAGAATATGGATAACAACAATAAGACCAGAGCCAATATCATTATTGATAGCTCTGCAACTAAACCGTTAGATCCTCTTGAATTGTCAGCAATTATTGTTAATATATTCGATTATTTAAAAGACGAAATTAAAAAAACTCCTTGTAAATTCGGAATGGGAATTGTTAAATTACAAAAAATAATGTGAACATCATATGTACAATATTTTCATAAAAGTCAAAAACAATTAGTAACAAAGGATTTTCAAGCTTATAAATATGGACCTATTTTAATGAAAGTCTTTCTAGAATATAGAAATAATTATTATCAAAATGACACTTTTGAAATTTTACAAAATTTAAAAGCTATTAATAAAAATTTTGATGGAAAAAATATTGTTATTAATTCAGAAATAGCAAAAATTATTATTAAAAATTGTGTACGTTATTATGACATTAGTGGTTATGATCTTTCTGTTAAATCACATAGAGGATTTTGAAAAGAAGTTTATGATTTTGAAAAACCTGGTACCGTATTAGAATTTGATAAATTAAAAAAATATTATAATGAAGTAGAAAATGAAAACAATGACTGATAATAATAATATATATAAAGAAATAGAATCAGATAAACAGGATTTCAAAACTAATAACAAACAAAAAATAATTGAAAATCAAACAGATGCAGATATTAATAAAGAAATTAATTCTTCTAAAAATAGTATTAATGATTTAGAAGACAAAATCCTAAAAATAGAAAATAAATTAAAACTAACCGAAAATAAATTTAAAGAATTTCAAGATGAAATGTCCGCAACAAGAACTATAATTACTGTTATATTTGCTGTCATAACTTTATTTGTTGGTATCTTATGACATATTATATGAGTTAAATCTGTTTTTACTTGAAATGATCAGAAAAATTTTAGTTATAATGCTGAAGCTTATGCATTTATTATAATAATACCAATTGGTTTTGTTTTATTAATGATATTATTTCACTGAACATTGATTAAACGGTTACCATGAAAATGATCTCATCATTCTAATAAAAAAGATAATAACTAGTTATTATCTTTTTTAGATATTATTTTTACTATGTTTTAAACGTCATTATCATGTCTATTTTTGAACTAAATTTAAATTATAAATATGTTATTAATATTAGTATTACAAAGTTATTTTATAATAGATCGAATATATCGTTATGATATTTTAATGCTATTTATATTATCACTTAAAGTTATTAATTAATTTAATAATTACAAAGGCTTTTATCCAACGTTGTTTAATTAGTTTAATATGACTTAAAACTTATTAGACTTAAGAGTTTGGTGAACTATAAAATAATCTAAATATTTAGATTATTTTTTTATTATTGATCATCTTTATAACTATTATAATAAATATTCACAACTGGAATATTTATCTTTTTAGGATTATCATTATTTGGTATTTAGTTGTGTAGTGATACTTTAAACTCTTTTGTTATTATTTTTGTTTTGAACAGATTAACGAATGCTCTATAGCGTTGTTTTAACTACAAATTTCGCATAGTTTATGGTCTTTTGACTTATCTTATGAGGCTACTCAACAATTACAATTTTGGGCTTTATTTTCAAGATTAATTCGTTTGTTGATTAATGTTATTTTGACTCTTTTTAACTTAAAATTTTTGAATCATCCTAAACTAATATTTTGACTTAATTGAGAAAAAGTAACTTAATTTAATAAGTTACTTTTTTAAATTGATATTAATTAAATATTTCCTAAGTCATAATGATGCTAATAATATCTAATACTAGCAAAACAAACTATGTTACTATGAAAAATTTAATTAGTTTTTGGTAATTGATTGCCTTTGTTTTGGTTACAATAAATATGCACAGCTTGAAGATTAGTACTTTCATTAGTTCCGTTATGAGATTTCGGAATTATGTGATCAACGTTTCAAGCTCCTTTACTTTTGTTTTGGTTTTGAATAGATTGATGAGCTCCATAGATCATTGTTTTACTACAAATACCGCATAGTTTGTGGTCTTTTGACTTATCTTGTTGGGCGACTCCACAATTACAATTTTGGGCTTTGTTTCAAAGGTTAATTTCTGTATTTGTTAATGTCATCTTGATTCTTCTTTCATGAATTAATTATTACTATATACTGTATTTATTGAGTTTAATAATTAGTTTTTGGTAATGTTTACTTTATGTTTTAGAATCTTTTTTAAATTTTTGACCTATGTGGTTAACGATAATGATTATTGTTAAATGTCGAATGATTTTTAAATATAAATTTTGACATTTATATCATAAACCGTTGTTTATTTACTAAATAATATCATCGGCCTTTAGTTTAGCGCTATCACTGATTATGATTGAGAAATGGTTTTTATCTTAGTAATTAATAGTCTTAAGATAAAAATTAATATTTAATAAATTAATAAAAATAATTTTAAATTCTTACTTTATTAATAATTTGATTCTCTACATAAGATAGTGCTCGTTTTAATTAATTTAGTTTTTTGATTTTACCTTTAAATAAAGGATAATCTTAAAAACAACTACACTATACAACTTTTTGATTTAAAATACAATGAAAAATAATTTTATTGTTAAAAAAGATTTAAAAAAAATTATAAAAAAAGCTTTAACTAAACTAAAAACATCATAAAAAAAGTTAAAAATAGTTAAAATAATGGTCGTTTTCTAATGTTTTTGATTGATTATTTTATTTGATTAAGATTTGTGATAATAATTATTTTAAGTTATAATTGTATTGTGTATCTATAAATACAATTATAAAAAACCATACTACTATAGTGAGGTGTAGTTATGAAACATAGACAAAGCGCAATCGGAGTATCAATGTTATTGATAACCGCAAATATCATTCTAGCTTCTGAATTAGATAATATTATCCGTGTTTCTCTTTTATATAACACTAACTCGATTTCAACAAGTTTTTGAATTAATTTTTCATTAGTTTCATTTTTTTGATTAATTCTTAATTCTTCAACTTTCATTTTATTGAAATCGGAACTTAAATTAAATTTTAGTTTTAAGAAATCTTTTTACATTATGTTGTTACCATTAATAATTTTTACTATTGGTATTTTCCCATTAGTTTTAGCAATAAAATGTAATCAAAAAAAAGTTAATCCTGTTACACTACCAGAATAAATAATAATTTAGCAAAACATTAAAACAACTTTCTTGATTGGGGTTGTTTTTTTGATTAATTGATCTTAATAATAAAGATATAAAAATCCCAAAACTTGATCAAAAGTTTTGGGATTTATTTTAATATATTTTAATCATTATCATTATTGATATTCTGATAATCAAAATGTTCTAATAGTTGATAAATGACTTTTTCGTTTTTAGAAAAACCACAATTAGGCATTATACAGTGACGCTCTTCAATTTTGCTAAAGCCCTGATTATTAAAATCATTAATTTTTATAATCGTTGATCGTAATTCTGTTTCAAAATCATCAAGCATGCTAGGAGTTATTTCAATTGCTAAAATGCTTTTCATCGCTTCTTCTGAACTATCTTTAATTCGTACT
Organism: Mycoplasmatales bacterium; assembly: GCA_965237585.1. GTDB lineage: Bacteria > Bacillota_I > Bacilli_A > Mycoplasmatales > JABABV01 > JABABV01. The sequence goes on along the minus strand of OZ250146.1, from coordinate 972,632 downwards.
AGACGCATCACTTTTAAATTAGTAATGTTATAATTGAAATGACGACTTAAGATTCAAGCATAAAATTTAATTTGATATTTAAATTTATTTAACAATTTATTATCTTCATGCTTTTCTGTTGAATAACCAGTTAAAATTTTAAAATCAACTATTGTATAATTACTATCTGCGCTTTGTAATAAAAGATCGATTTGACCAGTAAAGTTAATTTTTAAATTCGGAATTAAAGTTTCATCTAAGAAATCAAATTCATATTCTGCTCTGATTACTTTCCAATGATTATTAATTAATCATTGGTGATAACTATTCATAATATTTGGAATACGAAGTTGAATTTGTTTTTTTAATTTAGTTCTTTTAGCCCCAGCCATTTTACGAATGTAAACTTGTTCTTGGAGTTTTTCAATAAATTGATTATCATTAATTAAATCAACGTTATTATTATTAAGAATTAATGCTTTATTATATAATTCTAACGCTTTATGAATTAATGTTCCTTCAACTTTTTGATTATTATCTAGAGATTTTCAAAAATAAATATTAAAAACTTTGTAGCGATATAAACAATTAGTGAAATTGTCTAAACTAGAAAAAGAAATTGGTAGAATGTGATTTTTTTGATATTGGGGTAATGTAATAGATTTATTTTCATCATAAGTTTTTGACGATGATGAAAATTCGGTTTTACTATATGTTCTAATATCAAAGAAAATATGTTTAGCTCGTGAAAAAGCAACATAATCAATTGCATCAGAATCTGTTGATGATTTGTCTTTTTTATTTTTCTCATTGTAATTGAATACAATATCTCATTCTTTTCCTTTAGCTGAATGGTGGGTTAAAATATTTACTTTGTTGAATCTTAATAATTCGTTTTTATCAACATTAGCAAAGTTTTTTCATAATAAAAATAATTTTCAATTACCTGCTTCATCAACAACACTTTTAGCAAAGGTTTTTAAATTAACATTACGATTTAAAATTTGTTGATCAATAACGAATTCCATAAATCAACTAATAGTTGTTGCTGTGATCTGGTCAGTGTTGTTTTTGATTGAATGATCTTGATTTTGTAAAAATAATAATAACCAAGAATATAAGTCATTAATTAAATAACCAGTTTTTGGGACTATGTTAGAATTTTTAGCAGCGGGCTCAAACTTAGTAACAAAATTTAAAAAACGAAAAACAATACCATCGTCAACTTTATCCTTTTTGTTAGCGACATCCTGATTATCATTAATTGGTTTTGAATAACTAAATCATTTTTGAACTAATATTTTTTGGTTATTAGCAGCAATCTTTAATTTATTTAAATCATCACTTAATCTGCTTGCCATTTTATTAGAACGTACTAAAATTGCAATTTGTTCATGATTAATCATTGGATCATCTAGTAAAGTTATTAAATTATTTTTAACAACTTTAAAAAAACCATCTTCACCTGAGACTTGGTAGTGGTAAACTGGATGAGTCACATTTTTATCTTCGTCTTTGATAATTTTTTTATATTTATTTGTAACGAAATATTTATTTAAATTATTAATTATATTATCACTACTACGATAATTGTGATTTAATTCTATATGAGATTTATTGTTGTCGTAGTTGTTAAACAAGTTTTTAACGCATTCAATATCACCACCACGAAAACTATAAATCGCTTGGTTGTTATCGCCAACCAAAATACTATATGTAGTATTTTGAATAATTGCATTAATTAGTTTTTCTTGGAAATGGTTAATATCTTGCACTTCATCAACAAAAAGATATTTAACATTTTTAAATTGTTCTTTAAAATCAGCTTCTGTTTCTAATAATTTATTAATGATAATTTGATAATCATTATACGAATAGATTTTATTAATATTAATTGCTTTTAGATAACGTTCAACGACAGCATTATAATCAAAATATTCGGAATTTGGGATTCAATAATTATCGCCACTTTGGGCTAATTTTCCAAGAATTAAACTTAACTTATTAATCATTGCTGTTGTTTTTATTTTATTAGGATAATCAACTTTAATAGTCGGAATTTTGTTGAATAATCGTATTAGATCTTGACGAATTCTGAACATTTTACCAGCATACATATAAATATTTCACTGACCAACATTTAACGTTTTAAAATAATTGTATTTATAATCATAATCACTTAATATATTACGACAATATTTATCAATTGTTACAATTGATAAATCATCGATTATGACAGATGCTCTTTTAGGATATCGTAGTGTGATTAAATGATGAATTCTGGCTTTTAATTCTTTAGCTGCTTTTTGTGTAAAACTAAACGCTAGAATATTTTTATTAGCATCAACCGTGCCACTTTCAATATTATCAATAACTAATTTGGCAATATTGAAAGCAATCGATTCTGTTTTTCCTGAACCAGGACAAGCATTAACATGTAAGAGTCCTTGTCTTCAATCTACGATTTCTTTTTGTTTTGAATTTAGAGTTTGATAACGTTTGTTTAAATTTGTCATAATTTTTAAATTGCTCCTTTGATAAAAATTCTTATGATTGTTTTATACAATTATATAACATATTTAATAACTATGGAAAAAAATTAATTTAATTGAATCATTTTTATCTTAGCAAAAATTTATTTGTTCAATGTATAACCAATAATTTGTTAATGATTATGCTCTTGTAATTAAATTGTATATACAAATATTTTATTAAAAAATAATTAAAATATGGCTTTTATTATGTTTGCTATAAAGGGAAGTTTAGATTAAAAAACACCAAATTATAATTGGTGTTTTTTAATCTAAAATAGATCATATTGTGTCATTTTGTTTTGCTCAATATTTAGTAAAAATGATCATTAACTAAATTAATATTAACAAAATATCTAATTGATTAGAAATAGAAATTATCTACCTTTTCATCAAAGACCACTTTCAGTTCCAACATATATAATATCATCTATTTTTGCTAGTTGAGTAATATTAAAATTTGTTGGAATTATTTTATTTTTAGTGAACATTTTTCCATCAGATGAACTATAAAGTCCCCCTTCATTTAAATTGATATATATAATATTATCTAATGTTGTGATGCTACCAATATTAAGATTAGTGGGGATTGTTTTATTTTTAGTAAAGGTTTGTCCATCGAGTGAACTATAAAGTCCGCCTGTGGCAACTCCGTTTTTAATTTTCGCTGTTCCAACATATATAATATTATTTATTTTTGCAATTTGAGTAATATTGATTTTTGCAGGAATAGATGTATTTTGACTAAAGATTTTCCCATCAGTTGCAGCTGTAACATAAAGACCTTTTTCGCTTGTAGTGATATATATAGTGTTATCGATTTTTATGATTTGATTAATGAAAGCTATTCCTTGAGCAATTGTCTTATTTGAAGTGAAAGTTTTTCCAGCATCGGTTGAATTATAAAGACCATCATGAGTTCCTAGATATATAATATTACCTATTTTTGTTATTGTAGTAATGGCAAAATCAGCAAAAGGAACAAATATTTTGTCGATTGTTTTTCCAGCATCATTAGAACCTCAAAGGCCATGCTCATTAGTACCAATATAAATAGTGTCATTGATTTTTATGATTTGGTTAATATCCAGATTTCCTGAAGCAGAAGTTTTGGTAAAGGTTTTTCCGTCAGACGAACTATAAAGCCCCCCTTGATCTATACTGATATATATAACCTTATCTATTTTTATAACTTCAGTAATATCAACACTATTAGGGATTGTTTTATTTTTAGTGAAAGTTTTTCCAGCATCGGTTGAACTATAAAGTCCTGTTTGTGATACTCCAACATATATTGTATTATCAATTTTTATAATTTGATTAATCAAGGCATTTATCGGAATAGATGCATTTTGGACAAAAGCATTCTTATCAGTTGAACTTCAAAGGCCATGCTGATTAGTACCAATATAAACAGTATTATCGATTTTAGTGATCGGAGTAGTAACATTACAATCTAGTGGCATAGCTGAGTTTTTACTTCATTTATAAGTTAAATCATTATTATATTTTCATTCTTTTACATCGTATTTAACGTTATTATATTGAATTTGAAAAGATGCCATTGAACCACTATATAATTTATTGGTTATTGATATATTAATGATCTTTTTACTATTATCGGGGTTGAACTTACCTAAGCTATAATTTGATGAGGGATCATTTTGTCATTCTTTCATACCACTATTTTTAATAATATTGGTCGCCGATTCTTTTTCGGCGACAGTTTGAAAGTCAGCTCACGATTGAGATTTTGGGCCTGTAGAAGGTTTTGCTTTACCACAACTAGTAACTATGATTGTGTTTGTAACTATTGGCACAATTACCCCGAAACTTATTAAACTTTTTTTTCACAATTTATTCATAATACCACCTTGTTTGATTTTTGATGTTTTTTAAATACTCAATCATTGTAAACTTATTATATCAAATAAACGATATCTCGACAATATTCCAAAATAGTAAAATAGTTATTACTCTTAATTTAAATTGTTAAAAACTAAGAACTAAATAACAACTTTTATTTATTATAAATTAATAAATAATAAAAAAAGTAATAGCAATCTTTTAACTCAGCAGATTGCTATTACTTAAATTGTTAGAATATTTTTACTATTAAAATTATTTATATGTAGTTTTGATTAATTAAATATAGTTGCTATGTAAAATTTTAATTTATCTTATGTCTTATTTATTATTTTATAACAATGCTTCAACAGATTTGAATTCTGCTAATATTTTTGTATCTTGACTAGTGTTAGAACTAATTTGATTAGTATTTATAATATAATAATCAAATTCAAAATATGTAAAATCAATATTAGAAGTTTTTATTATCGTAGAAGTTTTGGCATTAATAAAACAAAATATTTGTGAAAAATAAATAGTTAAATTTCTTTCTTTAATATCAGAATTATTTAATAAATTATTATATGATGATCCTAATATTAATCCAAGATTAGAAGATTTGTTTTCGTAATTATCAAAATCTTTTTGATAATTATTATATAAGAAAATAGTATCGAAAACTTTAATATGCACTTCTGTTAGTGAAATATCGTATACATCTGTTTTTGTTGTCGATCTAAAATTAACAATTGAAAGATTAGTGTTTCTACTATTTGAATTGTTAATTTTTTTATTATAAATCATTCCAGCTTTATTAATAATATTAGTAATAGCTTTTATATCATCTTGGGTACTATTTGTGTTAGAACAAGCATTGCAAAATACAGATACAAAAACAATCATTAAAGCAGATCCAAATAATTTAACTTTAGTAAAAAAATTAGATTTCATCAATTACTCCTTTCTTATGATTTAAATTAAACATTACATTAATCTCTTCTTTAAACCACTTAAAACTATCAGTATTAACTACTTTTGCAGCCGTAAAATAAACTCCACCTATTTCAAAATTTTCATAATTAACTAGTCTGAATGATGGCTGATTCTTTATTAAAACTGTTATTTTAGGAATAATCATAACGTGAAATGATTTTAAAGGATAATTGGTTTTTATTACATAATTATTTTGCGCAACTATAAAACCATGTAGTGCTTCAGTCATATTATTTACAGAATCATAAAATTCATTATATTCTGTTGTAGTAACATTTGGTAATTTGCTATCTCCTATTAAATTCATATTTACATATAAATACAAATGATCATCTTCAAACATAAATGATTGAATTAAAAAATCGGTCTTTAATGCTTGATAATTGTTACTTAATTGTTCTCTGTTCTGAATAGTAGTCGTATTGTAATTAGTTTCGAAATTTGATAATATTTCCGTATGATTATCAAAATCAGAATATTTTTTATCGTGGCAAGATGATAAAAAAGGTGTTATTAAAAATACCGGTAATAAAAAGGTAATCAATCATGATTTATATTTTTTAATAAACATATTATTTGATATATTCCAATTTATGATCAAGATTGATAACTTTGAGCGCTACCGGTATAGCACTTTTGTGTTCATTAATAAAAAATAATTTATTAATGATTGCTGATAAATTAAATAAACTAATATTTTTATATTGTTTCATTTTAGGAATGTCCTTTCATAATAATTAATTTCTTATTTATAATATACATTTTAACTATACCATTTAAAAAAAAAAAAAACAACAGCTTTTCTTAAAGATTAAGAAAAGCTGTTGGAATTTTAAAGTTATTTTAAGATTAATTTAAAAATTAAAGTGTTTTATAAGTATATTCAAAAGTGTTGAAATTACACACTAGAATTCCGGATATTGATTTTTTGACACCATCTAATTTATAACTACCCATAATTTGGCTTCTTGTACCAAAACTATGTAAAGCTAGTGATGTTTGTCCTGGTTTTTGCATAACTGTTAGATCGCTAATTGTTTTGCCTTTGTTTTTAGGATCAGCCGTAATGATTTTTGTCATTGCTTGATTCATATTAGCTTTTGAAAACACATCTAAAATAATTTTATTATCAGTTTTAAAGTTACTAATACTATATTGTTGTAATTTTGGTAAATCTTTTTTACTATTGTCATAAGTAACATCGAAATTAAAATTTTTAATATATCTAGTATCGTTTTTACCGATTGGTGTTTCTGATGTACGTCCGCTAATATGAACTGTTATTTTATTATCATCTTGGGGATCTGCTTTAACTGAGTCTAGTGAAAAATTAATAGCTCATTCATTATATTTGCCAGATCCTGAACCAGGCATTTGTTGTAAAGAACGCGCCACTCACATAACCATAGCTTTATGAGTTAGTTTGTCCGCAAATTTAACTTTGATATTTAGATTATCATAACTGTATTTTTTTGTTGTTAAATCATAATTAATTGTAATTGAAAAGTTTGCTGGTGATGCATCTTCGGGATTCTTATTAGCAACACCTGTAAAATTAGCACTAATTACATTAGTGAAATAATCATTTTTACTAAAAGTGATTGGTCCATTTTGAGCTAAATTACTAATATTGTGATATTTTTTGGCTGCTAGTGCAGTCATAATATTACTATATGTTTTAGAATAGTCGGGATGATTAATTGCAAACAAGTCTGAAATTCTCATTCCGCTTTCAAATTTAGATGCTACGTATGATTTGTTGCTATATTTATAAGTGATTGTCATTTTAAATTTTTTAACTCTTGTTGAAAAATCAAATGCTTTATAACTATAAATTCCAGCAACATCAATTGATGGCTCGTTATTTATCGTATCATTAATATCTTTAGTTGAAAATTTAAGGTTTTTAACTTTATCATCAGTAGAACCTAATAATTGCGCGATTCGGTGGGTGATTGGTTTAGCAATTTTTTTATTATCTAGTGCATCAGCATAACTTTGTGAATATGAAAATTTAGTAATAGTATATTTTTTAGTTGAATAATCACAAGTTACATTAGCTGTGAATGGTACTTTTGATCAGTGGTGATCTTTGTTACCATGACCTGTCAGCGTTGCGGCAGCTGTATGATTTGTTTCATTTCAAGTAATTTTACTTACTAATTTAAAATCAAATAAAAAATCACCATGTATATCTACAAATGGTTTTATTAATACATCATGAAGTGCTACGTTGTTATAGACTCTTCAACTGCTTGAAGAGTCTGTTTTAACAACATAAGAATCATCAAATGGTACAAATGCATTTGTTGGTATTGAAGCAGGCATTGTTAGTGATGTTGCTTTCACTATGTAATTTTTACCATCATAACTAATAGTTTGTTTAAATGAATATTTAACATCATCACAATTGAATGAACCAGTGATGTTTGTTTGAGGAATATTTTTATCGTTATCGATAATTGTTCCGATCTCAAATGATAATGTTTGAATATTAGCAGTCGGAGTTGCTAATTTTTTAATTAGTCCCGCTGTAATGATTGGTCTTAATAATTTATCAGTAAAAATTGCTGTAGCTGGGTTATCTGTAGTATTGCTGTTTTTAGTCATTAATGTAGTATTAACAACAATGTAACTGTTAAGATTGAAATCATAATTAATTTTTTGTGTAAAATTATATTTGATTTCACTAGCATTGAAAGAACCATCAATAGTAGTTTTAGCGATGTCGTGATTACGTTTAATAATTTTTGAAATTTTAAATGTTAAATTCTTGATATCACTATCACTATTATTAAGTTTGTTGTTCAAAGCTTCTTTGATGATAGGTGTTAGTTTTTTTGAAGTGAATGCAGCATCAGCAGTTGTTGGTAGATCATGTTTTGGATTGATCGTTGTTCCACAACTAACTAATACCCCCCCCCCCATAGCTGTTGCTGTAGTTAATACGCCAACAGTGGAGAAAATAATTTTTAAGTTTAATTTTTTCATTTTGATACCTTTCGGATATATTTTTTCATTAATAGTTTAAATTGTTGAATTTCACCTTTAAAATAAAGGATTTTTAAAAAAACAATTATATTATACTAATTTTTATAGTAAAAAGAAAGCAAATTATTAAATTAATTGTTTTGTTACTATAATCATTATTTGAATTTCTAATAATTCTGTTGTTTAAGTAATCTTTATGAAAAATATTTATTGCTGATTTTAGTAATCAACATATTTCGTTATAAAAAAAACCAAAACTCTGTTAAAAAAAGTTTTGGTTTTTTAGTAATTGTATTGTTATTATTTAGGCACTTTTTTTGAGTGATTTATCTCAAAGTTCTCAAATAAATATACTAGCTATAGCAATTGCTATTAATTGAACTATTATCATAATATATAAAAAAATATTTAAATGGTGTTGCCAACTAGACATTCATCTACCTTTATGAGGATATTCATAATATCCTTCACTATATTCTGGTCCCATAGGACCTGGTGTTTCAGATCAAGGAACTCATCGTCTACCAAATAATCCATGAGGATGTAAATGGTTATTAATAATTGTCTGAAATGAAGCATATATTCCAATTAAAAATACTATAATTACAATGCCACTAATCAATAATGTTTTAGTTGCTTGATAAGCGTTATCATTGTTTTTATTTTGATCTTTCGTTTCGTTTATTATCATAAATATATCGCCTTTTTCATTAATAAATTTATCATTAATTACTAGTTAATGATATAAAACTCGTTCAATAATTATAACATTAATTGAGTCTTTTTATTAATAATATTTTTGTCACACAAAAAAAATAATTTAACGTATAAAAAACCATAACAATATTATTCAAATTAAGAACATTGTTATGGTTTTTAAATGATTGGGAATTAGTTTAAAAAATAATGCAATTATTTAATTTTATATAATAATAACCCTAATGATGAATAACCAGTATGGGCCGAAATTATTGCTGATACTCGGGTTGTCTTAACAATCACGTTAGCATTTAAAAAATCACGTAATTTTTTTTGATAAGTTTTTACAATAACAAGATTTTTATTTGTGCATAGTAATGCACAAATATAATCAGAGCGATTATTGATTTGTTCTTTAATTCAATTCATCGATCAATCCATTGCTTTAGTTTGTGTTCTTAACATTTTTAATTTATGAATCTTACCATCATAATGAATAACTGGTACGATTCTAAAAAAATCCATAATTGTTGAGAGACTTTTCGGAAGACGTCCACTACGTTTTAGAGCGTGGAGATTTTTAGGAATAATTAGCATTGTCATATGACGATTAACTTGGTTAACATAAGCTATCAATTGTTCCATGTTAGCTCCGCGCTTAATCATTTTAAGCATCTCTAAACAAGTATCTTGAGTAGCACTAGAATTTAAAATATTATCTTTCATAACGACTACTTTATCATTATAATCACGAGCAGCCAAAAGAGCGTTGGCAGCAGTTCCTGACAACCCTTTAGTACAAGGTAAAACGATTAATTTATTATAACCTGCTTTGAAAGCTCTTTCAAAAGTATCCATAAAATCAGCAGGACTAACTCCGCTGGTTTTTACGTCATGAGCATTACGCAGTTTTTCAATTAGAACTTCTGTATCAACGTCAATACCATCACAAATTTCTTGGCCATCAACGATGATTCGTAATGGGGCATAGAAAATTCCTAATGCATTTGCTTCTTTTTTACTTCACGATGAAAACGAATCTATTATGATCGCAATTTTGTCTTTATTATTAATAATAACTGCCTCCTCTAATCGATGGATTAGTAAAAATATTATATCATTAATTTAACACTTTCATTACATTAAAACACAACTGTTGAATCTTTATATTATTTTAGATAATCGATATTATTGTTATTGTTATGATATCAAAATTTATTTTAGCAATAAAGTCTAAAAATAAAAATTGATTAAAAATTTTTATAATAAAAAAAAGGATTTATAAAGTCCTTTTTTTAGTTTAATATTATATACTAGTATATTTTATAATGTTGCTTATTTAAATTTATTTTTAGTAGTTTTTATGATAATTAAATTCAATAATTAACATTATATTTAGTCGTTGATTTGTTAGTATTTATGAAACTATTGAAATAGGCTATTGTTAAAACCTAGCAATAATTAATAAATTGATTTTTCAACAGCGCTTAAAATATTAAGATCTATATAATTGTTGCAACTGTAGTAAATATAACTTAAAGCGATGTGAAATTCTTGAGATAATTTTAATAAAATGATTTTTTTGTCTAAAGAGCTATAATTTTTATTATGTGGTCTAATATAAAAGCATAGTAAAATAGTTTGTTTGTTTATTATTTTAGAATTGCTTTGAAAATATCGGCAAATGCTGTGATTGCTTGTTTAGCAATACATTCATTACGATTATAATTAAGAGAAACTTTAGGAATCTCACCTAGGTGTTTGATGTTAACATCAAAAATCTTTTGTGAATTGTGACGTTCCATTAATTGAAATATCGTTACTTCTTTAAAAACTATTGCGCATTTTGGTTCATGATCGCAAAATGATATATTTTTTTTAATATTTTTAATGAACTTTTTATTGATTGATTTGATTAACTGAAAATATTCTAATTTTCAGATTGGTTCTTGATGATTATGAAAATTATCATCTTGACCTTTTAAAAACTTTTGTATTAGAACAAGACAGTCAAGATGCTTTTCTTCATTATAAAGTTGATCAATTTTTAAAAATAAGTTGTTAATTTTTTCTGATTTTAATAAGTAATCAAGTATATTAGATGTATCATTTCCTAATTCTTGTTTAATATCTTGTTTAATATAATTTATTTTTTTATCAAGATTCTTTATTCAAGTACGAAATGAATGACCTAATTCTCCTTTATTATATATTGTTAACTCTTTATTTAATTTTTCTAATTGACTCATAATATCATCACTATTATTTTGTGATAGAGCGCTAATATATTGCTTGATAATATTTTTTATTAGATTAGTGTCAGTTCCAAATCACTTTTCATTTTTAAAATCTGTAAATTTATCGATATTTTTAGTTATTTTATTAGCAAATTTATTGCAAATTATTACCATATCATTTGTGCTAGATCATCGTAAATAATTATTAGGATATCTATGCATTAAATCTATCATTTCCAATAAAGGCTTTTTGTAAAACTCGGCATTTTTAAAATCTCGCTGGGTCTTATTTCGGTAAGTAAATTGAATTATTTCTGTACAATAATCTGTCATAACGTCTCATTTGTTGTAATTATTTGACTTTTTCATATTTTCTCATTTCTGTTATATATATGTATCTTTGAATATAGCCCTCTAATTAAGGTGCTTTTAGTTATTAACTATATTTTATATTAATAGCATAATGATCATCATTAACTATTATATTTATCAATAAAATTATAGCATAAATTATTCGCTATTAGTAGTAAGTATATTTTATTTTTATAGTAAAATATAGCGATTTCTACTATTCCACTATATCTATATTTAGATAATTTTTTTAGTAGAAATTAATCTACTATGTCAAGCTTATTTCTAATAACGTTTTTGATAATCTATCTATTTCTATGTTGTTTATCAGTATCAATATTGGTGTTATTACTTTTTGAATCGCAGCACTAATATTAGCACTTATATATATATTAAAAGCAACAACAATTTTAAAACAAAAAACTAATAAAATAATTATATAATTGAATTATGTTTTTATATGTTTTAGTTTATATATAATGCTATTTAATAGTTGATCTCGTTTCGTTAAAAAATTTCATAAAAGCTATTCGTTTTTATAATAATGAATAGTTCTAAAATGATTAATGATCATTTTAATTTTATTTAAATTTAATTAAAATGATATAACCTTTTATTAATATCTTAAATCATATGTTGATATTAATAATATGATATAATTATTTTATAATTTGATGTTATCGAAAGGGTTTCTATAATGCAAAATAATAAAAGTATAGTTGGACTATCGATCATATTAATGATTATTAGTCCGTTACTCGTTACAGAATTATATCAAACTATTAATAATTATTATCAACATGGAATTAGTGCAATTAAAATCACTAGTTTGTTTTCAACAATATTAATTTTAGCAGCTTGATTAGCAGCTAACGTTGCCGTCTTTATTAAATTAAAATATGAACTTAAACAATATTTTAAATTACATAAAATATTTTATATTTTATTGCTGCCTTTGAATGTTTTAACAATTGGTATATTATCATGATTTTTAGCATCAAAATGCAATACTGAAAGAAATAAATAATAATTAATATAAAATAAATTACGAATAGATTAATAATTAAAAGTTTTAATAAAATAAAAAATAGTATTATAATTAATACTATTTTTTATTTTAGGAATAGTTATAAGTCGCTATCGTCATCGTAAAAGTTTTTGTTCGGAAATAATTAGTGTATTATTGTTGATTATATTAATGATTTCATATAAAATTAAAATGTATAACTATGTATCAAAGGAGGTATTATGAAAGATAAAGATGGAAATTGCATTTGTACTGAAAAACGTTGTGCTTGTACAAAAGAAAAATGTTATTGCACTGAAGATTGTACTTGCAAAACTAGATTACATCCTGCTAAATAAAATAATGTTTTAAGTCAGAATTAAAATATAGTAAAATTATTAAGATAAGAAAATTTTATTATGGATCACAAAAAAATGTCATCGTAAAACTGGCTATGCTTGCAAAGTAAAATAGTTTAATTGTAAAAATAATTAATAAATAAAAAATAACTATCACTTGATCGTTATTTTTTCTATTTTGTTTATAAAACCATTTTCAATATGATAATGATTGTCATAAAAAAATTTGCAAACTATCACATTAATAAACTTGTTAATTTAAACTATCGATATTTTCAATAATAATTAAGTTGTTTTAAGACAAACTAATCATTAAAAATTAATTATAGCAAAAAAAAATAGCAACTTAAATAGTTAAGGTGCTATTTTTTAGTTATTATAATAGAAAAATAATAAACGATCAGCTTAAAATGATTACTCAAATTCATAATAAAAAAATGATTATTAACATCTTATAATCTTGTAATTAAAACATGTAATAATTTTTAATGGCCCACTAGTAATGATTGATCAATAAAAAAGGGCATAAAAAAACCCCAAAACTTCTTGGCAAAAGTTTTGGGATAGAAAAAAAGGGGAATTAGAGCCCCTTTAGTTCGGCGTGGCATTGCGCTATTCTTGCTTATGCTACATTCGCCGCTAAGATGCTTGACTTCTGTGTTCGAAAAGGGAACAGGTATAACCATCTTGCTATAAACACCACACCAGAGAATAATTCTCTAAAAACTGAATAAAGTTCGACACTGAAAAGATGCTTAAAAATTACTCCAATCAGCAAATATATTTTAGTTTAAATCCTCGTTCTATTAGTACTGGTAAGCTAAACATATCACTATGCTTACACCGCCAGCCTATCAACCTTGTCGTCTACAAGGAAACTTAACTCATAAAGAGTGGGAAAACTTATCTCAAAGGTGGCTTCCCGCTTAGATGCCTTCAGCGGTTATCCATTCCATACGTAGCTACCCAGCGATGCCATTGGCATGACAACTGGAACACCAGAGGTATGTCCATCCCGGTCCTCTCGTACTAGGGACAGCACTTTTCAATTTTCCTACGCCCACAACAGATAGGGACCGAACTGTCTCACGACGTTCTGAACCCAGCTCGCGTACCGCTTTAATAGGCGAACAGCCTAACCCTTGGAAGCAACTTCACCTCCAGGATGCGATGAGCCGACATCGAGGTGCCAAACCTCCCCGTCGATGTGAACTCTTGGGGGAGATAAGCCTGTTATCCCCGGGGTAGCTTTTATCCGTTGAGCGCCGGCCCTTCCATACAGAACCGGCGGATCACTAAATCCTACTTTCGTACCTGTTCGACTTGTAAGTCTCACAGTCAAGCACCCTTCTACTTTTGCGCTCTAAAAATGATTTCCGACCATTTTGAGGGTACCTTTGAGCGCCTCCGTTACTCTTTAGGAGGCGACCGCCCCAGTCAAACTACCTACCAGACACTGTCCTTCTCCCAGATAATGGGAGTAAGTTAGGATTTCGATATATCAAGGGTGGTATCCCAAGGATGACTCAGCAAGAACTAGCGCCCCTGCCTCAAAGTCTCCCACCTATCCTGTACATAATATATCAAAACCCAATATCAAGCTATAGTAAAGCTCCACGGGGTCTTTCCGTCTAGTTGCGGGTACAGCGCATCTTCACGCTGACTAAAATTTCACCGAGTTTGTAGCTGAGACAGCGCCCAGATCGTTACGCCTTTCGTGCGGGTCAGAACTTACCTGACAAGGAATTTCGCTACCTTAGGACCGTTATAGTTACGGCCGCCGTTCACCAGGGCTTCAGTTCAAAGCTTCGCTCATAAAGAGCTAACTAATTCCTTTAACCTTCTGGCACTGGGCAGGCGTCACCCCCTATACTTCGTCTTACGACTTTGCAGAGAGCTATGTTTTTGCTAAACAGTCGCCTGGGCCTATTCACTGCGGCTCACATAAATGTGAGCACCCCTTCTCGCTAACTTACGGGGTCATTTTGCAGAGTTCCTTAGCTACAATTATCTCGCTTGCCTTAGAATTCTCATCTTGAGGACGTGTGTTCGTTCTCGGTACAGGTACCATATTAATAACAGTAGGAGCTTTTCTTGGAAGCGTGGAGTCATATACTTCGCTACTAGGTAAAACCGTTCACTCCTCATCACACTTCAACGTTGAGCCAAAAAATTTACTAATTGACCGCCTTTGTGCTTGACCCGGAATCCAATAACCGGGATACATTATCCTTCTCCGTCACTCCATTTCCTAAATATGGTAGTACAGGAATATCAACCTGTTGTCCATCGACTACGCCTTTCGGCCTCGCCTTAGGTCCTGACTAACCCTGGGAGGACGAGCCTTGCCCAGGAAACCTTCCTCAATCGGCATGGTGGATTCTCACCACCAAACGCTACTCATGCCGGCATTCTCACTTCCAAGCAGTCCACGAGTCCTCACGATCTCGCTTCATCCCAGCTTGGAACGCTCCCCTACCACTCCATCGAAAAATCGATGAAATCCGTAATTTCGGTATAATACTTAGCCCCGGTACATTTTCGGCACCGGATCACTTGACTAGTGCGCTGTTACGCGTTCTTTAAATGATGGCTGCTTCTAAGCCAACATCCTAGCTGTTTGTGCGATCCGACATCCTTTTCCACTTAGTATTATTTTGGGACCTTAATTGACGGTCTGGGCTGTTTCCCTCTTGTGCGCGGACCTTATCACCCACGTACTGACTGCTCTACATTATATTTAACGGCATTCGGAGTTTGATTGCAGGCAGTATCCCGAGGTGGGACCATTCTACATTCAGTGCTCTACCTCCGTTAACGTCCATAGAACGCTAGCCCTAAAGCTATTTCGGGGAGAACCAGCTATCTCCAGGTTCGATTGGAATTTCACCACTATCCACAAGTCATCCCCGGTCTTTTCAACGAACGTGGGTTCGGTCCTCCAGTGAGTGTTACCTCACCTTCAACCTGCTCATGGATAGATCACCTGGTTTCGGGTCTATGACCACATACTATACGCCCTATTAAGACTCGCTTTCGCTACGGCTCCGGGTATACCCCTTAACCTTGCATAAGATCATAACTCGCCGGCTCTTTCTACAAGAAGCACGCTGTCACCCATTAACGGGCTCCAACTTGTTGTAAGCATACGGTTTCAGGAACTGTTTCACTCCCCTCTCGGGGTACTTTTCACCTTTCCCTCACGGTACTGGTTCACTATCGGTGTTTAGGTAGTATTTAGCCTTACGCAATGGTCTGCGTAGATTCCGACAAGGTTTCACGTGCCTCGCCGTACTCAGGATACAGTTAAGAGTTTACTAAATTTCGCATAAGGGGCTTTCACCCGCTGTGGCTTATCTTCCCAGATAATTCTGCTATCTAGTAAATTTGTAACTCTGTATAAACTGTCCTACAACCCCAGGATAAATCCTGGTTTGGGCTAATCCCTTTTCGCTCGCCGCTACTAAGGGAATCGCATTCGCTTTCTATTCCACGAGGTACTGAGATGTTTCAGTTCCCTCGGTGTCTCTCTATTAAACTATGTATTCATTTAATAGTAACATCCTATTAAGGATGCTGGGTTGCCCCATTCGGAAATCCCCGGATCAAAGATTACTTCTATCTAACCGAGGCTTATCGCAAGTAGTTACGTCCTTCA
Source organism: Mycoplasmatales bacterium (assembly GCA_965237585.1). GTDB lineage: Bacteria > Bacillota_I > Bacilli_A > Mycoplasmatales > JABABV01 > JABABV01. The sequence goes on along the minus strand of OZ250146.1, from coordinate 955,980 downwards.
TCGACTCCTAAACCCAAGGCATTCACCGTACGCTCTTAGTAATTTAATACTAAAAAATATATTGTTTATATGCAATGAATTGCTCTTTTGTGCCTATTGATTTGAGTTAATTCTAAGACATCTTTTTGATGTCTACTTTATTCAGTTTTCAAAGAACTATTCTCATCTCAAAATTTGAAATGAGAGATAGAGAAGTTATAAATAACCTCTCAAAAATAAATTCAACTTTAACGTTTGATTCATTTTTGAAAAACCATTTAATGTTTTATGCTGTTTGTTGTTTGTAGGACAACTAATATATTATATCAATTTAATTAATAAATGTCAATTGTTTTTGATAATTTTTTATAGTTGTTTTTTGTTTCTATTTTTAACTTTTTTTATCCTACTTCTTTCAAAGTGCCAAGTTATTATAGCCTAATAAAAAACGTTTGTCAATTGTTATTTTTGGTTTTTTAATAATTTTAAAATTACTATTATAAAATTATTGAATTAGGCAATTGCATAAAACAACTAATTTAAGATTAATCATATATAAATAGTTATATCTATATTATATAATAAAGCATTCTAGCAAGCAAATCATAGTTCTAATTTGCTCAACTAGACGAACTATAAAGAATAGATAATATTATAACTAAAAAAGCTATTACTTTTACTGCCATTATATATAAATAAAAAAACAGATCAAACTTTGATCTGTTTTTTTGTTTTACTTATTCGTAAGTTGTTTGTTGTTTGTTAATTAATTTAACTATTAATGTAGAATCCAGTTAAATTAGAATTAATAAATATATCAGTTCCGATGATTTGGATATTATTAATGTTCGCTGTTACTGGAACTGTTTTATTTGATGTAAAGTAATTTAGTCCAAATCCTGCTGAAGTTAATAATCCTTTAGTAGTAGCAGCATAGATTGTATGATCCATTTTAACTACTTTTTTAACATCAGTGCCTTTTCCTAATGTGTCATTTATTTTAAAGTCTTTACCTTCATTATCAGAAATGTATAGTCCTTGATTAGTGCTTAAATACGCAACGGTGTTAAGTTGTATAATTGAACGACCAACTAATCCATCATTACCTGCTGGTAACACTAAATTTCATGTCACTCCTTTGTCAGTTGACTTGTAAAGACCAGTGGCAATTTGTTTATCAGCAGCCTTTCCTGTTCCTGAAGCAAATAAATAAATGTCACCATTTTTAACTTGGTTGATAAAAGTGATATTTGCTTGAGTTGTAGTGTCACCATCAATACGTATCCCAGTAAAATCACCTGAAGGTGTTTTCATGAAAATACTATTATCATCAGTACCAACTAAAATATTACCATTTTTTTGTAAGATAATTTGAGTAATAGTTGATTGACTTGCAGTTGCTGTTAAATCAGTAGTAGGCGCATTGAATGCTGTTGAGTGAGTAAATGTGCCTGCTGTTTCATCTAATCACATACCATATTGTGTACCAACGTATAAAATACCTTTGACATCTAACATCGCATTAATTCCAGCAATGGTTTTACCATCAGCAGTATCAGAGATCGTAGCATTATTAAAAGTTAATCCTTTATCAGTCGAAACATATAAATGGTTGAATCCGTTGTCCTCGGGAGGAGCAGTGCCAGGACCGAATCAATCTGTACCAACAAAAATATTATCTCCTGATTTAGTGATTGCTGTTACTCGATAAAGATCAGTAAAATTTGGTAATTTAACTTTTTTTCAAGTTTTATGATCTGGTGAACTTCATAGGCCACCTTGGGCTCCTAAATAATAAGTATTATCAATTTTAACTGTTACATTACCACCAGATGCTTGTGAATCAGCGCTTGGAAGTGTTTGTTTGCTAAATGTTAAACCAGCTTTATCACTAGCTGGTTGTGATCCTAAACTTCAATCAGTATCTTGATAGATACGATTGTTAGTATAAGTCGACACAAACTGAGCTGATTGCTCTTGTTGGCGATTAGCTATTGTGAATGTAACGGTTTTTTTATCTACATTAGGTATTGCGTCTGTAAGCGCGAGAAAAGTATTACCAGCAGTTCAAGTGTTTGCTGGTGGATGGGAGTTTTTGATAATGTTAGCAGATGTTTCTTTTTTAGCAGCTGCTAAAAATTCATCTCAACTATGTACTCCAGCTGTCGTACTAGCTGGGGGTGTGCTACATTTTCAATCGCCAACTTTATAAGTTGCTCCATCAACATAAGTTGCTTTAAAGATTGCTGTTTCAGCTTTTGAAGCTGAAGTAATTGTAATCGTAACAACTTTACCTTTAACGCTAGTATCGCTAATTTTTAAATCATCTTTCATATCAATTAAATAACTTCAGTTAGCAGCTTGCGGCGTTGCGTTTTTAACGATATTGTTAGCCGTTTCCGCTTTAGCAGCTTTAATAAAAGCGGTTAATTTTTCATCTTGTTTACTTCCACAAGATATTACTGTAGTTGCACTAACTACTGCGATTCCCCCAACTCCTAATGAAGATGCGAGGATTTTAATTAATTTACGTTTTTTCATTTTTTTATTACTCCTTAACAATTTTATTAAAATTATACCTACACTTACATTATATAACTATTTCAATAAAAGCTATTAAAAATCATAAATTTATTGATAATTTATGATTTAATTGGCAAAATTATTAGATTATTTACTACTTTATACTATTAAAAACAGATTTCATGCAATGAAATCTGTTTTTTGGTGATAGTTGCTATCACTCGACTAGTAGCGCCATAAACTGTATCTTTCATGATTAAAACTTTATTAACGTTGAAATAACGCTTAATTGTATTATTAATTTTAAAGTTTTTACTTGTCTTACCAGAACTATATAGTCCCTTATTAGTATTAAATATATATATATATATACTAATAAGGGCATCGTCAAATAAAGCATCATTAGCAGATATTTCAGTATCAGTAACTCCTTGATCAGTTGAACAAAATAAAATAAACGAACAATTGAACTAATATATATCCCTTATTATTAATATCTATCATCGTTCTAATATGATAGTTTCCTCGGAAATAGCGTTTATCTTGTCTAAAATCAATCCTATTGACAGAAACATATAAATAGCCAAATCTAGGCAGAACGGCTCCTGTTGTAGCTGATTTGCTACTTACAAATATATTACTGCCTGATTGGATGATTCTATTTACTTAATAATTAATAGTTAAATTTGGTAATTTGATATTAGTTTAAATTTTATTATCAGGCAAACTTCGACGCCAGCTTGAGTTCCCAAATAATAAGTATTATCAATTTTAACTACAGCATTGCCAGCGAGTAATTTAGTATCACTATTTGTTAATGTTGCCTTAGTCAATCTGAGATTATCTTTATCGCTGTTTGGTTGTCAACTTAGCGATTGATCGCTAGCTTTTTTATTTTTTTAAATCTTTCTTTAATTATGATAATGCTTTTGTTATTAGGTAGATATTTTAAATATTATAATACAAATATCATATCATATGCTTTTGTTTAAACACAATTAGCTCAGCTTTGATTGAATAAATAGTTTATTTTTTTTAAGATAATATTACAAAAAGAGTATATAATTAAATTTAGGGTTATATTACCTTAAATTTATAAAAATATTATCTTAAAAAATTATATATATAAATGAGGAGCATTATAAATGAAATTAATTGATAGAAGTCAAATTCTCATTAATACTGATTTCAAATTAAAAACTGATATTTTTAAAGCAATTGCGCAATTAGCATTTAAAAATGGTGACATTAAAGATGCTGATGTTTTAGAAGCGGATTTGCTGCAACGCGAATCGCAAATCTCAACTGGCTTAGAAGCCGGATTTGCGATTCCGCATGCTATTAGCGAAACAGTATTAGCACCCAAAATATATATTATTATTAATAAAGACTATCTAAAATGAAAAACGCTAGACAATAAAAATATTGTGAAATACATTTTTACAATTCTAGTACCCAAAAAAGCTAGCAATGTTCATTTAAAAATTTTAGCAGCGTTAGCTGTTAAAATGAACGATCCTAAATTTAGAACTTTAATTAAAAGTGGCGATCAACTTAAAATTATTGATATTATTAATAATTTTAAGTTGACTGATGAAGCTGATCTAGCTAAGGATGTCCTTGAAGCAAACGAAAATAGTAAAGCAACTATTAAAATTGTTGGTGTGACTTCGTGTGCCGCCGGGATCGCCCATACTTATATGGCCCGTGATCGCATTCTTGATGCTTGTAAAAAAAATAATTGAGCATGTAAAATCGAAACTCGGGGCACGATTGGCCCAGAACATGTTTTAACCAAAGCAGACATTGCCGAGGCCGATATTGTTTATATCGCTTCCGATATGAAAATCGATCTTAATCAATTCAAGGATAAGCATATTCTTGAAAGTGATACTAACCAAGCGATTAGAAATGCGGAAGCGTTAATTAAAAAAGCAATTAAGCAAAAAGCACATCCACCTAAAAAATCAGCTAATGATAAAGCTGATAATTTTGATGATAATGTTATTTTTAACTTATCATCAAAAACTAAAAGTAAAGCAATGCAAGCATTAATGACAGCGATTGGGTATATGCTACCAATTACGATTGCTGGAGGAATCTTAATGTCGATTCCTAATATTATTGCCGCTCATAGTATTAATACAAAAACAGGAGCTGGAGCTAGTAATGCTTGGGACTTTGTTGGTCAACCATTTTTACACGGTTGATTTATCGTTGGTCAATTTGGCCTAAAACTAATGCTACCGATTTTTGGGATGTATTTGGCCTGAGCAATAGCGGGACGTTCGGCAATGCCAGCGGCCTTAATTGGAACTTATTTGATTAATGATTCAACAACTTTAAAACTCTTCTTACCGGCCTTTATTTCGGATTATTTCAAAGGCCAAGGTAGCGTTGCTGCTAATGGCTTTTCGCCTCAAGCTGGATTCTTGGGCGCGATCGTAATTGGATTCTTTGTCGGTTATTTAGTCCAAGCGATGAAATGGATTAACTGACCAAAAATGTTTAAGCCAGTTATTCCAATTATGATAATTCCCGTATTATCAACTTTTATAACTTATGTCTTTACAATTTATGTAGCAGCTATTCCTCTAATTTTTATTATGTTTGAATTTTTCAAAATGTTGCATTCCGCCAATAATGTTAGTCCTTTGATTTTACCATTGATCGGAATGCTCTTTGCCGGGATGATCGCTTTTGATTTAGGTGGTCCTTTAAACAAGACTGCTTACGTCGTCGCAATGGCAATTTTTACAACTGCCATTACTAATATGGGTAAAGACCATCAAACATTTACTTCATTACCATATAGTGATTTTGCTCCTCAAGCAGCTGTTAACGCTGCTATCGGAGTTCCTCCACTTGGAGCATGACTAGCAACAATTTTATTTAAACGGAAGTTTTCTAATGCTGAAATCCAAACTGGGAAAGCAGCATTTGGAATGGGATTAGTTGGAATTAGTGAAGGGGCGATCCCCTTTGCGATCACTAATCCTATCAAAGCAATCACTGCTAACGTCGTTGGTGCTGTAACTGCTGGAGCAATTGTGGTATTATTTCAATGTCGTTATATCGCTGGTCTTGGTTCGCCCTTAGGAACTTTTCTAGGTTATATTCCAGCCGGTCGTTTCACTTATATCGGTTGAATAATCGGAACCGTTTCCGGTTCAGTAGTAACGGCTTTAATCTTTGGTTTTTGACGCCCACGGGTAGTCGAATACGAACAAACTTATCAAACTAACAAAAATGCTCAGAATGCTTTCTACAAGAGTCAAAACTTACATACTAAATGAGCCATTTTTAGTTATAACTTTAAAAAATTAAGTAAAATTTTTGGAATTAGTTTATTGCATTTAACTAATCCCAAAAATTGAATCCGCGATCCCCAAATGCATGGTGACCCTATTGAGTATAAAGTTAATAAATATAAACAAAAATCTTTATCAACTTTAAAAAAATTGCAAGATAAAATTGATAACGCTAATCAATTAGTAATTGGTTTTGAAAAACTAATTACGATTGAAGAGAGTACTAGCAGTCATAAACGCTTGCAAAAATTAGCCGATAATAATAAATTAAAAGCAACGCGCTTTAGCAATAATTTTAAAAGCATTAAAACTATTGCTAACTATCGTTTAGATAATTATCTTAAAAAAATAAAAAATGAAACTTTAATTGATATTAAACCGTTAATAAAAATTGAACGTATCAAAATAAAAATTGTCAATTTAGAGCTGTTATTAAAAAATAGCACTAATCAAAAACGACAAACTAAAATTCAACAAAAAATCCTTAATTTAAAAACAGCTATTAGTAATTAATTATTATAGTTAAAAAAACCACGATTTATGTTTTAACATAGATCGTGGTTTTTTAGTTCAATAGTAAAATTAGATATTGAGAATTTAATTATGAGATTTTTTAATGTCTAATGATCATCAACCGATCAAAGTCCACTATCTCGAGTTACTACATATGTAGTATTGTTAATTTTCATAATTTTGATAATAATGATTCCTGTAAGTTCAGTTGCATGTTGGGCAAAAGTTTTACCCCCATCAGTTGAACTATAAAGACCATCAGCAGTGCAATTAAGTTCACCACAACCAGTTCCGACATATATTGTATTATCAATTTTGATAATTTGAGTAATGATAGCATCTGCGGGAATGACTGTATTTTTAGTAAAAGTTTTACCATCCGTTGAACTATAGAATCCAAACAGATCAGTTCCTAAATAAATTGTGTTATCTATTTTGACGATTTCATTAATGCGAACATCTGATTTAATCGATGTGTTTTTAGTAAAAGTTTTACCATCATTAGTTGAAGTATAAAGTCCAATCGTAGTAGAAACATATATGCTATTGTCTATTTTAGTGATTTGATTAACAACGCATTCAGCTGATGGAATTGTTTTATTTTGACTAAAAGTTTTTCCATTATCGGTTGAACTATATAGGCCTTTGGCCAAACCAATATATGTTGTCTTGTTGATTTGAATAATTTGGTGTACATAAGCATCTTTTGGGATTACTGGATTTTCAGCAAAAGTTTTACCATCATCAGTTGAAATGTAGAGTCCGCCCCCAACTCCATAATTATTAATAACATCAGTTCCAAGATATATTGTTTTAGATTTTTGAACGATTTGGGTAACTTCTTCATCCGAAGGCAGAGCTGAGTTTTTAGTAAAAGTTTTGCCACTATCAGTTGAACTATAGAATCCTTTCGTACTAGCAAGATATATCGTAGTATTTATTTTAGTAATTATATTAATATGGGCATCTGGGGGAATTAATTTATTTTGACTGAAAGTTTTGCCATCAGTTGAACTATAGAGTCCTTTATTAGTAGCGACGTATATAATAGTATCAATTTTTATAGTTTGGGTTACATAAGCATCTGCTGGTAGCGTTTTATTTTGGGTGAAAGTTTTACCGTCCGTTGAACTGTAAAATCCAGCTCCATGTGTGTAATCGGCGATCAAGTCAGTTCCGACATATATTGTATTATCTATTTTAGTAATATTTTTAATTTGGGTCTTAGTAGGAAAAGAAGCATTACGCATTCATTTGTAAGTTAAGTCATTATTATATTTTCATTGATTCATATTATATGCAACTTTATTATATGTAATAGTAAAAGATGCTCTTGAATTAGATACTGAATTAGTTATTACTATTGAAATTGTTTTTTGTTTATCATTAACACTAAATTTAGCGGGGATTAATTTTGATGCTGGAGTATCTTTTCATAGTTTCATACCACTACCTGTAACAATATTTTTAGCAGATTCTTTTTGGGCATCTGCTAAAAAAACATCCCAAGTTGGTGGGGTTGGTTGCTGGCTACATGTTCAAGCGCTAATATTATAAATAGTGTCTTTTACATAAGTTGCAATAAAAACTGCTGTTTGTTCTTTGGATTTTGAAGTAATCGAAAGAACAACTGTTTGAGCTACAACTTTAGGAGTCTCTTTTGTTAAATCATCTTTAGGTAGCGCATCTCAACCTTTTGGTTTTGTTTGGGCTACAATGTTAACTGCTGATTCTGCTTCAGCCGCCGTTTTAAAATCATTGAAACTACTGTGTTGAGGTGGGGTTGGTTGCTGACTGCATATTCAAGTACTAACATTATAAGCAGTCTTTGTCACATAAGTCGCAGTAAAAACTGCTGTTTGTTCTTCCGATTTTGAAGTAATCGAAAGAACAACTGTTTGAGCTACAACTTTAGGATTCCCTTTTGTTAAATCATCTTTAGGTAGCGCATCTCAACCTTTTGGTTTAGTTTGGGCTACAATGTTAACTGCTGATTCTGCCTCAGCCGCCTTTGTAAAGTCAGCAAAAGTAGTTTTTGATGGTGGATTATCTTTCTTACCACAACTAGTAATAGCAATAGTGTTAATTGTGATTGGTAAAATTATCCCAAAACTTATTAAACTTTTTTTTCACAGTTTCTTCATAGTTACCATTCCTCTTTTCAACTTACTTCACTATCAATATCTGTTTATAAATATTATAGCATTTAGTCTACTAGTTTAGTTAACGGCTGCTATTAAGTATAATTGGAGTTAAAAATAATATCTTGATAAATCTAAAAAATGCACTAACGTCATAAATGACATTGCTATAATGTTGATTTTAATACCAATTAATATAATTAGTAATTGAATAATTTCCATAGCAAAATCACTGTTTATATTAACAGTGATTTTGCAATACTAGTTATTAGATAATAATTAAAAAATCATCTTCTATAATAAAAGATGTATAATAAAAATAATCAGTAAACAAAATAGTAATAATTAATTATTATCAGAAAGGGAGATTTATATGAGAAAAAGACCACAAAGAAGTCTAGCCCGTGTTTTTCTTTCGCTAATCGTTATAGACATTCTTTTGATAGAGCGAATCGTTAGATTGTTATATTTTAATGAAAATTTTGATACTTTTGGATGAGTTCTATTTATGATTGCAATAATAGGTACTTTGATGTTAATTATTAAAATGTTTGTCTTTTCGGTTTATCAAATTAATAAAATGTTTGAAATTAATCTTATCCGGCCACGTTATTGAATATTACTACCACTTTTATTTATTGTAATGTTTGCTAGTTTGGGTCTGGTTGGATTTTTAATAGCTATAATTTGCTATCGCAAAGAACAGAAAACATTCACTAATAATAATTTAATGTTTTAATAAATAGGATTATCGTTTTAAAAAAAACCCCAACTGGGGTTTTTTTAATTAAATAGTAAAATTAATAGTGATAAATTTTTGAGGTGCTAGTAAAATTTCTGTGATCGTTTCTGATTCAAGTTTTAAAAACTTTCTTGAAAAGCGGAACCTTTTTTTGACCCCAGCAATCGTTAACGTTAGTAATTTAGCTTGATTAGTTAAATTACTAACTCGTAGTTCATAATTTCCTAATGGTGAAATTCGGAAATTACTAATTAGGAATTCTGGATCAATCTCAATTTCATCTAAGTTGAAATTAGGTAACAGATTATCAAGATCACAATCAATGATAAAACGATCATCAAAAGCATCAATTCGATTAGGATCATTGTGATGATAACTAATTGGTTTTAAAAACCAATTATTTAATAACGTTGTATAATTTTTAATCCCAAAATCAAAACGAAACTTAAAAGTTAAACGTTGTTGTAATAATGAACCTGGTGTTGGAATATTCATTCCTGATAGACGTCCTGGACGTCATGCTAAATTAGCTCTGCCTAAATATGCATAAGTGCGAAATAATGTTATTGCTAGACGATTGTCTTTAACGCTATATTCATTATTAGCTCACGTTAGCAGCGTAAAATCATTAGCTTTAGGAACTATTATTAAACCATCATTAGTACTTAATAATGCTGGTTTTTCTTTGTAGCCTTTTTTAACTCAATCAGGTTCAGTAATATTAGTGCGATTCATTAAAGCTAGTGATTGACTAGCTTTAATGTCATCTAAATCTTGAAATTCAATATCAAGATTAAATTCTAGAATTCATTTAATATCTTTACTATGATTATTCGTTGTAATTACTAAATCATAGGGGGTATTATGAGAACGACTTATTTCAATTAAAAATGTTTGTTTTTGGTCGTTTCCATAATGCACAACATGTTCAAACTTAAGATAATCAAAAGTAGCAGTTTTAACTTCTTTAATGATCTTATTGTGAACGCTAGTTTTTAATGAATCATATCCTTTGGGATCTGGTGAGAAGTCATAACTATCACCATGATCCCCATATGGATTAATCACAAATAAATTAGTAATTAATTTGTGATTAATCGCTTGGTAATTAATTGTTGATTCACTAATAATTAGGCCTTGTTTGGGACTAGTTATTAGTGGTGTTGATGTTTTAACATCAGCTTTGATAATCTTTAATATCTGATAGGAAAAACCAGCAACATCGTCTAATACAATTCTGACTTGGTGTTGATAATAGTCGTTTAGTGAAGCGAGCGTTTTTTTAGCTTGCGTATTAATAACGATCGCTTCACTAACTGCTGATCCTGTAATTTTGATCTTGGCGTTAGGGGAATTGATGAAACGATCAATGACTAGTTTTTTGACTTTGTAAGGTGCTAGATTAAAGACTAATAGATCACTTTCTTGGTCTAGTCCTAAACGATAATAAATTTTCTTCATTAAAATGTCAATTTCAGCAGTGATGATTTCTTGGGCTTGTTTTAAGCGATTAACAATATCATCGTTAGTGAGGTCACTATTACAGCTCCCCAAGCTATCATGAGCTTGGCTCGCTAGTAATTTATGTAATGCTTCTTTAACAACATCACTCGCTTGATAATGAGGGTCAACTTGACGATAGATTACTTGCAATGGTTCTAGTTGGTGATAGATAAAATTTTCGTTATTACGAAATAGTTGTTTGATATCATAACGGGACGTTGTGATTGTTCGATGAATGCGCGCCACATATGGTCAAATTAAACTAGTATTAATTTGATATTGGGGAGTACTAGGAACAGATTTAAAGAAAGTTTTAAAATCACTTAAGACTCATTCGTGTTCCTCATCTAATTGATTGAAAATACTAATTAGCTCTGGTAGAAATTTAGTGATCGGTGATTCGTCTTGACCAAATGGAAACAAGATTTGATTATTAGTATCTTGGGAGCGAGCTTTGATCGCTGCCAAGATTGGTAATGTTTTGGCAAATATTTCTGGAGCTTGTTTAGTTAGATTACTTTGTTTAACTTTTGGATAAGGAAAGAATGAACTAAACATTCAATAACCAAAATTATAGCAATAAGCAGGAATGCTACTACCATCAATGCCACGTCAATTAAAAAAGATTGTTTTATCATTATCTTCTTTTTTCATCCCGCGTCAAAAAATCATTTGCTTTAAATCAAAGTAACTAAAAATTTGGGGCAAGTTAGCATTAAAGCCAAATGAATCTGGTAAATATGCAATATCTAAACAATTACCTAATTCATTCGCAATCATTGTGCCTCGCTCTAAATTACGAATAATACTCTCACCTAGCGAACTAAACATATCTGGTTGAGAATATCAGGGACCTAGTAATAAACGTTTCTCATTGGCTAGTTTTTCAATCGCTGGTTTCAACGTTTTAAACTCTTTAAAGTAATCGTTTAAAACAGAAACTTGACCATCTAAAACAAAACTTTTAAAATCAGGATCTTTTTGTAAGACGCTAACAATATCTTTGATGTTGTTAGCGAACAAAGTGTTGGCTCGACTTTGACTAAAAAATCATTCACGATCTCAATGCGTATGGGGAATAACATGAATTTTTCATTTTTTCATTTTTACATCTCCCTAGTTATTTTTCGAAATTCTTTAAACTTTTAACTTTTTTATCAATTTTATATTTATTGATTTTCGTTGTGATGCTTAAAATAATATTTTCTAAAATATCATTGGCTTTTGTTTCAATCATTGTGGCACTAGTTTTAATTTTATCAGCTTGGTTTTTAATTGTACTAACATTTTTTTGAATTTTATCACAAAAATCTTTGATTAGTTGTTCTTTGAAAAGATCGAACTCAGATAAAATTGTTTGTTTTTCTTTGAGTTCGATATCAATTTTGGCAATTGTACTTCGCTTTAAAGCGAAGTCTCTAATTAAAGCTAGTAACGGAATTAGACATTTGGGTCGAACAACAAACATGTTCGTATATTTATTACTATTAACTTTTTGGATTAAGAAGTTGTTGTCAGTTGTTTCTAATTCTGATACTAAGATTGAGTAGTCAGCTTGAAAGTTTTTTTGATCTTTTCAAAGCTTATCAAAATGAGAACTATTTTTACGTTTATTACTTTCTTTACTAAATTGGCTTTCTGTTTTAGCTTCAATAATAACTTTCGTAATATTGATTCCTGATTCATTATTAACAGTAAATAGAAAATCTGGTTTGGTTCCGCTTTTAGCAACGTTAGTTTTGCTAAAAGCACATTCTTCAGCAAACAATAATGAATAATTATTATATTGATTTTGAATTCAACTTTCTAACTCTTCACCTAATGCTTTAGTATTTAGTGATGCTTTGTTGCGTTCTAAAGTATCGTATGCAGATTGTAATTTTGTAATACGTTCATTTTTGTCAGCAAACAATAATTGATATTTTGTTTCAATGTTTTTTTCAATTTCTTGATGAGCTTCATCAAGAAGTTTTTCTTTAATAATTTTTGTTGCTTCTACTAGTTTATTTTGATAATTTTGTTCTGATTTGATTAATTGTGTTTTCTGGTCTAAAAGTTGGTTACGTAAAATATTTGTTTCTCTAGCAATCGCATTAGTTATTTTGGCTGCTTCTTGAGTTTTTAAAGTCGAAATTTCAGCATTTAATTTATTCGTTCTTTCATTATTTTGTTTCATTAATTCGTTTTTTAATTCGTCTTCTTTGAGTTGTTGGTTATGGAGATTGTTTTTTGCTTTTGCGAGCTCATTTTGATAGTTTGAATAAGCTTTGTTCAGTTGGGTGTCTTTGTTTAAAAGTTCGCCACGTAGTTCATTAGTTTTGGCCGCAATCGCGTTAGCAATATTGCTTATCGCTTGTTGCTTAAGCGTAGTGATTTCAGCATTGAGTTGATTATTTTTAGCGGCATTTTCACTAACTCATTGATTTCTTAATGCGACTTCTTTATTTTTAATTTTATTTTCAAAATCAATTTTTAAATCTTCTAGTTTGTTTTGGGCCGATTCTAAGTTTTTGTATTCATGTGAAGCATAGATTGAATTTTTAGTTTGTTCAATAATATCATTTTCAATTTGTTGGCGTAATGCTAATGATAATTTTTCTTCTTCTAGAACAAATTGTTCTCTAATAATCGTTAGATCAACTTGGGCTGTATCTAAAATGGCAACGATATCCCCACGATGAGCATCTTCTTCTAATTCAAATTGTAATTTTTCTTTATTATATAATTTAATCTTAACTGTTTTCATTTGATTCCACACTTTCTTTAATCCTCTTCAAAAAAATCATAACATAGATTAAGCAGTTAGATCTTTCAATAATTAAATAATTAGTGAAAGCTAAAAATGTTTTGTTCTAACAATCTTAATAATAGCACATTATTTTTATTTACTGGCTTGCTTATTTAATTAAAAAAACACTAATAAATTTTATTAGTGTTTTTTTTCATAGCAATTACAAATTATTGCTTAAATGAAATATGAATTTTATCAATTTTTTCTAAGCCTTTACGAAAATCCTGAACTAATTCATTAGAAGCTTTATTATAAATATCTTGATAGTTCATTCCGCTACCTAAAACCATAATTACTGATACTCCTAATGCGATTAAAATAATTCAATTTCTAATTTTGAACATTGTTCAACTCCTTAATTTTTTATTTTTTATCAATTAGTTTATATTTTATCATTATTAATACTATTATAAAAGGACTTTTTAAAAATAATCGGCTTTTTTTGTTACTATTGGATAAAAAAATTATCTAATTACTGCCTCCATTAATTTTATCTGCTAAAAAAGGCCATTTTCCTTTATTAAATTTAATGAAGTTATTTAATCAAATCTAGTAAAAAATAGTCCATAAAGCTAATTTTCTTTAACATAAAAGGGTTTTTTGGTAATATTTGTAATTTTTCTTAATAATAAAGTTATTATTTTATTATGCTATTATTCAATAGTTTAAGATCTATTGCATAATGTTGAATTAGAGTGCTTATTAGTTATTAAAAGAGCTTATCTAGAAAATTTTGTTTCAAGATTATCATTTTCTAGACAGCCATGTCTAGAAAATATATAAGTTAAGCAACAAAATTTTCTTTCTCAAACTTATATAAAGGTTTATAATATAATATATAAAACAAGATCATTATATATAATTAGGGAGTTGTGATAACTATATGTATGTTACTAAAACTAAAAAACTAAAAACTTTATTTTATGTTAGTTTGTTTTTAGTTTTTATGGGTATTACTTATTGAATCTTAGCGCATTATACGCAACAACGTACTAATGCTAATGCTAATGATTCCCAAAAATTTCTAATAGGATTAGTAGAATTCGCTCTACCTATGATAATGTTTTATTATTTTATCTGAATCGCTAATCTAATTCTCTTTGTCTTTTTTGCCCAAATTATCATTCAATGAGTTAATTGAAAAAAACCAATTTATAAATATATTACATTAATTATTGTGGCAATTTTAATGATTACTACTTTTTCAGTTGCGGGCTTTGTGTTTATTACGATCGCTCGGATTAAAAATCACCATGATAATAAAGTAATTGCTAATCAGCAATTACAATCTAGTGTAGTTTAGTTTTAATCTTGATCTATTACTATTAAAAATTATGTATTAGTACTTAAAAAAATCAGTGTAAAAATATATTTTAGAAAAAATAAGCAATCAAAACATTATCTGAAAATCGATATACAGTATAAAAATAAAATCTGATTAATTAAAAAACACTACTTAATATTTAAGTAGTGTTTTTTAAATCATGATCAATAAATAATTATCAATTGTTTCATATATAATATTGCTGCACTTCTTCTCAGGGGATTTCTGATGTAGATTTATGATTGAAGTATTTTTCTCATAAATCATTATGAGATTTACCTACCATTTCACGAACATCAGTATATCTATATTTAACACAAATATGAACAATCAGTTCAAATTTATCTTTATCCATAATATATTTATCATCTTTTAATTCAGTACTATCGGTAATGATCTCAGCTTCATATTTTTTATAATCTTCAAAAACTATAGCAGATATAGGGCCGTTTTCTCACGCTTGGAAATTTTCAGAAATAAGTTTTTCTTTAGTTTTTTTACAATATTCTAAGTAGCAAAATCACATTAATTTTTGTAATTTTAAATGGGTTAGCGCTTGGGCATATTTTAAGTCTTCTTTTTCTGTAAAAAATAGAAAAATATCATTTATTATTTTCGCTAATTCAAGCGATGATATTGGTTTAGGTTTAACATTTTTAACCATATTGTAAGTCTCCTTTTTTTATTTTTGTGTTAATTATGGTTTAATTGTGTTAGTTATAGTACATTTGTTCAATTGAATAAATGATATCATATTTTAAGATATCATTTATGTAATTCAAAAATAGCTAATAATTAAAATGAACTAGCTCGTTCAATTAATTAGTTATGTATAAGGCGTAATTAAACCTAGTTAGATTATCATGATAAAATGTAGAAAACGGGCTGTAATGTTGAGATAATGAATAAGTAGATTAAATAAAAAATAGAATGTTTACATAGAGTAAACATTCTATTTTTTTATAAGTAATTTATACTATCATTTAGATAAAAATAAATGCTTATCTAAACGTTTGAATTGGTGAATATATTTATTTTTATTGATAAAATTTTCTGAGATTTTTTTATAGGTTTTGAATTATATTTATCTTCTTTATTAATTTGTTTACCTAATCAATTTTTATCAATTGTTTCGTATATAATATTGCCGTACTTCTTCTCAAGGAATTTCGGATGCATATTCCTGATTAAAATATTTTTCTCATAAATCATTATAAGACTTACCTAATAGTACTTGGACATCAATATATTTATATTTAACACAAATATGAACAATCAGTTCAAATTTATATTTATCCATAATATATTTATCATCTTTTAATTCAGTACTATCGGTAATGATCTCAGCTTCATATTTTTTATAATCTTCAAAAACTATAGCAGATATAGGGCCGTTTTCTCACGCTTGGAAATTTTCAGAAATAAGTTTTTCTTTAGTTTTTTTACAATATTCTAAATAGCAAAATCACATTAATTTTTGTAATTTTAAATGAGTTAGCGCTTGGGAATATTTTAAATCTTCTTTTTCTGTAAAAAATAGAAAAATATCATTTATTATTTTCGCTAATTCAAGCGATGACATTGGTTTATGTTTAACATTTTTAACCATATTCTAAGTCTCCTTTTTTATTTTTGTGTTAGTTATGGTTTAGTTGTGTTAGTTATAGTACATTTGTTCAATTGAATAAATGATATCATATTTTAAGATATCATTTATTCAATTCAAAAATAGCTAATAATTAAAATGAACTAGCTTGTTGAATTAATTAGTTATGTATAAGGCATAATAAAACCCAGTTAGATTATCATGATAAAATGTAGAAAACGGGCTGTAATGTTGAGATAATGAATAAGTAGATTAAATAAAAAACAGAATGTTTACATAGAGTAAACATTCTGTTTTTTTATAAGTAATTTATACTATCATTTAGATAAAAATAAATGCTTATCTAAACGTTTGAATTGGTGAACATATTTATTTTTATTTGATAAATTGATATCGACATAATAAAACGGAATGTCTTTCAGGTCATTATTGCCTAAATGAATTTTAAAAATTTCATTTAATAATTCATCTAAAATATTAAATCATTCTAAAAATAATTTATTAAAATTATAAGTTTTAAATTTTAATTTCCTAGGATCGTCATTATTTATTTCTAAACACATATAGCCAAAGAACTTAATAAATTTATTAGACATTATTTGATTATTTTTAATTTTACTTTTTGGCCGTTTAAAATAAGTTGAATGAGAAATAATATTTCTAATCTTATTTAAATTTTTAGGTGTATTGTGAATGCTTTCGGTTTTTATTTTAATGATTTCTTTATTTGTTAATTTTTGAGTATATTCTTGAACCAAATAAACTAATTGAAACAATTTATGTAAATCTATAATCAAATGTTTGATATTAGATAAATTATTTCTTTTTAGTTCTTTGTAATGAATTATCAATTCGTCAGTTATTTTGTTAATAATACTTAATGAATTGATAATTATATTAATATTTTCAATATTTATAAAATTATCATTTTGAAAAATAGTTTTATATTTTTTAATTTTATTATCACATAATAATACTGGAATTAATTTTATAGACTTTTCGCATACTTTTATCATTATATTTGGATCAAACAAAATTGTTTTATCTATATTAGAAGTATCTAATATGTACTTAAGATTATTAAAATAAGTTCTTGGTCGTTCTTTTATAAGTGTTGAATCACTTTTATTTTCTTTACCAATTTGTTTACTTATTCAATTTTTATCATTTGTTCCGTACATAATATTGCCGTACTTCTTTTCAGGGGATTTCTGATGTAGATTTATGATTGAAATATTTTTCTCATAAATCATTATGAGATTTACCTACCATTTCACGAACATCAGTATATCTATATTTAACACAAATATGAATAATCATTTTAAATTTCTTTTTATCCAAATTATATTTACCATCTTTTAATTCAGTACTATCGGTAATAATCTCGGTTTCATATTTTTTATAATCTTCAAAAGCTATAATCGATACTGGGCCGTTTTGTCACGCTTCGAAATTTTCAGAAATAAGTTTTTCTTTAGTTTTTTTACAATATTCTAAATAGCAAAATCACATTAATTTTTGTAATTTTAAATGAGTTAGCGCTTGGGCGTATTTTAAGTCTTCTTTTTCTGTAAAAATTAGAAAAATATCATTTATTATTTTTGCTAATTGGAGCGATGACATTGGTTTATGCTTAACATTTTTAACCATATTGTAAGTCTCCTTTTTATTTTTGTGTTAATTATGGTTTAGTTGTGTTAGTTATAGTACATTTATTCAATTGAATAAATGATATCATAATTAATAATGTTAGTATATTAAAAACGTTTATAATTAATTTTAACAAACAAAGCAATAGACATATTACGAATGTAAACTATTGATCATAATAATAAAATAAAAAAGACACTATTTAATTAGTGTCTTTTTTATTTTATATATATTATTTAGTTTATTTAGTTAGTATAAACACCAACAGATTTATAATCAATAAAAATACGATCATCAATAACACTAATAAGATCCATTGGTCCTTGATCTTTTAGCGTAATGCTTTGCTCAAAACGATTCGTTCCAACAATGGCAACAAATAATCCTGATTTTGTTGCAGCATATAATCAGTTATTAAAAACACTTATATGATTAACAACATAATTGGCATTAATTGTTTTACTAATTTTAAACGTTTTCCCATTATCGTTTGAAATATATAACCCTTTTGTTGTACTTACATATAAGGTGTTATTAATTTTAACAATATCATTAACTGAATCATCTTCAGCTAATTGAAAAGCGGGAGTGAAACTCTGACCATTATCAGTTGATTTATATAATCCTGGTAGTGTCTTGCTACCTCAACGATCAACACAAACATAAACTGTTTTACCAATTTTAGTAACTTTATGAATTGAAGCATCTTTAGAAATACCGTTTTTAATATCAACTGCAGAAAAACTTTGTCCATTATTATTTGATTCTCATAAACCATGACCAAAATATCCAGAACCAACGATAATATTTTGTTTGTTAATAGCAACAATTCCAGCATTACCAATAGTATTGCCAGTTTTATGGTCGACACTATTAACTATTTTTCAAGTTATTCCATCATTCGAAGTATAAAGTCCATTATCAGCTCCTAAATAATAGATGTTATTAATTTTTTGTAAACTATAAACACCGATGTTTTTAGGAAAAGAATTATTTTGTGTGAATTTTTGACCATCATTTGATGTTCATAAACCAAATGATGCATCTGCGCCACTGCTATTAAGTTGGTAAGTTGCTTGCGGCCCAAAACCATCTTCGCCTAAAAAAATTACATTATTAATTTTTTTAACAAACGAAACTCAACCATCTCCATTATGGTCACCTAAAACAGGAATGGCGTTTTTACTAAAATTCATACCATCTTGTGATGTTCATAAACCTTGATTACCACCAGCATAATATATATCATCAATTTTACTAAATGTTGACATATTTGAAAAATCACTATTTCCAATTTTATGCAATGTTGTTTGTGCTGTTGTTGGTTCAGATATTGGGGCTCAATTTATTTTTAAATCATAAATATGATACTGATTTGTCGATGAATTAAAAGTTACTTTAGCAGTTGTTTGTTTTTGAATTCCGGCAATTGTTACAATTGCAAATACATCAGCACTTTTAATCCCGATTGGATTCCCACGAACTATTAAAGGATTGTTTTTAACATTTGTAACAATAATATCTGATAAACTTCATAATGTTCCAACTGGTAAATGGTGAACTAATTCTGTTTGGAACGGAATTTCTAATTTAGCACTACTAAAAATTAATGTTGCTGGTGTTAATGTTGTTTCTGGAATTAATTTATCCCCACTAGGTGTTGTATTTTTACCACAACTTACAAGTCCAACACTAACTGCTGAAATAGAAGTTAATGCTCCTAAACTAGCAAATATTATTTTTGATGATCGTTTTTTCATAAATGTCCTCTTTCTTCTTTTGTTTACTTATTATTTTTATTATTTTTTATGTTAATATATCATTATTTCAATAATGTGATTTTGTGAGAACTTATTTCTTACACAAACCTTTAATAATCGTATTTCTATTGAAAATCACTTTAAAATTATAACGTTTTTTTGAATTATTACAAGAAAAATTACTTTTTTTAGTAATAATTCTTTGCTTATGTGTTGATTTAGCGTTAATAAAAGTCTTTTTATTGATTTTACTTGATATTGTTAAATATTAGTTCAAAATTCTAATAATTAACAAGTTTATTAATTTTTTAGTATTAATGAGGTAATAAAATGAAAAAAGTAAATTATTAATTACAACTATATTTCTGATAATCTCATATACTTTAAAAACAAAAAAAATATTATTTTGAAGAATCAATGAAACCAATTCCCTTATCAGAATCATATTTAGAAAATGCTTTATAATGTTCTTGCCAAGTCATAACTTGTTTTCCATGTATAGAAAAAGCATAGACCACAGTATGGTGCTTAGTTGATATTACTTTTCATGATGATGGCTTAATAATATTTTTATTATCTTTTTTCATATCACTAGCAAAGTCTTTTTGGAATTGATTTCATTTTACTTTATAGACAACTCCAACTACTCCGCTAATCAAAGTTGATCCACCAACGATAGCAGCAAGACCAATCAAGAATGTTTTGTTTTTCATTTTATAACCTCACTTTCATATTTTATATTTTAATAAATATAATTATATAATTAGTTTTACAAATTATATAATAGGCCATTAAATATTATTAATAGTTTAGGTGGATCTTTTATTCAAATAATTAAGAGATAAAAAAACACTTAAATTCACTTTAAGTGTTTTTTTAATTAGTTATAATATTCTTCTAAAGAGATAATTTAGTAGTTACACTATTAATGTTAAATTTAGAAAATGCACTGTAATGTTCTGATGATATTAATATTGGTTTTCCATATTGTGAAAAAGTATAAACAACAGTGTGGTCACTAGTTGATGTTAGTTTAACTGTTGAGTCAGAATTAACGCCTAGTGATATTTTTTTAACATTGCTATCGAAGTCTTTTTTAAATTGAGTTCATTTTACTTGGTAAGTGATTCCGGCTCCGCCACCAACAAGTGCTCCAGCACCAATAACAGCCGCAGCACTAATTAATAATATTTTTTTACTCATTTTATAATTTCGCTTTTGTTTTTGTGTTTTAATAATAATTAAGATATTAAAAACACTTAAATTTACTTTAAGTGTTTTTTAAATGTTCTTTTAAAGAATTGGTGTAGTAGTTGATGATTTATAATCGAATTTAGAGAATGCACTGTAATGTTCAGAAGCTAGAACATCGACTCCCATTAAATTCATTTTATATACTACAGTGTGACCACTAGTTGATATTAGTTTAGGAGCACTAGCGAAAGGACCAGCAGCTTTTGCTGATGCTTTGATTTGACTATCAAAATCGTTTTTAAATTGAGTTCATTTTACTTGGTAAGCAATTCCGGCTCCGCCACCAATAAGTGCTCCGCCACCAATAATAGCTGCGGCACTAATTAATAATATTTTTTTACTCATTTTATAATCTCACTTTCGTTTTTGTGTTTTTTAGTGTTTTAAGAATACAATTATAGCATTATTTTTAATAAAAAATATAATAATTTGATATTTAAAACATAAAATATGATGATTACTAAGTTATTACAATAAAAAAATCATAAAAATAATTTTTATTTTTATGATTTTGGATTAATAAATAATTTAACTATTAATAGTAAAAGTATAATCTTTAGTTGTAAAGTTATAAACTAGTCTACCTTTTTCTTGAATAGGTGTTTTAGATCCGTCTTTAACATAAGTAATAGTTATTCAAACCTTAGATAAATTATTGCGTTGAAAAGCTAATGGTGTTCCTAAAGATGTAATTGTTACATCAGTGATTTTAGATTTAGGATTAGCTTTATTTAAATAATTTTGCATTGCACTAAGTGCATTTTCATTATCTAAAGGATTAAAACTTTTAGTAATTTGAAAATTACTCATCGCATATGCTTTAGTCGCATAATCATAAGTGACTGTTTCACTAAATGATTTGATAATTAAACCATTCATTTGAGCAGTTCCTGAAATTGTGATAGATGGTGTATTAGCATCTTCTTTGATATTTGTTTTACTTCAATCAAAGTCAACTAAAAAAAGATTACTAGTTTTACCAACTTTACTATTACGTAATGAAGTTATCACAGTGCCTTGAATATTATCTTTTGATAAAACTTTATCAAAAGTTGGTTGTATCACTAAAGCGCTAACACGATATTTATTCCCTCATGAATAACTACTCATGTCATAATTAATATTTAATGTTAATGGTGCTGTTGATTGATCATCTTTTATTCCAACACCTTTAAATTCCATATGAATAACTTTACCACTATAACCGATAGGGGGAAATTCAACTCCTGAAGTCGCTATAAGACTACCGTTTACTTTGAAGCCTTTCTTTGCAAGCGCTTTATCAACTGCTTTATGTAAATCTGGATTTATATAAAGCGGTTCCCCTTTAGCAGGATTTGTTTTTCCTAATGAAAAATATGATTCTAATTTATTGCCAACGCTTCATTTAGAGTTGCTATATTGCTTAGTTAGATAATCATAAGTTATTTCTACATTGAACTTGTATTCACTGCTGTTCAATGTATAAATACCAACAACATCAGCATAAGGTTGATCTCATTGTGGCAAGTTTCCATGATGTTCTATTTTTTTTATTTGGAAATCAACTTTACTAATATCTTTAGCATCAACTTTAACATTTGTAGCTATTACTGAAGTCATTGATGTTGCTAATTTTGCTTTTGATAAAACTTCATTATAAGCTGGGATTGCTACAAAATTAGATCATGAATATGCTTCTTTAGCATAATCATAAGTAATTTTTACTTCAAATGGTTGCATTCCACCCATAAATGGCTTAGCTGTTTTAGCGGTAGCACCAAAACCACGATATATTACACTACCAGTTTTCATATCTTTAGAAGGTGTTATTTGTTTACTAATCATATGATAGTTAAACAACTCACCATATGCTATATGTGTAGCTGTATCTTGTTCTGCATTTTTAATAGCTGTATGTAGTTTAGCAGTATATTGTACAGGTTCAGATTGATGTTCGTGTCATGCTTTATCAAATGGATTGCCGGCTTGTGTTGGTGTATCTCATTTGGGATTTAATGGTGTAAAATCACTAATACTAATATCAAAAAAGTTATAATTTTTTGTTAAAGTGTGATAAAAAACATTAGTTTCAATTTTTTGTTGCCCTTGGTTAGTTATTAAGATTGCATAAACACGAGCTGAAGATTCAATCACAATGTTTTTACTACGTAATGATAGGATTGAGTATTTTTCTTTGACATCATTAACAAGAATACCACTTATATGGAAATTGATTTTACTATATTTTGGCATTGCTTTAATAGCACTTGTTAATGGTGCCATTAGCGTCTTGCTGTTAAATATTTCTGTACCTGATGTTATATCAGATCTTGGTACTATAATTTCTGGTGTAAGACTTGATGATGGAATCCCCTTATCGGGGGGGGTTGTAGTGTTCTTACCACAACTCACTAGTCCAACACTAATTGCTGAAATAGAAGTTAATGCTCCTAAACTAGCAAATATTATTTTTGATGATCGTTTTTTCATAAATGTCCTCTTTCTTCTTTTGTTTACTTATTATTTTTATTATTTTTTATGTTAATACATCATTATTTTAATAATGTGATTTTGTGAGAACTTATTTCTTACACAAACCTTTAATAATCGTATTTCTATTGAAAATCACTTAAAAATTTTAACACTTTTTTGAATTATTACAAGAAAAATCACTTTTTTTAGTAATAATTTCTTGCTTATGTGTTGATTTAGCGTTAATAAAAGGCTTTTTATTGATTTTGCTAAATATTGTTAAATATTAGTGCAAAATTCTAATAATTAGTAAGTTTATTAATGTTTTGGTCTTAATTAGGCGATAAAATGATAAAATTAAATTACTAAATCAAAAACTACATTTTCGCAATCATATATGCCTTAAAAACAAAAAAACAGACCACTTATGGTCTGTTTTTTTTGTTTTTAAGAATGATTGGATGATTGATAAAATTCTATATTTATTTATGCTTTATCAGCTATAAAAATATAAATTTTTATTTTAAAACTATAACTTAAATGACATATGATATTGTTAATTAATTTTTAGCTAAGAAAGATCAGCTAGTTTTTTTAGTATCAGAATTAAATGTTATTGTTCCAATATTTTTGCTGTCTTCAATTACCGATCATGATTTTCCATCTTTATTAGCCGATAAATTAATTCCGTCTAATTTTTTTGTTTTGCTTATCGCAAGATATTGTTTTGTTGCTTCTGTTAAAGTTGCACTAATATTTTTAATGCTTCCATGCTCTTCATAACCTCAATTATCAGTTAAGTCTCATTTTTTACTAAATGTAAAATTATAAGCTTTTCTAGTTGCTTTGTCAGTTGCGCTTGTCGTAATTGCAAAAGCACGATAACTAATTATCAGCGCATTATTATCGACGCTAACAGTAACTAATGATCGGTTAGCTTTTTTGATCTTGTTTTGTTGATCATGAGTTAATCCTTTTTGATCTGGATTAACTCAATTAGCTATATGATCAGGATTATCATATTTATATCTTAATGATCTATCATTATTATTAAAACTAGGAATTACGCCATGATAAGATGCATAATCAATTCCAGCTAGTTTGATTCCTAAAACGCCTTCGTAATTAATAAGATTGTTAAGATTGCTGTTAACTCATTCGCTTCCATTTCATTGTAATGAAACTTGAAATTCTTGATTAAGAATTTCATAATGAGTTGCTATAATATGTTTTTCATATAAATTATATGAAATTCTTCCAATTACGACATTGTTTGGTAGAATTGCATCAACTTGAATTGCAACATCACTGAAAGTGTTTAATTTTGATAATTGGTTTTCTAACACTGTAACAATTGCGCTACTAGTTGGTGTTGCTGGTGTTAGGTTATTATATGTTGCTGGTGTTAAGTCAGAAATTGGTAATTTGATTTCTGGTGTAAGAGTTGATGACGAAATCGCCTTATCGGGTGGAGTTGTCGTATTCTTACCACAACTCACTAGTCCAACACTAATTGCTGAAATAGAAGTTAATGCTCCTAAACTAGCAAATATGATTTTTGATGATCTTTTTTTCATAAATGTCCTCTTTCTTTTGTGTACTTAGTTGTTTTTATTTTAATGTACCATTATTTTATAATGTTATTTTGCGAGAACTAATTTAATATAATTCGCTTAATGGTATTATTCATTAAAATCGCTTATAAATTATAACATTTTTTTAAATTATTGCAATGAAAACTGGTTTTTTAGCAATAATTCCTTAATTATGTGATTAATTAGCACTAATAATGTTGTTTTTATTGATTTTACTAAATATTGTTAAATGTTAATACAAAATTCTAATAAATAGTAAGTTTATTAATGTTTTAGTGTGAATTAGGCAGATAAAACTAAAATTACTAATCAAAACTATATTTTCATGATCATATATGCCTTAAAAACAAAAAACAGACCATTATGGTCTGTTTTTTTTGTTTTGAATAATAATTAATTTAATTAGTAAAAGTATATTTTTATTTATGCTTTATCAGCTTTGAAAGTATAAGTTTTTGTTGTAAAACTATAATCTAACTTACCTGCTGATTTAGTAGATAATAAACCACCTTTATTAATATAAGTGAATGATAATCAAACATTAGTTGAATCATCAATTGTATAAATTGCTGGGTTACCTAAATAAGTTATATTTACATCAGTGATTTTTAATTTCGGATTAGTTTTTTCTAAATAACTTTTAATTGCACTAGTTGCATTAGCGTTATCTAAAGGATTGAAACTATTAGTTTCTTTGAAATTACTCATAGCATATGTTCCAGTTGTGTAATCATAAGTAATTGTTTCACTGAATGACTTAATAATGAACCCATTCATTCTTGCAGTTCCAGTAATTTTAATACTTGTTGTGTTATTAGGCCCTCATTTAGGACCACGTCTATCTAAATCAAAATCTGTTAAATAAACATTTGTTGTTGTAGCGTCTTTAATTTTTTGTAATGAACTTTTAACAGTTTTAGTAATTTTATCTTTTGATAAAACTTCTTTATAAGATGGTAATACTACTAAATCGCTACTTGAATAAGTATTAGTTTTTAAATTATAAGAAATTGTTTCACTAAATGGACGTGGTGAAAGATGTGAAAAATTAATAAGGCTACTATTTAATTTCATGCTAACAATATTACTATTATAATCCTTGTTTGCAAAAATTAATCCTGAAGTTCAAACTAAATCACCTTTTACGTCGTTATCTGAATCGTCAGCCTTTACTGATCTATCGATTATCCCGTGTAAACCTGGATTTATAAAAGTTGCTGTTCCTTGACTAGGATCAGTTTTACCTAGTAAGAAATAATGTGATAATAAAGTATTACCATCAAATCCAGTGAATGAATATTTATCAGTATCATAAGCATAAGCTATTGTTGTAGAAAACTTTTTAGTTTCTCCAGCGATATCGTATGTTCCTGAAACTAATGTTGATGGGTTATCTAATACCTTATCACTAATATTAGTGTGATGAGGATATAGTGATTCTGGTGTTGAAAAATTAATATTAGTAATTGTTTTCGCATCACCTTTTAATGCAGAATAAACTTCATTAATAACTTCTGTTTTAATTTTAGCGTTACTTAATTCAGTTTTATAACTCGCTTGATGAGTGAAATCAGATACTGTATGTGTTTCAGTTTGATAATTATAAGTATCTATTAAATCAAATGGTGTTCCTGCTTCAAAACTTGCATGCCCATGAATATGAACATTAGCAGTATGTGTTTTCATATCTACATGAAGTGTGTCAGCAGCAACTTCAAAATCACTTAGTTCTGGTGTGTTAGTGAAATTTTGCTGAACAACACCATATATAGCACCAAATAATTTTTTGTTATTATAATCTCTTGTATTATGAGATCATGTATTTATTTTGTAACTATCATCGAAAGGATTTGTAGTATTATCTACAACATCATTTTGTTTTGGATTAAATGGCGCAAGTTCAGTAATATTAATATCACCGAATTTGTAATTTTTTGTATCCACGTGATAAAAAACAGTAGTTTCAATTTTTTGTTGTCCTTGTTCAGTTGTTAAGATAGCATAAACACGAGCTTGCGCTTCAATAATAATATTATTAATACGTAATGATACCATTGGGCTGTATTTTACTTTTGTATCGTTAACAACGATATCTGTTATACGGAAATTATTTTTATTATATTTTGGCATTGCTTTAATAGCGCTTGTTAACGGTGCCATTAGCGTCTTGCTGTTAAATATTTCTGTACCCGGTGTTAAGTTAGATCCTGGTACTCTGATTTCTGGTGTAAGAGTTGATGATGGAATCGCCTTATCGGTAGGTGTTGTAGTGTTCTTACCACAACTCACTAGTCCAACACTAATTGCTGAAATAGAAGTTAATGCTCCTAAACTAGCAAATATGATTTTTGATGATCTTTTTTTCATAAATGTCCTCTTTCTTTTGTGTACTTAGTTGTTTTTATTTTAATGTACCATTATTTTAATAATGTTATTTTGCGAGAACTAATTTAATATAATTCGCTTAATGGTATTATTCATTAAAATCGCTTATAAATTATAACATTTTTTTAAATTATTGCAATGAAAACTGGTTTTTTTAGCAATAATTCCTTAATTGTGTGATTAATTAGCACTAATAATGTCGTTTTTGTTGATTTTACTAAATATTGTTAAATATTGTTGTAAAATCATAATAATTACTAAGTTTCTTAATCTTTTGGTATTAATTAGAACGATAAAATGATAAAATAAAAAATAGACTATATAACATTATATATATAATCTATTTTTTATTTTAAGGATGATCTATAAATGATTAAAAAAACGATTAAAAAGACATTCAAATTATTTGAAATTGCCAGTCGCATAAATCCCGATAATCCTGATACTTGTTATCGCTGAGCAGTTAGTTTATATGAAATCGGTAAAATTAAACGATCGGTCAAAATGCTCTTACATACAATGAGAGTTAGACCTAATTATTATAATGCTTATCGAAAGTTACAAAGAACTTTCTATGAGCATTATCAAAGCTATTATAAAGTAATCTCACAAATTAATATTTGTTTAGAATTAATTAGTCATGATGCTGATATTAGTATTATAAAATCTCAGAGTAAAATTTTATTACAGATGATGAAAAGTGTCGACTTAAAATTACAAGATACTGATTCTAAATCAAAAGATGATAACTTAAAATTAAAATAAATCCTAATAGGATTTATTTTAATTTTTCATCGTTAATTCTGTTTTTAGAAAAGTATAAGCTTCGTTGATTGCTTTCATTTTGCTTTCGGCAAATTCTTTATTATCAGGATTAAGATCGGGATGATATTTTTTAGCTAAACGTCGATATGTTGTTTTCAATGTTGTTAGATCAGAGCCATGAGCTATTCCTAATGTATGACAATATTTACGACTTTGGTTTTCAAAATTAGCACGGGTATTTTTGAAATAAGCTTGGTCGTAATGATTGCTATTAATATTTCTAAGGTTGTTTGTATATGTATAAAAGTAACCAGCAATTTTATTAATAAAGTCAGCTGTTTCTTCAACATAATCTCATCAGTACTTAACAGTAATAATGGTGTGCTTATAAGTAACTAGAATACGAGCAAAGACTTGTAATTTATTTGGTGCTTTAACAATTTCTGATCTAATCACAAAACCACCAATAGTGGTTTTGTGAAAGTGAGGAATTGGTTCTGTTCCATAACGAGCGATAACTTTTTCAAAGATAGCGCTATCAATTTCTACAGGATCATTAAAACGACGCCCTATTTTATGATTACGCTTACTATTAACAACTGTGCTTTTAACAGTTTTACCAGTATGCTTAAAGACACGAAATAGTCATCCAATTCCACCACTAAGAAAAAAGAAGACAATTATATAATAAATAAAATTTCCCACTGCTATATCCCCCAATTAATTAGATAAGATTATAATAAGTTAATGTATATAAATTGTATCATAAACTAAATTAATTTCGATTAACTTAGTTAATAACCAATTTAAAAAACCCATTTAGTTAAATGGGTTTTTTTAAATGCGTTGAGTTTTATATCCTAATTACTTAATGAGAATTTAAGATCTGATGCATCAAACTTTTTAAAAGCACTATAATGTTCTGAAAAAGTTTCAGTTACATATAAAGTAGACATTTTATATGTAACTGTATGTCCTGAAGTCGAATCTAGTTTGAATCCTAATAAACTATATGGGAATCCATCTTTACTACCTTTTGTCATTTCTTTATCAAAGTCTTTTTTAAATTGTGATCATTTTACTTGGTAGGCAATACCTGATCCGGCGCCTACAATAATTCCGGCACCAATTATGCTGACAGCTGCTAGTTTTATTATTTTTTTACTCATGGATGATACCTCTTTCTCTTTTTATTGTTTTTTTATTGTTTTTTATTGTTTGATGTAATGATTAAATTATATCATAATATTAAAAAAACCTATCAGCATCGATGATGGTGATAGGTTTTGTTAGATATCTAATATGTTATTAATTAATTAAAATTATTTAAGCTTTATTTATTAGATTCTGAGTTACTGTTCATTGTAATCCAGGATATTTTGAAGCATCAAATGTTGCAGTAGCAAGTGTTTTTGTTATTGCGAAATTAGATGATTTAGCATCTTTTGAGAATTTTTCTAATGTTCATGAATTAGCATTTTTAACATCAACAATGAAATGACTATCTGCTGGTAATGTTTTTATACCTTTGGCAGCCATATATACTTTAGTTGCTTCTGTTAAAGTAGCATTTGTGTTTGAAATAGTTGCTTTACTTGCTGCGTCTAATTGACCAGTTTTTGTTAAATCGTATGATTTAGTTACATTAAAGTTATAAGCTTCTCTTATTGCTCCATCTGTTGTAGCAACAGTGTTTAAGAATGAAGGGAAAGATACAGTTAATACATTATTTTTAACTGATGAAGTTACTAATTTTTTATTAGCATCTCTTTGTGCTTGTGTTGGGTTTTTTGTAACTCAACCTTTAATAGGATTTCTTGTATCTGAAGCTGATCACGCTTTTAAATCTGCATCTTTATTATTTAATAAAGTTGGAATATTTGAATGCATGCTAGTATCGTTTTTAGCTTCAAGACGCCCAATGTAAGGTGCGTTGATTAAGTTTGAAACATCTGCTGTAGTTCATACTTTTTTGCTATCTGCTGTTAATTGAACTGAAAAGTTCATATCTTTAAAAGTACCAACAGCTCAAGTTGCGTAATTGTATGAAATTTTTCCTGTAGCAACATTTTTATCATTTACTGTTAAACCAGTAATTGTAGGTGATTTAATGCTTTTTAATGCGCTTAATTGTGCATTTAAAGCAGCTGTTGCTACTTTTACAGTAGGTGCATCTTTACTTGGATCCGTTGTTGTTGATGATCCACAACTCATTACTGTTGCAGACGTTCCTGCTAATGCCGAAGCACCAACAAGTAATTTAATTAAATTAATTTTCTTCATAATTATGTTTTTCTCCTCGAAGTTTTTTGTATGTGTTTTTGTATGTGTTTTTTTTATATTATTTTCGTTATTAGGTAATCAAATTATATTTAACATTTATTGCGATAAACTTATATATAATTCTCTACTATTATACCACAAACACTGATTATATAATAATCGTTTAATGATATGAAGCACCAAAATCATAAACAAGATTTCAAAAGCAGTGTATTTTATAAAAAACACTGCTTTTGAAAGGGTTATTTACAACTATATACAACACTAATAAAATCTTAAATAATTTGCATAAACTACTATATTTATATAGTTTAATATAAATTGTATACAACAATAACGAGATCCTTCAACATATATGACCAAATTATCAATTTTATTGAAATCACTATCATAAATATTGAAAGTATTATCATAAATATTTAAATTAATATTTATGATAATACTTATAGTTTTTGTTATTGTTAAAAATAAGGACATTCCATCAATTTAAGATTAATTATTTAATACTACGATTTTTATATATAGATTTGTAATCAAACAATATACTATTATATAATTAGTAATTTTATATTAAAAAACCACTTAATAATTTAAGTGGTTTTTTTACAGTTGATTTTAAAGTTGATACTCTATATTAACAACGTAATTAAGTCTCTTAAAGAGCTCATAATTGGTATTAACAGTCAATAAATATCTCTATATAAACAACTATAAATTCAAGCATTAATTAAATCAAAAATTAATTATTATTAAAGTAGTTTTCAATAATTAACATCGTATGTTGTACTATTGCCCTGATCTGTTTTAATTGGACAACTAATTTGACAACTAGCTTGTTGTTTTAATTTTGTACAACCAATCGTAATGTTTAATTTTCCAGAATTTTTAATTGGATTCTTATAATCTAGAGTACTTTGATAATTAGTAACAATTGATAAATCACTAGCAGTAATCCCAGCTGTGATTCAATCTTTTTTAACAACTTTAATAATTCCTAATAAATTTTGCGCAATTGCTCTGTTAGCGAATTTAGCAAATTTAAATTCATTGAAATTATCATCATAAAATGAATCATAATTTCAATGATTAACATCATATTTAATAATATGATCATTTTCAATATCGGCACTATTACTTAATTCATAAATCAATCCTGTTAAATAAGAAAAAACATAATCATTTGCATAACCTGAAAGATCAGTTGGTGTATAGTGTCATGGATCTTCGTTACTATCATCGTTTCAAAACTTCTTAATTTTATGATATTTTACAAAGTTTTGTTTATAAAGCACTGGTTTTAAATAGTCATTAAATGATAATGGGTTTGAGTTCTTAAAATGAACACCTTGTGTAATTTTGTTTAACGGTTCTTTAGCTGCTTGTTTCTTTCATGATTTTCAAGTTTTCTCAATTCTAATATTACGATAGATTGAACCAATAACTGAAATACCGTTTTGACTAATCGAAAAACAAAGTATTAAAACTAAGATTGAAGCACAAAAATATGTTTTTGTTTTCGATCAACGTTTTTTAGGAACTTTTGGTAATCGTTTATTTTCTTCTAACATCATTGACTCCTTTGATTAATAATTGCCAATCTCTAGATTATTATTCAAACTATTAAAGATATTTAGTTATATAGTTAGTTGTTCATAATTTAATATTATATTTTGTGTTTGGTTTACTATCTTCACGATGACGATAGTCATAAAAATTAATTCCACAATTAATTTTTAAATGTAATTTCTGACATCCAATAGTAATTGATAATTTTGATGTAGTTTGTCGATCGCTATAACTATAAGACCCTAAATAACTAGTGAAGTTATTAACGATCTTTAAATCACTTGCGATGACTCCGCGTTGATTAATTCAGTCTGGTTGGACAACTTTAATAATTTCAAAAATGTTTGCTAAACTAGCTTTTTTAGCAAACTTAGTATATTCTAAATAACTATGATCTGGAGGATTATCTTGGTATATTTTTCAATTATTAATATTATATTTATTAGTGTAATTGTGTTTTGTTTTGGAATGTAGATTAGTTAGATAATAAACATTACCATTATCATAAGATAACACTGTATCAGTAATTGCGGTGTAATTATATTTATAATTCTCTTGGAATAATAAAACTGGTTTTAAACGAAAATTAAGATTGATTGAATCATTAAATTTATTATGATTCACAATATTGTTAACCGTTTCATTAATGGCATCATTTTCTCAAGCTAGCCTAGTTCTTAAGACTTTGTTTGCTCTATGGTTACGCACAGCTCCCCCAATTTCTCAACTACCTAAGGTGATAACGAGTGCACTGATAGCTATGACTGATGTAGTGATGCGAATTTTTTTCATTTTTGAAGTTAGTTTTGATCAAAGCATTTTGATAAACTCCTTTAAATAAACAATTTAACGTCCCTTTTAAAAAAATTATAGCACAAAAAAAAGAAGAACTTCGTTAAAAAGTTCTTCTTTTGTTATAATAGTCTCTCAAAACTAAACAGAAATTAATTTTATCATCCTTTTATTAGCTAATGTACACCATATATATACAGATGTCGTTTTTTATAAAATGTGTTTTATTATAAAATATAATAAACTCCGTAGAAAGGAGGTGATCCATCCCCACGTTCCCGTAGGGATACCTTGTTACGACTTCACCCCAATTATCAATCCTACTCTAGGCCGCTGCCTCACTTGGTTAGCTGGCGGACTTCAAGTATTACCGACTTTCGTGATGTGACGGGCGGTGTGTACAAGACCCGAGAACGTATTCACCCTGGCATTGCTGATCCAGAATTACTAGCGATTCCAACTTCACGGAGTCGAGTTGCAGACTCCGATCCGAACTGAGAACGACTTGTTGAGATTTGCTCCCCCTTGCGGGTTGGCATCCCTTTGTATCGTCCATTGTAGCACGTGTGTAGCCCTACTTATAAGGGGCATGATGATTTGACGTCATCCCCACCTTCCTCTAGGTTACCCTAGCAGTATCCTTAAAGTGCCCAACTAAATGCTGGCAACTAAGGACAGGGGTTGCGTTCGTTGCGGGACTTAACCCAACATCTCACGACACGAACTGACGACAACCATGCACCACCTGTCATTCTGTTAGCCTCCGCTATATCTCTATAGCATTGCAGAAGATGTCAAAAGTAGGTAAGGTTCTTCGCGTATCATCGAATTAAACCACATGCTCCACCGCTTGTGCGGGTCCCCGTCAATTCCTTTGAGTTTCACTCTTGCGAGCATACTCCCCAGGCGGAGTACTTAATGCGTTAGCTGCGGCACCGAGTTTCCCCGACACCTAGTACTCATCGTTTACGGCGTGGACTACTAGGGTATCTAATCCTATTTGCTACCCACGCTTTCGAATCTGAACGTCAATGCTATTCCAGGTAGTCGCCTTCGCCACTGATGTTCTTCCATATATCTACGCATTCCACCGCTACATATGGAGTTCCACTACCCTCTAATAGATTCTAGTCTAACAGTTTCCAAGGCAGAATAGGGTTGAGCCCTATTATTTAACCTCAGACTTTCTAAACAGTCTGCATTCGCTTTACGCCCAATAAATCCGGATAACGCTTGATACCTACGTATTACCGCGGCTGCTGGCACGTAGTTAGCCGTATCTTTCTGATAAGGTACATTCAAGGCTAGATCATTTCCTATCTAACTTGTTATTTCCTTATAACAGTGCTTTACAACCCGAAGGCCGTCATCACACACGCGGCATTGCTCCATCAGGCTTTCGCCCATTGTGGAAGATTCCCTACTGCTGCCTCCCGTAGGAGTATGGACCGTGTCTCAGTTCCATTGTGGCCGTTCACTCTCTCAAGTCGGCTATGTATCGTTGCCTTGGTGAGCAGTTACCTCACCAACTAGCTAATACACCGCATCCCCATCTAATAGCAGCGCAAACGCGCCTTTGTTTATTAATGATGCCATTAATAAAACTATTCGGTATTAGCTGAAATTTCTCTCAGTTATCCCCAACTATAAGGTAGGTTGGATACGTGTTACTCACCCGTTCGCTACTAGAGTAATAAATTACTCTCGTTCAACTTGCATGTATCAGGCATGCCGCCAGCGTTCATCCTGAGCCAGGATCAAACTCTCATTAAAAAATTTGATTTCTAGCTTTATAAAATAGTCAATTAAAATAATTGACGGATGTGTTAATTTCTATTTAGTTTTCAAAGACCATTAATATAATTTACGTTTAAATATTTTAAAGTAGTTATTTGAAACGTAAGAATAATTATATCATAAATTAATTATTAAACAAGGTATTTTTGATAAATATTGCATAAAAATTAATTATGTGATTATTTGTTTCTAATTTTATTAATATTTAGCGTAGTATAATCGTTTAAAAACGCTATTATTACTTAATAAAATTTAATTTTATTAAGTATAGTTTATATCGATCTCTGAATAGATATTAACTATTAAATATTAAATCTTCCTAATTTATCATTATTATTATTTATATATAATGATAAATTTTAGACTTTATTAACTAATAGATACTAAGCACTAAGCAACTATAAAAACAACCAAACATATATTAAATATAATATCTTTTAATTATTCCTAATGAATGAGTATGTTAAACATGCATTCAAGAGAACGTTAGTGAGTCTGCCGACATTATAATATTACTGTAATTCAATATAAATTGCATACAACAATAACCCGACCCTCTAACATAAGGCACTATTTTATCAATTTTATTAAATGCATTATCATAAATATCAAAATTAACATTTGAAAGATCTTGATTTAAACTATCGATACGATTGTAAAAATTATTGTTATATGATTTATGATCTTCTACATGCTGAATTCCGTTTCTTTCTCCAGATCCTCAAGCAAATCCATTAACATAATCCGATACTTTTGTTTTATAATCAGTATCTGAGCTAAAACTAATACTAGAAAACATTAGTTGTTTTAGAACTATTAATTAATCCAGATACTTCTGAATAAATGTTTTCTCCATCTCTTTATTGTACTTTCAAATTTAAAGTTGCATCTAGAATTTTTTTCTGTATTACTTTATGGGCAAGATCTATTGTATTTTAATAACAGATCCTTTCGTTCAATATATTATGATATTTCTTTTTCGCTATAAATAGAACTATCAGATAATCTATCTATTAAAATTTTTGTTTTCAATTAAAGCTATTGCTATTATAAATTTTTAATAATTATTATGAAAAATTTATTGATTTAATTAGTAAAATTTGATAGAATTTTTACTAATTAACGAAAATAAATAAAACAAAAAAAGAAGGAAGGAATGTTACAAATATGAAAAAACTAAAATTAAAAAAAGTGTTGTTGATATCATCTAGTATTTTTGTAATATTATTAAATACATCTTGTAGTGCTAAAAGTAGTGCTATGAGTAATTTAATTCCGAGTAAATTAAATTATTTATATGATGATGAAGAAAATGTATTAAATAGTTTGAATTCTGCAACAACCAATGATGAACTTAAAGATTGAATTATTGATGATGGTGCTGGAAATCGTCCTTTTTCTAATAGACTAGTAAAACCAAATAGTAATGGGGGCTGAGTAACGGATAATTTTTGAAAATTAAGTCCTTTCGCAGCCAAAGAATTAAATATTCCAACAAATGTTAGATATTTAGTTGAATGACCTGATTTATGAACCACAATAGAGAAAAATGGCAAAAGTATACCTTTATCTGGAGCCAATCCTAAATTTAAAGTTAAAGACGTTAATATTTATAAAGAATATGAAATAGGCGTTCCATGAGAAACCAATAACTTTATGGTTGATTTTGATAAGTTAAATATTAATTATACAGATCCGTTAATGGTTAAAAAAAGCGTTATATACTCTGAACTTTACCAGAAAATTAATGAATTTAAAGATGCTTTAGCTAATATTGAAAAAAAATGTAATAATGAAATTGAATTTATGTATACAACTTGAATAAACAATGATATGAATCATAATAATATATTGAATCTAAATTATTGTTCATCACTGCAATTTTCTTTCTTAATAAATACACAAATTGATTATGGCAATGTTTTTCTAAACTCAATAGGTAGAGAAAGAATATCAGCTGAAAAAGAAAAAATGTATAAGCAATTATCACATAAACAATATAAAAATTTTAATAAAAATACTGTTCAATTAAATTCATCTGATAAAATTGGAATATTACGAAATTTTATAGCAACCTGAACTGATTCACTTAAAAGTTGAATTTTACCGTATATAAAAATAGAGATTAAACCTATAACTTTAGATTTTTTAAAAAAAACTTACCAAATTAATTCTACAAATAAAAACCTAAAATATATGATAACGATTACAAATACAGAAGAATTTAATAAACCTTATAGAGGGCGATTGTCTCCTGGTAATATATCTACCGATACTTCTAATATTCTTGCCCAAATAATTCCATCATTTAGTTGAGATAAGAAGGCTTTTGACACTTGCAATAATGTTAAAAATATTAAAAATAACTACTTATTTAAACAAGAAAATTATTTTAAAACACTCCGCTTAAACCAATGATACTCTCAAATAATGATGGATTTACCGTCAGAAATTTCTGAAAAATCAGTATTTTGTTTTCAAGAAAGCAATGCTATTGGTTATTGAAGAAAAAAATCAAATATTGAGAATTTATATAATATTAATGATCACGCAATTAATTGAGGTGAACAATTAATATTTTCAGCCACAGGGACTAGTGATGACTTTTATATCAATAAAATAAATAACGTTTATCAACATAAAAATTAAAAAAAGCATATTATATGCTTTTTTTTAATTTTTATTAATGTAGATAATCTTATGTTTTATAATTATTGTTTTTGTTTTTACGAAAAATAAAGGAGTTCAATTAATGTTAGAATAATTATTTAAATACTGCTTATATTTAGATTTATAATTAAACAATATACTACTGTATAATTAATAAATTTTATATTAAAAAACCACTTAAATTATTAAGTGGTTTTTTTAAAAGTTGATGTTGTTTTATATAAACGACATTAACGCCGAAATTAGCTTGCTAAAGAACCCGTAATTGCTATTGATAGTCTTATATACATCTATATATTAATTTCTTGTTGGAGTTTATTGTTATCAATTATTAGCGACATAATATTGCTTTACTTTTGTTCAAGGAATTTCAGCAGCATATTTTTGATTAAAATATTTTTCTCATAAATCATTATGTGATTTTCCAACTAGTTCGCCAACATCGCTATATTTATATTTAACACAAATATGAACGATCGTTTTAAACTTATCATTATCCATAATATATTTTGTATCTTCTATTTTCGTATTGTTGGTGATCACTTAGAATCAAATTTAGTATATGCTTTAAACACGCTAACTAAAACAGGTCCGTATTCTCAAGCTTGAAAATTTTCAGAAATTAATGGTTCTTTAGTTCTTTTACAATATTATAAATAACAAAACCACATTAATTTTTGTAATTTTAAATAGGTTAGTGCTTGAGAATACTTTAATTTATTGTTTTCTTCAAACATAAGGAAAATTTTTTCAATTGCTTTTGCTAATAAAAACGATGACATTGGTGTGACATTTTTAGACATGTTATCATTCTCCTTGCTAAGTATTTTAGATCTGCTCTATTTATTTATAATAAAGATAATCCATTTGTTAAATTATTTAAATAATAGCATACTCATATATAGATTTGGAATTAAATAATATACTAGTAATTTTATATTAAAAACCACTTAAAGGATTAAGTGGTTTTTTAAGTAGTCCTTGTTTGGCTTTAACAAGCGTTTAATTGCCCCGATTAGGATCAAGGTGATATTAGTTTAATAATTTAGACTAGGGGGCTATATTAAGCTGATAGACCATGTCTAAAAAATGATAAAACTAACGATTATCATTTTTAAAATAAGTTGGATCATCGTTGATC
This sequence comes from Mycoplasmatales bacterium, assembly GCA_965237585.1. Lineage (GTDB taxonomy): Bacteria > Bacillota_I > Bacilli_A > Mycoplasmatales > JABABV01 > JABABV01. The sequence continues at coordinate 917,435 of OZ250146.1, read as the reverse complement.
ATTAAAGTTGTTGACCATATTCTTTAAAATAATAGCTAGTAATTTAGCTTTAATATTTTTATTTAAAGAAAAATGCAACGTAAAAAAAAGAAGAACTTCGTTAAAAAGTTCTTCTTTTGTTATAATAGTCTCTCAAAACTAAACAGAAATTAATTTTATCATCCTTTTATTAGCTAATGTACACCATATATATACAGATGTCGTTTTTTATAAAATGTGTTTTATTATAAAATATAATAAACTCCGTAGAAAGGAGGTGATCCATCCCCACGTTCCCGTAGGGATACCTTGTTACGACTTCACCCCAATTATCAATCCTACTCTAGGCCGCTGCCTCACTTGGTTAGCTGGCGGACTTCAAGTATTACCGACTTTCGTGATGTGACGGGCGGTGTGTACAAGACCCGAGAACGTATTCACCCTGGCATTGCTGATCCAGAATTACTAGCGATTCCAACTTCACGGAGTCGAGTTGCAGACTCCGATCCGAACTGAGAACGACTTGTTGAGATTTGCTCCCCCTTGCGGGTTGGCATCCCTTTGTATCGTCCATTGTAGCACGTGTGTAGCCCTACTTATAAGGGGCATGATGATTTGACGTCATCCCCACCTTCCTCTAGGTTACCCTAGCAGTATCCTTAAAGTGCCCAACTAAATGCTGGCAACTAAGGACAGGGGTTGCGTTCGTTGCGGGACTTAACCCAACATCTCACGACACGAACTGACGACAACCATGCACCACCTGTCATTCTGTTAGCCTCCGCTATATCTCTATAGCATTGCAGAAGATGTCAAAAGTAGGTAAGGTTCTTCGCGTATCATCGAATTAAACCACATGCTCCACCGCTTGTGCGGGTCCCCGTCAATTCCTTTGAGTTTCACTCTTGCGAGCATACTCCCCAGGCGGAGTACTTAATGCGTTAGCTGCGGCACCGAGTTTCCCCGACACCTAGTACTCATCGTTTACGGCGTGGACTACTAGGGTATCTAATCCTATTTGCTACCCACGCTTTCGAATCTGAACGTCAATGCTATTCCAGGTAGTCGCCTTCGCCACTGATGTTCTTCCATATATCTACGCATTCCACCGCTACATATGGAGTTCCACTACCCTCTAATAGATTCTAGTCTAACAGTTTCCAAGGCAGAATAGGGTTGAGCCCTATTATTTAACCTCAGACTTTCTAAACAGTCTGCATTCGCTTTACGCCCAATAAATCCGGATAACGCTTGATACCTACGTATTACCGCGGCTGCTGGCACGTAGTTAGCCGTATCTTTCTGATAAGGTACATTCAAGGCTAGATCATTTCCTATCTAACTTGTTATTTCCTTATAACAGTGCTTTACAACCCGAAGGCCGTCATCACACACGCGGCATTGCTCCATCAGGCTTTCGCCCATTGTGGAAGATTCCCTACTGCTGCCTCCCGTAGGAGTATGGACCGTGTCTCAGTTCCATTGTGGCCGTTCACTCTCTCAAGTCGGCTATGTATCGTTGCCTTGGTGAGCAGTTACCTCACCAACTAGCTAATACACCGCATCCCCATCTAATAGCAGCGCAAACGCGCCTTTGTTTATTAATGATGCCATTAATAAAACTATTCGGTATTAGCTGAAATTTCTCTCAGTTATCCCCAACTATAAGGTAGGTTGGATACGTGTTACTCACCCGTTCGCTACTAGAGTAATAAATTACTCTCGTTCAACTTGCATGTATCAGGCATGCCGCCAGCGTTCATCCTGAGCCAGGATCAAACTCTCATTAAAAAATTTGATTTCTAGCTTTATAAAATAGTCAATTAAAATAATTGACGGATGTGTTAATTTCTATTTAGTTTTCAAAGACCATTAATAACTTGTTTCTTCGTCAGCGTTTACTAACTAAGATAACTAATAAATTATAATATAATTATCGCCTTATGTCAAGCATAAGTTTTAATTTTTGTAATTTATTTTGTTATTGTTTATGCAGTCTTTAGTAGCAATTTTGTTTGCCACCTAAGTAAGAATGCCAGATAATTATATAACTATTAAAAGGTTAAGTCAATGATTATTTTATTTTTTTTCTAAAAAGTTTTTTACACGATCAATAACATCGCTAAAATCGACTTTATAATCGTTAAAAAATCACTTTATAGCTTTAATTTGTCCATTAAATCACGTTAATTGTTTTTTGGCTAATTTGATATTATGTTTTAAAATTTCGTTCTGTGCTTCTGCTAATGTCGTTTTTTTTGTAATAAAATTAATAATTTCTTTATAAGATATTGCTTTTAAATTTTTAATTGAACCGTATTTATTATATAAACCACTAACTTCTTCGATCAAACCGCTATCAGTATGTCTTAAAATTCGTTGATACAAATAATTTTGATACGTTTTTTTATCTTTAAAAGTTAATCCAATGTAAGTTGTATCATATAATTCTGTCTTTTTATGTGATTCAATATGTGAGCTTTTAGTTTTATTGTGTAAATAATAAAACTTTAAAGCTCTTAATACACGTTGCCGATTATTAATGTGCGTCGTTTTAGCATAGTCGGGATCAATTTTAATTAAGTTATCTCATAATTCTTGATTTGAGAGATCTTCTAAATCATCAATCAACCTTTGTTGAGGTTGATTGATGATTGATCTAGTTTCTTTGATAAATCGATAATCACGCAATAGCGCATTAATATATAATCCACTGCCCCCAACAACGATCACGAGTTTATTATTATTAAAGATACTCTTAATTAGATCACGTCCATCATGTTGATAATCAGCGATGCTGTAATTACTATCGGGCGCTACAATATCTAATAAGTGATGTGGTGCTAACTTTTGTTCATCGGGACTAACTTTATTAGTCCCGATGTTCATCCCTTGATAAAACTGAGTCGCATCAGCATTAATGATTTCGCCATTTAAATTATTAGCTAGTCAAATCGCAAGTTCACTTTTACCTGTTGCAGTTGGACCAACGATACAAATAATTTTACGAGCATATTTTTCTTGTAATTGCAGTAATGTCATTTTGATTACATCACCTTTCATTTTTTCTATTATATATTTATTAAATAGAAATTACTTTATTTTTATCTATTATATATTAAATATATTAGCTCTCTATATATTAAATATATAATAGCAGATAAAAACAATAAGAAAATTAATAAAAAAAATAAAAAACTAATGATTAGTTTTTTATTAAATTCTTACCAGTCATTTCAACCGGAATTGGTAGTTGTAGATATTTCATAATCGTTGGTGCAACATCGGCCAGTTTGGGGTTTCTATTGTCTAATTTGATATCACGATCCGTTAGAATGAAGGGCACTAAACTAGATGTATGTTTTTTGGCTGGTGTTCCTTTATTATCAAGCATAATTTCAGCATTACCATGATCAGCTGTTACGATTAATGTTCCTTGAACTTTTTGGAGCGCTTTATAGATTTGACCAATACAATCATCAACAATTTCAACAGCTTTGATAGCTGGGGCTAATTTACCTGTATGACCAACCATGTCGGGATTGGCGAAATTAAGAATAATAACATCAAAATTTGATAGATTAGCAATGACAGCATCAGTAATACCTTGTGCTGACATTGCTGGCGTAGTTGAAAAGTCGGCGACTTTTAAAGAATCAACCATGATACGTTTTTCTAACGGATAAATTTGGTCAACACTACCATCGAAGAAAAACGTTACATGAGCATATTTTTGCGTTTCAGCGACACGTAATTGCGTTAAGTTGTTTTTGGCTAAAGCTTCTCCTAGACCTTCTTTAATAACTTGTGGTTTGAAAGCGATAACGCTATCAATGTCAGCATATTCCATCATCGTTACAAATGTTAAGTTTTTTAATTGTTTAACTGGTGTTCAATCGTATAACTTTGATCCGATGAAACCGTGCGTAATTTGACGAGCACGGTCAGGACGAAAGTTTGCAAAGATAATTGAATCATTGTCTTTAATCGCAACTTTTAGTTTGCGATTAAAAGCTGGTATGATAAATTCATCAAAAATATTTTGGTGATATTGAGCATCGATATAAGCGTTAACATTTTCAAAGCTAGCTCCTTTAAGATTAACAAACACATCATAAGCTTTCATATTACGTTCAAAAATTTGGTCACGATCCATTGCGTAGAAACGACCACCAATCGATGCTAGTTGCCCAACGTATTTAGTCATCGCTTGATCAAGTTCAACTAAATATTTTTTAATTGATTGGGGATCAACATCACGACCATCAGCAAAAGCATGCACATAGACATTACTAAAATTAGCATCGTGGGCTAATTTTAGTAATGCAATAATATGCGTTAACGCTGAATGAACTCCACCATCTGATAATAATCCCATAATATGTAAATTACTATTATTTTTTTTAGCATTACTGATTGCTGTTGCAAAAGCAGAATTGCTAAAAAAAGTTTTATTACTGATTGCTTCATTAATTAAAGATAAACCAGTATAAACGATGCGACCAGCACCGATATTTAAATGGCCAACTTCAGAATTTCCCATTTGTCCAACTGGTAGACCAACATATTTTCCGGCAGCGTGCATTTTAAGGTTAGGATAATTGCCTATTAAATAGTCAATTATCGGTGTTTTTGCTAAATCAAAAGCATTTCCTGGTCCTGGTTTAGCAAATCCTAATCCGTCAATGACGGTTAATACTAGTGGTTTTTTCATAATTATTTCTCCTTGTGTTCTTTTAAATCAATTCCATAGCTAGCAACTTCACGAATTAACGTTGAAGATACTTGATGGTTTTTTGATAATGTAGGAATTAAAATAGTTGTTAATTGGTTATTAAGCGTATGATTGACTCAACTAGCATCAATTTCATAACGAGCATCATGCTCGTTACGAATGCCACGGATAATAAAATTAGCTTTTAATTCATAAGCAATTTTAGCAGTTAATTGACCTTTATTAATAATAACTTCAACTTTGGGCATATCAGCAAAAAGTTTAGCAATAACTTTTTGCTGATCTACTAAGTTAAGTTGGTTCTCTTTGACAATGTTTTTAGTAATGACAATATAAATTTTGTCAAATAACTTCACTGCTTCATCAACGACACTTTCGTGTCCTTGATGAAATGGATGAAACGAACCGGGAAAGATTGCAATTTTTTGATTATTAAACATTTTTATCACTCACTAAAACTTCGCAAATGCGCTCAACTACAATTTTTGATAAGTTGTTTGGCACAATAATATTATTTTTAATTTCATCTTCAGTTACACAACTAGCAATTGCTTGGGCAATTTTGACAAACTTAGCCATCGTAATATTACTAGTTTTACTAGCGACTAGTCCTTTGAATAATCCCGGAAATACTAAAACGTTATTAATTTGGTTCTGCGTCTCACTTGACCCAGTCGCATAAATTTTACATTTAGTTTGATCAATGGCTGCTTGGTTAATTTCTGGGAAGGGATTAGCTAGTGCAAAAACGACTGGATTATCATTCATACTATTAACGTTTTTGACTGTTAAAATATTTTTAGCACTAACACCAATGAAAAGATCACTACCTTTAATAGCATCGCTTAAATCATTACCTTTGATGCAATCACCAATAGTACTATTGGCGATTGCGTTTCAATATTGATTATCATAATGATAGTTACGTTTTAAGATGCCGTTTTTTTCAACTGCGATAATTTTTTCAATCCCATAATATTGTAATAATTTAATAATCGCGTGTCCAGCAGCGCCAACGCCATTAACAACAACAACGAGATTTTCTTTGCGTTTATTAATCGCCTTTAGGGCATTAATAACGCCACTTAAAACTGCAATCGCAGTCCCGTGTTGATCATCGTGATAAACAGGAATTGATAACCGTTTTTTAAGTTCGCTTTCAATGTAGAAACATTCTGGAGCTTTGATATCTTCTAAATGAATCCCGGCAAAATTATCTTTCATCGCCATTACGATGGCGATGAACTTGTCGGGGTCTTTTTCATCGATCATTAATGGTGTTGCACTTAAACCTGATAATTGACTAATCAAGACTGCCTTGGCTTCCATAACGCTTAATCCAGCTTGACAGCCAATGTCGCCTAAACCCAGAATAGCAGTTGCGTTGCTGATAACACCAATGTTTCGTCCAGCACTAGTACATTCTCGATAATCAATTTCTTTGTTAGTAATCGCATTACAAACAACGCCAACTCCTTTAGCATAATAAGTGTTGAGTTGATCTTTATTATCAAATTTAACTAATGCACTTGATGCTCACTTACCACAATGTTCAACATGGGCAGCGATACACTTTTCTTTAAATTGTTTTTCTTTGTTCATAGTTTCATCCTTATTTGAAAACAGTTTTATGATAACAATCAATTGCGACAATGACTTTGAAGTCTTTGACTTTGATTTTACGAATTGCTTCAGTTCCTAAATCAGGAAAGGCAATGATTTCACTAGCGATGATTGCTTGTGAAATCAATGCTCCTGTTCCTCCAATAGCAGCAAAATAAACAGCGCTATGTTTTGCTAGAGCATTTTTTAAATCATCACTACGGTCACCTTTACCAATCATTCCTAGTAATCCTTGCTCTAGTAATGGTGGTGTTAGTAAATCCATTCGATAAGCTGTCGTTGGTCCTGCTGACCCAATTACCATTCCTGGGCGCGCAGGACTAGGTCCAAAATAATAAATGGTGGCATTCTTAAGGTCAAATGGAAGTGCTTGATGATTTTTAATCATCTGGCACAAACGTTGATGAGCTTGATCGCGCGCTCCATAAATAGTCCCATTTAAATAAACGATATCGCCGGCATTGAGCGTTTTAACAATTGCTTGTGATAGTGGAAGTGTTAGATGATGAGTTTTCATCATCTAACCTAAATCACAATCTCGTCATGACGCATCGCATGACATTGTAAATTGATCGCAATTGGTAATGACGCAATATGGCAAGGAAAATAATTAATCTTAACACCAAAGCAAGTTGTTTTTCCACCAAATCCCATCGGACCGATATTAGTTTTATTAATAGCGACGACGAGATCTTTTTCCATTTTGTTAATAATGGGATCACTAGCAAAATTATCTAAAGGACGCAATAATGATTCTTTGGCCATTAGTGCTGCTTTTTCAATCGTTCCACCAAGACCAACACCAACTACTAACGGGGGACATGCTTTGCCCCCAGCAGCTTTAATGACATCGATAATAAACTTCTCAACATCGGCAACTGACGATGTTGGTGTTAACACTTTAGCAATTGACATATTTTCACTGCCAGCTCCTTTAGGAGCAAATTTGATCGTTAATTGATCGCCTTTAACTTGTTTAATATGAACTACTGCTGGAGTATTGTTACGAGTGTTTTTACGATTAAAAGGATGATCAACGATTGAGTTGCGTAAGAAGTTACCTTTGTAACTAATAGCAACGCCATCGTTGATCGCTTCGCTTAATAGAAAATCTAAATAAATGTCAATGCCGATTTCAACAAAGAAAACGCAAATTCCGGTATCTTGACATAATGGTAGTTTTTTATTTTTGGCAACTTCCATATTGAGGCAGATATCACTAAGGACACTTTTAGCTAGTGGATTAGTTTCTTCGTCGCGGGCTTTTTTTAAAGCCGCGACTTCTTGATCACCTAAACTAAAATTAGCGTTTTTACATAGTTTAACAACTGCATCAACAACAGTTTGATATTTGATTTTACGCATTATTAAAACTCCTTTTTAGTTAATTGTTATTTAATAATAAAATTAATAATTTTATGGGCAACATAAATAACTTTAACTATTGTTTTATCAGTTAAATATTTGGCAACGTTTGGATGAGCTTGTGCTAATGTTTCAATTTCAGTTTGAGTATTATCAACTGAAACATTTAATTTGGCACGCACTTTACTATTAATTTGGACAATCACAACGCTAGTTTGTGATTGTAAAAAGCGCTCTTCTCATAACGGTCAACGACTGTCATTAATAGTTGTTGAGTGACCAATTAAAGTTCATAACTCTTCACCAACGTGGGGTACTATACATGAAAACATAATTAAAAAGTTTTCTAAGTAAGGACGATAAATCGTTTTACTTTTATAGCAAGCGTTGATGAAAATCATCATTTGAGAAATTGCGGTATTAAAAGCTAGTGCTTCAAAATCATGACTAATTTTTTTAACGCTTTGATGATAAATAACATCTAATTGGTGATCGTTATGATCACTAATTTTAGCACTATCGGTCGCTAAGTTATAAACACGCTTGATTCATTTATGAGCAGCTGCTAAACCAGTCTCTGACCATGGTTTAGCATCTGCTAGTGGTCCCATAAACATTTCGTATAATCTTAATGTGTCTGCCCCATACTCTTTAATAATATCATCAGGATTGATAGCGTTACCTTTTGATTTTGACATTTTTTGATGATCAGGACCTAGAATCATTCCTTGATTATATAATCTTTGGAATGGTTCAGGATTTTTTACAAGTCCAATATCATATAAAACTTTATGTCAAAAACGAGCATATAATAAATGCAGAACAGCATGTTCAGCGCCACCGACATATAAATCAACGGGCATTCATTTAGCAATTCGCGCTTGTGCGATTGGGTCTTCTAAATCAAGATATTCTTCGCCATTCTTAACTAAATAAGCTAAGTAATATCAACATGACCCTGCCCATTGGGGCATCGTGTTAGTTTCACGTTTCCCACTTTGACCATTAACAGTAACATTAAGTCAATCTGTTGCATTAGCTAGTGGTGATTGACCATCGCTTGATGGTTGAATATTATCTAAGACTGGTAATTTAACATTATCAGTTAGAATAACTTCCCCATTATCCAAATGGATAATTGGGAACGGTTCACCCCAATAACGTTGACGCGAAAATAATCAATCGTGTAATTTATAATTAGTTTTAGCGCTCCCAGATTTCGTATTACATAATTGCTCAATTACTTTGGTAATCGCTTCCTGATTTTTTAAACCATTTAAAAAATCAGAGTTGATATGAGCTCCATCTTTAGTAAATGGTAATTTAGGCGCTTCAATGATTGGTTTGATTGCTAGTTGATAACGTTGTGCAAATTGATAATCACGCTCGTCATGAGCTGGTACTGCCATCACTGAGCCAGTTGCATAACTGTTTAAAACGTAGTCAGCGATTCAAATTGGTAACTTTTCATTAGTGAATGGTGAAATTGCAAAACAACCAGTGAAAACACCAGTTTTATTTTTATTATTAGTTCGGTCTAATGTTGACTTAGATTTTGTATTACTAATATATTGATCGATTTCAGCTTGATGTGATTGGGGAATTTTTAGTTCTTGAACAAGTTTATTTTCTGGAGCTAATACTAAATAACTAACACCAAAAATTGTATCAGGGCGCGTCGTATATACGCCAATGATTAATGAGTCATCATCACTTGATTTAAAATTAATGATTGCTCCTTGTGAGCGCCCGATTCAATTACGTTGTAACTCTTTAACTCCATGTGGTCAATCTAGACTATCAAGATCAGCTAATAAACGATCAGCATATTTAGTGATTTTTAAAACTCATTGACGCATTGGTTTCTTAACGACAGGAAAGCTCCCACGTTCTGATACCATTTGACCATTTTCATTAATGATTTCTTCATTGGCCAATACTGTACCTAATCCTGGACATCAATTAACTTCAACTTCTTTCAATTCCGCTAGATTATTTTCATATAATTTTTTGAAAATATTTTGCGTTTGAAAATAATAAGCTTCTGATGTTGTATTGATTTCTAAATCTCAATCATAAGAAAAACCTAATTCTTGAATTTGACGTTTAAAATTAGTAATGTTTTTCAAAGTAAACTCTTTGGGTGATTTATTATTTTTAAGAGCGAACTGTTCAGCTGGCAATCCAAAAGCATCTCATCCAATTGGGTGCAATACTTCAAAGTTTTGAAAGCGTTTAAAACGTGCCATAATATCAGTTGCCGTATAGCCTTCAGGATGGCCAACATGTAGGCCTGATCCTGAAGGGTAGGGAAACATATCTAGAACATAATATTTTGCTTTATTACTATTAAAATTAGTTTTAAAAGTTTTTTCTTGTAATCAATATTTTTGTCATTTTTTTTCAATTGTATAATGATTATACATATGCGATACCTCTTTAGTAATTTATGAAAATTGTTATTGACTAAATTATAACATTGAAACAACAAATAATTAAGACTATTCCGCACAATATGTAATTTTTATTATTAATAAATAGATTAATAAAATTTCTTTTTTAAATAATTTAATCATACAAAAAACGCCACTGCTTGAAGTGGCGTTTTTTTTAACTTTTAAATAGATAAGCCTTTATCAATAATAATTATCTCATAGTTAAATTTTCATCATAAAAACACTACGATTTAATAAAAACTTAATTTAATATTATCAGATAGTGGTAATATTAAATATATAAGACAGTTACCAAATTAACAAATAATCCAAGGAGTTAAAATGATTAAATATCTAGTTATTATTGTTTCCTTAGTTTTTATTTACCAAATGTTATTTCTCCATTTTATAGTTTTAAGAAAACCAAAAAATGGAGCAAGTGAAATTCGTAAATTTAAATCAACTAAAATTATTAATGGTAAAGCTATTAAAATTAAAAAAATAACTCATAATAATTTATTATTAAGTGCTTATATGTTGTTAATCCTTAATTTATTTTATATTGGATTTTTATTAGCTAATGCAGTGATTAAAAAGCATAGTTATGATGGCATAATTATCGGGTGAGAATATCTGCTTCCAATCATCGTCTTAATTTATAGTTGTTTATTATGTATCATTTATTATCGCTTAAAATCTGAAACAATTAAACAGTTTTTTAAAAATCGCAAATGATTAATTTTAAGTTTTTTAATTTTGGAAATTATTTTAATGACTTATTCTAGTGTTATTGTAATTTATTTATTTAAACAAACTTAATTTTCAGAAAGTAAAAATAAAAAATCTAACATTTTTATTAATGTTAGATTTTTTATTTTTTTAGTTAGTTTTTTATTGATTTTCTCAAATCAAACCTGACATTCATCAAGTATGATTGAACGGATGATCAGTAATACTATAATTAGTTGCGGTTGATTCAAAATCAACACTTGTTTCAAAAATAGCATTTCTCTCTCAGAATCATGAGTGTGTTGTTAGACGAAAATCCATTCTAAATTCTATTGTTCTGCTATTTTGTTTTATTGTTCGATAACTATATGGTGCAGATTCTCATCTGAAATTAGCACATTGTGCTCTATCTAATTCTGCACCTATTTTTTGTCATAAGCTCTGTGTATGTTCTTTATTAGTTCAATTATGATTAAGGAACATTCATGGAACGTATGCACCTTCACTATCATTTGCATTAGCTACTTCTTTGCTAATTTGATAAGCAAACATTTTTTTAGATTCTAATTGTCTTACAGGTGTCATGACTCAAGACTTAATATCATAAACCATGTCATTACTATAAGTGTTAAGGACAGCTTTAATAGGACAAGCCCCACCTATACCTTCACATCCTTTAACTGAAAATATTGCAGTTATTGTGTGGTCCTTCATAGTAGGAGCACCATGCATTAAATCTCCGCCACCTGCAGGATCATTATTATCGATTCCACCATAAACATCTCATTCGGCATTTTTAAGTCCCGAACTAGGATCATAGGGATTGAAATATCAATTTAATGGTGGTTGTCAGAATTTATTATGTAAAAATCAGTCAGATTTACTAGCTTGTGCTAATAATACATTTGGGTTTAAATTTTCTAATATTGGTTTAAAAGTTTCGTTAGCGGCATTTTCTTTTGATTGTGGTTGAAAAATTGGCATTAGAATTCACGTAGATAGATCATAACTATTGTTATCAACATTATCAAATTGATTCATTGCCATAATTGGACAAGAACTACGTAGTCCTTCGCGTCCTTTAATTGATATAATTGCCATAATCGTGTTTCCAAATACACGAGGTTTACCTTGAGTTAGATCAGGAGTAGGCCCACCTTCTCCACCATAAATATCTCATTCAGGAGTTAATTGATTAAATCCATTAGTATATCAACTATCATTACCTCACTGTTTTTTAGTTTCTGGATGAGGCATTTTTGTGTTTCAAGTTTTTCAGAATCAATTCGTATGAACAGCTTTCTCTAATAACTGGAGTGGTGTCACTCGAAGTGAGGCTGCTTTAAAATGCTCAAATTTTTCCAAATCAGACGTCGCTTGTGATTGGTTTTGAACCATTGATATTAGAATTCAAGAAGATAGATCATAATTATTATCAGCAAATGAATTCATTGCTAGAATTGGACAAGAACTACGAAAACCTTCTTGACCTTTAATTGAAATAATCGCCAAAATCGCTTTTCCAATTGTATGGGGTTTCCCATTAGACAAATCGGTTTTGGCTCCTTGACCACCATAAACATCTCATTCAGGAACAGCTGTTCCTGAACCATAATTACGATATCAACTATTAGAATCTCACTTATGAGTAGTTTCTGAATTTGCCTGATTTGAATTTTTAAATCAATCAGTTTTAGCAGCTTCTTTAAGTAGTTCTTGTGGAGTTACTTTCAATGCTGTTGTTTTATAATCATTTCAGTTAGGTGTTGTTTTTAACTGTTTGTCAGCATAACTTCCTTTGTTATAACTATTTGTATAAGGTGCTTGATTATCTGTATTATTGTGATTTAAAAGCGTTGCCGAGGCCATCAACGAGGATGGTATTGTTATCAGCATTGCCAACTTACTTATTATATTCATATTTTTTTTATTTCCTTTCATGCGGATAAATTTTTAATAATTTTTATTTCTATATTGTTTTGGACCGTTAATATATTATAGCATACCAAAACACAAAGATAATATTATAAAATGCTTAAAACGCCTTATTAAAAATATTATTATCCGGATCTTTTTTAGCTGTGTTTTCAAATTTATGATAATTAATAATAATGATTTTATCAATTAATAAATCATTATTTTGGAATGTGAAATTAGCTAATGGAGAAACAGAAAAAACAATATATAAAAAAATAAAAATGGTCAAAAACAAAACATCTTTATTGACTTTTGAAAAAATTACTTTTATAATAGAAGCATAATGTTACTAAAAAAATTACTAAACAACAATATTATTATTATTAATAACGAACGCATAATTATGCTTTCTTTCTTTTTAACATATAATAATATTTTAAGTTAATTTTTTAATAAATAATAGTTTCAATCATCAACTTTAAAAAATAAACTTAAAAATAATTAATCAATTATTATTAATTTTATTTTTTTAGTATTTAAAACATTTTATTGTATATATATTACTAGTTAACATTATTGTTATAGTTATAGTTATATAGTTTATATAGAAATTAATCAAATAATAAAACGTAAAAGTAAATAAAAAATATTAAGTGTCTAAATTTATAAAGTAAAATCAGGACATAAAAACTAATTCTAAAATAGAAAGGATCAAATTATGAAACGAAGAAAAATCTGGCCGGTACTTATCTTGGCAACAACGTTGTCAAGTACGCTAGCTTTAGTAAGTTGTGGTAATAATTCTGAATTAGATAATTCCCATCCATGAAGTTATCGTTCTAACGCAACTAATAGTTGAAACCCATTGTCAAATTATGACTATGGTCAAGTTTTAAGCTATGTTAAGAACCCAAAACAAACGATTGCACCTAATAGTACTAACGATCGAAATCCTCAAACGTTAGCGCTTAGTAATTTACCTAATTGGGATTCATTACTTAATTTAAATGCTAATTATTTAAACGATAAATCAAAATATTTGAAAACGCTTAATCTCTATCATTATCAAAATCAAACAATTTCTAGTAGTAGTCATTGAAATATTGATGGTAACAGTACGATGGTAGCCTCATTTAATAAAATTGTGACATCGTTATCAACTAAAAGCGCTAAGCAACTAGTTGATGATAATTATTTAATGCTCTCTGGGGATGCGTTGTGAAACGCGCAACATAATAAACCTATTAGTGTTAATGCGGTTACTAAATTATCAAAAGTTGCAGTTAAAAATTATGATGTTGATAGTGTAAATTTTGATAATCAAAAAACACCAACATTAAAAGTCTTTTGAGATAGTTCACCAGTGTATTTCAAATCAGATGATGGTTCATCAGCTGATTTGAAAACAGCAGATCGTGCTTTTCAATTAAGAACAACTGTTAGTTGAAATATTGATCGTGCTTATAATTCTTATACTACAACCGATTTCAAAGTAATAACTTATCAAAAGCATGATAGTAGGTCTAAAAAATTTGATATAAGAAACTCTTATGCATTAGGTATGGGTGGACGATGATGTGATTTTTACACTTCTTATTGATTCCGCCACACATCAATTAATGCATATAATCTTTATACGATTGCTGATGTAGCAACTACGCCTAATGGGGCGCCCATCACAATCACCAAAAAAGATAAAAGATTTATTGATGTGAAACAAATTAATTTAAATTACACGATTCATCCAGTTAGTAAATGAACTAACGGAGAAATGGCAGCTCGAATTTATTGTGACTTACATCCAATATCTTCATCAACTGATAATAGTTGACTTGATAGCTCAGCATTTTTATTTAATAGTCCTTTATTAATGAAAGATATTAGTTATGATTTTTACAATAATCAAGTTAATGCTAATGATCAAACTAAACAAATGCGTCTAGGAGCTGCTAATTATAATATGGGTAATATCGTTACTTTATTCAATCACAATCATCACGATGCAATCATTTGAGATGACTGTTATATATTAGGTAACGATCACAATGCTAGTAATCCGATGTTTAATAACAACAATAGTGTTCGAACTTTTTCGATGACTTTATCAGTTTATCAAGTTCGAGCCACAATTAAACAATAGAAAAAACAATCTATAAAAAAATAAAAATAGAACTTTTTGATTAAAGTTCTATTTTTGTTTTACAAAAGTTAAAGCTAATTATTCAATTTTACTTTTTAGAATTTTCATAACATCATCGTGCAATTCAGGACGTTTAAGAGCGATATCAATCGTGGCATTAATGAAACCTAATTTGTTTCCGATATCGTATCTAGTGCCTTGAAAAGGTAGTGCTCAGATGCGTGACTTGTCCAACATTCTTAGCATTGAATCAGTTAATCAAATTTCGCCACCTTTACCAACTTTTTCATTTTCTAAATAATCAAAAATTTCGTTAGTAAAAATGTAGCGACCAAGAATTGCCAATTGTGAAGGCGCTTCTTTAATTTCTGGTTTTTCAACAACGCCAATTAATTGAGTTGCTTTACCATCAACTACTGGTCCTCCAGGTTCAACGATACCGTATTTAACAACGTCTTTTAGAGCTACTTTTTGAACTCCGAGAATAGATTCTTGGAGTTCATCAAAAGCTTCAATACATTGTTTTAATGCTGGCTTACCGCCATCATTAATAACAACATCATCACCTAATAAAATTGCAAATGGTTCATTTCCAATAAATGAACGAGCACATCAAATAGCATGTCCTAATCCTTTAGGTTCTTTTTGACGCACATAATAGATGTTGGCTAAATTAGCAATGTGACGCATTTCGTTAGCGACACTATCTTTACCTTTTAGTTTTAAACGCTCTTCTAGTTCTCAATTGATATCAAAATGATTTTCAATTGCTGATTTTGTGCCCGAAGTAATAATAATAATTTCTTCGATTCCAGAAGCAACTGCTTCTTCAACAATATATTGTAATGTTGGTTTATCAACTAGGGGAAGCATTTCTTTGGGAATTGCTTTTGTTGCTGGTAGGAAGCGTGTTCCTAATCCAGCAGCAGGAATGATTGCTTTGCGGACTTTTAATTTTTTGATAGTATCCATGATCTATTGACCTCGCTTTTTTTTATCCTATATTTTATATTAATTATTATTGACTAGTCATCGTTTCAAAAGTAATATTGCGTAATCATTTTTTCCGTGATCACATAATGACACCTAATAATAATTTGATTAAATCAACACTACAGACAATCGCATAAATAGCAATAAAACTTAGACCTAATTGGTTGTGGTAATAAGAACATAAAAAGGCGATTGGTAACATTACGACTCATGTATAAAATGAGTCCATAAAAATAACTCCCATAACTAAGCCCCCAGACCTAACAGAATGGAAGCAAACAGCAATCAGACATCACATTGGTAAAACAGCGCTCGTAACTTGCATCATATAACGGGCGTTGATTTTACCGATTGGTGATATTCTAAATGCATCAGGAATAATTCAAGAAATACTATATAGTAAAAGTCCCATAAAAATACCTAAGATAAAAACAAAAGTAAACGTTTTCCGGGAATTACTCTCAGCTTCAGCTAAATTATTAGCACCGAGATTATTACCAACTAAGACGACAACGACGCCGGCAACGGCGGGAAACAAGATGAAGAAGAAGTTGTTAATCGTGTATCCCAAACTGACGGCATCACTAATGTCACTAATGAAATAATGACCATAAAATGCTGTTTGCATTGTTAATGCTAATGATCATAATAGTTCATTAATACTTAACGGTCAACGTTTAAGGATTTGTTTACGAATCAGCGGATCAATGCGGAATAAATGTTTTAGATTGATCCCAATAATCGCCCGAAAGCGATACATTAAGCCCAAATAAAGCGATAGCTCAATTAAGCGGGCGATGATCGTTGACACGGCCGCTCCGGCCACGCCAAAGTGTCATACGAAAATAAATAAATAATTAAATAATATTTTAATTATTAAGGAAACGAATTCCACATACATCGTATATTTAGGTTGGGCGATTTCTTGTAATGAACTAGCGATTGAAAATGAAATCGCCATCGGAATATAACCTCAAGCTACGATCGAGAGATATTTTGACCCCTCGACAATAATCGGTGTTTTATTACTATAAAAACCTAGAAATACTTTTGGCATACTGACTAATAAAGCAACGACAACAGCAGTAATTAAACTACAAGCAATAATTTTAAACTTAACTGTTTCTTTAACTTTAAGATAGTCTTTAGCGCCGAAATATTGCGATGTCGTAATTCCGGCCGTAATTGAAATTCCACTAATGACAGTAATAATAATAAAAAATAATTCGTTAGCAAATACGACTCCATCAAAAGAAGCACTGCCTAGGCGACCAACCATAAAGTTATCAGTAAAACTAATTAATGCTGTTAATAAGGTTTGCAATAAAATTGGTAAACCAATTTTAATTGCTTTCCTAACATAAGCACGATCAATTAAAAAATCTCGCATTTCTTATACAAAATCTTTACGACAAATAATTCAGAATGTTAATGGCACCATTAAAACAGAAACAACAACATAAACTGCTAAAATATCATAACGACTAGTAAAGTTAACGAATTTAACTTTAACAACTTTATTTAATAATCTTGCCATTGAAGCTTTGTTCAATGTTCCATCAGCATTATATTTAACTTTAATATTTAGATGAGTCGCTAATTTTGATAATTCTTCTGACCCACTAGTCATTAAATTATAATAATTAATTCTTACTTTATGGTCATGTGTAGTTGGTCAATTGCTAATTTGTTTAGCAATTGCATCTGTTTCAAAATAACCCATTAGTAGTCCTAAAACGTTATTTTTAACAGTTTGCGTAATTGAGGGGTCATCAGCTTGATTATTACTAAATGAGTAATTACTATTATCAAGAATTGAAAACAATGATAATAGATTATGTTTTGAATCAATTGCTACTGGTTTTAGCGTTGTAGCAGTTGATCCTCCAGTCATTAATGTTTTTCAATCACTAGCAATTTGGGACCCATCATGAGAACCAAAAGCTGAACTTGTTTTATAACTACTATTGTAAAAGTTGTTATTGAAAAGACTTAATGTTAGTTTGAGTTTTGGGCCAACGATCGTTGATAAGTTAGTATTGATATAATCGTTAGTTTCAGCTAATAGGTAACGCGTCGTATTTCATAAAATTTGATTACTAGGAATTTCAAATTGATTTAAAATGATATTCATATTTTCATATTTAGAACCTTGTAAAAAATTATATCCTTCAACTTCTGCTAAATCGCTTTTGCTATAATAGCCATCGAATTCAATTTTTTGAGGAATTCCAAAACTAGTTTTATTTTGAGTATTGTTGTCGTGTAAAACTGTATCGACAACAATACTATCCATCATATTAATGTGATAGCTAAGATCGAAAAATCATAAGTTTTTATAAGTATCGACTGCGTTAGGATTAGTAATATATAAATTATGTTTCTTTAAAAACAAGTCACTAATGCTGCTACTTTGGACGGCTTTATTAGTGAGCGCTTTGTCGCGAGCATAAAGTTCATTAGCTGTTTCGGTTCTCCCGATATGCTTACTAACATCAAATTTGGAAAAAGATGGAATATAAGTAAAAGCAGAGATTAATTGGCTAAAGACAATCCCCAGACCAAAGACAAACATAATTCCCATAACACCACGTGATGACAAGAATGTTGATGCGATCAGTGCGATTGATGAGAAAATGATAATGAAAATTACAATAATTAAAAACTCTAACGGGATCGCTGCTAAAATTTTATTTCTAACATAACTCCCTTTCATTTCCATTAGTGACCCAGCTGCATGTAAACAAACGAGGACAAAACCATAAACGAGAAACAAAGTCATAAAAGCTAATCATTTATAAAGGATGATTTTTTGACGTGATATTGGTTTTGAGAGAATCACTAAAAATGAACCATCTTCAATTTCATCACGGAAAACTTGGGCTCCTTTAAATCCGGCAAATAAAGCAATTGATAACGCTAAAATTGCCCCGAGCGCACTATAAGATGCGATGAATGCGGTTTTCATATCGTATTGTTGTTCAGCAACACTTTTGAAGTCTCAATTACGGCCTCAATTGTGAAATGGTAAACCTGAAATTCAAAATAATAAGCCACCACAAAATACAAACAAGATTCAAGTTGATGGTGTTTTTAAGAATTTTACCATTGTATAGCGAAAAATTGCCATTATGTTGTCTCCTTTTTTTCATTATTGTTTATTTTATTAATTAAAATCTTGACGACGAAGGACAAAGTAAGTTAGTGGTAGTAATAATATTCCTACAGATAAATAAATACTCATAATCATATAAGGATTAGCAAAGTCTTGATATCTAACTCTAATGATTTTTTTATCTAAACTCGTTCAATCCATTTTACTACTATCAGTACTATAGTCAGCTCGAGTTTGTCCTAGCGTACGAGCAACTGTTGTTAGTTCTTGATATCCACTATAAATATAATTATAAAAACTTAAATCAATTGGTGAAACACTTTCATTAGCAGCAACTGCTATTTTATCTTCTAAATTATGCATCGTTGTAATTAAAGTTTGAGTTTGGAAAAAACTCATAATTAAATTAAAAATATTATTATCAGTAATGTCGCGTTGATCGGGATTGTTAATTTGAGCAGTGAATCGAGGATCGCCAAATTTAGCAAACAGTGATTCTAGAGTAAAACTATTATCTGATTTTATTAATTTTGAAGCAATAGTTGGTGTGCCTTGAATTAGATTCTTTCAAGTAGATAATAATTTGCTGCCACTACTATTTGAAAAAGGAGCATCAGAATTATTAATATCAGTAACATCAACATTGAAAGAACCTTCACTATTATTTCAATCAGTCGTTGAAATGTTATTAATAGTATTGTTGAATCAGTTGTTAGTTTGACTAATTAATGGGGCAAAATAAACATTTAAAAACATTTTAGCGCCAGCATCATGCTGCGCTAATTGGTTTAAAATGTTAATCATGTTTTCCATAATTAAATAATCTCTACCTTGCATAAAGTATTGTTTATTTAATTGACTAGGATCTTGATAACCATCAAATACTTGTTTTTGAATTGTCCCCCCAATTTGACCGTTGAAACTTTTAAATGATGGGTCATTTTTACCAATAGTGTTTGATAATACTAAGCTATCCATAATGTTAATATGGTAGCTTAGATCAAATGGTCAAAAGTGATTATACGTTTGAATGCTATCGGGGTTAATTGCATATAGATTATTTTGATCAAACATTAAATTATTAATTTTACTTGGTGAAGCAATATCGTTTTTAACATCGTCATCAGTGATTGCTTTGCTCCGCGTATATAAGAAATTACTAGGTGAGTTATCACCAGCAGTGCGACCACCTTTAGTAACGTTACCAACTTGTCCAATTGTTTGATAAGGAGCAATGTAAGTGAACTGAGAAATAACTTGTGTGAAAACAATTCCCATTCCAATAACAAACATAATTCCCATTACTCCTT
The DNA here is from genome assembly GCA_965237585.1 of Mycoplasmatales bacterium. Classification (GTDB taxonomy): domain Bacteria; phylum Bacillota_I; class Bacilli_A; order Mycoplasmatales; family JABABV01; genus JABABV01. Next base: position 897,094 of record OZ250146.1, on the reverse strand, counting down.
TAGAACTAAAGAAAGTTGAAATGATTAAAGCAATTGAAGAAAATATCAGTAAGAAAATCATACTAACAGAAAATTCTATTAAAAAAGCTTTAAATAAATACTTACCAATATAATTACCTTTTTGAGCAGCGATACAACCTAGCACGTGTGCTGATGATAAAAGAGCAATAAAGACAAAAAAGATTGTCATAAAAGCTAATCATTTTTGAAATAGAATTGTGATTCGATTAACTGGTTTTGAAAGGATGATTAAAAATGAACCATTTTCAATTTCATCACGAAAAACTTGGGCCCCTTTGAATCCTGCAAAAACGGCAACTAAGAGGGCTATTGTTGTCCCAACTGTCGAATAGGCGATAATGAAAGCGCCTTTCATTGCAAATTCTTGTAGTTGACTAGTGCTTTTTAAATCTCAATTACGACTCATGACGAAAAAAGATAGATAACCCCCAATTCAAAACATCACCATAATTCCGATAAACAGAATTATTCAAGTTGATGGCGTACGTAGAAATTTTTTCAAACTATAACGATATACTACCACAATTTACACCCGAACTTTCTCAATATTAACATTCCTATTATGTATAAAAATAATACCATATATTACCTTTATTTAATAGGGTTATATATGGTATTACATAATAAATTATCAAAAATTTTTGTTGTTTTAACTATTTTTACAATCTGGCATAATTGCACCTAAAATTAATCGCCTATTTAGTAATGATAAATTATTGTTTAAACAAATCATCGTTGAATGAAAGTCAAATAAATTTTAAAGAGATTAATAAACGCTAAATGACTGAGTTTGTATAGTTGTTTTGAGATATTTAATATTATAATTTTAGCGTTGATTTTTTAGTTCTAAAATAATAGTTTGCTTTTCAAACTATATTTGTAGTAGAATTAAATTATGTGGCATTGCTTGTTTATAAAAATTGTCTAAAAAATACAAATAATGTTGCATAAAAAAAATCAATAAGGAGAAAAAAATGACAAAATTAACAACATTAATTAAGTGCTTACCGGCGTTATCAGTAATAACACCGATTGGTGCTTTAAGCATATATTCCAACGGGCACACTAATATTAGTGCGCACGTTGATGAAAGTCCCCAATATGTCCAATGGGGCTATGATGTATCTGCAGAAATAGCTAGTAATGTCATTAAAGTAAATCCTATTTCAGGATGAAATGCGAGTGATGCTGTTTTCACAGAAGAAAATTCAAACAGCGTTAATAAAACAGTAACTGCAACTGTTAAAAATCAAAAAAATAATTTAACAGCTGTATTTTTTATTCAATATACTCCAGCTGTTAAATACAACGTCAACCAATGACAATGTTTAGAAAATCCAGCAGCAACTATTGGTAAAAATAGTTATTCTAATTGAACTAGTTTTAAAACTGATGTTTTAAAAACTAGTCCAAAGCAACTACTAAATATAGTGACTGCTAGTTATAATTGAAAAACTATTGATCAATGAAATTCTCATAATTGATATGTTAATAACAGTCAGACATTATATACTCCTGAGTGGGATATATATGGTGGTTTAGACGCTAAGGATCCTGCTGGAGGCATTAACTTGATGAACGGAACTATTGTTGCTAATAGCACTACACAGGCAATTAGTGCTACTATTTCAATTAAAGGAAATGAGGGATTAGCTAGTGCTTGTCCAATCAAAGCAACAATTCAATATAATGGTCCAAATAAAATTGTTAGTTGAAAATTTTCTAAAGTAAATCAATTACAATCAAAAGCAAAATTTGAACAATTGTTTTCTAAAGTTGTCGAACTCGCTAAACCATATAGTCCAACTAAGACTTTTTATTGAGATCCAACTTTTTCTGATCACCATTTTATAAATGCAAACCACACTAAAACTATGTCAGATAATTATAATAAACAATTAATTAGAAATGGTATTCCAAATTCATGACCATATTATAATTACGTTTCATATGACACATCAAATGTTCTTCCGATCAAGGGCGGTTATCAATATAAACTATCATTCGACCTTGTAACAACAACTTTCTTTTGAACTAAATACGCAGTTTATAATTTCTATATTAACTTTCCAACGTTAGCTACTAATAACAATATTACTAACGTAGCATTCGATAATACTTTTATTCCAACTGATTTTGTCTGACGATAATAATAAGATAACAATAAAAAAATAAAATAAAAAAATAAAACTTTAAGTTAAAGTTTTATTTTTTTTGCAATTATTGATTTTGCATTTAATGAATTAGAACGTTTTAAACTTTTGGTTCTTCATTATTCTTATTGTTGTTTTCTGTTTTAGTTTCTACTATAGCTGGTTTTGTTGGTTGAGCTTTAACTACTTTTTTAACAGCTGGTTTTTTAGGTTGAACTTTAGCTACTTTTTTAACAGCTACTTTTTTAGGTTGAACTTTAGCTACTTTTTTAACAGCTGGTTTTTTAGGTTGAGCTTTAACTACTTTTTTAACAGCTACTTTTTTAGGTTGAACTTTAGCTACTTTTGTAGTCGCTTGTCCAGATTGTTCTTGAATCTCTTCTTTAGATTGCGTGCTTGGTCGATCAATTATTGCTTCTTCTTCTTTATTTTTTCTTGATAAGAACATGCTTAGTCGTGATTTACGATGTGATGCATCTGCTAAACGAGTATCTTTAGTTTTTTCTAAGAAACGATTATAGATTGATTGTAAATCATTAACTTTAATTGATTTAATTGTTAAGCCAGAAGCAAAAATTTTGGCAACAAGTGCTTCACTATGTTTTTTACTATTAGCATTAATAATTAATTCAGTTTTAATATCACCACGAACTTTTAATTTTAATTTTTTAGTTAAAAATATTTTTAGGGCAACATTATCATAAGCTTTAACAAAAATTTCATCATTAGTTTCTTTATCTAGTCCCTCAATTGTTCCAGAATAAATTACATTACCACCAAATAAGAAAGTTACTTCATTAACAACTCGTTCTAGTTCAACTAAAACATGACTAGAAATAAAAATTGTTTTCCCTTGTTCTCTAATCTTTAATAAAGTATCGAACAGTTCTTTTCGAGCTGTTGGGTCAAGGTTGGCAGCTGGTTCATCTAAGATTAATATTTTTGGATCATTCATTAGCGCTTGCGCTAATAAGAGTTTCTTTTTCATCCCTGATGAAAAACCATTAGGATTCTTTTTAGCAAATCCTTCTAGACCTAATTCTTTTAAATTAGCATTAGCACGTTTTAATGCTTGTTCACGTGTTAGGCCAGATAATTCAGCCATCGTTACTAAGAATTTAAACGCTGTTGAATATTTAGGAAACGATGCTCGTTCAGGAATATAACCAATTAAACGATTAGCTTCTTCTGTTCCAGCACGATGACCATTAATTAAAATTTCACCTGACGTTGGAATAAATGCTCCAATTAACATTTTAATAGTTGTTGTTTTACCGGCCCCATTAGGTCCGATAAAACCATGAATTACACCACGACCAATATCTAAATCAATTGCGTTGACAGCTTGAAATTTACGAAAACGTTTTAATAGTTTACGAATTTTAATAACTGGTTCATTTTTCTTATCTTTGCTGCTTCAATCTTGATCAGCTGTTTTTGAAATTTGATTTTTAGTTTTTGATAAATTTATTTTTATTGTTGCTTTATTTTTTAATTTTGAAATAGGATTGCCCTTGCTTGGTTTGTTCGTTAAATTTTTTGTAATTTTTTCTGTAGTCATTATTATATCTCTCCGTTTCTTATTGATATTTTATTTATTATTATACCACATTAATATTTAACTAAAATCACTACGGTTAAATCGTCAGTAAGTTAATGGCACTAAACCAATACCAACGCCGAAATAAAATATACTTACTAAATATGGATTAACATAATTTTTAAAATTTACATGATAGAATAATTTGTCGAATTTTCAAATATCATCATTATAATTAATTTTAATTCTATGTGAACTATTATCTATATCGTGTGCTTGATTATAATTTTTTATTAATTGGTTAGTCATACTATAAACACTTACTCAGGGATGGTATAGGCCTTTTTGATTAAAATCGTTACTTGCATTGCTTTTAGAATTTTTTAAATATAACCCAACATCGCTGACATCTCCATCAGTCGTATTATAATTAGTTTTAAAATTATAATTAAAGATTTGTTTATTTAGCAATAATTTGGCAGTAGTTTGAGTCATTTGATAATTAAGTAATAAATTAAAAATCGTGTTAGCGTTATGTTTGTTAATAGGAAAACTATTTGGTCAATAAGCTGATGATTTATCTTCATTATGAACATTATTAATAGCTCATAATGCTTTAAAAGTCGGTTCGCTAGCAATTACATTTAAAAATTTAATAGAACTTTTTGGAAATTTTAAATCAAAATCATCTCATGATAAAGTTAATACATGATTATTAATTTTAACATCGTATTGATTAATTTGATTATTCATATAAGTTTCAGCATCTTTCATTGCTGGAGCTAAATATTTAGTAATTGATTCTGAGGTAGTATCAGTATTATAATTATAAGTATTAAAATATTTAATAACATTTTCAGCACTATTTATACTATCTTGATCAAGAAATAAACTATTGTCATATTGTGATAAGTTAACATCGTGAACTGATGTTACTTTCATGAAATGACTATAACCGTTAACTTGGATAGCGTTAGCGCTGTTATTTTTTCAAAAAATACTAGTCATTTGACTAATTTGATAATTAAGTGCGAACGGTCATAATTTGTTAAAAATTGGTTTTTTATTGTTAATTCTAGTATAAAAACTAGGTACATCAGAAATTTTATTATTATCTAAATTTCAACTGCTAGAAATATTGTAATCGTTAGCAAAGTCTTTGTTAACATCCTCGTTCGTATCGACGCCATAATAGGCTTTGCTAATATATTCGAATTGAGGACGATAAGTTAATGTTTGCATACTACTACTGATGATTACTAAAAGTGTACAAGCAAACGATAGCCCTAAAACCGATTTCACTCCTAAGCGTAGTGAAACCAGTAACGCTAGTGAAGAAAACAAACAAAAGAAGATAATTGTGACAAAAAACTCACTAATTAAACCTAATCAAATAAAGTGGTGAGCTCCACTATATTTGATACCTCTTAATAAGACAAAAGTTTGTCCAATTAAAATCGGACTAATGAAAATTACAAAAATTGTAATTAACGATAATCATTTTTGAAATAAAATGTTTTTTCGTGAAATTGGTTTTGAAATAATCAATAATAGCGATCCTTCATTAATTTCATCACGAAAAAGTTGCACACTTTTAAAAGCGGCGAACAAGGCAACCATCATTATCAAGAAAGGAGACACTAACGCATAAACACTAATAACAGTTTGTTTATTAAGTTCCTTTCACACTTCGTTACTAATAGAATTTTGAATCATTATTGTATCCGTCATTACTCAGCTAGTAGCAACGACTACAATGAAACTGATTAATAGTAAAATTCAAGTTGACAGTGTGCGAAAATATTTTTTAAGATTATATTTAAATATTATCATTTTTGATTTACTCCTTATTTAAAATTTTAAAAAGTTTATTTAAATTCATTAATGATATTTTCTCCTTATATTAGTGTTAGTTTGTGTAAAAAAAATTATATCACAAAGTGATTATTGTGAATAATTTTTTTTATCCCAACTTAAAGATTAATTATTGTTTTAAAAGTAATATCATCGTTTATGATTGTGGTGGTGGATTGGGGTCGTCTCAACTGAATTTTCAATTATAATTAAATGCATTGCCAATTTTGTTATCGTTATCATTAATGTTGTTTTGTAGATTATTCTTAAATACAAAACTACTAGTTAAGTAAAATCGTTTTTGTTGAGGCTGTATTAGTGTTCCAAAGTGACATATTAGTCCAATAGTTCGTGTTAATCCATGGGGATCTGTTATCGGTGGTTGTTCCACACTAAATTTGATATCCGTAATATTATCTTCAGTGATGTGGCCTTTCGCATTATTTGTTAAAAAATGAAACAAAGTGTTGTTCTGAGTATGATATAAGTTTTGGTTGTTATTGATTCAACAACGATTTTTAGAAAAGAATTGTCAATCATGTTTACTTGGACTATTTTTGTCAATTAAGTTAACATTGTTCTGAAAATTATTCATATAATTTTGATAAGATTGCAATGGTGCTACTTGTTCAAATCTCGATTTAATAGTTTCGTATACACTACCATTATAAGTACTGGTGATTTTTATAGGATTAGAATCATAATCACCTTGCCTATTTTTAATAGAGATAATTTCACTAACTGTTTGCGTTGATTCATCAGCAATTCATTGACCTTTCATAATGTTTAATCCCCCGGCAGGATCGTTTTCATTACTACCTCCATAAACATCTAATTGAGCAACATCATTAATTTGTCATTTTTGTTGCGTCGTGTCGCCTCCTCATTTAAATGTTTTTCAGGTTTGAGTTTGTTCCTCAGCGTTATATTTTAAAATTTGGGGATTTTTACTAGCAGCTTGAGAATCTCTTTTAAAATCAGCTCAGCTATAATTGTTAACTGGTGGATTTATATATTTTCAATTTTTAACTTCGTAGTCTTGGCCTTTATAAATAATTTTAAAGACGGTGTTTGTTTTGACAATATTGTCAACTAGTCTGACAATATTGACAGTAACAGTTTTTGTTTTATTATCACTGATGAAATTACCAAGTGTTAATTCATTATCTTCAAAACCTACTCATGAACTAGGTAAGTCAGCATCAACGATGTTTGGTGCTTTTTCAATCATAGCATCTTCGACAAAGTCAGCTCATTCTAAGTCAGGCTTTTTTGGTGCTGGACTTGATTTTCCACAAGCAACAATTGCTAGTGAACTCATCATAGTACTACTAGGTATTAACACAACCAAAAAAGTTATTTTAAAAAATTTTTTAACTTTCATAAACCTCCCACCCTTCTTTTTCATCATATTTTTTCATTAAGAGATTCTACTTTTAATAATAACAATAATAATAAAATCGATATTTAGTAATATAAATAAACTCTAAATTTTAATAATTTTTTTTAATTTGATTATATATATAATTATAAACTAATTAATAGCGTTAAAATAGCGTTAAAATAGATAAATTTTTTTAGCGTTTAATTAAGAGCATAATTAAAACGCTAAAATGATTGTTTTTAACTCTATTAGACAATCAATTATTGAAGTGATCATTTATTAATAATCGATGACACTAACATAGTAAAATGATTATTAAAAAAGCAACTCCTAATTTCGGAGTTGCTTTTTAAAACTGTATTAAAACTTAATTAAGAAAAGTCACTACGACTAAATCATCAATAAGTTAATGGTACTAGACCCCCGGCCATTCCTAAGTAAAAGATACTTAGTAAATAAGGGTTAACGTAATTTTCAAATTTAACTTTATAAAAATATTTATTAAAAATTGCTAAATCAGAATTAGTAGTTGTTACTAATTTATGTTCATTGTCTAGTTGCTTAATATTGTTATATTTAGCAACTAGACTATCAGCTAGCGCATGTGAGTTAGCTCATGTTTCATAAATTGTTTTATGATCTATTGATGAATTTGTAAAATCTTGTTTAAATCTTAAATTATTATAATTATATAAATCTTTGTTCCCATTATACTTATTTAGTTTTTCGAAAACGAAATAATCAATTTTTTTATCAATTATTACTTGGGCTGATGTTTTACTAATATGATAGTTTAACAATAAATTAAAAATACTATTAGCGTTATATTCATTAGTTGGTTTTGAATTTGGTGCTGGTGTTCTATTGAAGTCTTGATTTTTTCAATGACTGTAACGATCATAATCAAATTTATAGTTTCAAAAATAAGTATAAATTTTTGGTGTTGATGCAACATTGAAAAATTTAGCAGCACTTGCTGGATAACTAGTTTTAAAATCGTTTAATGTTAAACTTAAAACTCGTAGATTAGCAATATTACTAGGAGGTGTGTATTGTTTTAGTTTAGCTGTTAGATAAGTTTGGGCATCTGCTAATGGTTGTGATAGATAATCACTAATAATATCAGTTTTACCAGTATCAGTATTAGTGTAATTATTATTATTAAAATAATTAGTAAAGTCTTTAACAGCATGTTGGCTATATTTACTTAAAAATAAACTATTATTATAATCGTTGAAATTAATTGATGTTGATGTTTTTACTTTCATCATCTTGTTATAACCATTTTCATACATTGGTTGGTTTTGTTTAGAAGTTCTATCTTTAATAAAGAGGCTGTTCATTTGATTGATTTGATAGCCTAGTGCTAATGGTCATAATTTGTTAAACAGAGGCTTCTTGTCGCTATGTTTAACAAAGAAACTAGGAAGTGTACTAGTTTTATTCGTCTTTAGATTTCAAGATCGTGAATAACTACCAGCTGACTCGGAATTAGTTCTAATTTCGGGATCAGCAAATGTAAATTGAGAATGGTAACTTAATGTTTGTATACTACTACTAATAACCATTAATAACGTACATGCGAATGATAATCCTAAGACTGATTTAACGCCTAAGCGTAACGATATAATTAATGATACAGATGACAGTAGAGCAAAAAAGGCAGTTGTTACAAATAACTCACCTAATAATCCTCATCAAATCATTTTATAAGCTGGTTGATAATTGATAAAATGTAATAAAATTATTGTTTGGGTTACTAATATTGGGGTAATAAAAATGATAAAAATAGTAATCAAAGAAAATCATTTTTGAATTAAAATACGTTTTCGAGAGATTGGTTTCGAAACTAATAATAATAATGATCCTTCATTGATTTCATCACGAAAAAGTTGCACACTTTTAAAAGCGGCAAAAATAGCGATAATAACAACTAAAATTGGGGTAACAAAAATATAAACATTAGTGACCGCATCAATGTTTCCGTTTGATCATGCTGAATTGTGAACAGTACTATTAACTGGTCAAGAATTAGTGAAGACCATTGATACTAAAACTGTTATTGCTATTCCAAAAAGTAATAGAATTCAAGTAGATACTGTACGAAAATATTTTTTTAAATTATATTTAAATATGACCATATTTATATAAGCTCCTTATTTATCTGTAATAGTTTATTTTATTCTTTATATAAGAAAAATTATATCATATCTTATATTAATTAGTTAATGCTAATTAATATAGATGTGCTAGCGATATTGTATAATAGGGATTAAAAAGATTTTTTTACTATCGAATTAATTTTTAAGTTTATCTTAACTCGACTTTATTATTTAATATAATATCTGTAATACAAAATAATTTATTTTTTGATAATCTAGCTATTGATGTTTAATTACTAATAAAAATCACCATATTTAATAATATGGTGATTTTGTTAAACTGCTTGATTTTAATTAACAATATTAAACTATATTATTTATTAAAATGAAACAAAATAATAAACATTGGTATAAAAAAGATAAATGCAATTACTGCAAAGAAACCAAAGACATGCGAAAGACAAAAAGGATTTATAATTAAAGGTTGCTTTGATTTTTTAAAGCGATCTTGGAATCAAAATTTAGATATTTTTGAAAGTGATACCTTTTTTAGACCAACTAATTTAGAAATCAGATATATAAATATTACTAATAAGCTATATAAAAATACTATTAGTGATCATGTGATTGCTATTCCAATTAATGCATATCATAGAAATCAAATTGAATTAGGAACATGATTAGTTTCTTGAACGAAAAATAAAATATCGTTAATTGGGCTAACTTTTTTTGATTATCTTCGATTTTTTTATAATTTATTTTAACTGCTTTTTTAATCATTAATAGTAAGCTTAAAAATACATTCAATACTTCTAGAGCTACTGTAATAAAAATTAATGGATTCATAAAATTATTATAATTTAATAATTTTGGTTCTATTGTATGTGGATCTGAATGTCTTGTAATCAACATAGCATAAATTAATATGATGATTGCAGCAATTGGTATTAAAGTGAAAAAATAAATTGGCATATTGTTATACTCTAATTTATATTTTCTAATATCTTGATAATTTTTATCATTAATATTAACTTTTTGATAAAATTTTGGTTTGTATGAACGCAATATCATAAAGTGATATAAACTAATAAAAGAAATAAAAGTTAATATTCCAGATATTATATAAATCATAATTTCAATCATAGTTAACTAATACCTCTTTTTCAATTAATAATTTTCTATCTTTTGTTAAATTGTTTAAAAATTTTACCATAAATAGTATTACTCAATAATTAAAAAATAACTATAATCAAATTATAGTTATTTTTTTGAATCTAATTAGTTAGTGATTAATAAAGAAAATCATCAACATTGGGATAAAATACAACAAAGCAATAAATCCAAAAAGACAAATCTTATTAGTAAAAGCGAAGTGATCGCAAATAAGACATTATCGTTTTCACAATCCCTTTAAACTAAACTACGTCTGGGTTTTATCTATCACAAATTAATCTTAATATTAATTGGTTGTTATTATCAACATTGATATAAAATACATTATTCACGTTAACAAAAAGACTGCAATAATATAAGAGATGCAAAATGGATTTCCTTCTCGATCTGATGGTAGTGCAACTTCCATAATCTTAAAAGATCTTTTATTAGGACCGGAAAATGGTGTTAAATACATTATATAATTAAAAAAATTTATAAAAGATCTTTCTTTTTTCATTTTTTCAGTTATTTTTATTTTTTTCATTCGCAAGATCATTGTATCTAATCATAAAAGAAATCATAAAAAAGTTGCTAAAATAAAAACAAAAGCAAAAATGGTTCCTCAAATTAAAATTAATGATATAGCAAAATATTCAAAAAATGAAATTGAATTAGGTTCTATTTTAGCTATACCATGGCATGCTCAAACACATAAAATTGCATTAATTATAATTACAGCAAATATTACAATTACTCAATATGTCCCAATTCGACGTCAACGATTAATTTTAGCATCAGGACCATATTTTTCTTTTAATTTATAATTGTGATTCTTAAGATAGAAAGATAATGTGAATGGTAGAAATATTCTACTACCTCTTGTTCTTTTACGATCTTCGTTTTCTAAATATTGACCAGTTCAAATTCCTTTAAAAATTCGATCTGATCATTTGTTTGTAAATATTTTGGGACTATATGCTTTTAACAGAACAAAATGAAAAAGTAAAAAATTACTAATAATAAACAAACATATATATAATACATAATATCAAACATTCATAGTAAACCTCCTTTGATAATTTATTTTAAACCATATTTAATAAAATCAATATTCCTTGATAAGCTGATAGTATAATAGCAAAACATATCGGTGATATGATTGCTATTAATGCCGGTAATAGAATGTATCCTCATTCTGCTTCATAATCAGCAGCATTGAAAGATTGAGTTCATAATGTTTTAAACGTTGTTTTAGATGTATTTTTAGATATCTTAGCATAATAAAAATAATTTATAATTATAATTAATATTTTTGATAGTAACAAAATGATTCATGGGCCAATTATAATAGCACTAACAAAAATATAAAAATTAATTTTTGTGTAATTTGTATTATTAAAAATTAAAAAAAGTCGTAAACTGGAAATCGTTATTATTAAAAATATTGCTATTAATAAAATTGTATAAATTTTCGGAACTTGTAATCAACGATTTTTATTGTTTGTTGTTTGATCATTTGATTGTTTTTCTAAAACAATTTTATCAGTATTGTTACTGTTCAATGCTTTACTGTTCAATGCTTTATTTTTTTCTTTTAGTTTATTCTTACTAGAAAAAATATCACTTAATAAAAACGCAATAAAGATAAGAAAACTTCAATAGTATAATTTGTTATCTCTAAAATTAAAAATAGATCAGGCACGTATTACATTTTTGTGGTGATGCACTTGATTATAATTAAAGTACGCTAAATTAATAATAATAATACAAGCTAATAAAATGGGAATTAAAAAAAATAAATAAAAAGGCGTATCGCTATAACTTCATTTATATTTTCTAATATCTTGGTATTTTTCTTCGTTAATATTAACTTTTTGATAAAATTTTGGTTGAAAAGGTCGCAGCACTATAAAGTGATACAAGCCGATAAAAGAAATAAAAGTTAATATTGCGCATATTGTATAAATCATAATTTTAATCATAGTTAACTAATACCTCTTTTCTTTTTCAATTAATAATTTTCTATCTTTTTGTTAAATTGTTTAAAAATTATACCATAAATAGTATTACTTAATAATTAAAAAATAACTATAATCAAATTATAGTTATTTTTTTGAATCTAATTAGTTAGTGATTAATAAAGAAAATCATCAACATTGGGATAAAATACAACAAAGCAATAAATCCAAAAAGACAAATCTTATTAGTAAAAGCAAAGTGATTTGTTAATAAAAAGACAATTGAAACAAACAGATGATCGTTGTCAAAATAATCGCAAACGTTGTTAATTGATACGACAACAACCCCATCAAGCTATTATTAATGTAGTTAATCAACTTCAACAAAAATACGCCTAAAACGATACTCAAAATGACAACTACAATAGATATTTAACTTCAATCGAGTTCGATTAGATCGCAGTGCATAAATTCACCACTATAAACGGATTTTTACTATAATTTTTAGTTATTTATATAAGATAAGTGTTATAATTTTTTTATTAGTTAAAAAAATTATTATTATTGAAATAAGGAGATTGCTAAAAATGAATAAACACGAAACGAACAACATCTTATTATTAATAATGTCGGGATTAGTAATGAATGGTGATCTGCCCAAAGAAAGCAATAATCAGCTAAAAAAACAACAATTGATCAATCAATTAGCAACGCTGAAGAAAGCGTTCAAAAAAGAACCAGATTATCAATTTATAAAAATTACTAATGATCTTTGAACTTATTTAACATCATTGCGAAATTTCTATTGTCATTTTTGAACTAAGAACGATCAAAAAGAAAATAGTCTAAAAAATAAAGCCAAAAAAAAATTAAGCGAAATCGAAAACAATAGTTACCAATTCTCTAACACTAGTCCAAAAACTTTTATTTATCTAGTAAAAAAATATCTCATCAAATTTATTTTAGCAGATGACATTAATATTGAAATATTTAGAATTGCCCTATTATCAATATTTATTACTAAATATGATAGTGATAGACTAGTAAAACAACTAGTTAACAATAATCCTCATTTTAATTCATCTATAAAAGATATTTTAAATCACAAATCAAACAAGCCTATCTTACTAGATAAAGATCTTAATCACAAAGAATATACATTATCAAAAACTAGCCCAATTAACGATATTTTATTTTTCGTTCAAGAAACTAATCATGATCCTAATAACATTATCGATCTAACTAGTAATAAAAATAATTTATCACAATCAATTATCAAATACTTTACTAACTTAAATATTAATCACAATAACGATCTTGAAATTTTAAACTATAATAATGTTTTTGGTGCATGAGCTCCAAAAACTGCTAAATTTAGTCTTTCACTAGTAACTTTTACAACGCAGCAAGATAATTGAATTATCTTTGAAAAGCATTTAATGAATTTTTTAATTTTATTCTATCATCATTATCATGGTCAAGATTTAGATAACACAGGAATCGTTATTGATTATTTAGATAAAATTAAAAATTTAGCAGAAAATGCTAACAAAGACTTAGAACAACGTAATCGTAAAATCTCTGATAATCAAAAACAATATGATAAAAAAGCTTTTTTAACAATGTTGAAAACATTGTATAAAAACCCTGAAACAAAATCACAATTTATTAGACAAAGTTTAAAGTGAATTAATAAATCATTCAAAATGAAAGAATGAATTCCCAATGATTTATATACTGATCAATTAGATGGCAACTGAACTCAATCAATCACTAGTATGGAAATCATTAAAAAAGCGATCTTTTTTAATGATTACCAAGCCGCTATTTCAGCCGGTGATCTAATCGATGAAACTAATAGTCATTGTGTTGGTTATTATTTTATAACTAAACTACTAAATATTAAAAAGACTGATTGAGATTTTAGTAGAAAAATTTTTGATTTTATTAAATCAAAATATGATGATAAAGATCACAAATTTAGCACTAACTATATTGCTAAAGAATTAGAATGAATGAATTATATTGGGAGTGCTGATTTTTCATTTTTTACAGATCTAGAAAAAAATCAAAAAATCTCGGGAAAATTAATTAGACCATCAATTAAATTGCAACATATTAATCGATTAATCGATGACATATTTAGGACTCCTCAACTTAAAGCATTAAAATTTAAAAATCGTAAAAGTAATAAAATATTTATTTGTTATTATATTTTAATTGCTCTTAATATCCAACATAATGCTCACGTTAATCAACAACTATTAACAACTAGTTATTTTAAAACTTGTGACTTTAAGGACATTATATTATATAATAATAAAAAGGAACTAATCCAAGAAAATACTAAACATCAACATAAAGATATTCTAAGAAGCTACTTTTTTAAATCAATATTAAAATTTTATAAAAATGATTATTCCCACAATAAAGAAATCACTAATGAAGATTTTATTAATTGTTTAAATTTTTATGATTTTTATATTAAACATGAATTTAAATTTATTATGAAAGTAAAAAACTGAGACCAAATTGATGATCTCGAAAATCAAGTAATTCATAATCTAGTAATGCATCGTAATATCACTAATAATGATTTAAACAATTTAATTGATTTAAATCAAAATGTTATTAATCCTAATTCAAGATTAATAACATTACAAAATAAATTAAAGAACTTAATGAAATAACTATGACCAAATTATGTCAGAGTTCAGTAACTTACATATACTGACTGGCATTTGTTTGTAGTGTTTATAAATTCATATTAGTTCTATAGTGTAGAGCTTGCTGACATTTACTTGCTTTCTTTCTTTCTTATTTATATTCAGTTCAGGGTTTAAAATGTCATGACCTGGTCTGATTCTTGTTTTATATAGATATCTTTTCTAGCCAGTTACTAATTAGTATTGGCACAAATTGATAACAACATATATAATAATGTGTCAGAGTTAGCTATCAATCTATAGTAACTACACATTTACTTGCTTTCTTTTTATACTCGATTATAAGACCATCTAATGATGGAACTTATAATCGAATCGTTTATAAGTTATTAAATCAGAGTTCAGTAATAAACATATACTGACTGAAGTTATTGTCATTTTTATATTTATGTTAATTATCTGTCAATGTTTTATAACAAGTTATTATAATTACTAACATTTAGTTACCTTTCTTTCTGTCCACAATGCTCTGTTAAATTTTTCTGTCCACAATGCTCTGTTAAAAATAGTTCAATCATTATATATTAATGATTGAACTATTAATCAGATCCCACATAAGTTTAGTTAGTGTTTTGAGAGACGCTAATTAATTATAAAAAATTACTAATAATTTAATCAATTCAATTTATGTCAGTTTCAGTATTGATATATTCGAAACTGACACGTGTTTGTAACATTTTATATTCATATTAATATATGTGTCAGTCTTTTTTGCCCACAAGCATTTAATGACTGACACTTTCATTTTCAAAAAGTTGTGCAGTTTAAATAAAAAAAGCAATCTCGATTATTAGAGATTGCTTTTTCAATGTATTTTAACGGATTTATCAGTAATGATTAGCAAATAATATTGAAAAAAGATACAATTATTCTATTAATATTTTATAATATAAGTATATAATAAAAGATTAAATTTTGAGGAGTTCTGAATTTATGAGAATTAAAAAAATCTGAAAGAGTGCTTTCTTGTTGACGCTGATACCTGGCAGTCTGCTTAGTTCAGTTGCGCTAATATCTTGTGGTTCAAAAGAAAAACCAGCCCCAAAAGCAACTTGAACTGATTTTAAAGGTGCCGCTAGTGATGAAACTGTTTATAAAATTGTTAGTAATGCTAAACCTTCAGTTTGGGCTGGTGTTACAACTGGTCTAGATATCCATTCATTTGTGCCCGATGAAGCCAATAAAATCATTAAAGTTAATATCATTCATACTATTGATGCATCGACGAAATCAAATGCTAATTTTCAAATAAAATTTGAAAATAAAAAATATGATGTTAAAAATTGAACCTGTAGTAAAAAACCTGTTAGTGATTTTACTTGAGATGATTTTTTAGCAGCAGTGCAAGCTGTTACTCCAGATGATTTTTTAGCAGCTGCTAAAAAATCTCCCAACTATAAAACAAAATTTACTTGGGGTGGCGACACTAGTCAACAAACTTGACAAGCGGGCGATAAAGCTGAGTTTGATGTGTATGGGGGTCTAGTAACTGTTAAACCACAAATTCCTGACCCTGCTGGAGTTAATTTAATGCATGGTAATCCCACTGATAAAGCGGCCATTGATAAAACAGCAGCGACAGTCACTGTTGTTATTTCAAAAACAAATAGAGCAGGTTTATTTGATGCTGATCCGATCAAAATAGTTTATCAATATAGTGGTTCTGATTTTAATATTTCTAAAGGAGTTTTTTCTAAAGCTACGCAATTACAATCACGAGCAAAATATCTAGCAGTTGCTAATGCTGTTATTGGTGATTTTGTTAATGATGATGATAAAACAGCTGGTTGAAATAAATTTGCAAAAGAAAGCTGAGTTGATAATCTACATACCCCAGATAACACTATTGCAAAAACACTTCAATGAGGACCAACTTCTTCAGGATGAAAAGTAACACTAAATGATAATGAACCAGAACAACCAATAGGATCTGGAGCATCTGGTGTTCGATATTATTTACAAGTATGATGAATTTCTGATGCAACATTTCAATTAAGTCATCCAAATGATGTTCATAAATTTGAAATAACTAATAATTTTATTTATCTTGATTCAACACATACAAACATTACTACAACTCCTTTTAATAATAGTTGAGTTCTTAAGATTAATCAGATTAAATAATATTTAAATTAATTATTTAATGATAACTATAAAATAAAAAATACTACAATAAAATGTAGTATTTTTTTATTAAGTTGAAATTTATATTAAAATAAAAAATCATTACTTTAAAAATTTAATGTTTTATAATATAAGTATATAATAAAAGATTTAATTATGAGGAGTTCTGAATTTATGAAAATTAAAAAAATCTGAAAGAGTGCTTTCTTGTTGGCGCTGATACCTGGCAGTCTGCTTAGTTCAGTTGCGCTAATATCTTGTGGTTCGAAAGCAAAACCACCAGCAAAGGCAACTTGAAGCGAATTCAAAGTTAATGCTAAAGCTGAAAAAGAAATCAATATTATAAAAAATGCTACCCCTTTAGTTTGAGCAGATGCAACAGCCAATCAACTAGTAAGAAGTTCTTTTGTACCTGATGAGGCTAATAAAATCATCAACATTACTATTGTTCGTACTATTGATGCGACTAACATATCAAATGCTAATTTCCAAATAATATTTACAACAAAAAAATATGATGTAAAAAATTGAATCTGTAGTAATAAACCAGCCATAGATTCTACTTGAGCACAATTTTTAGCAGCAGTACAAGTTGCTAACCCAGCTGATTTTTTAGCAGCTGCTAAAAAATCTCCCAACTATAAAACAAAATTTATTTGGGGTGGTGACACTAGCCAACAAACTTGACAAGCGGACGATAAAGCTGAGTTTGATGTGTATGGTGGTCTAGTAACATCTGGTCAAGAAATTCCTGACCCTGCTGGAGTTAATTTAATGCATGGTAATCCCACTGATGCAGCGGCCATTGATAAAACAGCAGCGACAGTCACTGTTGTTATTTCAAAAACAAATAGAGCAGGTTTATTTGATGCTGATCCGATCAAAATAGTTTATAAATATAGTGGTGCTAAGTTTGATATTGCTAAAGGAATCTTCTCTAAAACTATGCAATTACAATCAAACAAAAAATATCTTGCTGTTATTGATGTTCAAAAATATATTAACAATATAGTTGCGGCCAATCCAAACAATGCCAACTGAACTATTTTTGCCAAAAATTATTGAAGTAGTGATGCTGATAAAACTCATAGCATAACTATTGATAGTTGAATGACTACAAAACTTGGTAAAGACTATGCTACTTCAGGAGGTTGAGCATTTCATATGAATGGTGATTATGCTCCTGATAATTCAATAAAAGATGCTAATGGAAAAGAAATCGGATTACAATATTTTATACCAGTGCAATTTACTAAAAATTCTGATGCTACAACAACTAGAATTTTTGACATTACTAATGACTTTATCTATGCATATCCAAATGGTGATCCAAATTCTAATCCAAAAACTAATTGAATTGCTAATACTCCTTTTGATTTTAGTTGAAATTGTGTCGAAACAACTAAGCATTAATTGATTTAATAATAAATTATATATATATAATAGGAAATTAAATTTTAAGGAGTGTTAAATTTATGAAAATTAAAAAAATCTGAAAGAGTGCTTTCTTGTTGACGCTGATACCTGGCAGTCTGCTTGGTTCAGTTGCACTAATATCTTGTGGTTCAAAATCAACACCACCAAAAGTATCAGCTTGAGATGATTTTTTAGCTGCCGCTAAAGCCGAAGACGCTATTAACATTGTTCAAGTTAGTAACCCTAAAGGTTGAAGCGATGCGACAGCTAATCAACTATGAAGAAGTTCTTTTACGCCTGATAAGGGCAATAAAATCATCAACGTTAATATTGTTCGTACTGTTGATAAAACAATAAAATCAAACGCTGATTTTAAAATAGAATTTAAAAATAAAGACTATGTTGTTGATGATTGAATATGTATTAAAACACCAGTTAACAATTTTACTTGAGAGCAATTTGTTAGCGCAGTACAAACTAGTAAGCCAGCTGATTTTTTAGCAGCTGCTAAAAAATCTCCCAACTATAAAACAAAATTTATTTGGGCAGGTGATTCTAGCCAACAAACTTGACTTAACGACGATAAAGCTGAGTTTGATGTGTATGGTGGTCTAGCTGGTGCTCCTCCTGACGCTGATGGTCTTAATTTAATGCATGGTAATCCCACTGATACAGCGGCCATTAATAAAACAGCAGCGACAATCACTGTTGTTATTTCAAAAACAAATAGAGCGGGTCTCTTTGATGCTGATCCAATCAAAATAATTTATCATTATACTGGTTCTTTATTTGATATCGATATAGCAACTTTTAGTAAAACTGTTCAATTACAATCACGAGCAAAATATCTATCTGTTATCGATAGTAAAGATTACATTAAAAGTATGATAGAGAATCCAATTAGCAATTCTGATTGATTAACTTTTGCGACTCATTATTGAAGTCTTGTTACTGACAATAAACACGGTATCACTCTTGATACGTGAACAGCTGATCGAATTGGTTTTAACTATATAGGATTAGGATGAAAATTCAAGCTTCTTCCAGGTTACCAAAAAGATATTCCAATAAAAGATACTAAAGGAACAGAAATTGGATTACAATATTGCATCAAAGTAGAGTTCACTATTACTGGTTCTCAACATAATCCTTGAGATTTAACTTTCACTAATAACTTTATGTATGCTGATTCACATAATAAGAATATTACTAATACTCCTTTTGATTTCAATTGAACGTGTGTCGCTTACTCTAAACCAGATTCATTCGCATAATAAATGACACTACGAGCAATAAAACCAGTCCTAACAAGGCAGTAATAACAATAACTATAAATTATCCCAAAACAGAAAAAGAGCCCCATTTTGACGCCGATCCAATCAAAATAGTTAATTATAAAAATCCGCCCATAAAATGGCGGATTTTTAAATTCGCTAACAATAAACTAACAATAAACTAACAATAAACCAAACTAAAAAAAGACATAAAAAAAGACATAAAAAAAATATCAGCCTTAAGATTGAATAATATTCATTAATAGATATTCAATCTTAAAACTAATATTTGTTAAGCTTATAAGCTTGGTCAATATGATATGGTGGAGCGGACCAGAATCGAACTGGCGACCTCCTGTGTGCAAGACAGGTGCTCTACCAATTGAGCTACCACCCCATATGGTGGGACTAAGAGGACTTGAACCTCCGACCTCACGATTATCAGTCGTGTGCTCTAACCAGCTGAGCTATAGTCCCGTATATATTTTGCAAGCAATAGATATAATACAATAAAAAGACCAAAAATACAAGTAAAAAATATAATTTTATTGTAATTATCACTCCTAATTAATAATATTTTTGCTCGATTAATTATATTTTTTAACAAAACAGCCCCAACAATTAAAAAAGTCCTTTAAATAAACTATTAATTATTTAAATTGCTAATCTTGATAATCTCAAAAAAGATCATCGCTAGCTATTTATCAAACAAAGCTAAAAGGCAATTTTCAACGAACAATAAAAAAAAATAACTGTTAATTTTAACAGTTATTTTTTTTGATTAGATAATTAAGTGAATTAAACTAAAGTACCTAAATGTAATAAAGTACGAACGTATTGTGAAACGTATGAATTTTCATTATCATATCAACTGATAATTTTATAAAGTTTCTTACCATCAACGTCCATTGCTTTAGTTAATAAACTATCATAGATTGAACCATGAGTTGATCCAATAATGTCAGAAGAAACAATTGGGTCGACTCCGTATTCTAATGTTTCGTTAGCGGCAGCTTTCATTGCAGCGTTGATTTGAGCAACTGATGGGTTGCTTTTCAATTCAACTACTAGATCAACAAGTGAACCAGTAATAACTGGCACACGCATTGCCATTCCGTCTAATTTACCTTGTAATTCAGGTAAAGCTTTACCAACAGCAACAGCTGCTCCAGTAGTAGTTGGAATGATGTTTTCAGCAGCAGCACGAGCACGACGTAAGTCGCCATGAGGTGCATCTTGTAATCTTTGGTCTGAAGTGTAACCATGAACTGTTGTCATGATTCCTTTAACAATTCCAAAACTATCGTTTAGGATTTTAGCAACTGGTGCTAAACAGTTAGTTGTACATGAAGCTGCTGAAACAACAACATCATTTTTATCTAAAATGTTATGGTTAACATTGTAAACAATCGTTTTCATTTCACCAGTACCAGGTGCTGAAATTAAGACTTTCTTAGCTCCGGCAGTGATATGTTTTTTGGCATCTTCTAGTTTACGGAAGAAACCTGTTGATTCAACAACAACATCTACATCAAGTTTTTTTCAAGGTAAATTTTCAGGATTTCTTTCAGCAAAAATTGGTGCTGTTTTCCCGTTAACAACAATAGCGTTGTTAATTAATTTAACTTCATTGAAGTAATTGAATTTACGGTGTGCTGTATCGTATTTTAATAAGTGTAATAGTGTTTCTGGAGAAGTTAGGTCGTTAATTGCAACTACCTCAACATCTTTGCGTTCAATTAATTGACGATATACTAGACGTCCGATACGTCCAAAACCGTTAATAGCGACTTTAATCATTATAAATTATCCCACTTTCTTAGTTAAGTATTAATATTATTATGTTTACATAAAAAATTAAACTATATAAATATAATGTTAATTTTATATAAACAATTATAACTCTTTTCGTTGATAAAATAAACTAATTTCTTACTAAATTTTAACTAAATTGTTTAATGTTATTAAAAATTCTTTTATTAATCAATTCTTGACGAGTAATCGTTTTCACTTTAATGACGTTTTCACGCAAGATAATCATTTGATATGGCGAAATATAAATTTCTTTGATCCGTTTTTTTGACTTTCATACGCCTTTAATAGTGTCGAAAATAACTTCGTTCTCTTTTTTAAAATTAATTAAAATTCGTTTCCCTGAATTATTAATAAAAATTATTAAAGGACGATTTTCTTTTGGACGATTAATATTATCATAGAAAATTTTAATTAATCCATTATGCGTAACTTCGTATTTAACTTTTTTACGAATTTCATTTTTAGTCATCATTCTTAATTCGGGTAATTTGTGTTTTCTTAAACAAATTAAATCTTTAATGACTTTTAAATCTAGATGATGTTCATTTAATTTGTTTCAATCAATTTCACTAATGTTACTATTCATGAACTCAGTACTAAATAACATCTTTTTACTACGATAGAATTCTTGACCTTGGACGAACAACGGAATCCCTTGAGCAATCAAAACACAAACATTAGCTAACAAAATTATTTTTTGGAGTTTTGATTGCGAAATGTTTTGTTCAAAGCTCGTTAGAGTATCAGAAAGCGTTCGTGTATGGAGCGTTTCTAAAAAGTTAATGTTATTTTTAGGGTCATTGTGAACTAGCAAGCCTGTTAGGCCGAGAATGAAATTATCGCGTTCTCCAATATTACCTGTTAAGTAACCTTTGATATGCTCTCCTTTAGTAACAGCCATGCCAAATAATGCAGCTGGGAAAGCTTTTGAAATTTCGGAACTATTACTTTTTTGGACGCTATCAACCATAAAGATAATATTTTTATTAATCTTTAATAATTCTCGATGAATGTTATTAATAATGTTGGGAGCGATGTCTTTAGAATCAGATAAGCGAAAGCCATCAACTTGATATGTTTTTAATCATCAGATAAAAGTATCAATAATAACTTTTTGGACCATTTTTAATTTGTAATTAAAAATGTATTTGTTTGCTACTTTGTGAAAGTAGTAACCTGGAACACTATATTCAAAGCCCGACAACTTAATATTAAACAAACGCTTAAAAGATAAATCCATAATGACACCGATGTTTTCTTTATGGATTGTTGAGATTAATGTTTTTAGCTCTCTGATACGTTGGTAGGGGTCTTTGACATCAGTTGCATAAGACCCTTCGGGAATCATTAGCTGATCGGGATAATAACCATACGTATAGATGTTGTTGTAAGGACGGATTTCATCAACAGTAGCAAAGTCATAAACTGGTAATAGTTGAATATGACTAAAGCCCATATTTTTAATGTAGTCCAAACTAGTAATCTCGCGGTCACGATTTTTACTATCGCGTTGCGTTAGTCCTAAATATTTACCGCGTCATTCTTTTTTGACACCTGAACTAGCATTACTAGTAAAATCTCTAATTGATAAACGATAAATGATCGCGTCTTGAAATTTGGGAATTTTATGGCGCGCTGATAATAACTTATCCTCAGCTTTGAAAGCTTGAGGATCATAAACGACTGATACTAGTCCATTCGGAGTTGAAGCGTGCGCATAAGGATCACGAAACTGTTGTCAAATGTTATTCATATTAATAAAAAATAAATATTCATATTTAGTTAATCTTTTATTAATAGTAACCGATCATAATCCTTGTTTTGATTTAGTGAGATTTTTATATTTAAAATCGAGCGTATGTGATGGACGATACATGACTTGCATTTGACTAGCAGTTGGGGCTCAAATTTTAAAATGGGTTTTATCGTTAACGATACTAGCGCCAAGGTCGTTTTTATCGTAGAAATAGTTTTCTTCAAATTTTTGTGTTTTAGTAAAATCACCAACGAATAGTGGTGATTTTAAACCCGAATCACCAATAATGAAATAATTTAGTGAAAAATCAAAAGCGACGTTGTAGGGGATTTTTGTTTTGTAAACGTATAAATCACTTTTTTCTTCAACACTAATAATTTTTATATTATTCATTTTGCCATTTTCGCTCATCAGTTTAAAACTTTGCGGAGCAGTTTTAAAAATGGCTGCTTTGGCAATATAGATTGTTAAGATTCGATTTTCATCGAAATATGCTTCCATAGCTAATAAATCTCTTATCATATGTTTTTCACCTATTTTTTTTATTAATAGTTTAAAATCGTTGATATAATGCACTACCCTATAAATTACATTATATAATATAACTTTTTTAAAAATTAGCAATATAAAATTTTATAAAGTTAATTTTTACTATTATGTTGTTAATAAACTGATTTTAAAAAAACAATTATTGATCAATAATTGTTTTTTTAATTGCTCTTAAAATTTTAGACTTTGTAACTGTTTTCTTCAATGTATAATTAAGGCCGTTTCATTAGTTATTTTATTATTTTTATCGATTAATGTTAAATGGGTATCTATTTTTGAACTATCTAATTTCTTAATTACGATATTGTTAGTTTTTTGGGGAATTTCATAAAATGAATAATAATTAATATTCATAGTAAAATTGATTGCTACTCCTGTTGGTGATTTGACTTGATTGTCAAAATCACCAACAACATCAATAATTACTTTTCTATCAGGATCATCATAATATGGATACACCGGAACTTTGCTAACTAATCAACGATAGTTATTAATAAAATATTGTGTCGTATTTATAATATCATTGTCATTGCTTTGACCTTTTGGTAAATAACAATTGCCCCAAATATTAAAATAAATATTTTTAACATTAGGAGTTGATTTATCATTTAAAAATTCTAAAGGATTTTTTCTATTAATATTAATAAATAATCTATTTTTTGGTCATCCAATAACATAACCAATCCATGAATTATTCTCAGTATTTTTTAATGTGTCATAATTAGTTGTTGACACATTCTTAGTTAATGCTTCATTAAATTGATACGCTAATTCTAATGGTGAACTAGTTTGGTGACAAGAAGTCACCAAACTAGTTGATGCTATAATAATTAAACTAGTTGATATTAATGTGATTTTTCTAATAGTCATTATTCTTGTCTCCTTTTAAACATTTTCTCATTCTGTAATAGGTTTTTGAAATCAGGTGTTTACGTTTTGTCTGCTAACCCATTGGTTATCTTTGTAAGTATAATTTAAATAATAATTATAAGGGACAATAACTTTATCTGGATGGGCGAAAGAATGAATTAATAATAAAGATTGAAAATTCATTTGGGTATTATTATTGTTTAGTTTTACTATTGATAGTGGAATTTTTGCATTTAATATAATTGTTTGATAAATAGACAATCAATTATCGCGATAACTAATAAAAGTATTGTGATCTTTGATCGCATCACCAGTTAAATATAAATTACCAAATATTGCTCCACTAAAGTGATCAATCCCAAAATATGAATCTGATGAAACTGATAATTTATCGAATAAAATTAAATAATAACTGTGATGTAGTTTGTTTGAATTAATATAATTATCGGCAACCACTTTTTGATTAAAATTATTCTCTGCTAACGTTTCGGCATTGTTAATTTTAGTTTTAAGTTCTAATAAGTCTGCTAATCTTTTATCTGTGTGATTACTACAAGCTGTTATTGGTAAAATTAACATTGCTGATGATGAAACTGCTAATAGTAACCTTTTTAAACTTAATTTTTTCATGATTTTCCTTTCTTGATTTATGTTTATTTAAAATTTATGGCTTAATTCATTATGTATATATATCACTTAATTTAGATTTGTATTTCAAATAAAGATAAATTATTATTATTAACTGATTTTAAAAAAATAATTATTGATCATAATTGTTTTTTTAATATGTGCTTAAACTTTTAAATTCTTTCATTGTTCGCTTCAATGTTGAATTAAAGCTGATTTGTTCGTTATTTTATTATTTTTATCGATTAATGTTAAATGAGTATCTATTTTTGAACTATCTAATTTCTTAATTACGATATTGTTAGTTTTTTGGGGAATTTCATAAAATGAATAATAATTAATATTCATAGTAAAATTGATTGCTACTCCTGTTGGTGATTTGACTTGATTGTCAAAATCACCAATAACATCAATAATTACTTTTCTATGAAGATGATCAAAATATGGAAAATTTCAATCTTTACTAACTAATCAACAATAGTTATTAATATAAGATTTTGTAATATTACCCATATAATTTTTTGGGTCTTGGTTTTTTGGCGCGTAATAATTACCCCAAACATTAAAATTAATATTTTTAACATTAGGCGTTGTTTTATCATTAAAAAACTCTAAAGGATTGTTTCTATTAATATTAATAAATAATTTATTTATTGGTCATCCAGGAGCATTATTATATGGTGTGTTCTTCACTAGTGTCTCATGATTAGTCATTAAAACATTCTTAGTTAACGCTTCATTAAATTGATGAGCTAATTCTAATGGTGAACTAGTTTGATGACAAGAAGTCACCAAACTAGTTGATGCCATAATAATTAAACTAGTTGATATTAATGTGATTTTTCTAATTTTAATAATCATTATTCTTGTCTCCTTTTAAACGTTTTCTCATTCTGTAATATGTTCTTTAAATCAGTTATTTGTATTTTGGGTAGAAGTCCATTGATTATTAGTTAAAGTTTTAAAATATTCTAATAGGTCATTAAATACAATAATTTTATCTGGGTGTACAAAAGAATGAATTGATAATAAAGATTGAAAAATTATGTCTATTCTGCCACTCTGTTTTAATATTTCTGGTGCAATTTTTGCATTTGATATAATTGTTTCATACATAGAAAGTCAATTATTACAATAACTAACAAAAGTGTTATTATCTTTAATTGCATCACCAGTTAAATATAAATTACCAAATATGTATCCGTTAAATTTAGTAAAAGGTGAAGATGATTTTATTGGATCTGATGGAATAAATAAAATTAAATAATAACTGTGATGTAGTTTGTTTAAGTTATTATAATTATCGGCGATCACTTTTTGATTAAAATTATTCTCTGCTAACGCTTCTGCGTTATTAATTTTAGTTTTAAGTTCTAATAAGTGTGCTAATCTTTTATCTGCGTGATTGCTACAAGCTGTTATTGGTAAAATTAACATCGCTGATGATGAAACTGCTAATAGTAATCTTTTTAAACTTAATTTTTTCATGATTTTTCTTTCCTAGTTTAGATTGATATTAAAAATTGATAACTTTAATTATTTCTTTTTATATCGTTTAATTTATATAACACCATAATAACATATATTTAATAATAAAAATTATTAAATATTATACAAAATAATAGCACTATACTAAATAACTAATGACCTCAAATTTATAAAATTACTATTTAGATAAAACTAATAGATATAAAATCATTAGTTTTATGTTAAAATAATAAGACAAAACTAAAAGATGTAAACAAAAATTAACAATAGAAAGAGTGTTGTATCAAATGACTACTAAAACTACTCCAAAAACAACAAAAACAACAAAAACAACTCCAAAAACAACAAAAAAACCAAAAACAACAAACAGCCCAGTAAATCCAAATCCGGTTGTATATAATAAACCTTATGTTCTTAACCATTTCATCTGATTTTGAGCATTTGTTCCATTTATTGTTTGAGTAATTCCATTCTATTACATGATTAAAGCAATAAACTTCAATAGTGAATTAAAAATTAAAGGTGTTAAACCTCAAGGTAGATTAAATCATTTAATCTGATTATGAGCATTATTAATTATTACAATTATTGTAATTCCATTTTATTACATGGTTCGTGCTTCTGGTTATCGTACACAATTATTAATACTTCAAAGTACTAATAAAAAATAAATTATCAACATTAAAAAAAGTAGTTTTCTAAAAACTACTTTTTTTTATATTCAATTATCTCTTATAAACTCTCGATTACTTCGTCAAATAAACTTGTTTTATTATTCTCAGATGGTTCTCGGTCATTCATTTTGTCAAAATCATCTTCATTTTCTTGTTCTAATTTATCCATATCACGATTCATTTTGAAACGATCGATAAATCCTCTAAACATATTTGATAAGAAATTCATTTTTTCCTCACTTAATTTTTTTATATATTATTTATGGATCGCATTAATTCTACTTTAAAAAGGGAATTAATGCAATTACAGATTAATTAAATTAAAAAATCATCATTTCTTAATGTCAAAATAAGAGTGCTAAAAAAGTTTTCTAAGAATAATCTAGTATGTTTATAATATCTTAGAAAATAGATTAATAACATCATCGTCACAAAAATAATTAGTTGATCAATTTATCAACATTATCGTATTAAAAATAAGATTATTTTAAGATAGTGCTAATTTTAGCTAAAAATGGTGGCGTTTGTACTAATTGGTTATCTTTGTGAGTGCAAGCTGTTATCGGTAAAATTAAGATAGTTGCTGATGAACTATTAATAGTAATTTTTTAATAATTTAGCTTTTCTAGTTTTATATTGATATTAAAATTAGTAAATATTATAATTTAATTGTAGCGATATTCTCTTATCTAATAAAAATCAATAATAAGGTTGTGCTAAATAAATCACTATTTAATAAAACTAAAATAGAAAATAAATAAAAAATAGAAAGCGTGATTTTATGAGAAAAAGAAAAAAGAAAAAAATTTTGACAGCATTTGTTATTGCTAAAATTGTAGCAAAAAAACCAAAAATAAAAAAACAAACTAATAATCTAGCAAGTCCAAACTCAGTTGTATATAATAAAGTTTATGTTATTAATAATTCGATCTGATTATGACTATTGTTGCCATTTCTTTCTTGAGTAATTCCATTCTATTACATGAATAAAGCAACAGACTTCAATAATGAATTAAAAATGAACGGTGTCAAACCGCAAGGTAGATTAAATCATTTAATCTGATTATGAGCATTACCCATTATTACTTTTTTTATAATTCCATTATATTATATGTCTCGTGCTTCTGAGTATCGTAGACAATTATTAACTCTTCAAAAGAATAATCAAGAACAAATTATCGACATTAAAAAAAGTAGTTTTTAAAAACTACTTTTTTTATATCCAATTAATTTTATAAGATCTCGATTATTTCATCAAATAAACTTAGTTTATTATTCTTAAATAGTTGATAATCATTGATTTGCTTAATGTCAAAATAAGAGTGCTAAACGATACATTACTCAAGCCATTCCATAAGCAATTACAAATGACAATAATAATTGATAAACAAGATAACGTCATTTTCCAGCTTCGCGTCTCAATACTGCCATTGTTGATAAACAAGGTGTGTATAATAGAAAGAAAGTTAAGAAAGCAATCGCTGAGGGAATGTTAAAGATGTTTGCCAGTCCAGGCATTCCGCCACTACCACTCATCGTAATAGCTAGTGAAGCTAGTGCTAACTCTTTGGCCGGAAAGGCCGACAAGAGCGCAGTTGAGGGTTGTCATGTATTACCAAATCCTAGTGGTATAAAAATATAAGATATGCCCTGACCAACATAGCCAAGGAAGGAGTTGTGGATTTCTTTAGTGTCGACAACCCCGCTTGGTCCCAAGCGGGTGAGGAGAAAAATAATTCCACTCCCAATTACAATATAGACCCCTGCTCTAATCATAAATAGTTTTGTTTGGTTAAATGTTAACTTACATAATACTTTGTAATTAGGCACTCGTCAACGTGGTAATTCCGTAATAAAGTTATCACCTTGATTACGAAATAACGTTTTCGACAACAATAAACTAGTTGTTACTGAAACAACAAAGCCCATAACTGTTAAACCAAGTACTAGAATTCAAGCATATTCTTTTGGTAGAATCATTGCCGAGAATCCCCCATAAAAGATCGCTCGAGCACTACACGACATAAAAGGAATCACCATAATTGTTTTAATGCGTTCTTTTTCATTTTGAATATTACGTGTTGCCATGATGCCGGGAATATTACAACCAGTTCCAGCTAATAGCGCAACTAAACCTTTGCCCGATAGGCCAAATTTTTCCAAGATTGAATCAAACAGGAGCCCGGTACGGGCTAAATAACCTGTTTGATTCAAAATCGTAATGAAAATATACATAATCAACATAAAAGGAATCAATGTAAAAATAACAAATACTCCGTTTAAAATTCCATTAGTTAAGAAATCATTAATAAAGCTATTAAAATGAAATTGATGTTGAAATAAATAATGAATCTTATTTAATAGCGAATTATCATTATCACTCATAATCGCACTTAAATAGTTTTGTAAGAATAATCCCGTATATTTAGAATATGTTAGAAAATAGATCAGCGACATAATTGTCACAAAAATAATTGGTCCATAAATTTTTGATAAAATAATTTTATCAATTTTTTTATCAACGCTTCTTTTTAATTGATACGTTGGTGAATAGATAATACTACTCTTTAATACTTGTTTAATAAATTTATTACGACATAAATTTATTAACATCATTGTATTAGGAGCAATATTATCTAAGATAGCGCTAATTTTAGCTCAGTTATCTAACGAAATTAGATTTTTAATGTAATTTATCGCAATCTGATTTTTCTCTAATAATTGTATGCTTAAAAAGCGTTTATTTAATGTTGTTTTTTCAGTGATCAACTTTGTAATGTCGGATATGTATTTTTCAATTTTAGCTAAATAAGTAATTTTGAAATCAGCTTTGTTAGCAGCGTTGAAGTTTTCAATTAAAGGATCGATCGTTTTTTGGTCAAAGTTATTAACAGCATAAACGTTGATCGCTAATGCAAGTGAGAGCTTTTTCGTATCAATCGTTGATTTTCCTAGTTCATCAATCATACTGATAGCAACGTTATTAACTAGACCAGTTTCTAACAATTGAATCAAGAGGTTAAAATCACGATTGATTGAATGAGCTCCGATAATACCAACAATTTTATCAAATTGTTTTAAGATTAGCGCATTCATAATAATTTTTTGATCATTACTTTTTTGTGACAACGAATATACACCTGGTAAATCAATTGCAATTAAGTTATGGTTTTTAACATGTCCCTCAGAGGCTGCTACGGTAATTCCTGAATAGTTTCCAACGTTTGATACTGCATTAGTGACAGCGTTGAATAATGTTGATTTTCCAATATTGGGAGCACCAACGATTAAAATTTTGTTTTTCATTATTTAATGTTTACCTCGATAAATTCTGCAGCTTGGCGTTTTAAAACGTATTCAACGCCGAATAATAAAAAGGAAACATAACGTTTATCATTGCAACGGGATTCCATATGAATGATGACGTGTTTATAAAGTCCCATATTAATTAGACTGTGTTGATATTTTGATTGGGCAACGTTGATAATCTCAACAGTGCAAGGTTTAAAAATTTGTGATAATTTCATAGTTCATATTATTATAGAACTTTTTGGAAATAAATGTTGTAAAACTATAAAATAAAAAACCAACTAAATTTCTTAGTTGGTTTTTTAAATTGATAATTCTGTCCTCGATTATCGTTTTGAGAATTGAGGAGCTTTACGAGCGCCTTTAAGACCGTATTTTTTACGTTCTTTAACACGAGCATCACGAGTAAGCATTCCTGCTTTTTTCAAAATGCTACGATAGTCAGCACTGGCTTCTAATAAAGCACGTGCGATTCCTAAACGGATAGCACCTGATTGTGAAGCGAACCCTCCACCACGAACATTAACAAGAACATCAAATGTTCCTTTTGTTTGTGTTAATTCTAAAGGT
Source organism: Mycoplasmatales bacterium (assembly GCA_965237585.1). Lineage (GTDB taxonomy): Bacteria > Bacillota_I > Bacilli_A > Mycoplasmatales > JABABV01 > JABABV01. The sequence goes on along the minus strand of OZ250146.1, from coordinate 865,729 downwards.
TGTTCTAAATCTTGAATTAAAGTTTTATAAGGTAGGTATTGTTCAATATTAACTTTATTAATAGTGATTTTTCCCTCACCTGTAACTAAACGTACACGAGCTACTGAAGTTTTTCTTCGTCCAGTTGCTGCGAAAACAATATTACTCATTATTTAATCGCTCCTTTAGCTTTGATTGGATATGGTTCTGGTTTTTGGGCTTCTTGTTTATGATTCGTATTACGATAAACAAAAAGGTTCTTTAATTGTTTTGCTCCTAATTTAGTTTTAGGAAGCATCCCTTTAACCGCTAGGTTTACCATTCTTACAGAATTATTTTTCAATAAATCTTTTGCTATCGTTACTTTTAAACCACCTGGGTGTAAAGAATGACGGTAGTATTTTTTGTTGTTTAATTTATTACCAGTTAAAATAAGCTTATCACTGTTAATGATAACGATGTTATCACCACAATCGACATGCGGAGTGAAAGTTGGTTTATTTTTACCACGTAATATAGTTGCTGATACTGTTGCAAGTTCTCCTAATGTTACATTAGTCGCATCGATTAAATATCAACGCTTGTTAACTTGAGCTGCGTTTATCATAGTTGTTTGTTTCATTTTTTGTTACCTCCAACAAATGTAGATCGTTCCGGGGCTACATTCGCCACAAAAATATAGGCAAAATATATTATATAATAAATAGCTCCCAAATACAAGATTTAGTTTAATAAATTACATCTTCTAAATATAATCCGTTACCAGAAACGATTGCTGATGAAAGATGACGCTGTTTTGCTAGCAATATTTTTTCAAATTGACTAACTGTTAGTTGGCCCTGGCCAACTAAGATTAGATTAGCAATAATAATGCGCACCATTTGTTTTAAAAAGCGATGTCCAATAACGGTAAAATAGTAAGTTGTGTTTGTTTCGTTGATAATAATATCGAAAATATGACAAATCGTATGTTTGATCGTTCTATTATAAGCAGAGAAGCTCATAAAGTCGTGCTCACCGATCAAACAAGCACTCGCTTGTTTGATAACGTCTAGATTTAGTGCTATATCATTAACATATCCAAAATAGCGATTGTCGAAGACGTTTGGTCGTTGTTTTGCTAATTGATAATGATAGACTTTGTATTTAGCACTGAAACGAGCATGAAAATCATTGCTCACTATTTCAGTGCTTAATAGTTGAATATCACTAGGTAGCATTTTGCTCAATAGCTTGTTTAGTTTTTCGTTCGTGATTTTACGTTTCGTTTTGAAATTGAAAACAAATTTTAAACTATGGACGTTGCGATCAGTTCGACTGCAATTAACAATCGTGATCTTTTCGTCTAATCGATTTGATAAAATTGTTTCAATTGTGTTTTGAACAGTGCGGTGATTTTTTTGTCTCGCAGAGCCAAAAAAGTTACTACCATCATACATAATAGTAACTTTGAAATTAACAATATCCTGATGCATAATCCTTAACCTCGTTTTGGTGTTAGATTATCGTATCAATCTGGAAAAGATAATCCCACAAAGCTTTGGTGAGCAAAGTAACTAAAGAAGACGACAACTAGGAAGCAAGTAAGAATAATTACTAAATAGAAGACATCAGAGAAGCGGACGTCGAATGAACGATAGCGGGTGCGCGTTCCAAGGACGTTATAGCCGCGCGCTTCTAGCGCATCGGCTAAATCATAAGCTTTTGAAAAAGCGCTTAAAAATAGCGGTATAATCAAAGTTACGAGTGCTTTGAATTTTTCTGATATTTTTCCGTTTTCAAAATCAACGCCCCGTGAAGCTTGGGCTTGCATAATTCTTTGAGCATCTGCTAATAGCGTTGGAATAAAACGTAACGCAATTGCGATGATCATAGAAACAACTGTTGTTGGGAAGCGAACAATTTTTAATGGTGACATTAGATCTTCTAAGCCAACCATTAAATCTAGTGGTTTAGTCGTTGCTGTTAAGATCGTTGTTGTAACAACCATTAAAAAAATTCGCATAAAAATTAAGACAGTGGCTTCAATTGAACCGATACTAATTTTAAATTTGGCTGGTTTGTTACCAAATTGTAAAGTTGATCAAAAGACGCGACCCATATCGTCTTTATTAGTGAAACAATTCAAAATAAATAAAATCGTAATAATAAAGAACATCGATTTAACAAATCCCATTAAAGTTCTTAGGGGGATTTTAGATAATAGTAAAATTGTAAAAATTACAAGTCCAAAGCCAGCAAATACTAGAATATTTTTAACTAAAAATATTGATATAATGATGAAAAATAGCGATACTATTTTATAGCGTGGATCCATTCGATGAATTATTGAATTATAAGGAATATAACGCCCTAATGATTTAGAACCCATTATTTAGTCACCGCCTTTTTCTTAATCTTGATAGTAGAACTATCAAGATTAATGCGTGCTCGTTTATGCGCAGCTGCTGATTTGAAAGGTGACACTTTGATTGCAGCTGTTTTTTTAATCCGCGGATTATGATTAGTTTTACAATTTTTTTTACGTTTATCTTGTTTCAATAAATCAATGATTGCTTCTGATAAAGAAACAATATTATTAATATTATTTGGTAAGTTGACTTTGTGATCAGCTAATTCATTCACGAAAGAAGTTACTTGCGGTAGCAATAAACTACTTTCGTGTAACACTGTTGGATCAAGTAATAGTTTGTTCGTATCATTGTTATGTTCAACTCTAGTATCTTTCATGATTAATGTTTTGTTGGAATATTCTAGAGCATTATCTAAATTATGCGTTACCATAATGATTGTTTTACCCTCGTTGTTTAACTCTTTTAAAATTTGTAAAATATCATAAGCCCCGCTAGGATCTAGTCCAGCGATTGGTTCATCAAAAATTAAAATTTCTGGTTCACAAGATAGCACTGAAGCAATCGCAACCCGACGTTTTTGTCCTCCTGATAAACCAAAAGGACTTTTTTGCAGCATGCTTGTTGATAGGCCAACAATTTTGATATATTTTTTAGCTCGTTTGATCGCTTCATCATGAGAGATGCCAAAATTTTTGGGCCCAAAGATAATTTCGCGTTCAATCGTACTTTCGAAAATTTGATATTCAGCAAATTGAAAGACGACTCCAACACGACGACGCAACTCTTTGATTTTACGAAGACGTCGACGTGATGGTGTAATTTTAAAATCTAGGATTTCAATATCTCCCGATGTTGGTTTGATCAAGGCGTTTAAATGTTGAATCAATGTTGATTTTCCAGAACCAGTGATCCCCACGATTGCTAAAAAATCACCTTGATCAATCGTTAATGAAACGCCATCAAGCGCTTTTTGTTCAAACGGTGTTCGTAACCCATAGATTTGCGTAACGTTATTTATTTTGATTTGTGTTTTTGACATATCTCATCCACCAAAATCGCTTGAACAAATTCCGGTTTAACACCCGGAATTTTAGCATTAATTAATCTACTTAGTTTATATATAAACGGAAAATCTAAATGGTTTTCACGAACGAACTTTTCATTTGAAAATAAATTATTAGGTGTGTACTTGCCAACATATTTAGAATCACGCAAGACAATCACTTCATCACAATTAAGAACTTCTTCCATATCATGCGTTATTGAAATAATTGTTTTGTTTGGTAATTGTGATAAATCATACATAATTTTTTTAACATCTTTGCGACCTTGAGGATCAAGCATTGATGTCGTTTCATCAAAAATAATAATATTACTTTCTAATGCAAGTACCCCGGCAACAGCAACACGCTGTTTTTGACCACCTGATAGATTTTGAGGTTCTTTATCTAACAAATGGTTCATATCAACGATTTTCGTAACTCGATTAATGATCCCATCCATCATTTCAGGATCAACTTCACGATTTTCTAAACCAAATGCAATATCATCACGTACTGAGGCCCCGATAAATTGATTATCGGGGTTTTGAAAGACGACCCCTAGATTATAGCGAATATCTTTGATAGTATCAGATGACATAACCATTCCTTTAACAGTTATCGTGCCACTATTAGGTTTTAATAAACCCATAATGATTTTAGCTAACGTTGACTTTCCTGACCCGTTATGGCCAACAATACAAGTATAACTACTATCGGTAATCGTTAAATTTAAATTATCGACGGCTTTATTTTTATTGCTTTCATATGAAAAAGTAATATTCTTAACTTCGATAATAGCATTTTTATTACTAACGATGCTTTTTACTGGATTATCCATATAATTATAAACCTCCTTTATTTGATAAAATTTAAATATCCAAATTTAGTTTTCATTAATCGATAAGCGTAATTGTGCTTTTGTAATAAATGTTGTAATTCCATTTTTAACATCCTAAATAAATTAGGTGTTAAAAATTTATATGCTTCTGTTAATAGCGCATCACCAGAAAATCATGGTTGGGGTAAACTTGGTAAATGAATGATGATGCTATTGTGAGAAATCACATTTCTAGTTTTAACAAATTTATGAATAATAACTTTAAACTTTGCGGTACTTAATTTATTATAGTTAAATTGTTTTTTAATAAACTTAATATATTCATCTTTCAAAGAAGCAATAATATTATAAAGTTCCGAAAAAGGAATACTATATATATAATCTTCGATCGTAATATTTTCTTTATTAAGCCGAATTTTAATTTCACGGGTTGCTTTCCCTAAATAAGCATTAAGATCATCAACTTTACGATTGTAAAAAATATTGTTCGTAATTTTGTGCAATGCTACAACATTTAAATATTCACTAAATAATCGTAACGTGGCCGCTTTGATGCGTCTTTCGATATTAGTCATATATTTAAACATCATCATTTTAAAATCATATTCTAAATTAGAGATTTTACTCGCTTCACTATCACTCAGATGTAATTTTTCTTTGATTATTTTGGTGTTATAATGCAAAAGTATCACCTTTATTTTAGTTTTTAAATCGTTAATATCATATATATAAATTATATCAAATTTTCGATAATCTCAGATATTTTAACATATTAAGATAACAGAAATTATTTAGTAATAAAAAAACAACAAATATTAACTTTGTTGTTTTTATTATTAAATATAAATTTTTAAATTAAACTAAAGCGATAATAACTTTAAGGGCGTTGTCACCGCGACGATTATTTAATTTTAAAATTCTTGTGTATCCACCATTACGTTCTTTGTAACGGGGACCAATTTTATTAAATAATTTTTGTAAAACGTCTTCGTTTTCTGACACTTTAACATTACGTAAGATTTTTGCCGCTTGACGACGAGCATGTAAATCATTACGTTTTGCTAATGTAATTAGTTTTTCAACATGACGACGTAACTCTTTAGCGCGAGCTTCAGTAATTGTTAGTTTTTCATGTAGAATTAGATCAGTTGCTAGATTACGCATTAACGCTTCTCTTCACGCACGATCTTTCCCTTGGACTTGTTGATATGACATATTGACTCCTCCTCAATTAGTTTTTAGGTTCGAAAGCTAGAGTGTTTTCTTCCATTTTATCAATGATTTCTTTTAATGATTTTTTACCTAAGTTTTTAATATTTTGCACTTCGTCTAAAGATTTAGTAATTAAATCTTTAATCGTTTCGATGCCAGCTCTTTTTAAACAATTATAAGAACGTACTGATAAATCAAGATCTAGAATAGATAAATTCAGTGCCTTGTTTTCAATAATACTTTCTTGTTTTTGTTCGAAAAGTTCTTCAGTATCTTCAATTGGTGCTAATTGTTCAAAGATTTGTAAATGAGCAATTAAAATATTAGCAGCTTGAGCGATTGCTTCAAATGGTTTAATAATTCCAGTTGTAGTAATGTTAATTGTTAATTTTTCTTCATCTGAATCAATTGTTGATGTTACTTTTTCAACTTTGTAATTAACATTCACAATTGGTGAAAAACTAGAATCAATCGCGATTAATTGTCCGGTTTTTAATTCAGATGTAATTTTTGCTTCCTGAGCTTTAATGTATTTTTTGTTGTCTTCAAAAGTTAAGAATCCGCGACTGTTGCGAATAAATATTTCCATATTGAAAGGATTAGTTTTAGCACCATTAGGTTTAACGCAATGAGCGATAACTTGTTCGGGGTTAGTAACTTCAACTCCGTTTGGTAAAACTAAATCTTTTGCTTTTAAAGTTCCAACTTTATCATTTAAGACAGCAACACATATTTCAGAATCGTCAATAATTTTACGATCAACGATAAAATTAATGCTTTTAACATTTAAAATAATGTTGATAACATTTTCGCGGACTCCAGGAATTGTTGAAAATTCGTGGCTGACCCCTTTGATTTTAATCGCAAAAGCGCTGCTACCAATAATATTAGATAATAAAATACGGCGTAAACTATTACCTAGAGTTTGTCCGAAACCACGTTCTAAAGTTTGGGCTTCAAAAACACCATGAAATTCATCAGATTGATTAATATTAACTTCTTTGAAAACTGGTTTAGTAAACTTTTTCATTAAATCACCTCATTGATTTTTAGTATCCGATTCGTTTAATTTGACCTGTTTCTAATCCAAAAACAAGTTTATAAACATTTTGTCCAATAACACTACCATCAACTGGGACAAAGCCTCGAAAGAATGATTGGTAATGTTTGAATGATTGTTTTAATGCATTAGGACTAATTGCATTAACACGACATTGTAGTCTTAACTCTAGTGCTGCTGCTTTAACAAAAGCATTCAAAGCACCTCCAACAACGCCCGCCATCATTCCAAATCTAATTGGTTGATCAGCGATTATTCCTGAAGTTATCGTAAAAGACCCATTAGGATTATTAAGATATTTAACACCGTATTTGACTAAATTAATTTGGCCCATTAATTTATTGTCAAATCCGAGTGCTCAATCTGCTTGACTACTTTTTAAAAATGGTTCAAAAGCAGTTTGGCCAGTCGTGGAAATTAAATGATCAAATTTTCCAATTTTTTCAAAAAATTTCTGAATTGATTCAGGATTAGCGATATCGAGATCTTTTGAATTAGCTTTAATTAATTCAATTTCTGAATTAGCTGATTCAAAATAACTAGCAACGCATGTCCCAATCGTCCCACTTGCTCCGATAATAACGATTTTCATAATTCTACTCCTATAATATTCAAAAGATTAAAAATTAATTATTTTTAAATGTAGTTTATACATTATATTATATAACATTTTATTTATCTAGTGACTACTTTTTGTGGGAGAATTATAGACGTTTTTTCTTCGGAGTTGTTCCGTTATGAGGAATTGGAGTAATATCTTTGATGTCTTTGATATTAATTCCCATAGCTTGCATTTGACGAACAGATGCATCTTTTCCTGGTCCGGTACCTTTTAGACGAACTAATACAGTATTCATTCCGAATTCTTGAGCTTTTTTAATCGCAGCTTGAGCTGCTAATTGTGCGGCATAAGGTGTTGATTTTTTATGACCTTTGAACCCTAATGCGCCAGCACTAGATCAAGTTAATGTTTTTCCGTTTAAATCAGTAATAGTTACGATAGTATTGCTATATGTTGAATGTACATGTGCGTATCCTTCAGCAACAACTTTTTTAATTTTACTTTTTTTAGTTGTTTTTTTCTTAATTGCCATAAAGTGCCTCCCTACTTACTTGCTACTTTTTTATTAGCGACTGTTTTACGAGGACCTTTACGCGTGCGGGCATTCGTTTTTGATGATTGACCACGAACTGGTAATCCTTGACGATGACGACGACCACGATAAGCATTAATATCCATTAAACGCTTAATGTTTTCGCTTACTTCACGACGTAAATCTCCTTCTAACTTATATTGTCTAGCGATCGTACGAATTAGATTTAATTCTTCATCTGTTAAATCTTTCGTTTTTGTATCGACTGAGATTTTAGCTTCTTTCAGAATTTTTTCTGAAAGTGATTTTCCAATACCAAAAATACTTGTTAATGCAATAACAATTCTTTTATTATTAGGAACCTCAATATTTAGTATACGTGCCATTAGTTCCTCCTTAACCTTGTCTTTGTTTATGTTTTGGGTTTTTACAGATAACCATTATACGAGAATTACGTCTAATGATGCGACAGTCATCGCAGATTTTTTTAACTGATGATCTAACTTTCATGTTTGACCCTCCTAATTAATTGATGTTATTTTTATGATTTGAAGCGATACGTAATACGTCCGCGTGATAAATCATATGGGGAAAGTTCAACCGTTACTTTATCTCCTGGAAGAATACGGATGCGGTACATACGCATTTTCCCAGAAACATGGGCGAGAATAATACTTTGATTAATTAACTCTACTTGAAATTGAGAGTTTGGTAAAACTTCAATAATTTTTCCCTCTAATTCGATTACGTCTCGTGCCATAATTTCCCCCTAAAATTTAAGTGATTAATTCATAACCATCTTTTGTTATTAATATCGTGTGTTCGAAATGGGCGGTGATTTTACGGTTTAATGATTTAACAGTTCAACCATCGGCCATCGTTTCAGTCTGATCAGTCTCGATTTGAACCATCGGTTCAATCGCGATTGTCATTCCGGCTTTTAAACTATCGCCTTGGTGGCGATTTCCATAATTTGGAATATATGGTCCTTCGTGTAATTCGCGACCGATACCGTGACCAGTATAGTCTTTGGGCAGATGATAACCTTGGCCTTCAACATATTTTTGAATCGCATAACCAATATCACCAGTTTTGATACCGTCTTTAACAACGCTTAAACCAATCGCTAGTGATTTTTCAGTTACATCGATAATATGTTGGGCTTGTTTTGAGATTTCACCAACACCAATAGTGAATGCACTATCGCTGTGGAAACCTTGATAATTAACACCGATATCAATTGAAATGATATCACCATTTTGAAGCGGTCTGTTATTGGGGATCCCGTGAACGAGAACTTCATTAACTGAGCTACAAATTGTTGCCGGAAAACCACCATATCCTAAGAATGAAGGTTTTGATTTATTAGCTAACATAATTTTATGAGAAATCTTGTCTAATTCTAATGGAGTGATCCCTGGTTTAATAGCGTCTTTAAGAGCGCTACGAACTAGTTTAAGAATTGAGCCCGACTTTTTCATTAATGCAATTTCTGCATTAGTTTTTATTTTAGTCATCATGCTTTAACCTACTACCAATGATTTTTTGTAATCCCGATAAACTATTAGCAACTGTAGTATTCCCATCGATCGTAATCAATTTGTTTTGAGCTTGATAATATTTTATTAGCGGTTCAGTATTTTTGTAATAAGATAATAGACGTTTTTTGATCGCGATTAGTGAATCATCACTACGATGGATCAATAACGTATTACAATTATCACATTTACCTGGCGCTAATGGTTTTGCAAACAACATATTATAAACTTGATGACATTCAGGACAAATACGGCGATTTATAATACGCTCGATCGTAATCTTTTCTTCAACTTTAATATAGATTGCATAATCAATTTGTGATGATAGCGATGCTACGTTAGCATCTAGAGTTTCTGCTTGATTGATCGTTCTTGGATAACCATCTAATAAGATGCCTGGTCTAACTTTGCCTTTTTCAATTAAGACATTTTTAACTAATTCATTCGTAATCGTATCAGGAATTAATTTTCCTTCAGCAATTAATGCTTTAGCTTGTTGACCTAGTTTAGTATTGTTAGAAATTTCATTTCTAAAAATATCTCCAGTAGCAATAGTTTGAAAATGATATTTTTCAATCAGTTTAGTCGCTAGACTACCTTTACCACTACCAGGAGAACCTAGTAATACAATTTTCATAGTAATCACCTTTATCAAATGTTATGTTGGACAATTTTTTTATCTTGTTGTTTCTTAACTGCACTGTATTTATTAGTAATTAAACGACCACGGATTTGGTTAATAGTTTCCACCGCTACCCCAACAACAATAATAACCCCAGTTCCTCCAATCGCAACTAAGCGATTGACATGAAAGAGACTAGTTTGTAAATAAGGTAGTGCTGCGATTAATGTTAAAAATAACGCTCCTAAAATTGATAAAATAGTCACAATTCTAGTAATATATTGTTGCGTTTGTTTACCTTGTCTAATGCCGGGAATAAAAGTTCCTGATTTTTGAAAGTTTTCACTAATTTGATCAGAATTGATTACTACGTGAGCATAGAAGAAAGTAAATAATAAAATTAAAACAGCATAGATCGTTAATCCTAATCAATTCGTAAATTGTAAATTAGTATTAATGAATTCAACTCATACATGTGATGATGAGAAGAATTGGGCAACTGTTAAAGGAATCATTAAGATTGATGAAGCAAAAATAACAGGAATAACTCCAGCTGAATTTACTTTGATTGGTAAATAAGGAATCTTGTTATGATCTAAATTTAGGCCTTTTCCCGTTTGTTGAATCGGAATATGGCGTTCTGATTGATAAATGAATGCAATCAGGAAAATTAAGAACAAGAATAAGAATACATAAGAACCGAATTTTAATGAATCAACCAACATCGTTGAGTGATTGCCATCAATATCAACAAAATGATTGAAGGCTCCTTTAAACTTAACTGGCATTTGGGCAACGATCCCACTAAAAATAATTAGTGAAACTCCATTACCAACACCTTTAATAGTAATTTGGTCAGCTAACCATAAAGTTAGCATTGATCCCCCCGCTAAAGTAATAATGATAAAAGCATAAGTTAGTCATAATTGTGACCCAAATATCCCTTTAATACTAAAGTTGGCAGTTCCTCCAACACCATTAGTTAACGCATACGATAAAGCGACTCCTTGCACTACTGCTAAACACAATGTTACATAACGAGTAATTTTATCGATTTTAACGCGTCCTTTTTCGCCACCCTTAGATAATCTAGTTAAATAAGGAATAACGTCTGATGACAATAGTTGAATAATAATAGATGCCGTAATGTAGGGCGAGACCCCAAGTGCTAAAATCGAAAATCGCTTAATAGCACCTCCACCTAGAGTGTTTAATAATCCAATGAACCCCGACATGTCATTACTCATGCTTTTGTTCATATGTGCTCCAGGAACGGTGATAGTGGCACCTAATCGAAAGACTAATAAAATACCTAATGTGATTAGGATTCTTTTCATTAATTTTCAATTACGTAGGACAGTGAAGATATGCCCAAACATTAGATCACCTCGATTTTTCCTCCGGCTTTTTCGATAGCTTCTTTTGCAGATTTAGAAAATTTATGTGCTTTTATAATTAACTTCTTAGTTAGTTCACCATTACCAAGAATTTTTACTCCGTCATATTCTTTTCTTACTATTCTTTTTTCTTTTAATATTGTTGGGTCAATTTTATCATTATTATTAAACGCATCGTTTAAAACGTTGATATTTACAATCGCATACTCTTTACGAGTAAAGTTTGTAAATCCTCGTTTTGGGATACGACGATATAATGGTAATTGTCCCCCTTCGAATCCTGGACGAACTCCTCCACCAGTACGTGAGTTTTGACCTTTGGTACCACGACCAGCAGTTTTACCTTTACCAGCAGAAATTCCTCGTCCTTTACGAGTTTTCGATTTACGCGCTCCTTTAGTAGCGCTTAAATTATGTAATTCCATAATGCTATTCTCCTTGTCCTAAAATTTCAGCAACAGTTTTATCGCGTAACTCAGCAACAGTTTTGATGTCGCGAAGTTGTTTTAGTCCTTCAAAAGTAGCGCGAACCATATTTATTGGTGTGTTTGTTCCTAATGATTTAGCATAAATATTTTGAATTCCTGAAAGTTTCAATACGATACGTACTGGTCCCCCAGCAATAACTCCAGTTCCGGCTGGTGCTGGTTTCATTAAAATGCGACCTGCTCCAAAAACACCGATTGAATCATGAGGTATTGTTTTATTTTTATTTATTACTAGTGTAATTAAATTAGCTTTAGCTTCTTTAATTGCTTTTTTGATTGCATCAGGCACTTCATTGGCTTTACCAGTAGCAAACCCAATACGTCCTTTTTTATCACCAACAACAACTAATGCACTAAAACGGAAACGACGTCCCCCTTTAGTAACTTTAGTAACTCGGTTAATTTTAACAACTGTTTCTGAAAAACCATCATCTTTACGACGACGACTGAATTTCTTACGTTTTTGGAAACGTACTGGTCTTTTAGACGTAGCACGATCTCCTTGTTGTTGCTCTTCAGATTGAGGAGCAGGATTAGTTGGAGCAGCTTGTAAAACTACTACTTTTGATTGTTTAATTTCTTGATTTTCCATATTTAACTCCTCGCTTTCTAAAATTTCAATCCGTTTTCACGGGCTGCGTCGGCTAATGCTTTAACAACTCCGTGATATTTATACCCACCACGATCGAATACTACTTTAGTAATTTCTTTAGCTACTGCTTTTTGGGCAATTTCTTTACCGATTACTTTAGCTCATTCAATATTACAACGTCCATTTTCATGATTCAATGTTGTCGCACTTGCAATTGTATTTTGTGCAATGTCATCGATTAATTGAACATGAATATGTTGGTTAGATTTAAAAACATTTAAACGAGGAATATCGTGGGTTCCAGAAATTTTATTACGAATGCGATGATGTCGCGTAATGCGTGATTGACGCTTTTTGATAATATGTTTCATTAATAACACCTCAACTATTTACCAGCTGATTTCCCTTCCTTACGAATAATGTTTTCGTCTTGGTATTTGATTCCTTTGCCTTTATACGGTTCTGGTTTACGAACAGCTCTAATTTTAGCAGCTAGTTCAGTAACTTTTTGTTTATCGATTCCGCTAACGATCAGTTTAGTATTAGTTGGTGCTTCAATTTTTAAATCTTCAGGAATGATGATTTTAACAATATGTGAATAACCAACGCTTAATTCTAAAACGTTTCCTTTAATAGCAGCACGATACCCAACTCCATTAATTTCTAATATTTTTTGATAGCCTTTTTCAACGCCAATGATCATATTATTAATTAATGAATTAATTGTTCCGTGTAACTGTTTTGTTGTTTTAACTTCGTTACTACGAACTGTAGTAACGATGTTATCAGTCACTTTAACACTGATTAAACTTGGCACTACTAAAGTTAATGTCCCTTTAGGTCCAGTCACAGTGATGTTTTTACTATCTACATTAACACTTACACCAGTGGGAAGTGATAATTTACGATTTCCGATTCTTGACATAATTTATCACACATATGCTAACACTTCGCCACCTAAGTTATTGGTGCGCGCTTTTTGGTCAGTCATAATTCCTTTCGATGTTGAAATAATAGCGATTCCAAAGCCATTTAAGACTCTTGGTAAGTTATCATTTTTAGCATAAACACGTAATCCAGGTTTAGAGATTCTCTTGATCCCTGTAATTACACGTATTTTACCTTTGTATTTAAGTTCTAGTTTTAAAATCTGATCGATTCCTTTACCGCTTAAAGCATAATCGATAATGAAACCTTCGGCTTTTAAAATTTCCGCTATTTTAACTTTGATTTTTGATAGCGGCATTTCTAACGTCGCTAAGTGACGTTGATTTGCATTACGAATTCTCGTAAGCATATCGGCGATTGTATCTGTCATAACCATAATATTGCCTCCTTCGGTATTATCATGAAGATTTTTTAACTCCGGGTATTTGCCCTTTATATGCTAAGTGTCGAAAACAAACACGGCATAATTTAAATTTACGAATTACTGAGTGAGGACGTCCACATCGTTCACAACGAGTATAAGCACGGGTTGAGAACTTAGGAGTCTTTTTTTGTTTATTTATAATTGCTTTTCTAGCCATAAATTTTTCTCCTTATTTCTTGAATGGGAATCCCATTAAAGTTAACAGTTCACGCGATTCTTTAGTTGAATCTGCGCTTGTTACGATTGTGATGTCCATCCCGCGTAAATTTTTAACTTTATCATAGTCAATCTCTGGGAAGATGATTTGTTCTTTAATCCCAAAAGTATAGTTTCCTTGACCATCGAATGATTTCGTACTTAGTCCACGGAAATCACGGATTCGTGGAATTACAATAGTAATTAACTTATCGAAGAAATCATACATACGATTCCCACGTAAAGTGACTTTAGCACCAATCGGTTGACCGGCACGTAATTTGAATGTTGCGATTGATTTTTTCGCTTTAGTAACTAACGGTTTTTGTCCCGTAATAGCTGTTAATTCAGCGATTGCGTCATCTAATAATTTTTTATTAGATGCAGCGCGTCCAACACCAACGTTAATAATAATTTTAGTAATTTTTGGTACTTGCATTGAAGACTTGTAGCTAAATTTTGTTTGTAATGCTGGTTTTACTTCACTGTTAAATTTTTCTTTTAAACGAATGTTTGCCATAAAATAAATCTCCCTACTTTAAAACTTCATTAGTTTTTTTAGCATAACGAACTTTTTTATTATCTACAATTTTATAACCAACCTTGGTGATTGATTCTGACTTCTTATTACCAATTACTAAAGCAACGTTTGAAACATGAATCGGCGCCGGTTTTTTAACGATGCCACCTTCAGGATTTGATTGCGTTGGTTTTAAATGTTTTTTAATGATGCTAATTCCCTCAACAAGGACACGTTCAGTTTTACGATCTACTCGTAAAACGACACCTGTTTTACCTTTGTCTTTACCGGAAATTACTTTAACTTTATCGTTTTTTTTGATTTTCATAATTTCCTCCTTATAAAACTTCTGGTGCTAATGAAACAATTTTATTGTAACCAGCGTCACGTAATTCACGAGCTACGGGCCCAAAAATACGTGTTCCAACTGGGTTTTTATCTTCTTTAATTAACACTAGTGCGTTATCATCGAAACGAATGTAAGTACCATCTTGACGATTGATCCCTTTTTTCGTACGTACGATAACACCTTTAAATATTTGACCTTTTTTAACATTACTGTTAGCTAGGGCCTTTTTAACGGTAACTACAACTACATCAGTGATGTTAGAAAATTTCTTAACTGACCCACCTAAGTTATGGATAACTAAAACTTCTTGAGCGCCACTATTGTCAGCGACTCTTAGTCTTGATTCTGTTTGAAGCATTATTTCACCACTTCCTCAGTTTTTTTAACAATTTCTAGTAAACGGAAACGTTTAGTAGCCGATAATGGTCGTGTTTCAGCGATTTTAACGCGATCCCCAACATTAGCTTCATTGTTTTCATCATGTGCTGTAAATTTCTTAGATTGTTTTAATCGTTTTTTATAAAGAGGGTGGTTTTTGTAAGTCTCTACTAATACTGTAATTGTTTTATCATTTTTGTTTGATACTACATTACCAGTTAGAGTACGACGCGAATTACGTGTCATTATTTAGCCTCCTTATTTGCTTTGATGTTTTGTTTATCATTGATAATTGTTTTCGCACGTGCTATTTCTTTACGAATTAACTTCATACGATGCGGTTTTTCTAATTGACCAGTTGCTGACTGGAAACGTAAGGTAAATAATTCCGCTTTTAAATCATTAACCATTTTTGCTAATTCTGAATTAGACTTAGTACGTAGATCTTTCATTGTTGCCATAATTATTCTTCCTCACCTTTCTTAACAAATTTAGTTTTAATTGGTAGTTTATGTTGTGCTAGACGTAACGCTTCACGCGCTACTTCTTCACTAATTTCTGCTATTTCAAATAAAATAACTTTGTCTTTTACAACTGCTACTCATTCTTCGGGTGCCCCTTTACCAGAACCCATACGAACTTCTAATGGTTTCTTAGTTTTTGCTAGATGTGGGAAAATTTTAATTCAAACTTTTCCACCACGTTTCATATAACGTGTCATCGCAATACGAGCTGACTCGATTTGACGAGCTGTGATTCAAGCTCCTTCTTGAGCTTGTAATCCATATTCTCCATGAGATATTAAAGTTCCACCTTTGGCTTTACCTTCATAACTAACACGGTGAGGACGACGATATTTGGTTTTTTTTGGCATTAACATTATTTACTACCTCCAAAAACACGATCTTTATTCAAGATTTCGCCTTCCGATAATCACACTTTGATTCCAACAATTCCATACGTTGTATGAGCATTTGCTGTCGCATAGTGAATGTTTTGTCTTAATGTATGTAATGGCACTGTTCCTTCTGAATAACCTTCAGAACGAGCCATTTCTGCTCCACCTAAGCGTCCAGAAATTAATGTTTTAATTCCTTTAGCTCCGGCACGCATTGCTTTACGAATTGCTAATTTTTGAGTAATTCGGAATGAAGCACGATTCTCTAATTGAATCGCGATATCGTTAGCAATTAATTGGGCATTTAATTCAGGTTTTTTAATTTCGCGAGCATCAATTGTGATTTTCGCGTGACGATCTTGTAAAACTTTTTGTAATTCAACAATCAGCTTTTTACTATTTGCACCTTGTGGTCCAATTAAAGCAGCTGGTTTTGCTGTATAAATGTAAAGTTTAAGATTATCTTTTAAACGTTCAATTAAAACACGATCAATTAATAATGCGCGTGAATATGTATTAATAATATATTCACGGATTTTAATATCAATATGTAAATTACGTGCGAAATCTTTTTTAGATGCAAATCATTTTGAATCTCAATCTTTATTGATTCCAATACGCAACCCATGTGGATTAACTTTTTGTCCCATATTAATTACCTCCTTTTTCTGCTAATGCGATTTTTATATGTGAAGTTCTTTTAAGAATTTCAAAAGCACGCCCATGAGCACGAGGACGGAAACGTTTCATCGTTGGTCCCTCGTTTACTTGGATATCGTAAACATATAATTTTTCGATATCCATACCATCATTATTAGTGGCATTGGCAATTGCTGAATTTAATAATTTAGCAATAATTGGTGTCGCTTTTTTGTTTTTGTTTTTTAATATATCAATTGCTGTGGCAATATTTTGATTACGAATTAGGTCAACAACTAGGCGGACTTTTCGAGGGGCAACTCGGATTGTTTTAATTTCGGCAGTAGCCAGTTTCATATTACTTTTTTTCATATTACTCCCTACTTACTTTTCTTGTCTGAGCCATGGCCGCTAAAACGACGCGTTGGTGCAAACTCACCTAATTTGTGCCCGACCATATCTTCAGTTACATAAACTGAGATATGTTCTTTTCCGTTATGTACCCCAAACGTTAAACCTACGAATTGAGGAAAAATTGTTGAACGACGTGATCAAGTTTTGAT
This sequence comes from Mycoplasmatales bacterium, assembly GCA_965237585.1. Taxonomy (GTDB): domain Bacteria; phylum Bacillota_I; class Bacilli_A; order Mycoplasmatales; family JABABV01; genus JABABV01. The sequence continues at coordinate 848,598 of OZ250146.1, read as the reverse complement.
AATGCCTTTTTTCTTGTTATCTTTTGCAACTTCGACTTTTTTCATTAAGTGCTCGTCAGCAAAAGGACCTTTACTAATTGATCTTGCCATAATGCCCTCCTAGCGATCATTAATTCTTCGAACGATCAGTTTTGAAGAATGTTTTTTCTTATTACGTGTTTTTACACCAAGTGCTTTTTTACCTCACGGTGTTAATGGTGCTGGACGACCGATACCAGTACGTCCCTCACCCCCACCATGTGGATGATCGTTGGGGTTCATTACTGAACCACGCACAGTTGGACGGATCCCACGGTGACGATTACGTCCCGCTTTTCCAAAGTTTACTAAGTTTCAATCATCATTACCAATTTGACCAATAGTCGCACGACAATTACTTAAAATACGACGCACTTCTCCTGATGTCATTTTGATAGTTACGTATTTTCCATCGTCATCTTTACCTAATAATTGAGAACGTGCTCCAGCTGAACGAGCTATTTGAGCTCCGGCTCCAGGACGCATTTCAATATTATGAATAAATGAACCTTCAGGAATGTTATGTAACGGTAATGCATTACCTAATTTAATATCAACTTCATTACCAGAAACAATGTAGTCGCCAACTTTTAGCCCTTTGGGAGCTATAATGTAGCGTTTTTCACCATCTTGATAATTTAACAAAGCGATATTAGCAGAACGATTGGGATCATACTCAATCGTTGCTACTCTTGCTTTGATATCATCTTTATTACGTTTGAAGTCAATAATACGGTATTTACGCTTGTGCCCTCCGCCTTTATGGCGAGTGGTAATTTTACCATGCGCATTACGGCCGCCTTTTTTGACTAATTTAGCTGTTAGTGATTTTTCAGGATTGTTCCCTGTACTTAACACTTTTTTATAATCAATAACCGACATTCCACGCTGAGCGTTAGTATTCGGTTTTAGTTTACGAATAGCCATTACTATACCTCCTTGTTATTTAGTTTCTTCTTCGGGAAATAAATTAATTTTTGATCCCGCTTTTAAAGTAACAATTGCTCTTTTAATATTACGAGTCTTACCAACAAACTTACCAACACGTTTAGTTTTGGGTTTGTTGTTAAGAATATTAACTTTAACAATTTCAACTTTAAAAATATGTTCTAGTGTTTGTTTAACTTGCATTCTTGTTGCACGTCGATCTACTTCAAATGTATAAACATTGTTTGCCATATTAGCATATGATTTTTCAGTTAAAATAGGACGTTTAATAATATCGTTGATATTCATTATTTAAGCGCCTCCCCGAAACGTTTTATAGCTGCTACAGTAATAATAATGTTTGGGTAATTTAAAATATGACTAACGTTAACATGGTTACAATCTAGAACTGCGATTCTTTGAATGTTAGCTCCTGATTTCATTGCGTTTACGTTTTTAGTTTCAGTAATTAAAAGTGTTTTTTTATTATTTAATTCTAAACCTGTTAATAACGTAATGAATGCTTTAGTTGATGGTTTTTCGAACTTAACATTATCTAACACAAATAATTGGTTAGCTTGTGCTCGCACTGATAGTGCTGAGCGTAGTGCTAATTTACGAACTTTCTTATTAACGTGTTTTGTATAATTACGATCCGGCTTTGGTCCGAAAGTAACTCCTCCGCCTACTCAAATAGGTGAACGGTTAGAACCGGCACGGGCACGCCCAGTACCTTTTTGACGTCAAGGTTTACGTCCCCCACCAGATACTTCTGCGCGGGTTTTTGTTTTGTGAGTTCCTTGTCTTAAACTTGAATTGTATGCTATAACGCTATCAAACATTGCTTGTTTGTTAGGTTTAATCCCAAATACACTATCGTTAATTTCTAAATCTGTAGTTTTTTTGCCTTGAGCATCTAATACTTGAATTTTCATATTAACTCCTTAAATAGCTTACTTAAGCTGCGCTTTCAGTACTATTAGTGTTTGGTTTTTTAGCATAATTTACAATTTCGCGTTTTTCTAAAGTTTTCACTTTATTGTTTTTCTTAGTATTCTTAATCATCACAAAACTTTTTTTCGGACCTGGTATTGAACCTTTAACGATAATAGCATTGTTTGCTACATCAACTTTAATTACTTCAAGGTTTTGAACTGTTACTTGGGCATTACCCATTTGTCCAGCCATTCCTTTACCTTTAAATATACGGTTGATAATCGCTCCCATAGAACCGATACCACGGTGGTATCCGGAACCATGTGCTTTGGGTCCAATTGAATAATTATGACGTTTTATAGCGCCACTGAAACCTTTACCTTTAGAAATACCAGTTACATCAACTAGTTCTCCTGCACTAAAAATATCAGCCTTTAATTCTTGATTTTCTTTTATATCTGCGCTATCAAAATTACGAATTTCTTTGACGAAGCGCTTAGGGTTTGAAGCCGCTTTCTGGAAGCGTCCCATATCAGGTTTGTTAACACGGCTAACTTTTTGATCTTCTACACCTAATTGAATCGCGTTATATCCATCTTTTTCAACTGTTTTAATTTGTAATACCTTGTTTGGTAAAACTTCAATAACAGTTGCTGGAATCGCTTTTCCATCTTGTATAAAAATTTGCGTCATGCCAACTTTTCGACCTAAGATTCCTTTCATAATTTCCTCCTTAAGAAAGTAAAAAATATAAATTTTTACTTAATTTATAGTTTGATTTCAATATCGACATTACTTGGTAAATCAATACGTTGTAATGAATCCATAGTAGAAGCACTAGGATTTGTTATTTTAATTAATCTTTTATGTGTACGTGTTTCGAATTGTTCACGTGATGTTTTATTAACGTGAACAGAACGTAAGATTGTATAAACTTCGCGTTTTACTGGTAATGGAATTGGTCCACTAATACTTGCTCCAGTTTTTTTAGCTAATTCAATAATCTTTTTAGATGCTAGATCTAATGCTGGTACATCATAAGATTTAAGTTTAATTGATAAGACTTGTTGTGTCATAGTTGTTCTCCTTTGTCTAATTTATCTTAGACCTTCTCCATGTAAATTACCTGATAACCATAGACAACTAATACTGGCGTATCAGCAACCTTACATTTCGCAGAATAAGTCGTTCCATTATTATACCACAAAACTATAGAATAATCTCAATTAATATTGCTCTCGTATCGCAGATTACTATTAGTTAAATCAAATAAAGTTATAATCGCCCATTAACTCTATTGATTTTCATTAGCTTGTTTTAATTATTTTCTATTTTAAAATTTAATAATTAAAATTAACTAGTTTCTTAATCTAATTGAAAGTAATATCAATCTTGCCCAATCATATCATTTCGCCTTTTATCTGTTGAGTTATTTAAAGGCAACTTTCGCTGTAAAATAACACCACTATATATATAATAGGTTTTATTTCAAATATATATTGATATTTATGACTATATTATACGATATAATTTATTGATTGTGTTTATTGATTTCTTTGTGTTCTTTTTTACCTATTATTTTTCGAACTAATATTGCTGTTGCGGCAATAGATAGTTTTGATAACCTAACTAAAAGAATGATTGATCTTGTAATCATTGTAAAACCTCCTTTTGTGTTATTTTTATGATATCTTTTATGTTATTTGAATGTTCTATATCATAACACATTTTACTTAAATTAAGTTATTCCCAAATTAATACATAATAGATTAATAAAAAACTATGTATTAATAAAGTTATTTTTTTAATCAATCTTTTATTAATGTATATTTTAAATTTATATGTGCTATGGTTTGATCAGAATATATGAAATGTAAGATTATTATAAAATACATTAGCTCATAATTAAACCAATAAGCAAACATTATCTATAAATAATCTGAACTTTATGAAATAAATAACTTTATTTATTAATTTATATAAGAACATAAAAAAATATTAATTATATATGTAAGTTTAAAATATAAAAATAAAATCGTTAAATGTATGTATAATTATATTTGTTAAAAATAGTAGTTAAATGCAAAAATAAATGTGGGGTACTATGTCAAAAATATTAAATTATAACTATAAAACTGATAATAATATTACTTTTCATAAAATTAAATCATTATCAAATAACGACAAATCAGTCATAGCCATTTACAAACAAGAGACTGGCTACATAGAAATATCATCACCAAAACGAAACTATGTATATGGAATATCCATTAAATACCGTTTATGTAAAAACATAGAAAAAAGTTATGCTAATATAGAAGAAATTCACAAACTAGATAAAAACACTAAAGATATAATTAAAAAAAAATATATTAAGTTTGCACATACTAAGTTTACACAAAGAGATATTAAACTTATTATGCCCACTATATCTCATATATTGCTTAATGTTGAATTTGAATTAAAAAAACATATAAAGAAAAATTTTGAAAGCAATAATAAATTGTTAACATGATCAGCTATCTTAAATGGAATTAAAATTAATATAAATAATAAAAATGCTTTTTATACACTATCTAATACAATAAATAAAAAAACAGTTGAGTTGTTACTAAGAGATCTCAACTTACATAAATATTCAGAATATATATTAAACAATTCTTTAGTTGTGAGATTAGAAGGGTTTTTAAAAGAATTAATACCATGTATGGAACCTGAATCTTTAGAATCAAAAACTCAAACATTATTTATGAAATATAAAGATATACTGTTTATTATTTTAGGGCATCCAGCAATTGATGCGACTTCTACAATCACATCTGAATTCGTTATTCAGACTAATGTAACAGACAAGACTAATAGAATTGATATTTTATGTGAAAATACTAATATAAAAAATAGAGTTGTTATTGAGTTGAAAAGATCGGATATAGCGTTGTTGGGGAGCAGAAATAACAGAAATAATATTAAATCTATAAATAAAAAGGCATTTGAATCAATGATTCAAGTATTGCATTATGTAAATGCATTGAACACAAATAATGATAAAAATAATATTGAGTGACATAATACAGGAATATTAATTTTAAATCAAAATATAAAAAACAGAACAAACAAAACTCTTGATAAAACAGAACAATATACAATATCATTTATAAAAAAACATTTTCCTACAATAACTTTAATCACATTATCAGATATAAGATATAGAGTAGAATCTATAATAAAAAAAATAAAATTAGTATAATTTTATTTTTTTATTATCTAACTAGTTTTAAATTTTTTTTATATTTAATTTATTTAAAAACACATCTTTAGTAATTGAAGGAATATTGTTTAACAAAACGGTGTACTTGATATCTGTTATATTTTTAATATCATTATTATTAACCAACAATCGCGGGACATCTTTCATTTCATAAAAATTAATTTCAAAATTATTAATATCAAATTTTAACTCTGATGCTCATTTATTACTTTTTAATTTATTAGATATAGTTTCCATTCTTTTAGAACCAGTATACGAATTATAATCTAACTTACTGATTAATTCCAATATATTAATACCATTATCATCAATATTTAAATTAATAGTTACTAAAAAACTATTTTTATTGTTAGTAGTTATTTGTTTATGTGTAATTTTATAATTTTTATAGCTTCTTAATGCTGATTTGATTTCAATATAATATTTTCCATCAACATAAAAATCAAACATATTATAATCTCCGCTTTGAAAAGAATCAATAAAATCAATACTATGATCACTTTGAAAATATTTAATAAATAATATTTCGGCAAATTTACCTTGAATTTCATATTTACTATAATTGGCATTGTTAATTTTATCAAAATAATCATTAACAATATCTAGAATATCTATCAGTAAAATGTTTTCTTCTTTATTTAATAACGATACTATAATATTAAATATATTTAAAAAATCACTTTCTATTAATATTGTTGTTTTGAATTCTAAAACTTCACAAAAATATTCTTCACTATCATTAATTATTGTTTTTTTACAACCATAATAGATTCACTTCTGAAAATTATGTTTTATTTTTTTTGCTGTTAGTTTAGAGTTAAACACCAAAAAATACCTTTTATCATTTTCTACTAAAAATAATTGATTATTATAATTTTTTATTATATTTTTTTCAATGCAATTTATAATTTTTTCACTCATAGATATTACCTCGATTTTACATCTGAAGTTAATTTTATGCATTCATATTCTTTGCTTTGCTCTTTTAATTTTTTAGAAAATTGAATGGAATTTTCTAAAACATTATTTTTGAATTCGTTGTCTAATCATGAATTTAATTCTATGATTTCTTCGTATGCTTTGTAAGCTTTTTCTAAAATAAATATTTGCATAAAATTAGTTCAGTTAGCTTTGTTTTTTCTATATCCAAATCATCTAGATCTTTGTAATAATGTATCTGCTGAAATTTTTGATTTTGGCACATTTAACATAATACTTGTTAACAAATATTCAAACGTTAGTCCTCTAGATAGTATATGCCCACCTATTATAATATTTAATCCTTTTTGGGGATTATAATTTTTGTTTTCCGCATTGCCGTTTAGTATACATATATTGATTTCATTTTTATTTATGATTTTTTTAGCTGTATTTTTAATTTCTTTTTCAAGTATTTTACAACAATCATCATTATCTGATTTATATATTTTATAATAAGGCGTTAATTCTTCTTTAAAATATTCTTTGAAAGCTCGCACATCGCTTACTGCTTTTTCAAATACATTAAATATATTTTTTACTTTTCTTTTTAAATTAGTATGCGATTGTTTTTGAGTGTCTATATTGATTACACATTCAAAAGTATTGTTTTTCTTTTGCGAAATAACTTTTGAAAATAATGTTGATATAAAATATGATTTCAAAACTTTAGTTAACAGTTTTTCCTGATCTTCTAATTCGTTATTTTTTATTTGTTTGTAAATGTTATTATACATAAAATAGTTTATACCAGTATAATCTTGTGATTTATTTAATTTTATAACGATATCTGGGTTGGTTGTTGGAGATTGAGATGACATCATATGTGCATAGGGGGTTGCTGTTATTTGTATCAAATCAATATTATCTGTTTTTAATTCTTTAATTTCTGAAATTTGTTTATATATTTTACTCAAATCTTTTTTAGTGTTGATAGAAGCAAAATCTGATTCATCATCAAAAATTGCAATTTTATAATCTGATAAATTTTGCAAATTTAATAAATTTATTATTTCTTGTAAGGAATTGTGAAATTTAGGTATATTGATTATTACTTTATCTCCGTGCTGAAAGTCGAACTCATTTAAAAAATGTAAATTTTTTTTATTTAATATTGTAATACCTATTTCAGATAATTTAATATCTTTAATTCTGTTTTCTGTTTGATTGTATAGTTTTGTAATATGTCCGTTTATGAAAATTACGATATCGTGATTATCATCTAAAAAAGAAAGAGCTGTCGCAATATAATTATTAGTTTTCCCACTTTGAACATCGCCCCAACATAATATTTTTTTATATTTTAATATATTTTTTTTAATTAACTCTACATTTTTTGATATGTGTTCTAAGTTAATGCTTTGGTTTTTTTTACGTAAATAATTAATAAAAAAATCATAATAAATATTTTTATTATTTTTTATCTTATTATCGTCTAGTGAAAACGTTAACTTATTTATAATCATAATTAATTACTTTTAAGATTAATATTATTAGAAATTTCGTTTATTATTTCTGTGTAATTTTTATCTTTAAAGTACCCTTCTTTAAATATATCTATTTTGTCATCAAAGTTATTTTCATCTGTTTTTGGTCTGAGAGACATTATGTCAAATATGCGTATAGATAAACCTAAAAGTGCGGCTGTTTTATATAGTAAAATTCTAAAGTTATTTGTATATGATGTGGTTTGTCCCATATAAGGTTGTCAAAAATTATGATTAATATTTAACTCTATTGTTAATAAAATTCTATCTTCTTTTGATTCTAATTTTGTATCAATAGTTTTACTTGGTTCCAAGTCTTGACAAAGTATAATTTTAAATTCAAGTTTTTGTTGTAAATTTTTAATATCAATGTCAAAAGATATTTCGCCAGTGTTTTTAATTGTTAAATTCGTAAAGTTAGTACTTTGTTTAATGCTATTTGAAAGTTTTTTATTATCTTTATCATTATCACTATTTATATTTCCTGTTTTTAAAATAGAACTATTTTGAAAATCATGTAATATTTTGATTATTTTTGAATATTTACTTTTAAAAATAGTTATCATATCATCAAAATTTTTTTTTGATTTAAGCTCACAAAACTCAAAACCAAGTTTATTGCTATTAAGTTTTATAATATCATTTTCTTGATCTAATAAACATCATCCATCGATATTAATATGCCCAAAAAGTCTAACTAAATGATTATCAACGGAACCTGTATTACTTTTAAATTCTTGTATTGGGACAGATGGAGATTTATTATGTTTTGCATTAACAGGAAAGTTGATTGCTCTATTTTCTTGATAAATTGTTAATCCATTATATTGGCTTCATCCAGTTCTTATTTTATTATCATTGTTTTTATATTTTTTTAATATGCCAATTTTACCTTTAATAGTATATTTTTTTAAAGTTTCAGAATCCGTATAAACAGCTTCACAATCAAAAATTAAATCTTTTTCATCTTTAAGTTTATTTATAAAATCATAATTATAATTCTCTTTGTCTTCGGAATTTTTATTTAAAATTTTTGCTTTTTTTATTATGGATATTAATTTATTCATTACTTCTTCTTTTGTATTTCCGTATTTCGGGTTTCTGTTAGCGTTATTTTTCATATGGTGAGTGTATCATGTAGAAAAATTTTCAACTAACTTGATTTCTTTATTAGAGATGTCTTCATTATAAATTTCTTTATTTTTATCTTTATAAATTATTTTTATTTTCATTCCTGATTCTAAATATTTTATATATTTTATACTTAAAAGATTAGGGATGTCAGACGTTATTGTGCTTTTGGTTAATCTACTTTTATTTATATCTGATATACGAATAATAGTTCCTGAACAATTAAAATTCTTGAATTGTTCAGGAGCGTCATCTGACGTTATACTATTATTATTATTTACTTCGTAATCAATTTCAGAGTTATTATTTTTATCTAATTCTTTTAAATCTATTTTTACAGAATTGTAAAATTCTTTTTTTGATTCTTTAGTCATAATGCTTAAACAATTACCTAGAAAAAAAGAAGATTGTTTTAACCCTAATCCATAAACATTTATTGGACTATCTTGTTTTCTTTGATTCTGATGTCCTGGTTTTATCGAGGCATCGAGTGTATTTCCGTCCATTCCAGACGCATTATCCCAAATTTCTAATCATGAGTTAGTTCTATTTTTAGCAGTGTGGATTGTTATTGTGATTTTAAGATTTTTAACATCGCCATTATTTTCTGATTTTGATTTATAACTAGAAATACTATTATCAATTAATTCAGATAGCATAGCTAAATCACTTGAGGTTATATTCCTATATGCATAAAAATCATGAGTCGTTTTAAACATCTTTTGTCTTATATTCATTTTTGATTCTTGATTAATAATTTGTTCATTTGTCATTTAAGTTCTCTTTTCTAATTTTTTCACTTGTTTTTTCACTTTTTACTATAATAAAGCATAGTATTTAAATAAAATTATACCACATTTATAAATATCTGTATTTTTAACTAAATATTTAAATAAAAAAAACAATCTAATATTATTAGATTGTTTTTTAATTAATTAACCCGATCATATGATTAATTATAAAAATATTCTAAACATGGTGTCAGGTAAAATAAAAATAATTTATTGTCATTTTTATTTTGTTGAAACTGATTGAATATTGTTGTGAGCCACTATCACTGCCATTGATAACGACGTTGTCAATGGCACCATAAATATGGGCTGATAAATTAGTTTATCTTTTTTCTTGATTATTAATTCTATTTTTTCACCTTAATTTTATTTTGTTCATTAGTTCGATAATGAGAATTGATTATCCATCATATCTGTCAACGATTGTATTGATAGTTGGCTTTTTTTAATAAGTTTTTTATTTGGAATGAGGCTTCTTCTTTCGGTTTCCAATATTCTTGTTTTTTTTGCTATTGCTTGATTGAATTTTTCTAACTTTTCAATCGGGTTTTTGCTATTAATCCCGATTCAAGTTAAGCAATATCCTAAATTGCTAAAAGCAATACTGCTTCTGGGGTTTATTTTGATCGCAATTTCAAAATAACTAATTGCATCATTAATTATATAATTTGTTAAAAGTGATGGATTGATGACTCCTTTACGTTTACCATTCATAGTAAGTAACGCCATCCCTTTATCATTTATAAAAATTCCTTAGATGCTTTATAAATCTAGTAATTATTAAGTTTTGGTTTTAGATTAAAATGCTCATCATCACATTCATCAACCTTTATATAACTTATAACCAAAAGATTTAATTACAAAGCTACTCTCTTGACCATCACTTGAGACATGCATATGAGTTGGTGTAATTTTGATCAATTGTTTAATTTGATCTTTTTCTTTATAGATAATGTTTATTCTCATTCCTTTTTCTAAATATTTAATATATTTTTTATTTAGAAACTCAGGCATCTTGTTCATTAATGTATGTTTACTTAATTTTCCTTTATGTAAATATGATATTTTGAAAGCTGTTCCAGAATAATTATAATCTTGAAAAATTTCAAGATTATCTTTTACTTCTAGATCATTATTATGTTTAATTTGATAGATTGTTGTTTCATCATTATTTTCTGCTAATTTTTTTAAATCGATTTTAACATAATTGTATTTTTTTACTTTTGCTTTTTTCGTAATGATATCTATAGCATCACCAAAGAAAAAAGCAAAATGTTTTAAATCAACTTCAAATTGATGATCTTTTTTAGTTTGTTGCTGTTCTATGTTTATGATGCTGTTGAGTGTCTTAGTATCCATTCCAACAGCATTATCAATAATCGTTAATGAACGATTATTTTTAGTGATCTTATTAACGATTATCGTAATGTTGAGTTTTTTAAAATCAACATTTCTTGATGATGATCCTTGATAACTAGCGATGCTGTTATCAATTAATGATGATATCATTTCTAAATCACTAGCTTTTATATTTTTGAACTCTTGAAAATTTCTCGATCTTTTTGACGTAGCTTTAACTTGATTATTTTTTAATTGCTGATTGCTTTTTTGGAAATTTGACATTAAAGTTCTCTTTTCCTAATTTGATAGCATAGCTATTAATTAATTTTGTTTTTAACTTTAATTTTTATTTGGGAATCTATTTTTTGTTCCTATTTTCAATATTTTTATCTTTTTTGCTATTACTTGATTGAATTTTTCAATCAAGTAATTGTTGCTTTAATAAATATCCTTATATTATAGCATTATTTTATATTTATCAGTAATTCCTAAACATGATGTCAGGTAAAATAAAAATAATTTATTGTCATTTTTATTTTGTCGAAACCGATTGAATATTGTTGTGATCCACTATCACTGCCATTGATAACAACGTTGTCAATGGCACCATAAATATGGGCTGATAAATTAATTGAAGCTGTGTTTAAATTGGAAACAGCACTATAACGATGGTGTTCATCACCAATATTATTAATTGGTAAATTATTGATTGATTGATTTTTGATAAAACTTTGATTACCAATACCATCTCATTTTTTATAATCACCAATTCAATACATTAGGACATTAAAGTTTGATCGATCATTAGATGTTTCGGTATCACTAGGTAGTGCGTTATTGATAGATAACGCACTATACATAGATACTTTAAATTTAGTATTATCTAACGGAAGCAATAGATTATCACTAAATGTAGCACTACTAGAACTATTATCATTTTTAAAAGTCATTGCATAACTTAAGTTATAAGATAAACCAATAGTAAAGTAATAATTATCAGGATTGAAATCTGTTGTTCTAGAATTGTTATAAGGTGCATATTCAATTAATGTTTTTGATACACTAGCTAATTTAGTTGATGGAATTAGTTGGCTCATTGGAATTATTTGATATTCATTTGATAAAGTATCTTGATTTGATGTTTTAGTTGAAGCTGTTGTTTTATTAATGGTGGGATTTCAAAATAAATCAGTAAAATTAATTTTTGTTTTGAGATAACGGTTATCAAATGTAACGATTGGATAGTCATTAATTGGTGTTGTTTTGATTTTGTTTAACATATAGTTACCTAACAAAAGATGAGGATCTTTTGTTAGGTGATTATTACCACATGAAATTGAGTAAAAACTAGTCATAAACATTAATAATGATACTAGTGATATTGCTGAAATTTTTTTAATGATAGTTTTCATTATATTGTCCACTCTTTCTTTTAGTTTTAACTACCATAAAAATGATAACAGTTAGGATCGTTTAAGATGTATGTTTGGATTTTCAAGTGATCATTATTAGGTGCTAATGATTGAGCTTCAATTTGATAAGTTGTGCCAACTTTTACTAAGGCATCTTTAGCGATGCTAAAGATGAGCGTCTTATGCATTATAGTGCTCTGTATCGTCACCATATCAGGCGTGAATAGTTTAGTTGATAAATTAGTTTTAAGCTCGTATTTAGAGCTTAAAAGATGAAAATCTTTTGGTGATACAATCATCGTTACTAATGATCAATTACTTAGCTGAGAACCAATATGTTCCTCAGCGCTTATAATATAGCTATGAGGATTTGTTACTGTTGTCATTTTTTTAATTGATACTAGATAGATTTCATTAGCATAATCATTAGTTCCAAAACTAAATTTTGAATTAAAAATTCAATCTGCTATTTGGAAAACAGGATCATTGATAAAATTTTTAAAACTTGTAGCCATTTTAGTAATGACATCTTGATATTGATGATCAGTAATTAATAGTAATATCATATCTTTAAAACTATTGTTAGTTGGTCATGAATCACTATTTTGTTTTAGTTTATTTAACAGACTATCATTATTTTCATTAATTCCATCAGGAATTAATGAACTAGTCTCTGTTAATATTTTATAATCACGGTCTGCTTCAACACATTTATCGTAATATTGATTTAATGTTTCAATATGATTCATCATATCGCTATAAATATCTTTTCAACTCATCGATTTATCGATAGTTGAATATTTAGTTGCATTGCCAGCTGTTAGTCCTTGGGGACTTCATTCTAATAGTCGGTTAATGTTTCCGTTATCGTCAGTATGAAAGTTATTAATGTATTGGGTCGCTTTTGTTTCTAAGCGACCCATATAGTCGTTAATATTGCTCGCTTGTAATTGTTGTGTTGGGGGAATGAATTTAGATGTCACAAACCCAGCATGGGTTAATATTTGTGATTTTAATGAAATATCTTGAGGATGTTTTTCAATAAAATCAAATAAGTCACTAACTTGATGATGATCACATTTACTTTTAATTTGATTCATTAATAATGGATTGTTAGATGTGATTGTTAAATTAGTAATGATTGATCTATTTTCATTAATTGACGTTAAAAAACTATTAGAAAAATCTGTCTGAAATATCGATCAATCGTGAGTTATTTTAGCTTTTTCCATTATATTTTTAGCAATTCAATCATCTATTTTTAGACTACCGGGTGCTCAATTAAGACTAAATTTAGTGCTTGTATCACTAACGTGTAATGGAATTGTAATACTATTATTAGTATTTCTGAGATGATACATAAACTCAGAATCATTAGAATAACGCATAACTTCTGGAGCCATGAAACGATGATCGTAAGAAATTCCTAAATATGAATATAGTGCTTTTCTATCTATGATTGAAAAGCCAGACGTTGTTGTTATTTTGTCAATGTCAATTTTAGCACTCTTGATCGAATTTATAAATGGAAAACGATGAAGAGTTTTATCTAGTGATAAGTCTATTGGTCTCCCTAAATAAGAACTCATATTATAAGGAATTGCTTGTCCTTGAAGTGATTTAGTATTCTCAATATCTTTTAGATATTGAGAATATGTAATCGAACTAGCCCCTAGTATAGTTTTTGAGTATCGTGGTTTACTTACATCAGAAACTAAATTAGTTAGTTGTGATTGTGAACTATGTTTAAAAACACTAATCGTTGATCCTAGCGAAATGATCATCGTAGTTATTAGTGATAATTTAAACAGTTTAGTAATTTTCATAAATGGCTTCCTTATCTATTTTATATTTTCATAAATTGCTAATTATTATATAAGACTTTCTAAAAATTATATCATAATTTTTAGATATACCTAATCGATCAAATACAACTTGTGATAGATTGTATTATTTAAATTTGTTATTACATATTTTGATATTATGATTATAGCGAAATCTTAATCATAAAAAAACTCAAATTAGAAAACCATTTTTGGTTTTCTAATTTGAGTTTTGTTATAAATTAAGATTTAAACTAATAGTAGAGTAATCTTAATAAATAATTACAATCTTACACAATGATAATAATATCAATATCCTCTTGCTGCATTCCAAAGGTTAAAAAAAGTTATTTTATAACCTATTGTTTTATCTGTTACTACTATTGATCGTAACGAATCTGGAATAGGAAATTTTTTAGGTGTTAATTTAGCAAAAACTATCTCATCTGTTTTTTTAACATTAAGATAAACTTCTGGTTCAGAAAATCATCAAGGAATTCCATCGGGTTTGAATGTTTCGGTATTATTGATAAATCATGAAATATGATTTTCCTGACTCTCTTTATTTCAATTATTCTTAAAACTATTAATATTTTTAAGATATTTATTATAATCAAAATCAAATCAAGCACTTGTGGATCACATATTATTATTATAATTTTGATTCTTTAAAGGAAGGTCTAATAACAAATTAAATCAAAATGAGGTTTTAGTGTTAGTGGGATCTGTTGGATCATAAATTGCGAAATGATATGTTGAGGATATACTTGCATATTTATCAATGTTAGAATTGAAAGGTGGGTTATAAAAAGCTCTAAAATAATATGATTTTCACAATAGTTTAGATATGATTGATGAATCTGGCGAGTTTAAAAGAATTAATTTTGAATTATCATTAATAGAATATTTTTGAGGTGGTGAAGGGAAGTTGCTTTCTGGTATTTTAATCTTCTTTGAACCATGAGGATGAAATATAGTATTAATATCAATATGTAAAAGTCTATTATAGAATTGAGCTTCGCTATTATTGCTAAAGTTTCAATCAATTGGTAAGTCAGCCTTTCAATTTGGAACGATGCTTTTAGCATTAGGATCTCAAGTAGCACTAAAAGTAACTTCTTTTTTCAAGTTAAAAAAACCATAAGTTTTACTTATTGTGTTTTTTTTAACATTGAAGTCTTCTTTAATTAAATAAGTATTATTATAGGTAATATCTAATCCCGAAAAAGCGTTATTGCTATTTGTTATTTGACTAAAAGCACTATTAAAAATTATTGAGCGATGTTCTTCTTTGGCATATAGTTTAAATAATTGGGCATTATCTTCAAAAGTTTCTTTAGTTAAGTATCATTGATAATTTCCATAATTAAGATAATCTGAATTATTTGCTTTAATCGATACTCTGGCTCCTATGATTGTTTTTGAAGGAGACAAATCATTGTTCACGGGATTGATAACAGAAAAACTAATTTCTTGATTTTTGTCATCAAAATTTGGTTGTTTAATAAAAATTAATTTATCAGCATTGCCTGATAAATTACCAATATATTGATCAGTAGCATCATCAGTGTGTTGCCCCAGTTTTGAACAGCTATAAATAGCTATTTCAATACCTTGGGCCGTAAATAATTTTTTTTCAAAATGTTTTTTCATATCGGTTCAAGTGTAGGGACTTTTGACGTCGTTACTGTGACAACTAGCAACTGATGTAGCTGCCGGAATAATCATTACCCCAATAAATAAAAGCTTCTTTAAATTTTTTAAAAATTTCATTTTAACTCCTTATTGTTGTAAAAGTGATATTAGTATCTAAGTTACTAGTTTGATATTTGACAATATATCGTAATATAGAATTTATAATATTAGAATCAATCTTTGATTTCGAATGTAATCAAAGTATTTTTAAATGTAAATGTTATATGTATCGATGATAAATAATTAACCATTACCACCTAGATTTCGCTCTCAACCAATTCATTTTGCAATCAATACTGCTGGATAAAAGAAAATTCTCTTTAAACTTTTTAATATCTTCATTTAAACTCACCTCTTAAAAATTAATTTATTCTATTTAATTTTTTAATAAAAATCATTATAATCCGTTATTTTAAACACACTATTATATCTATAATAGCATAAAAGTATTACTATTAAAAAAAATAATTATTTTAATATATTTTCATTGATAATATTAGATATAGGAAATGCTATTATATAATATAAGTAAAAAACTAATTATCCTATTTATTGAAATAAGCTATAATTGGTAATGAAATAATAATAAAAGTTTTAAAAAGGAGAAATGATGATTAATATAATTGGTAATGGTATTTTTTGTAATTTTTTTAATTACAAAAAATATCAACAAGACTATAATAATAAAAAGACATTTCTAGAATATTCTAGAAATGGTGGAATTCAATGAGCAAGATCACGTAATAATTTCATTAATCAATCGCAAAATAATGATTATTATAATTCAAAAAACCAGCACCGCTTATTTTTTAAAAATAATTTTAAAATGATTTATGTTAAAAAGATGATGTTTGGTAATGATCAATTAACTTTACCAAAAAACATTAATCAAGTTTTGGGAATCAATAATCAAGAATGAGTTTGAAAAGTGATCAATATTACTAATCCCCAAATTGATTGATTTAAGAACAATCAATTTGGCATCTTAGTGACTAATAAAAAATTAAATCTCACTTATCAAATTACTAGCAAAATTACTGAACAATTTATTAATTTTGATTATCAAAAAATCACTCTTAATAATAAAAGTATTATTACTGAACAAAAAATTGATCCAAGTCAAAAAGAGAAAATTATCAATTGAGTAAAATACGCTCTTCTAATTATGAATACTGTTTATCAGTTTTATTATTATAGTCATTTTTATCAACTAAGAGACTATGAGAGCTTTCCTAAAAAATTACAACGACAATGAAATAACTATCAAAAGCAATTTCTTAATGCTCAAGACCAAACTTTTACGTTTAATTATTTTCCCGAAGTACTTGGTCATTTAAATCATCATATTGGAACTCAACCACAAATCAATACTCAAATGATCCATGGTTATTTTGATAATCAGAATGATGATTATCAAAATCAACAAGTTATTAATCTTGTTAATGACCATAGTCATTATCAGCCTTTGTTAGCAGCGATTGCTAATCAAGCCGCTCAACTCATAGAAATTAATTTGTTTGCTCTTAACCCAACTCACGATCAACCGTTGTTCTATGCGATTAAAAAGAGTCTAATAGTTCATCAAAAACAGTTACAAATTAATTATTATTATTATCATCTTGATGAAGTTGCTAAAATTAAAACTTTGTTTGAAAAAGTCGGCATTGAAAATATTAAATATCAGTTTATTGATAGTGCTAAATTATGAAATCGCTAAATTAAAAAAACAACCATTAATTAAAATGGTTGTTTTTTTTGATAGTTGATAATGATATTAATCTATTATATATTATAATTATATATATAAGATAGTAGTATCAATATTAAATAAAACAGGGGGCTCTTAATAAAATATGAAAATCAAGAAAACAATCGTCTCACTTTGTAGTAGTTTTGTTATTCTAGGATTTAGTTCACTAAGCGTAATTTCTTGTGGACAACATAACGCACCTAACAAATGAGATCAATTTAAAAATAAAGCTTTAGCGGAAACAGCAACTAATTTAAAGAGTGATATTGCGGATATTACAAAATATCATTGAAAAATTGGTGATCAAGCAATTTTTAGTAATGGGGGTATTCCAACTGTTGTTGCAAATAAACAAGAAATTAGTGCAACCATTGTTATTGCTGGAGCGTCTGGTGACTTATTGTTTCCAATTAATTTTGATATTAAATATCAAAATAATAGTTACGATCTTAAAAAATGAACATATTCACAAAATATTCCGACAACTCCATGAGAGAAATTTAAAAAGGCGGCAATGTTAGTTACTTCTAATCAATTAGTAGTTCAAGCCCAAGTTAATCAAGAAGTATGAAAATCATTTAAATGAATTGGTAACGATACACAAAGCGTGTGGCCAAAAGATCCAACAACGGCAGAATTTGATACTTTTGGTTATAATCTTGCCACTGATAGTTATAAAGGAATGAATGGGAAACCAAAAGCTGACGATATCACTAAAACAATAACTGCTATTATTTCAATTCCTGGTAAAAATGGTGCTTATGATTCTAACCCAATCAAAGCAACGATCAGCAATACTAGTAGCGCTACTTACGATCTTAAAAATTGAACTTTTACACAAGATACACAACTACAATCTAATGGAAGATTTAAAAGTTTATCACACGTTGAGTATGCTAAAGCAGCATTAGTTACTGGTAATAGAAAAGCCTCTAGTTGAACAAATTTTGCAACAACTAATTGGGTTGATCCAGAACATTCAATCAATATTAATGATTGATTGAATAGTCATGCTTGAGCAAAAGCTGATTATGTTGGATTCCGACCGAAGAAAAGTGCAGATGCTGGTTTAATACAACATGCTTTAGAAACTAGAATTGTTTTTGATGTTCAAGTTGGACTTACTAATGAAGAAAACAACATCACCTTAACACGAGATTTTACATGAGTTGATAGCAATAAGAATTCAGGAATAGCTTTCAACAACATTTGAACGATAACTCAATAATCATAAGATAACATTAACTAGACTTGCTAAATTAATTAGCAAAACAAACTAATCATTAATCAAATCTATACCAAAAAAACAACCATTAATTAAAATGGTTGTTTTTATATGTGAAATGATTTAAATTTCTATAATTAATTTTTAGAAATAGCCAAAAATTATGATTGGAATTGCTAACGCAGTTGCAAAAGAAATCATTCATAATAAATTACGAAAATATCAAGTACCAAGATAAATGCAACAAAAAGTAAAACCTGCCATAATGATTGGTCCAAAAATAAAAATATAACTAATTAAAGAAATAATATAATTATTTTTGGGATGTGGTCATTGGTGTTTTAATGCAAAGAAAATTAATAGTCAAAAAAAGCTATAAATCATCACTAAAATATATTGACTAAGCACAATTCATAAATGGCTCATTCAATTATTAAAAATGTTTTTAGTATAAATGTTTTTTTTAAATTTCATATCACCAATATTATACCTATCTTCATCTAATTATTCAATCATAGTTTAATTAATATAGGAATTATTATTTAATAATTGTTTGCTATTAATTTTTAGGTTAATAACTAAATCATAATAACTTAAATATTAATAAATTTAAAACTAATAAATTTTAAATTAATATTTATCTTTATTGAGGTTTATTGCTAATCTATGTGTGATCGTTTTATTATGAAGCTATTGTAATTTTTAAGAAAATTAATTATAATTTTATTATAGTAGTAAACATAGAATAAACTTTTATAATTTATAAATAAAAAGATTTTTATAAAGATTGTGAGTTTTGATAAAATATGATTAAAAAAGTGAAAATATTGAAAATTAGTTTAATGTCTTTGGCGGCGAGCACATCAATCTTAGCGACTTCATTGTCGATTGTTAGTTGTGGTAGTAAGACAACTCATAAAGCTGATTTTAACGATTTTAAGAATGCCGTTTCTGATGCAAAGGCAATCGACATTGTCAGTCATTCTAATCCAGCAGCTAAAAATTGAAAATCATTAACTAAAAGTGATTTAGAAAAAACTAAAACTATTGTTGATGGTTATGGAGTAACTGTCGTTATTAAAGCAGCTAAATTAAATCAAGTAGCAGATTTTAAAATTACTTATATTCCTAAAGAAAGTTATGATGTTGACAATTGAACATGTAGTGTTCAACCTCATGATATTGGTGATGAATGGGCGGAATTTCAAGCTAGCGCGCTTGCTGAAATTCCGATAAACATTGTTGCTAATGCTAGCACTCCTGCTAAAGGATGATCTGATGCTATTGCTGAGGATCTGAAAAAGGCTGGTGATCCCGACATTACTAATAATACAATTTCGATTTATATTTCACGGAAACCAAAAAATGAAATTGCTAGATTTAGCATAACTTATGTTAAAGGAGCAACTTATAAAGACAATCAATGAATTTGTAGTATCCAAACTGCTCCAATAATTACGTGAGATGATTTTATTCATCCTATTGAAACCACTACTAAACAAATCATTTTAAATGGTATTGTAGCTAAGAACCCAAAAAATAGTAATATTGATTTTGAGAAAATCAATAATGCTATTGCACGAAGATTTGATTTAGATAAAGTTAATAGTGTTATTAGTGATAATAGCGATACTGCTAAAAATCTAGTTACTTTTAAAATGTATTTTAAAAGTAACTCAGCAAATATCGGTTATGACATTGCTGATGAAATGATAATCACTGCTACTATTAAATATTTTGGCATTGGTTATAGTGCTGCAGATTGATCAACGATTGATTATTCTTTTAATGATTTTACAGCAGCAGCAACTCCTGTTGTAAAATCAGAATCATGAAAAAAACATATCATTGGCGCTGTTAATAAAGCAAATTCTGATTCTGGTGCTACCTGAAAAGTAGAGGATTGTACTTTTGGAAACTTAGAAATTGTTGGTGTTAACGATAAGGTTAAATTAACAATAACTCACAATGAGACAAGTGGCGATGTTAAAAAGGTAATAGTTACTGATGCTTTTCCAACTAACAGCAATAATAAAGTTGATGTTTTTGGAACTATAGATTGAGTGTCAGGAGTTATTTCTGCTCATATCGATAATTAACAATAATTATTTAATAGTAAAAATAAAAAACAACCAAGTGATAAAATCTTGGTTGTTTTTTTATGTAAAGTTATTATTTATAATCTGTTTTTTGAAATCGCTTTTTTATTTGTGAATTGTATAATCAAGATAGCAAATCCACATAATAATATTTTAATTAATCTGATTCCCATTCTAATCACGCTAAGATTCTCCTTTGGCTGTTAATTAAATAAAATTATATCATATATTTAGAGATTACTTGATAATTTGTATTATCAAATTATCAAGTAATCTAGTATAGCTGTGTTCAACATAAACATTATTAATAATTGTATATCTTTTTTGATAAGTTATTATTGAGATAAATTGTTTTTAATTTATAAATTTATTATAATTATAATGTAGAACAAAAATAAAATAAAATAAAAATATTAATGGAGTGATAAAAAAATGATCAAAATTAAAACATTAATAAAATGCTTACCGGCGTTATCTGTAATAACGCCAATTGGTGCTTTAAGCATCTATTCAAACGCTCATACGAGCCCAACAGTGACAGTATCACAAGATCCTCAATATATTCAATGAGGCTATGATGTTTCAACCGCGATGGCCAATGATGTTATTAGATTAAATCCAATTACTGGGTGAAATCCTAACGATTGTGTTTTCACTAGAGAAGCGTCTAACGATAGTAATCGTAGCGTAACTGCTATTATTACTAACCAAACAGATAATTTAACAGCAACATTTTTTATTAAATATAATAAAGGTGTTGTCTATAATATTAATCAATGAAAATGTCTAACAACTCCAACAATGAACGCTCATCAAAAATGAATGCATGATTATAACAATTGAAAAAATGCTGACATTGCTAATGCGCAAGATAATACTGTTTTAGCACTAGCTAGTTATTGAAACTCAACTAATGTTTGAAGCGGTAAAAAAGCAGCTAATAATCAATTTATTATTAGCGAATTAAAAAACCGCTTTAATTGATTTGGTTGAGTAGATAGCGTAATTAGTGTTAATTATGCAAGCTCAACAGATATCGGTTTAAAAATAGCTGTTCATTATTGAAGAGATGTGTCGGTAATTAATAAATATATGAACCTAGACGTTATTTTCAATCCGAAGAAACCTTTTGATTGACATGACTTCAAAATCGCTACTCCGTGACAAGATTCAATTCCAGGAAACTAGTGATTATTTAACATACACTAACTAAAAACAACCTCCTTTAATAGGAGGTTGTTTTTATGTTCTAAATTAATGATATGATAATAAACTAATAGATGGTATCCTTTATTTATATCTAATAATGATATAAATTTGTAATATTATTACTAATGAACTATTTAAAAGACGATTTATCTTAAGTGACTTTTAGAAAGGACCCGATAAGATGTTGAATAAATTAAAGGTTTTTAAATTATTATTATTAACAGCTAGTAATGTAGCACTACTTGGTAGTAGTGTTAATCTATTAGTTAGTTGTAGTAAAAAAAATATTATAGATAGTCAAAAAATGGATGCAATTATTAATCATGAAGATATTCCAATATGATATGATTATTATTATATAGCAGCATCTGAATCACCACTTAATGTTGTTAGTAATAACAACATTAAAGGTTGAAATAATCTTGTTGATGATGATTTAAAAAATGGTGACTTTGATTGAGTCACTAACGTTTCAATTACAAGAACAGTTATTAATTTAGTCATCCATCAAAGCGCTACTTTTACAATTATTTATAAGCACCAAAAATACAATTCTAATGATTGAAAATATAATAAAGATGCTAGTAACACATTTGTTCAAGACAAAAGTTTTATAGAACGTGGCGATCTTTGATCAACTGATGCTAGCGTTCCTTTAGACAATGTTATTAAAGTGATGCAACTTGGTAATGTAGTTTATGCTGCTACTGATAGTGGTCTTTATCTGTCGAAAAATAATCAACCATTCATACAATCAAAATCTGTATTTAATCTTGATGTTAAGCTTAAAAATAAAGATAGTTGAATTGATAATATTATTAAAATTAATAAAGTAATATACTTAGTGACTAATAATGGTCTTTATGTGTCACATAATAATGGGGATAACTTTGTTAAAAATATATCAATACCTAACGTATGTAATATTAATAATATTGTAAAAATTAATAATATTACATACATAGAAACTAAATATAGTGGTTTATTTTATGCTAATGATGGAATTACTTTTAAAGCTGATCCTAGCATTAAAGCCAACAGTTGAATTGATTCAATTGTTGAAGTTGATAATGTTATTTATGTTGCCACTAGGCAAGGTCTTTATACTAAAGTTCAATCAGCTACTAGGGGAGCATTTGTTTTTAATGAAACTCTAGGTAAAATTCAAATTAATCAAGTAAGCGTCATTAATAACTCAGTTCATTTAGCTACTTCAAAGGGAATTTATGTTTTAGGGAATGATGCTATTTTCACTCTTAAGAGTGAAATAGCTAACGTTTATACTATCGTCAAATTTAATGATGATTCAACGATTTATGCTGGCAGCGATA
The DNA here is from genome assembly GCA_965237585.1 of Mycoplasmatales bacterium. Classification (GTDB taxonomy): domain Bacteria; phylum Bacillota_I; class Bacilli_A; order Mycoplasmatales; family JABABV01; genus JABABV01. The sequence continues at coordinate 825,177 of OZ250146.1, read as the reverse complement.
AAGGTCTTTATCGATCAAACGATGGTCAAAAATTTAAATTAGATCCTATTGTTAATAGCTCTTATGAAGTATCTAAAATCGTTAATATTGATCAAGTGATTTATGTCACAACTAATTGTGGACTTTTCAATAAATCAATTGATAATAATAACTTCTGTCGTAATAATTCTGTTGATGCTGATTGTTTTATTAATCAAATTATTGAGATTAATAAAACAATCTATCTGGCGACTGATAATAGTCTTTGAACTTATAACGAAATTTAAAAACCAATATTTAATAATATATTATGTATAACAAAAAACAACCAATTAATGTCAGGTTGTTTTTTTGTTTATTAATTTAACTTTAAATATGATATCATGTGAAATAAAAATAGTTGATGCTCGCTTTAATATTTGTAAAATTGATTTGATATTGTTGGCGAGAATTTTGGTTTCAATTATTCTTAAAACTATTAATGTTTTTCACACATATTATAATTTGTTATTTTAGAGGACGCTATTATATTTTTATTTTTCGCCCTTATAACTACGTAATGCTCCTGTATCATCATTATCACTTTGAGATTTATCGTAAATAAAATCAGCATTTTTAAAACTATAAGGTAGAACCATATCATGAAACAGATTGTGAACCTTACTATGAATGTATTTCGAGCCATCAGGCAACATAAAAATAAAATCAGGAAATTTAACTACTACCTTGAAATTATCTTTACTAGCAGAAGTTTTTGATGCTATTAATTGATTGAAATTATTTTTGATTTCCTTGAACAATGTAATTGGTGGTTTTCTTAAGTTGTCCCAATCATTTTGGGCATTGCCAGTTAAATGATATATACCATTCACATTTATATACAATCATCCTATGTCGAAATAATCAGTATTAGGATTATATGAGTAAGCTGATAGTGAAATATAATTATTGCTTTTATTAAAATTATCAATTTGTTTATTATTTAAATCATTAATAGCTTTGCGTTCAATATGATAAAACTTATCGTATCTTTCTATTTGTTGTGCTTTAGCATTAGTGGAACCACAACCACTTAATCCAAACCCTACACTAATAATTAGACCGACAAATGATAATTTTCAGATTTTGTTGATTAATTTTATTTTCATAAAGATGCTCCAAAATTTTTAATTAAAATATTAATAAATTTATTTTTCTTGTTCATAAAGTTGGATTTGCTGTAAATTAAAATCATCCAATTGATTAGTATCATTAACAAAAGCATTCTTTTTAAAATTATAATAATGTTGCGTTGCGATTAGTGGATGATCTATATGAAATGTTGATGAATTAAGGGGAAACATTGCTAAATCATAGTTAATATGAAATGATTCATAGAAAAAACCATCATTATAATAACCCATCTTTTCTAATTCTCCTAATATTGAGTTGTATGATTTTTGTATTTGTTGAAATATAAATGTTGTTCCTATTTGTATAATACTGTAATCCTTCTTAGCATCACCTGTCAAATGCTGGAATCCGGTGACTGATCAATTAATTGACATATTTAATTGCCCTAATCGATTGTCAGCAATCATCCCAGGAATTAAATTTGCGTTCTGTTCAATTGAGGCAGATATAAACTTAATGGAACCCCCTAATTTAGTCGGTTCAGAAATTGAATAATTTCATTCATATATTCTTTCTTTCTCAATCTTATAAAAGTTATTTAATGATGTTGTTAATGCGGCGATATTTTTATCTTCCTTATTACTACATCCGCTTAAACCGAAACCCACAGATGTCATCGATAAAACAAATGCAAATTTTCAAATTTTGTTAATTAATTTCATTTTCATAAATGTTCTCCTGAAACTTTAAATTAATAATTTATTGCTTAATTCTAAATAATGGGCTATCCATGTTAGAAACTTTAAAAGGGATTATAATATCAGTATAATAACTAAATTAAACTTAACTAAAAATAGTATTTTTCTTTTATGTGAAAGAATTTATTATAACATAAAAAACAATTATAATAAATTATATAGTTTTTGTATTACAAATAAGATATAATTTATTATAATAGCATAAAAAATATTAGTGTTAAAAACATCATTTTTATAAGTTATTTAAAACATAGTATAGTATTTAAATAAACTGATTACATCGATAATTTTATTAACCAATGTCAAAATCATAGTGTTAACTTTGTTTAATAACTAGGCAAGGTCTTTATCGATCAAAATTAAAAAAGGTGAGATTGTGAAATTACAAAGGCATCATAGTTTAATATGAAAATTAGGTCTAGTTGTACTTTTGAGTGTAACGATGTTGAATGTTAATAGTTGTAGTAGTAAAGCTACAAAAGAAATTAAAGCATTTCAAAAAACAGTTACTAATTTTAATGCATTAGCGATTTCCAAAATTAATGATTGAAATGAATCACAAACGCCAATTAATCCTGCGAAAATTAAAAATGCATTGTTTCTTAGAATGATAAATTTAAATGCTGAAAATATGTTGAAAAATAAAAAATTATTTCGTAATGAATTAATTTTTATTCTGTCTGGATATTACTATTTAACTGGTAATGCAAAACAAGATTATCAAAATTTAGAAGATGTATCATTTAATTTATTTCATAGAATCGAAAAACAATATAGAAATTTAGAAAACCAACTTCGTAATATTGATAGTAGTTACAACCATGATCAAAACGGTATCAGTTTATGTTTTAACAGTAGCTGAATCACCAAAAAGAATAAAACTATAATTGCTCCGAAAGACGAACAATTTTATTTAGGTACTTTTAAAAACATCTAAAATAATAGACTTGGAAAAAGGGGAAACAGAATGAAATATTTGTAAATTAGGAACTTATGAAAAATAATACTAATACATAAAACAAAAAAACAACCATCTTATTAAGTTGGTTGTTTTTTTGTTCAGTGTCGGATACTATTTGATAATTTCAACGATTGATCCAGCACCGACAGTACGGCCACCTTCACGAATTGAAAATTTTGTTCCTTTTTCAATCGCGATTGGCGCGATTAAATTAATTGTTACTTCAGTATTATCTCCAGGCATTACCATTTCTACACCAGTTGGTAGTTCAATTGAACCAGTTACATCTGATGTACGGAAATAGAATTGAGGACGATAGTTTCCGAAGAATGGCGTATGACGGCCACCTTCTTCTTTTTTAAGCGCATAGATTTGAGCTTTGAAAGAAATATGAGGCGTGATTGAACCTGGCTTACAGATTACTTGACCTCTTTGGATTTGTTCACGGTTTACACCACGTAGTAATGCTCCAACATTATCGCCAGCTTGCGCATAGTCTAATAATTTACGAAACATTTCAATCCCAGTAATGATAGTTTTTTTAGTTTCTCCGAAACCAACGATAGCAACTTCATCACCAATTTTAACTGATCCACGTTCTACTCGTCCAGTGGCAACTGTTCCACGACCAGTAATTGTGAATACATCTTCAACAGCTAATAAGAAAGGTTTTTCAGTATCACGAACTGGAGTTGGGATATAGTTATCAACAGCATCCATTAATTCAGTGATTTTTCCTTCTCATTTAGCGTCTCCTTCAAGTGCTTTTAGAGCTGATCCACGAATTACTGGTGCATTGTCACCATCAAAATCGTAATCAGATAATAAGTCGCGAACTTCCATTTCAACTAGGTCTAATAATTCTTCATCATCAACCATGTCGCATTTATTTAAAAATACAACGATTTTAGGAACTCCAACTTGACGTGAAAGTAAAATATGTTCACGTGTTTGAGGCATAGGACCATCAGTTGCCGCAACAACTAAAATAGCTCCATCCATTTGGGCAGCACCAGTAATCATGTTTTTAACATAATCGGCATGTCCTGGACAATCAACGTGTGCATAATGACGCGCTGCTGTTTCATATTCAACGTGAGCAGTGTTGATTGTAATCCCACGTTCTTTTTCTTCAGGCGCAGCATCGATTGCTGCGTAGTTCATTGCTTTTGCGTTTCCTGATTTTGCTAATACTGTCGTAATCGCTGCTGTTAATGTAGTTTTACCATGATCAACATGACCGATAGTCCCGATGTTAACATGGGGCTTCGAGCGATCGAATTTTTCTTTTGCCATTTTCTGACCTCCATAATTTTGTTTAGATATATGTGATTGGAATTTGATATACAACTATCTAACATTGTGAATAAATTATATCACTAAAATTATAATATTGTATATAAAAATTACTTGTTGTTTATTTTAATATTTTTAACTTGATTATTTAATATTTTGAATTATTTTTGACGATTAGCAATAATCTTTTCAGCAATAAATCTTGGTGCTGCTTGATAACGTTCAAAAATCATCGTGTATGTTCCACGACCTTGTGTGAATGAACGTAATTGAGTAGCATAACCAAACATTTCTGATAATGGTACTTCAGCTTGAGTAACTTTAGCGTTACCGCGTTGTTCACTACCAACGATTTGACCACGACGAGATGATAAATCACCCATAACGTCACCAAAGTAATCTTCAGGAGCAACAACTTCAACTTTCATAATTGGTTCTAAAAGAACTGGTTTACATTGTTTAACTGCTTCACGTAATGCTAGTGATGCGGCAATTTTATAAGCCATTTCTGATGAATCAACATCATGGTATGAACCATCATGGAGCGTTGCTTTAACATCAATCATTGGATAACCAGCAATTTGACCGCTATCTAGGGCAGCTACTAATCCAGCTTTAACTGAGTTAATATATTCACGCGGAACGCGTCCCCCGACAACTTTATCAATAAACTCGAATCCTTTATCTGGATTTGGTTCAAACTTGATAATAACGTGACCGTATTGTCCACGTCCACCAGATTGTTTAATATATTTACCTTCAACATCAGCAGTTGCTGTTAATGTTTCACGATATGAAACTTGAGGTTCCCCAACATTAGCTGCTACTTTGAATTCACGCTTTAAACGATCAACGATAATATCTAGGTGTAATTCACCCATTCCAGCGATGATTGTTTGTCCTGTTTCAACATTAGTAAAAGTTTTAAATGTTGGATCTTCTTCAGCTAATTTTTGTAATGCGATTGACATTTTTTCTTGATCGGCTTTAGTTTTTGGTTCTAGAGCTAGTGAAATAACTGGCTCTGGAAAAACCATCGCTTCTAAAACAATTACTTGTTTCATATCACATAAAGTATCACCAGTAGTTGTTGCTTTTAAACCAACAGCAGCAGCGATATCTCCAGCATAGACACAATCGATTTCGGCACGATTGTTAGCATGCATTTGTAAAATACGACCAATACGTTCTTTTTTATCTTTAGTAGCATTTAAAACGTATGATCCTTTATTAACAATTCCTGAATAAACACGGAAGAATGTTAATTTTCCCACGAATGGGTCAGTCATAATTTTAAAAGCTAATGCTGCGAAAGGTGCGTCATCGTCCGCTGGACGAGTCGCTTCTTCACCATTAGGAAGAATTCCTTTAATAGCATCAATTTCTAAAGGTGATGGTAAGTAATCGATTACTGCATCTAGCAATAATTTAACCCCTTTATTTTTAAAGGCGCTCCCACAGATTACTGGGAAAAATTGTGAAGTTAATGTTGCCATACGGATAGCGTTTTTAATTTCATCAACTGAAACTTCAGCACCATCTAAATATTTAACGATTAATTCTTCATCAAATTCTGAGATTGCTTCAATTAAAGCAGTACGAGCAGTTTGAGCTTCAGCTAACATATTTTCAGGAATTGGGATTTCACTAAAAATTTCATCGGGCTTACCATCAAAATGGTAAGCTTTCATTTCGACTAAATCAATAATTCCGTCGAATCCGATTTCCGCTCCAATTGGTAATTGGATCGGAATTGCATGTGCTCCTAAACGTTCGCCGATAGTTTTAACTGAGTAATTAAAGTCAGCCCCGATTTTATCCATTTTATTAACGAATACGATACGAGGAACTTTATAAGTAGTCGCTTGTCTTCAAACAGTTTCTGTTTGTGGTTCTACTCCTGATTGAGCATCTAAAACAGCAACAGCACCATCAAGTACTCTTAATGAACGTTCAACTTCAACAGTGAAGTCAACGTGACCGGGAGTATCGATAATGTTAACGCGGTAATCTCTTCAGAATGCTGTTGTTGCAGCAGACGTGATTGTGATTCCACGTTCTTGTTCTTGGGCCATTCAATCCATTTGTGATTCTCCAGTATGAGTTTCACCAATTTTATGAATTTTACCAGTATGAAATAGAATTCGTTCAGTAGTTGTTGTTTTACCGGCATCGATATGTGCCATAATTCCAATATTACGCGTTTTTCCTAAACTATATTTACGATTTGACATTATCAGCGATAATGGGCAAAGGCTTTATTAGCTTCCGCCATACGGTGGATATCTTCTTTTTTCTTAACTGATCCACCAGTTCCATTAGCAGCATCGATAATTTCATTAGCTAATCGATCAGCCATTGTCTTCTCATTACGTAAACGCGCGTAACGGATTAGTCATCTTAAACCTAGTGTTTGACGACGTTCTCCTGAAACTTCAATTGGTACTTGGTAATTAGCGCCACCAACACGACGAACTTTAAGTTCTAATTGGGGCATTATGTTATTAATCGCAGCATTAAATACTTCGATTGGTTGTTTTTCGGTTTTTGCTTGAATTTTATCAAAAGCAGAATATAAAATACGTTGTGCTAAACCTTTTTTTCCATCTTGCATAATATTATTTATTACTTTCGTAATAATCTTTGAATTATAAACCGGATCAGGTAAGACGTTACGTTTTTCAGCTTTACTTCTTCTCATGAAAAAACTCCTTTCTTTACATCTAAATAATTAGATTTATTAATGTTTTTTATTTTTGAATTTAAATTATATAGCGGTTATTTAGATAATTAAAATTAAGAAATCTAATTATTTCTTAGATCTTTTAGTTCCGTATAATGAACGTGATTGTTTACGTCCTTCTACTCCTGAAGCGTCTAGTGTTCCACGAATAACGTGATAACGTACTCCTGGTAAGTCTTTAACACGACCTCCACGAATTAATACGACACTATGTTCTTGTAAATTGTGTCCTTCTCCGGGAATATAAGCAGTAACTTCCATTCCGTTTGTTAAACGAATACGAGCATATTTACGTAGGGCTGAGTTAGGTTTTTTAGGTGTCATTGTTGCAACTCGTACACATACGCCACGTTTTTGTGGTGCAGAGATACTAATTGTTTTTTTCTTCAATGAGTTGAACCCTCTATTTAAAGCTGGAGCTTTCGATTTATATTTTTTCGAAACTCGGGCTTTTTTATTAACTAACTGATTAATTGTTGGCATTCTTTGCGCTGCCTCCTTTTTAATAGTATTGGATAACATTTAAAAGATTAATATATAATATATACTTAAATTGCTAATCGAATATTTTTTATAACTATTTTATAAAAAATAGCATAAAAATTTGTATATTAGTTAAGTTGATTATTTTAGTTTAAATTAATTAACTTACTACTACACAAATGTTCTAATATTTTACTACAACTATGCCGGTCGTGTCAAGGATTAAATATTTTTAGTTTAATGGTCTAAAAATATTATATAATAGGAAGTAGTTAATTACTACACAAATCATAAAAACACAGAAAGTTGGTTTGATTATTTTGGATATTAAAACAATTATTAAAAACTTAGAAATTGATCTTGATAAGAAAATCTTATTCGATGAAGATGCTCATACTTATACTAATAGAATTGAAAACTTTCAATACGCTAACGTATCGAGTTTTTTTAAGACTTTCTATGATGTTGCATATCAAGGCTTTGATATGGAACCAGAGAAAAAAGCTTTCATTTTAAAAAGAGCAAAAGAAATTGGTCTTTTTATTCATAAACTGATTGAGGACTATATTAAAGATGGTAACAAAACTGTGAATCATCATAATTATCGATTACGTCAAGTTGGTCATAATACGCTGATTAATTTTGAACGCTGAAGTGCTGATCACAAGATCAACATCTTAGCTAGTGAAATTCGAGTTGCTTGTGATGTTGCTAGAATTGCGGGAACGATTGATTTAGTTTTTGAACGAGCTGGTAAAATTTATCTAGCAGATTTCAAAACGAGTCGCGTTGATGCTGACAACATTGATAAATTGAGTGCGTTATACGCTCTCCAATTATCAATGTATCAAAAATTAATGTTATTATCTAATATTAAGATTGATGGTTTATTAATAATCTTTATTAATAAACGTAGTGGTGTTGTTACTACTAAAAAATTCAGTAACTCATTATTAGAAGCAGCTCAGAAAATTGTCGATGCAATTTTTAATCAAGATTCTCAATTAGAAGCATTATCAGATGCATATAAAAATAACTATCTATTAAGTTAGATAGTTATTTTTATATGTAGATAGTTTTTTATTTATTATGTTGGATTCTTTAAAAACTCTCTTTGATTAGATTTCCTAATATGCGAATTGATTTATTTAAATTTTGACGTTCTTCTTGGCTAATTTCTTGCTTCTTAGCTAATTCTCAACCATTACGATTTAAATGAACTAGTTGACCAATATATAATCCAGGTATTTTTATATTATCAGTAGTTTCGGCAATATGATAAGCACTCACAATAACTGGTTCTTTAGCATTGTTAACAATGCTATGAACTAGTTTTGCAACTGATGCTCCAATTCCATAACAAGTGTTACCTTTGTTTTTAACAATGTCAAAAACAGATTTCATTTGTGCTTTGTGTCATGTTTTTAAAATACTTGGGTCACGTTTTTCGTGGGCAAGGTATTTTAAAATTGGTTTTTTATGAATTGTTGTTCAACTTCAAATTGGGACCGCAGAATCACCGTGTTCACCAATGACATAACTTTTTACATCTTGAACTGGAACTGCTAACATCGTCGCTAATTTAGTATCGAGACGAGCACTGTCTAGTTGTGTTCCACTACCAATAACTTTTGGTAGTGGAAAGCCAGTTACTTTTTGAAACAACGTTGCCATAATATCAACTGGGTTAGAAACAATAATACTTAATCCTTGAAAGTTGCTCGCTTTTACTTTAAGAGCAATTTCTTTCATAATCTTACTATTAGTCCCAATCTCTTCTAGACGAGATTTGCTTTTAGACGGTGGGTGGCCTGCACTAATAATTAATAGATCGGCATCTACTAAATCATCATAGCTTCCAACAGTAACACTGTTGAAGCTATCATCTAGTAGAACTTGACAATCTGCTAAATCATCAACGTTACCTTGCACTACTGATTTATTAATGTCAATTAATAAATAATCACTAGCTAATTTTTGGTTAATTAATGCATAAGCACAAGCCATTCCCACAGCACCACAACCAATAATAGCAACTTTGAATTTTTTTTGTTTTGATATTTTCATCATTAATCTAATCTCCTTTGGATTGAAAAAATTTAATATTTCTTATTTAGTTATCTTACATATAGTTAATTATAACTAAATAAGAAATATAATAATATAAAAATGCTTAATTAACTTATTGGATTAACGTCTTGTAGAATAAAAATACTATCGAAATCTGTATCAGATACTATATCAGCTCTTTTAGTTTTATCTTTTCATTCGATAGCAAAAGTACCACCGGTTGTTGTTGATGTAGCAGTTGCAAAGTTTAGTTGAAATTGCATTTCAGAATTCATTCAATGAAGACTTGCTCCAGGAGTAAGCTGAGTTGGGAAGTTATGGATTTGTTTCATAGGAGCTGTGATTGTAATTGGGCCTGCTCCTGCTGCATCAAATCATTTGTGTAAATTAGGGGCACCTTCAAAAGTATGACTGAATGTTTTAAGATTGGCAATTAATGTCGCTGTTTTTTTAGTATCTTTAGTTATATTTTGTAATTGATAATAACAATCATCAAATCAACTAGTTTGATCATATTTTATTTCTGCACTTCGAGAGACTTTGAAATCATCATATGATAAATCTTGATTCTCTAATTCAGTAATTGAGACATAGCATATTGAATAATCCATTATATTATTTTTATGCTTATCAGCAAGTTCAATCGTATAATATACAACTCGATTAACGTCATTAGTTATTCTAGAATCATCTTCTTTAGCGATGAATCAAGCCGAAGGACGGTCATCCGTCTTTCAAATTTCTGGAAAACCTGGTTGCGCTCTAAGGAAGTCAACTGCACCTGGAATTGTAACATCTTTGTTAATACCACTAGCTCAGTTAGCGACATCAGTTTTAAATTTAACTCAATATTTAGTATCAATAACTGGGGGCTGAGTACATTCTCAATCTTTAATTGAATAAATATCATTATGGAAAGCAGCTGTAAACACTGCCTCTTGATTAAATAGTCCAGATTTAATATTAATTGTTACAGTTTGTGAAATATTATCAACTATCGGGTTTCCTTGAATGAAAAACTTACCATTTTTACCATAGTTACTTCATGCTCTTGGTTGTGTTTGAAGCACAATTTCTGTTGCATCAGCTTTAGATGCTGCTTTAGCAAAATCATTAAAACTATGCTTAATTGGTGGCTTGCTGTTGTGACTACCACAAGCTGTCGTTACTAAAATCGGCGTTATTAGCGCACCACTCATTAAACTAGTAGTTAGAATTTTTTTAAACTTCATATATATCACTCTCCTTAATTATGTGCATTTCTAATGTTGTTGTATCTGCTCTTTGATTTATTTTAGTTCTACATCTTGCAAGATTTTAACGTTTTTAAAATCTTGATCAATATTAGCTTCTTTAGATGTGTCAGTTCAGTTGATGTAGAAGATTCCTCCAAAAGTTAAAGGTACTGTTGGGTTGTCTTGACCATTATATAATATAATTTCAAAACAAAATTGAATTTGACCAGAAGTATTTCCTGGAGCCGACCCCGGCGTTGCTGGTGAAGGAAAGTTATTTGTTTTACCATCATCAAGATCATATTGTAATATTAAGTTTTCATATTTATTATTCGGGTTATTGAAAACTTCATATAAATTTGGAGTTTTTTCTAGAGTTGCGTTATCTTTGATTGCTTTCATTGCATCGTGTCCTGCTTGAATCATTGGATAAGTATATGATCCAATTAGAACAAGATTATTGCTTTGATCATTAAACCATTGCTCTTCGCTATATTGACTCGGCGTTGCTTTAGTAATTGAAAAATTATTTACTGATAATCCTTCTCCACCATCTTGCTGAATTAAAATTTGACATTTGTAAGAAACTTTATCAGCTGGTGGATTAGCTATCATCGTATAAGTTATACTCTGTTTATCGTCGTTTGGTTTTCCTAACGCAGTGACATTAAAACTATGTTTAGAATCCTTGATCATTGTTTTTCACGGAGTCGGAAATTTGGGATCATTAGCTGCTAAGTATGTTAAGACATCTTTAATAGTAACACTAGCGCCACTGTTTGGTAGATTGCTTTGTGATCATTTGATAACTTCAGCTTGAAACTCTTCTCATGTCATTGGATGCGTTGGAACGCGATTGCATTTTCAATCACCAATGACATAAACAGCATTGTGATAAGTTGCCACAAACGTAGCTTGATCTTTTTGCGATTTTGATTTTAAAATAATGCTGAATGTTTTTTTGCTAATATCAATTGTTGGTGTACCAACAATTGATAAATCATTAGGTGGTAGTTTCTCTCACCCTTTTGGTTTTATTGCATTAACAATCTTACTACATGATTCTGTTTTTGCTGATTTTACAAAACCAGCAAAAGAATCAGGATTTGGTGCTTGGGGTGCTATGCTACATTTTCAATCAGTGATTGCATAAACTTCATTATATACATAAGTTGCTACAAACGTAGCAACTTCGTTTGTCATATTTTCATAAATATAAGTCGTCACTGTTCCAGAATTATTAGCGTTGCTTTTTGAACCTTGATATTGCCACAGATTTTTACTATCAGTAATATGTCCTCAATCAGTTGGTTTTGTTTGTTTAACGATATCTAATAGTGGTGCCTTCAATGCCAAGATGGCGAAATGATTGAAGTCATTATTGTGAATAGGTGGAATTGGGGGAATACTACATTTTCAATCAGTGATTGCATAATCTCGATTATGGAAAGTTGCTACAAACGTAGCTTCATTCTTAATACTGTTAGATTTGAGCATAATTGTTACGTTAGCTCTTATTGGATTACTTGTAGGACCAGATGATATGAATAAATCATTATCTGGTAGTTGTCCTCAACCTTCTGGTTGAGTTTGGGCCACAATATCAACTATTGATTCAGCTTTAGCATCTACAACAAAGTCAGCAAAAGTTACTTTTGCTGGCGGAGTTGCCTTACTACCACAAGCACTTACTAAAAAAGTGCTTGTTGTTAAAGGAATTAAACCAACAATACTAAATAAACTGATTTTTAAATATTTTTTAAAATTCATCAAGAGACCACCTCATTTTAGTAGTGATAATTAATCACTGATTTTATCATTAAAGATTTACTAGATTTATTAATTTCCTCGCTATACTAATATTATAATAAAATATTAATGATTTTAAAAATTAATAAAATATTAAAAGTCAAAATCAAATAATTGATAATGCTATAATTATTATATATATACATTAAATAATAATTGTTAAATCGGAGGTGTATTAACTTTATGAGTAAAAAAGTAAAAACAGTCTTGAGTACGATTATTGCCGTTGTGTTATCATCATCTTTAGTAATGGCAGGTGGCTATTTTGTTTTAAAGCCAATCCTTTCAAATAACGAAGATAATAGTTGAACAACTTTTCTAGAGCAATCACAAGCAGAAAATTTTAAAAACATTGTTAAAGGTGACCCGCCAGTTAATTGGGATATTGTTAATGATAGCATCTATCAAGTTAGTGATAAAGTGATTGATCGCGGACATTCAGTTAGTGTCACTATTGGTGATTTAAACCAAAGAACAACAACTGTGTTCGAGATTCCCTATCATGGTAACGTAATTTATGATGTTAGTAATTGAGCATCACAACCTGTTGTTGATTGAGATTTTGGTAGCTTTGCACTCAACGCTACTAACAATGTCAATAAAGGTGATACCAATAATAACATCAAAAAATTAATTGAACATCTTCATCCTAGCGGATTTAATGAAAATAATGTTAATCAAATAACTTGACGATTAATACTACATAGTTGAAAAGTTAACTATGATTATAAAACCGCTACTGGTTCAATCGTTTGTTCACCAGAAGTTCAAGATAGTCAAAGTCAACAATGATACATCTGAAATTTAAAAACTGTTTATTCCGAAGTTGATAAAACTAGATATAATATTGATGGTTGAAAAGTAAAAAATCATGATAGCGATCTAAACTGAACTACTTTTCTTAATGCTGCTAAAAAAGAAACACTAGCTAATATTGCTGGAATTTCTACTCCTAGCAAATGAAACCCGATCGCCGATGGCGTTATGAACGTCGCTGAAGAAGTCGTCGTTGCAAAAAAATCAATCAAAGTTACTATTGGTGATTATCCTTGAAGTGAGCAAGCAACTTGAACAATCCAATATCATAATTATTTAAATTATGATATTCGCGGTTGAGTTAGAGGGAATGTTTCAGCTTGAGCTTATCCAGGATTTTGTTTTGCTGGATATCCAGACATTAGTGGTTGATCAACTCATGACTCTGGTCCTAGAGGAATAATTGAACATCTTAAACCTGCTAACTTTGAATCTATCAATGTTGATAATGGTTCTTGGGCTATCGCAACTAACATAACGCGTGATTATGATTTTCATAGTCAGACTGGTTGAATTAAATTTTCAGCTAAAGTCCAAGACTTATTAACAAAACAATGATATATCTGACATTTAAGAATCAATTATTCCGAAGCTGATAGAACTGTATACAATATTAATAATTGAAAATTAGATAGCGCTAATGCTAACAATGATAGTATTTACTTTATTAATCGAGCTAACACTGAACCAATCAAAGCGATCGCTAATAGCGTCGCTCCGGATGGTTGAAAACCTGAAGATACAGTTGCCCAACTAAGTACTAGAACGATCATCGATAATAAAACAGTGACTGTTACAATTGGTAATTTAACTAAATTTCAAAAAGCAGTTTTTATTATTACTTATCAAGAAAATGCAAAATATGATATTAAATATTGAACTGCTAATAATATAGAAGATTGAAGTTTTTCTAATTTTTGACAAAGTGCTACAAATGAAGTTAATACTAAATCAACTTCAAAAACTACTGGTGTACGCGGAATTATTAATGCTGTGATTCCCAATGGCTTTAGAGATGGAGACTATGCAACTGATGGTTGAAAATTAGATAATCCTGCCACATGAAGTTTCGATGAAAATAGTGGTACGGCCCAAATTAGTTGTCACGTTACTGCTCTATTTGCTTATACTCCTGCCTCAACACATTGAATTATTACGATTATGTACTATGAACTTGATCATACTAAGTATGATATTCACAATTGAAGCGCAGTACAACCATAAACATCTTAACTAATTGAAAGGAGGTGTTAATTGATGTCTTGTAAAGATAAAGAAACTTGTAGATGTGAAAAATGTCCATGTTATAATGTCGCTAAAGAGGATTGTAAATGTAGCACTAACTGTAGTAAATGTTCTTGCAATAAATAATAACTTTACAAAAAAACAACCATAATTGGTTGTTTTTTTGTATCATATTATTATAGGAGGACGGAATAAATATGAAACCTAGTAAAACAATCAAAGTCTGTTTTATTTTGATAACTGTGTTTTTAGGAACAATTAGTTTCTTATTATTAGCACAAATCTTAATAAATTTTTTTAAATAATGAATAATCAACATTAAAAAAACACTAATAAAGATTTATTAGTGTTTTTTTTGTTTTTTGTTTTTTTGAAGAGAATGTACAATAATTAAAGATTAAATATTTGTTATTGAGTACCTAATAATGTATTTTTTAGAATATTATAGATTGTTGCGTTATTACCAGTTAACGCTGTGTCTGTAACATTATCAAAGGCAGCTGAATAATGGAAACGAATTCCTAATTGCTTAGTTGCTCTTTGGTTGTGTTCAAACGCCCATTTTACTGGGTTAATTGTTACTCCAAGAACTTTAAATGGAGCTCCTGATACTGCTTCGCTGTAATGACGTCCAGCAGCGGCATCGGTACCAGTATCTGACTGAATGATTACGAAAGTATCAGTTCCGTTAGTAAATGAGTATGCTTTTTGAATCACTGTTTTTGACTTAAGTTTAGCCATCTCGATTAATTGTGATTTAAAAATTTTACTAGTGTTTGAGTTACCAATGCCTCATTTACCGATATCGGCAAAAACTGTTCTTTCAGCATCAGTTACATCTTTAGCGCTAAATGTTGCAATATGAGCTTTTTTAGCTTCTCTATTAATGTTGACTAGTAGTTGTTGATCGCTAACACCAGAATATAGCGTTAAGATTGTTTGATAATCAGCATAAACTTTTGTATCGAGCGATGTATGTTGAGTGTTTGATGTTGAATCATCAATCGCTTTTGTTTCATCAATGCTATAAGAAACATTTTTTGAGAAACTAATAAAGTTATGAGCATCAATATGAAGTTCTCAGTTCAAAATATTGTGTTTTGCACTGTTACGAATTTCAACGTGATAAGTTCCATCTACTAAAGGTAGATTAACTGATTCGTTTTCTTTATTCACAACTACGTGAAGTGGTTGTGAATAAACAGGTGTACCTTTAGAAACTCCCTGAATTAGAATATCAGTAGCCATTCCTGACTTGTATATTCCAATTAAGCTTTGACTATAGAAAGTCATATTGTTGTTGTTCAGCGACGTAATTGTAGCATCACGGTTTCTTTGATGAGGTCCCTCAGTCTTTGGATGATAGAATGCAAAGACTGCTCCCGTAGCGGCTCCGGCTGCAACTGTAAGTCCAGCAGTAGCCATTAAGATTTTATCTAGATGTTTTTTGACAGTTTTCATATTAGGCTACCTCCTGGTCTTGAGCAACTGGTGTGTTTGGTGCTGATAAGTATCCGCTTGAAATTGGATTGGTTCATTTTGTTTTATCGGTAGTTCCAAAGTGAGCGACGTTTAAATGTTTAAATATTATTTTAAGCATAAGAGGCATAGATACGCCTTTTAGTTTCATATGAGTGATCTTATTTTGATATAGTTGGTTTCAAAACATATAATTAGTTTGAATTCCATGAACTGTATCTCATAAAATATTTCGTAATTGATTACTAAAATAATACGTATGATCTATCATTGTCATAACTGCTGCACCTATTTGTATTAGATTAGGATTCATACCAGCTGATGCTGATAAATTTCCTGAAACAGAATTACTACTTGAAACTGTGTTTAAATTAATAAACGGAATAATTGAAGGAATTAAATTAAATGCATTTAAATCTTTTAAGTTTGTGAACAAGTCAGAAACTCATACATAACCAATTGCTGATGTAGAAAAAACGTTTTTTTGATCATCAGTTATTGTTGCTGATGCATCTGTCATCATTCCACTAAGCGCATAATACAATGTATACATTGAATTATCGGTATCCATCATCTTAGGAATATCAATAGATGCATTAGGATCATTAGCAATTATGATATTTTCTTTTAACTTACCAAAGTCAGCTAAAATATCGAAACTAACATCTTGTAATGTTAAGTTAGTTGCTTTACCATTGCTATCAGTTTTGGCATATTTATTTGCAAATGTTTTTAGATCAGCGAATGTTTTTGTTTTACCGCTGTTACTATTTGCGTCATTAATTGCTGTCGCAATTTTATTACGCATCATTAATAATAAGTTATTAGTGTCACTCATTGAATTAGATAATGCTGTATAAATCATTGCGTTTTTTGCAAATGGTCCAACAGTTGTTGTTTTTTTAGCAACAGTTGTTGCGTGACCATTATATAAAGTAGCATGAGCAATTTGTGGTTGTAGATATGCTACTGGGTCTGGATTAGCTGGACTAATTGGTAGAGTTTTATTTGTTAAGTCAGCAAAAGGATCATTATAAGAATTAATGTCATCTTGGAATCCTGCTTTTGTTGTAGTCGTAGTTTGAATACGAACTTTTGATTTATCAACGTTAGCATTGTTTGGTTGGCTATCTGTTGCTGGTGTAATCGCTAGAGCTGATAACATATCAGCAGCAGCAGCACGGTATCCATACGGTCCAGGATGAATATCAATACTTACGGGCATGTATCAAGATGCTGGGTTATAATGGTCTAGTGTTAAATTAGCCTTATATGTTGAATCAGCAGTTTTTGGTAAAGTTACATTACCGCTTAATTGATTATTATACATAAACTTATCTGAGTCATCTGTATTAATATAATCAACTGATGCGTATTGATTTGCAATAATTTTCATTGTTTGGTTTAGTTGAGTAATAATTTGCTCAACTAAAGTTTGACCATTAACAATTGCTAAATCAAGAACGTTACGTAATTGCATTAGGGGCATTTCATAACCGACCATCATAATTTTAGCATTAGGATTTAGCGCACGAATCGTTGAAACTACTTTTTTAGTATTTTCTTCCATTGATTTGAACGTTGCTGATAATTTAATTGGGTCAACGCTAACAGCTGAGTTTCAATCAAATTTCTTACCATCAGCTGGATGCATTACCTTTTTGATAATATCGGTAATATTACCAATATTACCAGACATGTAATTTAATAACGGTTGTCCTAATAAGTTAATTAGATTTAACATATCATTAGCACCAATCGTAACACTAACTAAGTTAGCGTTAGTAATTGTTGATTTGATCTTAGCTTCATTACGATAGTAATTATTTCAATCACCACGACTCATGAATCCTTTATCAAATTTACCACTATCAGTAATCCCATTACGATGAGCTATATCAATCGCAGTAGGCGTATATAGATCATCGATACTTTTTAATAAGTTACCAGTTGTATATCCTCCAACTGCTAAATTATCATAAGAACCAAGAACTCCTTGTTTCTTTAAAGAACGAGCAACTCATGCACTATATGCATCTCCATATATTTGATGAGTTGTTGTTTTGTGATCTGTTGCATTATAATCAACATAGTTATTATCTTTCGCGTTGAACGCTGTAAATCCAGCAGCAATAGAATCTCCTAATGCTACATAGTTAACTTTTTGACCTTTAGCATGATTGATATATTGTCCATTGTTATCGTTAGGATCGAAGCCTGATGCATCGCCACCAGGATAACCAGTATTGTCATTACGACTACGATCATCTTTTGCTCGCGATAATTTTCCTGACAATAATACACTAGTAGATGCTGTTGTTGCAACACCTATTACTGACAATGCCGTTAAACTAAAGCGCTTTAATAATAATTTTTTACGCATATTTTGATTTACTCCTTTGATGTAATACCCTTTTAATAAAATCTAAATTAAGATTAACTTATAAATAGTTTGAATTTCAAACCTTTTTTAAATACATAAGAATTATAACAGAATATAAAAAAATATCAACAAAAAAAATAAGCTATCAGAAATAGCTTATTTTTTAAATTATAATTTTAAGATTGCTTGCTCACGAAATGACTTAATATAATTAGGAATTTCGTTTGGGTCTTCAGCTGGTGCATCAACCGGAAATTCATCTGTTAAATTAAAGTCATATTTGGAAAACTTTTGAAAGTTTGACCCAGTACCAGCAGGAATCATATTTCCTAAGATAACGTTCTCTTTTAGACCTTCTAAGTAATCTATTCTAGACATGATTGATGAATGAACTAATACTTTTGAAGTTTCTTGATAAGAAGCAGCTGATAGGAATGAATCTGATTTTAATGGAATATACTTAATTCCAATAACTGTTGGTTTTGCAAAAGCGGGTTGCTTACCAGCTTGGAGAGCTGCTTTGTTCGCTTTTGAAAATTGATGGATATTAATTAATGATCCCGGATAGAGATTTGTTTCTCCAGGATTAATAACTAATAATTTTGACATCATTTGACGGATCACGATTTCAATATATTTATCGGCAATTTCAATTCCCTGCATACGATATACTCGTTGAATCTCTTTTAACAAGTAATTTTGAACTGTTTTGATATCGGTAAAGTCTAGTAATTGACGTAAGTCAACTGGTCCATCAGTAATTTTTTGACCAGGAATAACGCTATCACCTTTTTTGACGCGGAAGCGTGACTCGTAAGCACACTCGTAGGGCGTACTTTCATTAATATCATTATTATTAATCGTAACAGTAACTTTCGTGTTGTCATCGCTATTAATAATACTTTCAACAGTTCCATAACTTTTCGAAATGATCGCTACTTTACCTCATGGTTTTTTGAACGCATCGATTAATTCAATTAATCGTGGGAACCCTTGCGTAATATCAGAAGACCCAGCTACTCCACCAGTATGGAAAGTACGCATTGTTAATTGCGTTCCTGGTTCTCCGATTGATTGTGATGCAATAATTCCAACCGCTTCACCAATATTAACAATATTGTGTGAAGCTAAATCGATTCCGTAACACATTTGACAAACACCATTAACAACATTACAGCCAAGAACAGCTCTAATTTCTAATTGATCAATATTGTTCTTCATAATTAAATCTGCTAATTTAGCATCAATTAATTGGTTACGAGAAACAATGATCTCACCTTTAGCGTTAGTAACGTTTTCATTTGAATAGCGGCCCATGATTCGTTCTTTGATTGGAACGATTGTAACATCAGTTTTCGTATCAATGATATCTTTAACGATGAATCCAGCATCAGAATAACAATCGTTAGTTTTAACGATGATATCTTGTGATGCATCAACTAGACGACGTGTTAGATAACCAGAAGCAGCCGTATTCAGCGCTGTATCTGATAGTCCTTTACGAGCACCATGTGATGATAAATAGAATTCAAAGGCGTTAAGTCCTTCTTTGAAAGAAGACTTAACCGGAATCTCTTCAATGTTTTTAACAATTTTTCCAGCTTTAGCATCAGCTTTTTTCTGTTTTGTTGCTTTCGCCATTGAACCTCGTAAACCAGCTAACTGGACGAAGTTGGAAATATTACCACGAGCACCAGATGCCATCATCATAAATAAAGGATTGTCTTTATCTTCATTTAAATCATTAATTAATAATGTTTGTACATTATCTTTAACTTTGGCTCATTTAGAAATTGTTAAACGATAACTCTCATCTTTAGTAACAAGACCTTCTAGTTCTAATTTCTTTAATTGGTCAATATATGCTTGACCTTCTTCAATATGCTTAGTTTTTCCTTTAGCTTGTGAAATATCAGAGATTGAAACAGTAATTCCTGATTTAGTTGAAAATTCAAACCCTAGTGTTTTTAATGCATCTAGTGATTGTTGCAGAATATGCGTATATCTTCATCAGATTCGTTCTAATCAATTTTCTTTAACACCATTATCAACTAAATGGAATTGTTTAAATAATTCTAGATCAACTTTAGCAAAATGTTTCTTAATTGAAATTGATAAGAAACGAATATGCTCTTCATCAGCTGAGAAACAATGACGACGAATTAAGTCTAAACTCTTAATGTCTTCAATGTTCTTAATATCTAGGACGATATTTGCTAATTCACGTTTTGAAATTTTTGGTTCATATTTAACGAACAGTAAATGAATAATTTTTGACATTTCTGATTTTGTGAATGGGTCATTGATCGCTAATGCTTTTAGAGCAGCACGGGGATCTTGATCATAGGCCACAAAGTATTCTTTGGGACAAACTTCAGAAATTTTATTACTGTTTAAATATGGGAACCCAATTGGTAAATTTTCATTTAAGATTAATTTCCCAACAGTCGTAATAAAGTAACCTGATTTTTCAGCATCACTAAAGTTATATTTAGTTAAGCTGCTCGCATCAATAATGATGCGGGCATGCAGGTGAACTTTTTTATGGTAATACGCTTTTAGTACTTCATTAACATCTTTAAAGATAAAGCCACTACCTAAAGCATCAGTTTTCTCTTTTGTTAAATAATAGATTCCTAAAATCATATCTTGAGTTGGCGTAATGATTGGGTGACCATCTTTGGGACCTAGAATATTTCTAGAAGCGATCATTAATTCACGCGCTTCTAGAATAGCTTCTGGTGAGATGGGCACGTGAATCGCCATTTGATCACCATCAAAGTCAGCATTGAAAGCTGGTGTTACTAATGGGTGTAAGCGTAATACTTTCCCACTAATCATTACAACTTCAAAAGCCTGGATTGATAAACGGTGCAACGTTGGGGCACGGTTTAGCAAGACGGGGTGCTTATCAATTGTTCTTTCAACAATTGGTCAAATGTCTTGATTACGTTCTTCTAATAATTTTTTAGCATGACGAATTGATGATGCTAATTTTTCTTTAATTAAATTATGAATGATGAATGGTTCAAATAATTTTAAAATCATTTGTTTTGGGACACCACATTGATACATCTTTAAGTCTGGTCCAACAGCAATAACTGATCGCCCAGAATAATCTACTCGTTTACCAAGTAAATTTTGACGGAAACGTCCTTGTTTACCTTTTAAGTTATCCGCTAATGATTTTAACGGACGACCATCTTTTCCAGTAACTGGATTATGTTTACGTTTATTATCAAATAAAGCATCGACTGCTTCTTGAAGCATACGTTTTTCATTTTGAACAATTAAATCAGGTGCATGAATATCAATTCATTTTTTCAAACGATTATTACGAATAATAATACGACGATATAGATCATTAATGTCGGTCGTTGAATGACGACCGCCATCTAATTGAATTAATGGTCTTAGTTCTGGGGGAATGATGGGAATGTCGTTCATAATCATTCACTCAGGACGTTGTTTAGACTTGATTAGCGACTCAACAATTGTTAAACGCTTATAAAGCTTATCGTTAGTTTTTTTACGCCCAGAAATGCGTGAACGTAAAATTGCTTCTTCTTCTTGAAGATTAATCTTTGTTAATAATTTCTTTAAAGCACTAGCTCCAGTTGTAATATCAACACCAGCATATTGCTTTAATAAATTATTATAACGATAATAATCAATTCCGTAATCTTTACCAACATCAGAAGTAGCGATTTGAATTAAATCTGCTAATTCTGATTTGATATCTTCGATGTCAGATTTTGATAATTTTTTAGTTCTAGTTTTTAAAATTTCTTCAATGGCATCGCGATAAACATTAGGTGCTGTACGAATATCAATAACATCTTTGTACTTTAAAGTTTTTAACCCACCAGTATCGACAACGATATGTGATTTAAAATAAGCTATGTCTTCTGTTTTTGAAAATTTAATATCTAAAATTTTAGCGATCGTTGAATGATCTACTTTTAAAAATCATGTATGAACTATCGGAGCTGACAAGTGAATGTGCCCCATACGTGTTCGTCTTACTTTCGAAGGCAGAATCACTGGCTTAACTGCTTGACAATCAGTTGTCGCAGCACAAACCTTATCTTCATCTGATCGTTTGTATTTTTTTCCACAAACTGGACATTTATAATCTTTTACCGGTCCAAAAATTAATTCATCAAATAAACCTTTTTTCTCAGGTTTATATGATTTGTAATTAATTGTTTCCGGACGTAGAACTTCCCCATACGATCATTTTTTAATGTCATCTGGACGAGCTAAAGAAATTTTAACCCCTTTAATTGAATAATCTAAGATATTTTTATTCATTAAACGACCCCCACTAATGCGTTTTTTTGCTAATTTTTGAAATATAAATCAATATAATAGTATAATAAAATAAACTAATACAGACAATAAAAACCACTTCTTGCATGTAGCAAGAAGCATTAACTAATAGTTTGTTAATAAAAAGTAAGCAGTTTATTATCAATATTAATTTTAACATAAATATTAAAAAATTATACTTAAAAATTATAAAATTGTCAATTAAAAGTTTTTAAAAAAAATGTTTTAATGTTATAATTGATATTCAAAAAACTATTAAGAGGGAATTGATAACATGAACTTAATCCAAAAAAAACCATTAACATCAATAGATATCAGTAATATTTATAAAATTTATATTAAAACTAACAAGATATATAGCATTCTATTATGAAACACTCCTGAAAATGAACCAATTAATCGCAATGCTAAAAATTTATTAATTGATCATAGTATTGTCTCTAAAAAAATTGAACAATATTTTACCGAAGTTCGTTTGCAAGATTTTACTAATTTAGATCAATTGATAATTGATCTAAATAAATTACTAAAATGATTGCAAAATGCAATTGATGAATATAATTATAATAATAAAGAAAATCCCTTAATTATTAATGTTAAAATCCCCGAGCAATTAACTGTTATGAGTAACGCTTTAGCAAATCCTGCTACGAGCTGAGTTATCAATGATTCGAAATTAAACGATAAACTCGTTTCTCGAATCATTCTTAACGACATCGTTATCAATATTGAAGATAGCGAACTATTTGGTGAATATTTAATTATTAATCTTGTCGAAACAATCAGCCTAGCATTGAAACAAGTAATGAGTATCACTGATGAAATTTTTGAGAACTTAAAAATTGATAGTCAAGTTTGAAATCAATTAACGATCAAAACTCAACATTACGACTACACCGGTACATCAGTTATTGAACAGTTTGAAGAATTAAAAGTTCGTAAACTTTGATTTTCAAAAACGATAAACTATGATTACTAAATAAAAAATCAACAATAAAAAAATAGATTAATTTAATAATCTATTTTTTTTTGTTAATTTTTAAATTTCATTACCTTCTAAATCGATTGTTTTATTTTTCTCAGTAATGAATCCCGCTTTAAACCCTAATCCTTTAAGTTCATTAATTAGAACTCGGAATGATTCTGGTAAACTTGGATGTGGTAATTTGGTTCCTTTAGCGATCGCGTTATATAATAAATTACGACCTTGAATGTCATCTGATTTATAAGTTAACATTTCTTGTAAGATATGACTAGCGCCATATCCTTCTAAAGCTCAAACTTCCATTTCTCCTAAACGTTGACCACCATTTTGTGATTTCCCACCTAATGGTTGTTGCGTAATTAGTGAATATGGTCCAACTGAACGAGAATGAATTTTATCATCAACCATATGAGCTAATTTCATCATATACATAATCCCAACTGTAATTTCAGAATCAAAATAATCACCAGTTTTACCATCGATTAATTGAAACTTACCAGTTGTTGGAATATCTGCATCAGTCATAATGTTAGCTAATTGATCATTTGTAATACCTTCGAATGCTGGTGTTACAAATTTAACGTTTAACGCTTTTGCAACCATTCCTAGATGTGTTTCTAAGATTTGACCAATGTTCATTCGTGATGGTACTCCTAAGGGATTTAACAATACATCAATCGGTGTTCCATCTTCTAAATGAGGCATATCTTCAACTGGAGCAATAATTGATACTACTCCTTTATTACCATGACGTCCCGCCATTTTATCGCCTTCACGTAATTTACGTTTTTGAGCAATATAAACTTTGACGATTTTTTCAACACCATCATCTAATTTATCACCATTAGAATGCGATAAAATTTTGATATCGATAACTGTCCCAGCTTCTCCATGTTTAACTTTTAAAGACGTGTCTTTATAGTTTTTTGATTTTTCAGAGAAGATGGCAGCAACTAGACGTTCTTCAACCGAAAGACCCTCGTCACCTTTAGGCGTAATTTTACCAACTAAAACATCGCCTTCTTTAACTTCAGCTCCGATCGTAATAATACCATCAAGTGCTAAATTACGTTTTGCGTATTGAGCCGCATTAGGAATTTCTGAAGTTTGTAACTCTTCGCCAACTTTTGTCTTACGGAATTCACATTTATATTCTTCAATGTGAATTGAAGTATAAACATCTTCCTTAACGATTCGTTCCGACATAATGATCGCATCTTCATAGTTGAATCCATTTCAAGTCATGAATGCAACTGTTACGTTTTGACCTAGTGCGATTTCCGCTTTTTCCATTGAAGCTCCATCAACAATAACATCGCCAGCTTTAACATGATCGCCAACTTTAATAATTGGTGTTCGTGTAATTGCTGTTCCTTGATTAGATCTTTCTAATGGTCGGAAGTTATAAGTTGTGTTGCGTTTTGATTTGTTTTGAGCAATGATAACTTGATTAGCATCAACATACTCAACAACACCATCAGTTTTAGCGATGACTGCTGAAGAGGCGTTAGCCGCAATCTCGCATTCAATTCCCGTCGCCACTAATGGGGCGCGGGATTTTAATAGCGGTAATGCTTGACGTTGCATATTGGCACCCATCAAGGCACGGTTAGCATCATCATTTGATAAGAAGGGAATCATTGCAGTTGCTACTGAAATAATTTGTTTTGGTGAAATATCAATAAAATCAACTTCATTACGAGTTACTGAACGATATTCCCCTTTAGCAGTACGAGCAATTAATTCATTTGGAATAATGTTAAGTTGCGCGTCTAGTGGCGTTGCCCCTTGGACGATGAAATGAGGTTCTTCTTCAAATGCTGTTAAGAAAACAACATCATCAGTAACTTTACCATTAACAACACTACGGTATGGCGTTTCTAAGAAGCCATATTTGTTGATTCTAGCAAAAATCGATAGATTATTAATCAATCCGATGTTTGGTCCCTCAGGCGTCTCAATTGGACAGATACGACCATAATGCGTATAATGCACATCTCGAACTTCGAACTTGGCAGTATCACGTGATAGTCCCCCAGGTCCTAGAGCAGTGATTCGACGTTTATTTGAAATCTCAGATAACGGATTAACTTGATCCATAAACTGTGATAATTGTGATGAGTTGAAAAACTCACGAATCGTTGCTACTAACGGTTTAATGTTAGTGATGTTTTTAGGTGTGATTTTTAACGCTTCTTTGGCCGACATACGTTCACGAGCATTTTTTTCAATTCGCGCTAAACCGATACGGAATTGGTTCTGTAGCAATTCACCAACGTGACGGATTAGACGATTTGATAAATTATCAATATCGTCATCAACGCCAATGTTATGAATTAAATTATTGTAATATGAAAAAGTCGCAACGATATCGGGCAGTGTTAAAGTGCGCGCTGTTTCGAAAGGATCATTAGCAATAATATTAACTGTTTTATCTAATTTGTTATTATCGGCATAAACTTTGACGATAATAACTTTATTAGCACGATTAAGATGACCATAATTTTCTTTTGAACCATATAATCCTAAGTTTAAATCATGAAGCACTGTTAAAGATGCTTTCTTAGTTAAGAATGCATTGTGAATTTCTAGTGCTAGTTCATCAGTTACTACTGTTTCTTTAGTGAACAGAATATTACCTTTGTTATCTAGGATGTCGTCTGCTAAGACACAACCGTTAATACGACTGATTAAATTTAATTTTTCATTAATTTTATAACGTCCCGTTACAGTTAAGTCATAACGACGACTATTGAAAAATAAATTAGCCAGTAAATCACTAATTGAAGTGTTCGTAATTCGATCTCCAGGTTTTAAAACTTTATGTAATTCAACTAAAGCATCTTCTTTAGTATCGATATTATTACGTTGGATTGCTAATTTTAATTGATCAGCATCACCAAATAATTCAAAAATACGTTCTTTGCTAAACCCAAAAGCTAGCATTAAAATTGTTGCTGAAATATTTTTTGATTTATCAATCTTCAATTTCATGTAATTAGCTTTGTTAGTTTTATATTCTCAAGAAAATCTTGCTCCACGATCAGGAATGATTTTACCAGTATTGATTAAATCTTCCTGATCAGAAATCCCATTTTCAAAATAAATTCCGGGTGATCTAATAATCTGACTAACGATAACACGTTCACTACCATTAATAATAAAAGAACCGCTATCAGTCATTAGTGGAAAGTTTCCAAATAATACTTCAGCTTCTTTAATTTCGCCTGATTCATGATTGATTAATGCTAAGTTAGCATAAATCTTAGTTGATAGATTAGTCCCTTTTTCTTTAGCAATTGTAATTTCTTTTTGTAATTCGGCACTATGAGGTGCTGGTCGCTCGATGCGCACCCCTTTATAGACGATTTCTAAGTTTTTCTTACTAGAAATTATTGGATAAATTTCCGAGAATGCTTGGTTGATCCCAGTTTTTAAGAATCATTCATATTTTTCTGTTTGAATTGATAATAATTTCGGAATATCGAAACAAACATTAATTGATGAATAATTTCTTCGTTGCGTATATGGACCATAATTCTTTAACTTGTAATCCGTTTTTGGTGATTTAACAATAGTCATTTTGCCCCCTAATAAATAAAAAAATAACTCTAAATTAATATATAAAAATCACTTCTCAGCACAACTAATGGTGCACAGAAGAATTTAGTTTATTGATAAATTGTTAAAAATAACATTTATCTAGAATTATTTATACAACTTTAATTTTAACATAAATATTTTAAAATTATACTAAAAAATAATAAAATAGTCAATTATTTTAGATAAAGATTTAAAACGTTGGTCCCTTCAAATTGAAGATGATCAACGTTTTAAATCTATTGGTAATAGTTAAATGGGGTTTTGTTAGGCGATGCTAACTTCAGCTCCAGCTTCAACTAATTGTTTTTTAATTTCTTCGGCTTCTTCTGGTTTGATGTTTTCTTTGATCGCAACTGGTGCTGATTCAACGATTTTTTTAGCATCCATTAATCCGGCACCTGTTAGCGCACGAACTACTTTAATAACTGCTACTTTTTTAGCTCCCATTGCTGTTAGCGTAACTGTTACTTCAGTTGGAGCAGCGTCTACTGCTGGTCCTGCTGCTACTGCTACTGCAGTTGGGTCGATTCCGAATTCATCTTTCATTGCGTCAACTAGTTCTTTAATTTCTAAAATTGACATTTCTTTTAATGAACTAATGAAACTGTCTTTTGTTAATTTTGCCATGATGGTCTCCTTAATGTAATAATATAATATTATTCTTTTTCTTCTGTGTATAAATGTAGCGCCATTGAGATATCGCGAAGAGGACTAAGTAGCGCTGAAGCTAACATAGTTAATAATCCTTCACGTCCTGGAATTGATGCTATTTCACTAATTTCTTTGGCACTTAATAAGCGTCCTTCTAGTGAAGCTGATTTGATTGTTAAGTTCTTGTGATCTTGAGTAAATTTATCGATTATACGAATAGCGGCAGTTTCATCATCACCGTTATTGAAAGCGGTAATTGTTGGTCCTTTGAAAAAACTAGCGAAGTCTTTATATTGACCATCTTTAACAGCTATTTTTGATAATGTGTTTTTGTAAACTTTAAATTGAATTCCATTGTCTTTCAATTCGTTACGTAAATCACTTAACTCAGTAACTGATAGTCCGACATTTTCAGCAATAACAGTTGATGAAGAATTTTCAATATTCTTTTTAATTTCTTCAACTACAACAGCTTTAGCAGCACGAATGTTATTATTCATAATCACACCTCCTTAGGTTTATTAATAATAAATAAGCGGATCTTTGTTATTCTCTAAATCAACGTTAGCTATAAAAAATAAAAATATAAAATTATTCTTTTTCATAACGACAGAAAGAATAACTTTATATTTTTAATAAAGTGTTCAACCTCGGTAGCGTATTAAGAGCTATTTTATAACTCGGCTACTGTCTGCAGTTAATTATAGAGTTTTATTATTATATAACAATAACTATCATAATTCAAGATAAATTGATTATGTTATAATTATTTTATAATACGATAACGTAAAATGAGGTTGATTGAATGAGTTTAAGAAAACACCGTCGCGTTCCAAAAGCACGTTCTGTTCGCGCAATAAACCCATACCAAGATATTGTTGATCATTATAAAAACGATAATGTTAAATATCGTGGGAGCCAAACTATTGATAATTCAATAACTTCAATTATCAATAAAAATTTATTATGGGCAATTATTTTACTAGAATTTATTTGCATAACTTTTTTTTCGGTTGTCTATATTTGGTTTGTCGTATCCGATGATAATAAAATGTTAAAAATTTGAATCATCGGTGGTTTAGACGATGTTTTATTTCGTTGAACATTGTTTATTATCATCGCTTCTTTTTCACTCTTATTATGTTCAATGAAAAAGCAAGTTTATTATTATTATATTTTATGAGTTTTACTTGCGATCAATTCGATTTGGGATGGATCAGATGGGCTGTATTGAACGTTTAAACGTCATCAAATTATTGATTATGATAATCAAATTGAGGGTTTAACTTTTTATGTCTCGTTAGCTTTTCAAATTTTTATAATCTCGGCCAACTTAATCGTGATCGTTTTATCAACATTAGGAACGATCAACTTACCAGTTAATTATACGCCAGTGACTGATTTTGGGAAATGAGTTAAAACTAAACAATTAAAATTACAAAAACGCTATCGTAAAAAAATGAAAACAAATTATGAAATGAACTTGAAAAAGAGCGTCTCCACGAAACGGAAAATTAATAATAATGACTAACTATGCAACAAAAAAAACAATCTTGAGATTGTTTTTTTTGTTTGTTAATTGTTATTGTTGATTAGGCTGCTGATTGGAATGCTCTTCTGAAGCTGATGAATGATCATCATGTTCGGGAAAAGTCATTGTTGTTAAATTCATTTCAATACGATTGATTGAATTATAAGAAGAAATATAAATTACAATTCAAGTAATTCACATCGCTAAGATAACTAATCAAACGGCAACTAATACTCCAAATGCTGGTCCTAATGTATCAATAATTGATTTTGATGAAGCTTTGTCTGGATCTGTATTAAGAATAGCTCCGATACTAGCAAAAAGTACTGATATCATAACAATTGTTGCGACAACGCCACAAATCATATAGATGAAAGTTCATTTATCGCGTTTTTGTTCTAAACGAGTACGCTCTTGAATTAAATGTTGAACGTTGCTATCTTGATAATGAAGAAAAACATTTTTTCAATTACCAACAGTTCGATGACTTGGATTGTAACTATAAGCATTGTAGCCATCGTTTCAAGTTTTCAATTCGTTATGATCGGTATTATGAATCATTGATTCTAATAATAGGCGATCATTCTTAATTGAAAAATACAAAACTATAAAAACAATAAATCATAGAAAATCGGCAATTCCAACAATTGTTGAAATGATTGGGATCATTCCTAATATAACAGTTGCCATTGTGATGAACGTTCAAATATCACGGACTTTACATTTAGTCATGATTTTTTGTTGTTGTTGCATTAACATATTAATATTTGTACTTTGTTGCATATCGTAACTCCTTATTTTTTAGCAATTAAAATTAAATTAAATTAGTTAAATTTAATTTTAACTCCGGGAGACATTGTAGCTGAAACAACGATATTTTTAATAAAGTTACCTTTAACTACATTTGGTCTTGATTTTGTAACTGTTTCTAATAATACTTGATAATTATCTAAAAGGTTATTTTTTGAAAAAGAAACTTTTCCTAAAATAGTATGTAAGTTACCATCTTTATCAGCACGGTATGTTATTTTACCTTTTTTGATTTCTTGGATTGCTTTTACTAGGTCTGTTGTTACTGTTCCAACTTTAGGGTTAGGCATTAATCCTTTAGGTCCTAAAATTTTTCCATAACGACCAAGCGCTGGCATCATTGTTGGTGTTGCGATAATAACATCGTAATCGAAATTAGCATCTTTAACAACTTCATCAATTTCTGGTTTTGAAACTACTTTATCAGTTTTTGATAACTCAGCAGCAGCTGCTGTTGCATCTGCTCCTTCAGCTACTACTAATATTTTTTGAGATTTACCAGTACCATGTGGTAATACTAAAGCTCCACGGATTTGTTGATCAGCATGACGTGTATCGATATTTAAGTTAAAAACAATATTAATTGTTGCATCAAAAGTCGCAACTGAAGTTTTTTTAACTAGTTCAAGTGCATCTGCTGCTGAATAACGTGAATCGAAATCGTTATTCTTTAATACTTCGTTGTATTTTTTTCCCATTGTTATTACCTATTTATCTTTCTTTGAAGGAGGTGTTAAACCTTCTACGACAATTCCCATATTACGGGCTGTACCTTCAATTATTTTCATTGCTTGATCGACATTGTTTGTATTTAAATCTGGTAATTTGTATTCGGCAATTTTACGAATTGCGTCTTTTGAAACAGTAGCCACAATATCGTTAGATCCTGTTTGACTACCTTTCTTGATTCCAGCAGCTTCTAATAATAGATTAGCTGCTGGTGTTGTTTTTAAGATGAAATCGAATGATTTGTCTTGGTAGGCAGTAATTACTACTGGTACGACTGTTCCTTGACGATCTTTTGTTGCGTCATTAAACTGTCTTGTGAATTCTGGCATACGAATTCCTAATGATGCTAATTCCGGTCCCGGTTTAGCTTGTCCGCCTTTGAATTGCAATTTAGCAATTCTTTTAATTTTTTTAGCCACGAGCATTTCCTCCTTAAGGATATGGATATAATTATTTAAAAGATACTCTGCGTAGTCATAACGTTATCGACTAGCGATAACTGCTACTCACTAAATTAGTGTTCTAAAATTATACCATAATAGTATGCAAATAACTAATTTATAAAATCTTAAAAATATCAATGAAATTAAATCATATTTTTAAGATTTTCTCTTAATTGGTTATAATTAAGTTAGATAAAGGAATCTTGATTATAATTATTAAAATCTAAGTCAAAATGAATAAATGTGAGGCTTAAAATTATGAAAATTAAAAAAATATTAAATAATGTTGGATTGTCGTTTGTTGCTGTTGGTGGAATTGTGACGATGTCTAGTTGTGGTAATAAAAATCTTCCACCAACACCAATACCGCCCTTATCACCAGTCACAGGAATTTATGCTCCTTTTGTTGACATTGCTAAATTAGCAAGTGCAACAAATGGCCATTATACAAATTTAGTTGATTATTATATCAACCCTGGTGTCCGCAATATGATGTTGGGTTATGTTCAACAAGGTGCTGGGTTACCAAATCCCCATGCTGAATGAGCTGGTAGTACTGAGATCGGTGATAATCAAGATATTATTGATGCTATTTCGCACTATCAAAACGTTGGTGGTAATGTCAGTATTTCTTTTGGTGGGTCTAAAGGTACTAGTGAATGAACACTAGCTAACGCGAGCGCGACTAATTTAGCTAGTGACATTATGCGTGTTGCTGATAAGTTTGAAACTAAATATATTGATTTTGATATTCAAGGTAATGATTTAACTAATGTCGTTGCTATTGCAAAATTAGCAAACGCCTGTAAACAAATTTTGGAAAAAGATCCCGAAATAAGATTTACTTTAACATTACCTGTTTCCAAAATAGGTTTAAGCAAAGATGCTATAGCAGTAGTAACTAGCTTTTATGCAATTACTAAATTTAATACTATTGTTAATATTATGGCGAAGAATTATGGTGGTCCAGTTGCCGATATGGAGGAAGTTGCAAAGCAGGCAAGCAATGCAACTGCTGTCCAGATCGCACTAGCATATGGAATCACTAACGCCCAAGCTTATAAGCTATTGGGCGTTAGTCCAATGATTGGTTATAACGATAGTGCTGGTGAAGTAATGTCCTTAGAACAATATTTTGATTTAGGAACTTACTTAAGAAATAAGCATGCCTTTATGTATGGTCAATGATATCTTAATCGTGATTATGCATCTGTTAAGGAAGGTCAAAGTAGTGCTACTAGTACTGGTTTATTGCCTAGTGAAGCAGCTGATCTTAGTTTCACTCATGCTGGATTAATTAGCTTTGGTGATAAAGGGGCGCCTTCTAAACCAGTAGAAGGCTTTATTGAATTAACTCAATATCTAATAACACAGCGTGATTTTGGTGCTTATTGAACAGAAGTTAAAAATGCAATTCATTATAAAATAATTGTTGATAACGATGTTAGACATCCCTATTACAGTCTAGTTAATAATCTTATATTAGAAAATGGTGCACCTAACTATACTTCTCATACGTTTCAAGTGACAGCAGTCGGAATCAATGATACTGAACTTGATTCCGAAACATTAACAGTTGGTAATAGTAATTCTAAAAATACTGACTTGACTGGTTTAGTTACTCGCTTCAAAAAAGGTACAGTTTATAACAAAGGTGACTTGTTCCTTTATGAAAAAATCATCTATCATGTTAGTGAATTCTATAATGGGGCAATTCTGCCAGACCAAGCTGTCAAGAGCCCCAACTCACAAGTTAATATTTCCAAAATAACGCTAGCTAACTTAGCACAAAACGGTTATTCTCAACAAGCTGTTGAGGATTTTGAAAATGATAGAGTCTTTAACGTTGTTAAACTTACTTAATTGCATTCAACTATATAATTAATTAAGTAATTAAAAAAGCGCTCATTTTGTTAATGAGCGCTTTTTTAATTGCTGGCTACTGTTTTTTCTTTCTTGTTACTGATTTAGCGTTGATCTAGTTAATCTTGAGAAATCGATTACCGAGTTGACATTATCAATGGCGATTTTGACATTGTAAAATCGCTGAGGTTGATCCCCAATCGTTAAATTATAAAGGTTAGCTAAATAATCTTGATAATGGGGCTAAAAACTGTTTTATACAATTATTGATAACTTGTTATAGAAGTTGATTAAGTGAGATTTGGATAGTCGGTCTTTAGTGTTCAAAATATATAAACAAGAAATAACAAAATCGCAAAAGTTAACATATGTTAAGTTTTGCGATTTTGTTATTTTAGGGATATTATTGTTTATTAAGTTAAGTGTTTATATATTAATGGTTGTGTTGTGTTTGGGGATGGGCGTATCCTGTTCAAATATAATTAAACGCAGTTCCTCCGTCATCTAAATTTCCATTAACTAAATTATAAGTAAAAGATAATTCTAATATATCTAATGCATTATGATTAGCTTTAAATGTAATGATCAAACCGCATTTATAATTATTCTCTTTCGTTGGAGCATATGCAGATTTGTCTTTAAATTTTAATGTGCCTGGTTTTGGTGCTGCATCGCCAGCATAACCAGCACTACTTAGCGCATCATAAATATGATAGTCTGGACTCTGGGCATTTCCCTTTGTATCCACTGTGGTGTGGTGTTCTTCATCCGAACGTATAGTCATTCAATATTGTCCCATGAAATCTCCGACATCACCTTTTTTAATTGAATCTTCAACACGATCCCAAAATGTCATAAATCTACTATAAGATTGTAGTTGAGCAGCAGCAGTGGCTATGCCAGAACTTCAATCATCAACATTATAAGTCTCATCTTGAGTAAAGGTCAGGACTACTTTGATAGGATCACTATCATAAGCCCCATTTTTACCTTTTTTGGAAATGATTGCAGTGATTGTTTCATCACTCTCATTATCTACTGGTTTCCCATTCATTCCTTTGAACACTTCATCAGGATCGGGTCCGCCTCCAAAAGTATCAAACTCGGCTTTATCAGTTGCGGCTCATGCTACTTGTGATGGTGTTCCAAATTTTCATTGAAATTTATTTGTATCAGTTCAAGGATGAATCTGTTCTAATATCTCGGTTGCTGTAGCTTTTGTAGCAGCGTTTTTAAAGTATGTTCAAGCTGAAGGGATAAACTGGGGTTCATGCTTACATACTCAATTTGACACATCATATTTTTGATTATTAAAATATTCAATGTTAAACTCCGCTATATAACTTCCTTTATTTTTATCTATAGTTCGTCTAATTTCTAGTGACACTATGTAGGGGTTATCACTAAGATGGATATTGAATGGTTGCGATAATTGGGTAGGGGTTGCATCATCTCAACCATTTGGGTGAGTTGTTTTTACAATGTTGATTGCGTGTTCATTGACTGCTAATGATTTGAAATTTTTTCAACCATCGGGATTTTTGGGTCCTTCTTTATGGCCGCAACTTACTAAGTTGAGGCCAAACCCAATCGGCGCAATCACTCCTAATCCAGCTGCTAAGAATTTTATTGATTTTTTTAATTTCACATCAAACACCTCAATTAATAATACTGATCGTTTTATTTCTATGAATCGATAGACTTTGTTTTATCTATAATTTCATTTATGTTGCTATATAGAATAATTATATCATTTTGTATAATTACCTAATCAATAAATGAAATTATTAATTATCTTTTAGGTCAGTTTTTTTGGTGCTTTTTTGTTTTTAGAATATCTAGGTAGAAAAGCCCTCATTTGATTATGAGGGCTTTTCTAAATCGATCAATCTTAATTTTGGGATGTTGTTGGCGACTTAGTAACATCTAGCGAAAACAATTGCCTGCTCAACATTGCTAATAACAATTCTGACATTGTAAAATCGCTAATGTTGATCACCAATCGTTAAATTATAAAGGTTAGCTAAATAATCTTGATAATGGCGCTAAAAACTGTTTTGGTGAAATTGGTGCTGATCTGTTCTAGTTGATGCTTGTTGGTTGATTTTTGATTGTTGAGATTTTGGTATTTAGGTTTTTTGTTGAAAATCTATCAACAAAAAAAATAATAAAATCACAAAACTTAAGATAACTTAGTTATTGTGATTTTATTATTTTGGGGATATTGTTGTTTATTTAATTGGTTTTTGTTGTTGATGATACTTATGTTGTATGAGCAACTCCTGTTCAAACATCATTGAATGCAGTTCCGCCAGCAGTTATATCTTTTTCGCCATTAGCTATATTATAAGCAAAAGATAATACTAACATTTCTGGATTATCATGAATGCTGTCGAATTTAATACTGATGCTACATCCATAAGAATACTCACCTTTTTTTGATGGAGAAGCACAAGGGCCAAATGTTAAATTTTTGATTTTTGAATAACCATTATGAGTTAACGTATCATAAATATGATAATCTTTACTGTGAGCTTTTCCAGTTGTATCAATGTTTGGATCTGTATCTTTTTTTAAAGTCATTCAATATTGTCCCATAAAATTTCCAACATCACCATTATCGTATAAAGTTTTTGCCCGTTTTCAAAATGTCATAAATTTATTATAAGACTGTAGTTGTTTAATCGGCGTAATTACGCTAGAACCTCAATCGAAAACCTGATAGTCCTGACCTGCTTTAAAGGTCAGGACTTCTTTGATAGGATCACTATCATAAGCCCCATTTTTACCTTTTTTGGAAATGATTGCAGTGATTGTTTTAGCATTATCGTCAGCTACTGGTTTTCCATTCATCCCTTTGTAGGCATCGCTGTTATCAACATTTCCAAAAGTATCAAACTCAGCTGTATCAGTTGAGGCTCATGTTGTTTGTTCTGCTGTTCCGAATTCTCATTTAAATTTATTTTTATCGACTCAAGGATGGGCTGCATTAAATAAGTCTTCTGGTGTAGCGCTTAAAGCAGCATTTTTAAATTCTGTTCAATTCGAAGCGACAAACTTAGGTTCGATATTACATACTCAATCTGAAGCATTATACTTCTGATTATCCAGATATTCGATACTAAAAGTTGCAATATAAGTTCCTTTATATTGATCTATAGTTCGTCGAATATCTAGTATTACTTTATATGGGTTAGAACGAAAACGAATGTTTTCGTGTTTTAACTGTTTCCCAGTTGCGTCATCTCAGTCAGTAGGATTTGTGTTCTTGACAATATTTATTTCTGCTTCTTTACTCGCTGATGATTTAAACTCAGCTCAATTATTAACAGGTTTTATGGGTGCTGTTTCATGGCCACAACTGACTAAGTTGAGGCCAAAAGCAACCGGCCCAATTACTCCTAATCCAACTGTTAAGAATTTTAATGATTTTTTTATTTTCATATCAAACACCTCAATTAATATACTGATCATTTTATCGCTAATTTCATTTATGTTGCTATATAGAATAATTATATCATTTTGTATAATTACCTAATCAATAAATGAAATTGGCGATTGTCTTTTAGATGCATTTTTTATGAATCTGTCGTTTTTATAATACTTAGACAGAAAAGCCCTCATAATCAAATGAGGGCTTTTCTAAATCGATCAATCTTAATTTTGGACTGTTGTTGTGATCTAGTAAGATCTAGCGAAAGCGATTGCCTGCTCAACATTGCTAATAACAATTCTGACATTGTAAAATCGCTGATGTTGATCACCAATCGTTAAATTATAAAGGTTAGTCAAATAACGCTAATAAACGACACTAAAAAAGCCTAACTATAAAATCACTATAAATCAATCAAATTAATAAAATGATATAATTATTTTATAGTCCGAGTATTAAATGAAGATATCACTTTATTTATGAATATATTTTATATGCATAAATTAATAAATCAAGGAGATCACTCATGAAGTTAATAAAAACTGTAAAATTTCTAGCCGTTACTTTAGGAATAGCTGGTCCAGTTGGTTTTGGCCTCAACTTAGTCAGTTGTGGCCAAAAACAAAATCATAATAATAGTTGAACTAAGTTTAAAGATGCTGTCAATAAGGAAACAGCAATAAATATTGTTAATGTTACAAAACCAACCGGTTGGGGTGATGCTGTTGCTGGTCAATTAAGGATTAAAAACATTAAAACAAATGATGCGACGAAAGAGGCAACTCTTGATATCGACTTTACTAAAAATAAAGATATCGGTTTTTCTTTAGCATCATTTATTATTCATTATGTTGATGATGAAAAGTATAACGTTTCATCATGAACTTGTAGTCATCCACCTCAGTTTGTTAAATCGGATTGAACAAAATTTAAAGATCTTGCTCTAGCTTCTAAAGCTCAAGATTTATTAACTGCTGCTCATCCTTGAACGGATAAAAATAAATATAAATGAGAATTTGGAACATCAGCTGAAGCAACATGAGCCTCAACTGATAAAGCTGAGTTTGATACTTTTGGAAATGTTGATAACAGCGATGCCTACAAAGGGATGCAAGGTCAAGTAAAAGTTGACGATAATGCTAAAACAATCACTGCAATCATTTCCAAAGAAGGTAAAAACGGAGCTTATGATAGTGATCCTATTAAGGCAGACCTGACCTTTAAAGCAGGTCAGGTCTACAATGTTAATGATTGAGTTTTTACTAAAGATGTCCAATTACAATCTTATAATAAGTTTCTAACATTTTGAAATATTGCTGTTAAACAAGTTACAGATACAAAAGATGATAATCCAGGTTTGGCAACGTTTTTGGAAAGTAATTGAATGACTCTAGGTAAAGATACAACTGGTAATGCTCACCCCCCAGGTGGTAACATTAGGACAGCATTAAATAATGATGGTTATAGTAATTTGCAAAGTATCACATTACAACATCCTCCAACAGATCCAACGTTAATACCAGGAGACAATAATCCTCAATATCAATTTAAAATTTCTCTTCAGTTTTACATTGGTACTCAATTGAAGGACTTTTCATTATATTTTAATTTTATCTTAAATAATAAAAAAGATAAAATTGGTGGCGGTACTGCTTTTAATGATATTTGATGAGGGGAAGTTAAAGACGCCCCACCAGCAAAATAGGTTAAGTAAAGTCTGTCCCTAGATTCACAAACTAATAGTATGAGTTTTTAGTGCTATTATCAACATTATTGCACTAACCTTTAATAATTAACGATTGGTGATTAATGTGAGCAATTTTACAATGTCAGAATTGCTATTGATAATGTTAACTCGGTAATTAGTTTCTCTAGATCAGCAATAACAGTCCGAAATTCAAGATTAATCGATTTGGAAAAGCCCTCATTTAATTATGAGGGCTTTTCTGTCTAAATATTCTAAAAACAAAAGATCAATAAAAAACATAGTTCTAAAGATGATGAGGGGTATCTTGTTGATTATTAGGTAGGTTATATAAAATGATATAATTATTTTATATAACCTACCTAAACTGAAATGAATGAAAAAAAGCATTATAAAATGAAAATTTATATATTATTAAATGCAAATATAATGATAGTTATCAATTGAGGTGTTTAGTGTGAAAACAATAAAAATTATTAAATTTATAGCGATTGGGTTAGGAGTAATTGGTCCAGTTGGTTTTGGCCTCAACTTAGTTAGTTGTGGCCAAAAACAAAATCATAATAATAGTTGAACTAAGTTTAAAGCTGCTGTCAATAAGGAAACAGCAATAAATATTGTTAATGTTACAAAACCAACCGGTTGGGGTGATGCTGCTGCTGATCAATTAAAGATTGAAAACATTAAAACAATTGACCTAACACAAGAGGCAACTCTAGATATCCACTTTACTAAAAATAAAGATATCGGTTTTTCTTTAGCATCATTTGTTATTGATTATGTTGATGATGAAAAGTATAACGTTTCATCATGAACTTGTAGTCATCAACCTCAGTTTGTTAATTCCGATTGAACAAAATTTAAAAATCTTGCTCTTGCTTCTAAAGCTCAAGATTTATTAACTGCTGCTCATCCTTGAACGGATAAAAATAAATATAAATGAGAATTTGGAACATCAGCTGAAGCAACATGAGCCTCAACTGATAAAGCTGAGTTTGATACTTTTGGAAATGTTGATAACAGCGATGCCTACAAAGGGATGCAAGGTCAAGTAAAAGTTGACGATAATGCTAAAACAATCACTGCAATCATTTCCAAAGAAGGTAAAAACGGGGCTTATGATAGTAATCCTATTAAGGCAGACCTGACCTTTAAAGCAGGTCAGGTCTACAATGTTAATGATTGAGTTTTTACTAAAGATGTCCAATTACAATCTTATAATAAGTTTCTAACATTTTGAAATATTGCTGTTAAACAAGTTACAGATACAAAAGATGATAATCAAGGTTTGGCAACGTTTTTGGAAAGTAATTGAATGACTCTAGGTAAAGATACAACTGGTAATGCTCACCCAGCTGGTGGCATTATTAAAATATTAAATGAAAATACTTATGATAATTTAAAAAACATCCAATTAAACGATACTCCAGCAGATCCAACGTTCATACCAGGAGACAATAAGCCTGAATATCAATTTAAAATTGCTATTAAGTTTTACTATGCTGGTCATGATGACTTAAGCATATTATCATTGTATTTTAATTTTATCTTAGCAAATAAAAAAGATAAAATTGGTGGCGGTACTGCTTTTAATTATGTTTGATGAGGCGACGTTCACCCAGTATAATAGGTTAAGTAAAGTCTGTCCCTAGATTCACAAACTAATAGTATGAGTTTTTAGTGCTATTATCAACATTATTGCACTAACCTTTAATAATTAACGATTGGTGATTAATGTGAGCAATTTTACAATGTCAGAATTGCTATTGATAATGTTAACTCGGTAATTAGTTTCTCTAGATCAGCAATAACAGTCCGAAATTCAAGATTAATCGATTTGGAAAAGCCCTCATTTAATTATGAGGGCTTTTCTGTCTAAATATTCTAAAAACGAAAGATCAATAAAAAACATAGTTCTAAAGATGATGAGGGATATCTTGTTAGTTATTTGGTAGTTATATAAAATGATATAATTATTTTATATAACCTACCTAAACTGAAACGAATGAAAAACGACATTATAAGATGAAAATCTATATATTATTAAATGCAAATATAATGATAGTTATCAATTGAGGTGTATTGTATGAAATCAATAAAAATTATTAAATTTATAGCGATTGGGTTAGGAGTAATTGGTCCGGTTGGTTTTGGCCTCAACTTAGTCAGTTGTGGCCAAAACAATAATGATTCCTATAGTTGAGACCAGTTTAAACCAGCTGCTACTCACGAAAGAGCAATCAATATTATTAAGTCAACTAATCCAATTGGTTGAGATTCGGTAATGGCTAGTTCATTATCTATCGTGAATACTCAAATTAATGCAAAAACAAAAGAAATTACGCTTGATATTAGACTAACTAAAAATAATGCTGAAGGGGTTGAACAAGCATCATTTAGCATTGATTACTTAGATGGCGAAAAATACAATGTTGCAGATTGAATATGTCGTCAACAACCACATACTATCGTTAGTAGTTGAGACACATATAAAAATTTAGCTTTAAACGTTAAACCAGAAGACTTATTAAATGCAATTCATCCTTGAACTGATAAAAATAAATTTAAATGACACTGGGGGACTGTTGCTGATTCAACATGAAGCCCAAGTAACACGGCTCTTTTTGATACTTTTGGAGCGCTTGATAGTAATAGTTTGTATAAAGGTATGCGCGGAAAACCAGTAGTTAATGAATTTGACAAAACGATCACAGCGATCATTTCTAAACAACAACCAAATAATCCTATGAATGGTAGTTTCGCTGTTTGTCCAATTAAAGTAGTAGTATCATATCGAGAAAATCCAATTTATAACATTAATGCTTGAACGAGTACTCTAATCGCTCAAGTCCAATCTTATGCTATGTGACACTCATACTGAGCTACAGCTTTAAACTTAGCCATAAATAATCCCAGTTCATTTGTAAATTATCCCTACTGAATGACGCTATCAGCTCATGGTAATGGTATTAATGTTGAAAATCATTGACAAGCTACGAGTCATACTCATAATTATTTTATTAAAGCAATGCTACTAGATAATGGTTTTAGTTGAGCTAGAAACTTTCAGATTTATGATAAGAATTACACTAAAGAACCAGTAAGAGAGGGAAATAGATATATTGGTAGAATTACTCTAGATTTTTTGTATGTAATCGGACTTTATGTTCCAGTGTGATGCAAGATTAATTTATATATTTCCTTTTGATTAACGAATGGTATCGATAAAATCGGTGGGGGAACTCCTTGAAATTTTGTTTTCAATGCTGATATCATATTTAATATTCCTGACCCCACAGTTGATTAAACAAACTAAACAGCCCAACATATATTTATGCCCATAAAAAAAGAACTCATTATTAAAAATGAGTTCTTTTTTATAGTTTAATAATTTAATAATTAGTATTCAATTTTCGTTGTAATTGGATATCCAAAAAAGTTCATTATGCTATTAACATTATTATCAATATCAATTGCCAATCCAACAATAGCGTTAGCTTTTATGTTGCTAAATACTTATATATTAAAAATAGGGTTGGTAAAACACAGTCTAAAAGATGATGAGGGATATCTTGTTGATTATTAGGTAGGTTATATAAAATGATATAATTATTTTATATAACCTACCTAAACTGAAATGAATGAAAAACAACATTATAAAATGAAAATCTATATATTATTAAATGCAAACATAATGATAGTTGTCAATTGAGGTGTATTGTATGAAATCAATAAAAATTATTAAATTTATAGCGATTGGGTTAGGAGTAATTACCCCCCCGTTGGGTTTTGCCTAGGTTTAGTCAGTTGTGGTCAAAGCAATAATGATTCCTATAGTTGAGACCAGTTTAAACCAGCTGCTACTCACGAAAGAGCGTTCAACATTGTTAATTCAACCAAACCAATCGGTTGAGATTCAGTAATGACTAGTTCGTTATCTATCGTAAACGTCCAAACTAATGAAAAAACAAAAGAAATTACGCTTGATATTAGACTAACTAAAAATAATGCTGAAGGGGTTGAGGAAGCATCATTTAGTATCGATTACTTAGATGGTGCAAAATATGATGTGGCAGATTGAACGTGTCGTCAACAACCACATACTATCGTAAGTAGTTGAGACACATATAAAAATTTAGCTTTAAACGTTAAACCAGAAGACTTATTAAAGGCAATTCATCCTTGAGTGGATAAAAATAAATTTAAATGACAATGGGGGACTGTTGCTGATTCAACATGAAGCCCAAGTAACACGGCTCTTTTTGATACTTTTGGAGCACTTGATAATAACAGTATATATAAAGGAATGCACGGGAAACCAGTAGTTAATGAATTTGACAAAACGATCACAGCGATCATTTCTAAACAACAACCAAATAATCCTATGAATGGTAGTTTCTCTGTTTGTCCAATTAAAGTAGTAATATCATATCGAGAACATCCGATTTATAACATTAATGCTTGAGCGAGTACTCGAATCGCTCAAGTCCAATCTTATGCTATGTGACATTCATACTGAGAGAAAGCTTTAAACTTAGCCATAAATAATCCGAGTTGATTTGTAAATTATCCCTACTGAATGAAGCTATCAGCTCATGGTAATGGTATTAATGTTGAGGATACTTGAAGTGCTGCGAGTCATCCTCATAATTATTTTATTTTAGCAATGCTACTAAATAATGGTTTTAGTTTTGCTAGAAAATTTCAGATTTATGATAAGGATTACACTAAAGAACCAGTAAGAGATGGAAATAGATATATTGGTAGAATTAGTATAGATTTTTTGTATGTACTCGGACATTATATTATAGTGTGATGCAAGATTAATTTATATATTTCCTTTTGATTAACGAATGGTATCGATAAAATCGGTGGGGGAACTCCTTGAAATTTTATTTTTAGTGCTGATGTTGAAATTGGTATTCCCGACCCGAGTTAATTAAACAAACTAAACAGCCCAACATATATTTATGCCCATAAAAAAAGAACTCATTTTTAATAATGAGTTCTTTTTTTATTTGATTGAATAATTTAATAATTAGTATTCAATTTTCATTGCAGTTGCATATCTAAAGAAGTTGATTATGCTATTAATATCATCAACATCAATTCCTAATCCAACGATCTTATTAGTTGCCATGTTGCTAAATACTTATATATTAAAAATAGGGTTGGTCAAACACAGTCTAAAAGATATGAAGTCTATCTTGTTAGTTATTAGGTAGTTATATAAAATGATATAATTATTTTATATAACTACCTAAGCTGAAAGTAATGAAAAACAACATTATAAAATGAAAATTTATATATTATTAATGCAAATATAACTATAGTTATTAATTGAGGTGCATCGTATGAAATCAATAAAAATTATTAAATTTATAGCGATTGGGTTAGGAGTAATTACCCCCCCCCGTTGGCTTTTGCCTAGGTTTAGTCAGTTGTGGTCAAAGCAATAATGATTCCTATACTTGAGGCCAATTTAAACCAGCTGCTACTCACGAAAGAGCGTTCAACATTGTTAATTCAACCAAACCAATCGGTTGAGATTCGGTAATGGCTAGTTCGTTGTCTATCACTAATATCCAAACTAATGAAAAAACAAAAGAAATTACGCTTGATATTGAACTAACTAAAAATAATGCTGAAGGAATCGATAGAGCGTCTTTTAGTATCGATTACTTAGATGGTGCAAAATATGATGTGGCAGATTGAATATGTCGCCAACAACCACATACTGTTGTTAGTAGTTGAGCGACATATAAAAATTTAGCTTTAAGCGTTAGACCAGAAGACTTATTCAAAATGATTCATCCTTGAACTGATATAAAGAAATATAAATGACAATGGGGAACTATCACTGATTCAACGTGAGGCGCAGGCAACGTTGCTGAATTTGATACTTTTGGAG
Source organism: Mycoplasmatales bacterium (assembly GCA_965237585.1). Classification (GTDB taxonomy): domain Bacteria; phylum Bacillota_I; class Bacilli_A; order Mycoplasmatales; family JABABV01; genus JABABV01. The sequence goes on along the minus strand of OZ250146.1, from coordinate 780,811 downwards.
CACTTGATAATAACAGTATATATAAAGGAATGCGTGGAAAACCAGTAGTTAATGAATTTGACAAAACGATCACAGCGATTATTTCTAAAATACCGCTAAATCATGGTGCTCATGGAACTTTTACTAGTTGTCCAATTAAAGTAGTAGTCTCATATCGAGAAAATCCGATTTATAATATTAATGCTTGAGTGCCTACTCGAATCACTCAAATCCAATCTTATGCTCTGTGATTGTCAAACTGAAAGAGAGCTTTAAACTTAGCCGTACAGACTCCGGGTTGATTTGTAAAATCTCCATACTGAATGATGCTATCAGCTCATGGTAATGGTATTAATGTTGTGGATACTTGAAGTTGTGCTAGTCATCCTGATGGTTATTATATTAGACCAATGTTAGCTAATAAGGGTTTTACTTTTATTCAGGACTTTTATATGAAGAATTATACGGCAGAACCAGTAAAAGATGGTAGAAGATATATTACTAGAATTACTGTAGAGTTTGCCTATATAGATGGGGGCGTTATTAGCAGCTGATGCTTTCTTAATTTATATGCTTCTTTTTGATTAACGAACCTTGTTGATAAAACCAGTGGGGGAACTCCTTGAAATTATATTTTTAGTGCTGATGTTCAATTTAATGTTGAGCCTCGGAACTATATCAAATAAACTAAACATCACAATATATATTTATGCCCATAAAAAGAACTCATTTTTAATAATGAGTTCTTTTTTTATAGTTTAATAATTTAATAATTAGTATTCAATTTTCATTGCAGTTGCATATCCAAAGAAGTTCATTACGCTATTAACATCATCAACATCAATTGCCAATCCAACAATAGCGTTAGCTTTTATGTTCTAAATACTTGTATATTAAAAATAGGGTTGGTAAAACACAGTCTAAAAGATATGAAGTCTATCTTGTTAGTTATTAGGTAGTTATATAAAATGATATAATTATTTTATATAACTACCTAAGCTAAAACGAATGAAAAAAAGCTTATAAGATGAAAATCTATATATTATTAAATGCAAATATAATTATAGTTATTAATTGAGGTGCATACTATGAAATCAATAAAAATTATTAAATTTATAGCGATTGGGTTAGGCGTAATTGGTCCGGCCGGTTTTGGCCTCAACTTAGTCAGTTGTGGCCAAAGCAATAATAATTCCTATACTTGAGGCCAATTTAAACCAGCTGCTACTCACGAAAGAGCGTTCAACATTGTTAAGTCAACTAAACCAGTCGGTTGAGATTCGGTAATGGCTAGTTCATTATCTGTCGTTAATATCCAAACTAATGAAAAAACAAAAGAAATTACGCTTGATATTGAACTAACTAAGAATAATGCTGAAGGGGTTGATAGAGCGTCTTTTAGTATCGATTATTTAGATGGTGCAAAATATGATGTTGCGGATTGAATATGTCGCCAACAACCACATACTGTTGTTAGTAGTTGAGCGACATATAGAAATTTAGCTTTAAACGTTAAACCAGAAGACTTAAAAAAAGCGATTCATCCTTGAACTGATAAAAATAAATTTAAATGAGCATATGGGACTATCGCTGATTCAACATGAAATCAAGACAATATTCCTATTTTTGATACTTATGGATCACTTAACAATAATAGTATATATAAAGGGATGCATGGAAAACCAGTAGTTAATGAATTTTACAAAACGATCACAGTAATCATTTGTAGAGGTGTGCCTGTTGATCCAAAATCTCAACTTGACACAGGTAATTTTAATAGTTGCCCAATTAAAGCAGTTATGTCATACAAAGAAAATCCGATTTATAATATTAATACTTGAGTTACTACTCCAGTCGCTCAACTCCAATCTTTAGATATGTGAACATATTATTGAAATAAATCTTTTCTTGAATCTACAGATCAAGATGGAATATACGTATTTATAAAAAATTGATGTTGAATGACGCTATCAGCTCATGGTAATGGTATTAATGTTGAGGATACTTGAAGTTCTCCGAGTCATCCTGATAATTGAGGAATTTCTGCAATGTTGACACATTATGGTTTTCCTAATATATCTTACTTTGGTGTCGTTTCCTATTCGGTACCAGGACAGGAAGGAAATAATAAATATGTCGCCAGAATTTCTGTGAGATTTATATGTCAAACACTCTATTCGGGATCGTACAAATGTATCCTTAATTTATACTCTTTCTTTTACTTCGCCAACGGAGCAGATCCGACTGGAGGCGGAAGTGCCTGAAATTATGTTTTCAAAGCTGATGTCATTTTTGTAAAGGAATAAATAAACAATTATGTTTTAGTTTTTATTTATAAGTTAAACTAAACAACACAACATATATCTATGCCCATAAAAAAAGAACTCATTTCTAATAATGAGTTCTTTTTTTAAATTTAATAATTTAATAATTAGTATTCAATTTTCATTGCAGTTGCATATCCAAAGAAGTTCATTACGCTATTAACATCATCAACATCAATTCGTAATCCAACAATTGCATTAGCTCCCATATTGCTAGCTTTTTGTGTTAGCTCTTGAACTAATTGAGAACGATAGTTTTGCATCATTTTGATTTGTCCTTCTAAACGACCACCAATAATAGTTTTAAAACTTGAACCCATTGTACTGAACATATTACGACTAACTACTAAAGAAGCAGTTACTAGTCCTTTATGTTCTACTGATTTCGCCTCTTGAACGATTCCAGTAGTATAAACTTTTACATTTTGACTCATGTGGCATATCCTTTCTTTTTTCGCTTGTTTTTTATTAATTTTATCGATTTAATATGTTTTTTTATTATATCATATTAGATTAATTAAATTGAAAAATTATTAATTAATCTAATACGCTATTTCAAATATCAATTCGCTTCCCACTAGATATGTAATACAGTGCTTCACAAATACTAGTAACTTGATCACCACTACGCTCAATTGCGCGAAGCGCAATAATCGCTTTAACTTTAACTTTTAATGAATTATCATTCTCACTTGCTCGTTTATAAGCGATCAGTTTTTTTAAGCTATCTTTGTATAGCTTATCAACATCATCATCTAAACGAATCAATGCTTTGATTTCATTAATATCTTCTGATTCTAAAATGTTTTTTAAAGCTGCTAGATTTTTGTAAGCACTATTAAAAACTTTTCGAATAATTAATGCATACTCAGGTTGATCATGATTATTAATAATAAAAAATGCAATTGAAGAAGCATAGTTTCCTAAACGTTCTAGTGATTTAGAAATTTGGGTATAAGATAATGTTCGACGTAAATCTTTACCGTTTGGATTTTGGGCAATGACAAAGGCGACATCGTCTAATAATCCATTATAAAGACGATGTAATTCTAAACGATTTCTTAACACTTCGCTTGTTAATTTATTAGAAGTGACATTTTTGACTGTGTTTAAAGAACGCTTAATTAAATTGTGTTCTTTTAAAACAATGTCATAAAATTCACTAATTAATAATCGTAAGCTTTTAACACTACTATTTATGATAGTTGGTTGTTTGTTCATATATGATAACTCCTCAAAATTTTAAAAATCATTTCTAGAGCTCGCGCCCTCTAATATAATCATCAGTTTTTTTATCACTTGGTGCAGTAAATATTTTCTTCGTTTTATTTGTTTCTATTAGTTCTCCTAAATAGAAGAACGCTGCTTTGTCAGATATTCGAGCAGCTTGCTGCATCGAATGAGTCACAATCACAATTGTATAGTTACGCTTTAATTCTAAAATTAAAGCTTCTATCTTTTTCGTTGCGATTGGGTCTAGTGCTGAAGTTGGCTCATCCATCAACAACACTTCTGGGCGCATAGCGATTGCTCTTGCGATACATAAGCGTTGTTGTTGGCCACCCGATAAATCGATCGCTAAGTGGCTTAAAATGTCTTTAACTTCATCTCATAACGCTGCTCCAATGAGCGCCTCTTTAACTAGTTTGTCGAGTATTTTTCGGGATTTAACACCGTGTGCTCGTGGTCCAAAAGCGACATTTTCATAAATTGACATTGGAAAAGGGTTCGCTTTTTGGAAGACCATTCCAACATGAGTTCTTAACGAAATAACACTTTGTTTCTTTCGATAAATATCTTTATGTTCTAATTCAATCAAACCGTTTAATTTTGTCCCTAGGATCGTATCGTTCATTCGATTTAAACAACGAAGGAATGTTGACTTACCACAACCAGAAGGTCCAATCAATGCTAAAACTTCTTTTGAATAAATATCAATATTGATATTTTTTAAAGCTTGTTTAGTTCCGTTTTTATATCAAAAATTAAGATTTTTGATTTTAAAAACAATTGGTTTTTGTGGTTTTGACTTAGTAGTTTCTGTTTTAATTGTCATCTAAATCTCCTTTAGCATTTTTAAGTTCAATTGATAGAATAGCTGATTTTTTGTCTTCACATTTTTTGAACCATTTATGAGATAAACGTTTACACAATTTGAAGATCGCTTCATAATGATGTGCTAGTAGTGTAATAAATAAAACAAAGCCATAAGTTATTAACGCTGAAGCGTAAGCGTAAGCGAGCGCTTGTTTTGATGAAAAGGTTGAATAAATTGCATAGAACAACATTCTTGAAGTTAGTGTTTGTCCCGGATCAAAAATCCCCATTTGATGAGCAATCAATCCAACAGTTAAATAAACTGGCGCCGTCTCTGACAAGATTCGTCCAACAGATAATAAAACTCCACTAATAATTCCATGAATTGAATTAGGAATAACAATTTTAGTAATTGTTTCTCACTTACCAGCTCCGAGAGCATACGATGCTTCACGGAGCTCCTCTGGAACCGTTTTTAAGCTAGCCTCAATCGCTAAAGTTAACATTGGAATGATAACGATCGTCATCGTTAACGCTCCTGCTAATAACGACCCCGTTCTTCAAATGTGACCGAGATGTAATGTTTGTAAGAAGAATATCATTCCAAACATTCCAAATAGAATTGATGGTGTTCCTCCAAGTGCACTAATGAAGAAACGAATTGTTTTAATTAAATATTTGTTTTGCGCAAACTCATTCAAATAGATTGCCGTTGCCAAAGCTAGCGGCACGGCAATAAAGACACTAATCATAATCAACATTATTGTTGTTGCCAAAACACTAAAGAGATCGTTATGACCTGGTTCTGAGAAACCAAACGTAGCAAAAGCTTTAATACCTCCAATTAGAATGTCTAATGAGATTCAGCAAACAAAGCCAATAATAATCCCAAAGCATAAGATTTCTAAGATTAAGCGCAAGTAATCACTAATATGGCGATATTTATATTTAGCTTGCAAACGCATGTAAATAAAAATATCGCGATTCTTAATCAATGGTGCTGTAATCCAATTAAGACTATGCTCAATTAATCTAAAGAGATATTGAAAACCAACTTTACTATAGAATACGAGATTACCAATTAATCTAAATGGTAATAATAATCAATGAACTAATTGTTGAAATGCTAATTTCACAATTGCTAGTCAGTGATTATTTGTTGTTGTTGATCTTTCATTATATTGATTTGGTAATTTTAATTTTAACGGTTTCTTAATAAATTTGATCGTGAACAAAACATTAAACAACATAATAATCACAAACAAAGAAATTCCAGCAGCAAATAAACCACTCTTACTACCACCAGAATCAGATCCCATATAGTAGGCAATATTTCCCCCTAGCGTATTTAGTGAAGAATTGAAAATACTTCAAAAACCATGCAGTTGTTTTAAGTTAGAACCAGACAATATTAACGATACTGCCATTGTTTCACCAATGGCACGTCCCGTAGCTACGATAATGGCTGTTTTAACACCTGGTTTTAGCAGTTGTTTAACAACGTGATATATTGAGTAGGTTTTTGAATTACCGAGCGCTAAGGTGTTGTCTAAGTAATATTGGGGAATTGAGTTTAAATAGTTATAAATGAACGATATCAAAATCGGTAAGATCATAAAAGTTAACATTAATGATGCCGTGAACACAGTAGCCCCATCGCTGTTGGGGCTACTGAAATGAAACAGTCATTTTGAAATATGACTTAATTGCGTTAGGGCAAATAGGCCAAAAATGATTGAGGGAATCCCGGCTAAGATTTCAATAAAGATGCGAAAAATTTTATTAACGCGATTTAAGCGATATCTTAGAAAGATATTCGCTCTAATCGCTAAAGGAACAGCGATTAGAATTGATAATGTTGTCGTAATGAAAGTAATCAATAACGGTCCCCAGATACCAAAATGACCAGTATTAGGATTGAAATTACTAGATAAGAAAATACTCTTAAAGCCATGCGCTTTAATTGATGGCAGTGCTTCTTTGAAAATGAAAATGAAAATGATTAATAAAAGACTCGATAAGAAAATCGCAATGGCGCTAACGCTTCATTTGGCGATTTTATCTTTACGAATTTTCTTAATCGATAAATCTGATTTTTCTTTTTTTGAATTAAACATCATTATCTAGCCATTCTTTCTTTGTTTAAGTATTAATTCCAAAAGCGTATTGGTGATACTTATATAAAGGATCTTGGGGTTGATTAGCATTATACAACTGAATATCGTTATAACTATGTGATAGCGTATAAAGTTGATCGTTGATTTCTGTTTTTGTCAAATTGACAAAACCAGCTTTAGCAACGATCGATTGATCGCCATTAGTAAGTTGGTCGTTTAAAATAAATGTTAAAAATTCAATAATATATTTTAAGTTTTTATTATGAGCAAATGAGAATGCACTGTTGAACGGTCGGACTCAGTTATAAGTGCCGTCTTGGGCATTCTTAATGCTAGGATTCATGATTGTTTTTTGAGTAGCTGATTTACTAGCAAATCCCTTAATGTGAGCAATCGCAATCGTATCAGAGCTATTTTCTAATGCATAGCCCAATGATAAGTAAGTGATGCCCCCTTTAATGTTGTTCAATTTATTGAACGCTTGGGAATTAGATTCATTTGTCGTTATGATATTTTTATGATCGTGATTTTTATCATCGCTATCAAACTTAGCGCGCGCTAAGTTTGATAGTCCATTGAAGAATGCTTCACTAGTTCCACTAGCATCAGCTCCACCAGTGCGACCCATCGGGGTAATATTGCTATCAGTGTCGTTTTTAGCTCAGCTATTAACGATTAAGTCAGATCACGTAATATTTGACCCTTGATATAAATGTGCTAACGCTGAGGCGTCAATTGTTAATTTGTGGTCGGCATTGTTTTTGGCTAAGTTACTAGGTAGATGAACCATCATCACAATTGCATCTTTGTTAAGTGTAATTGTGCGTAATTTATTAGTTGTTCAATCTTTTTTATGACTAGCATTTGATAAGATGTCATTTTCTTTACTACTAGACATGTTACCTAAGTCAGCATTTTGATGCATTGCGTCATTTAGTCCTTTACCAGAACCTCCACTAGTAACATTAACTAAAATTTTTCTTTTTTTAGCAAAACTAGTGGCGTAGTCTTTCATCACCGGTAAAACCGATGATGAACCAGTTGCTGAAAGTTCTGTCATATTAGAACTTCAGCAAAAGATTCCAATAAAACTGATTATCAATCCTAAAGATAACCAAGTGTATAAAATCTTACGCATAATTACCCCTTCCAAATTAATTAAAATTTATAATCAAAGTTTATTATAAATTGGATAATATATCAAGTTTATTAAAATTAATAATTGTTAATTTTAATTAACACTAAGATTAATTGCTTTTATTATTTGTTAATTTGTGGTTTTTCAAAAGAAACTAAACCGAAACATAGATTTTCAAGATCTTTTAAAACTCGTTTTTGAGCAAAGTCTTCTAAAACATTAATGTCTTGATGAATTTTATTATATTTTTTAGCAATCGCCAATCAGTAATCTTGATATGATTGGCTATTGCCTAGTTTAATGTTTTGCGTTTGGTAATGTCTTTCTAGACGGGTTTGGTAGTTTTTGAATAAAAACAACAAACAACTACTAGCAACTAATTCTAATGGTAGAATCGTTTGCTTGATCGTGTTAGCTCAAGCTAGTGCTAGTGCACCATTCTGATCGTTAAACTTTGGTCATAAAATTCCAGGACTATCAATAATATCAACATCATGTTTAGTTTTGATTCATTGTTGGTTTTTAGTTACTCCGGGGCGATTAGCAACAACGGCAATTTTTTGACCAGCTAATGCATTAATTAATGTTGATTTTCCAACATTGGGAATTCCCATAATTAAAATTCTTAAACGTGGTTTAATAATACCACGTTTTTTCTCTTTGATAATTTTTGGTTCTAGAATAACTTTAATGCGACTAACTAGTTTATTGATTTGGGACTTGTCTGTTCTTTTAAGCGCTAATTTAGCAATCTCTAAATTACGCGCTTGAAAGTCAGCAATTCATAATTTAGTAATTTCGGGATCAGCTAAGTCAACTTTCGTCAATAAATATAAGACTGGTTTATTATTCGTAATATCGGCTAGTTCAGGATTTAGACTAGCGCGCGGAGCGCGAGCATCTAATAAAACAACGAACAAATCGATCAGTTTACGTTTCTCAATAATTAATCTTTTCGCTTTGGCCATGTGGCCCGGATATCATTGGATTACTTGATTCATATTTAAGACCTCCTATTTTTATTATACATTCTATCTTAGATTTTAATTGATCTCGTGTTAATTAAATAATCAATAATAAAAAAAGAGACTATAGAGTCTCCTTTTTAAATGCTCATTACAAACATATGGTGCCCGAGGCCGGACTTGAACCGGCACAGGATAAATCCCGGGGGATTTTAAGTCCCCTGCGTCTACCATTCCGCCACCCGGGCAAAAAGTTAATGCTCCTCTTTTGCAAGAACCAGCATTACTATTTTATCAAAAAAACTAAAAATTACAATAGAAGATTTATTTTTTTTGATAAATTACTTTAAAATAAAACCTTTACTATGAACTGAGTGAATGTAATCTTGGCTAATTTTTTGCCTTAAGCGAAAAATATATTGCGATACTAATCGTGATTGATCTTCTTTATATCCCCAAATTTCACTTAGAATCATCGCTTTAGAAACGAACTCACCAGCGTTAACAATTAATAGTTTTAATAGTTCAAATTCCGTTTGGGACAAATTAACTTTAATATCGTCAATGAAAAATTGACGATTAATTAAGTTAATTCTTAAATTTTTATAATATAAGTCAGTATCTTTTAAATAGCGATCAGCTTTACGCCTTAATACATTGCGAATTTTAGCCATAATATAAGCATCTGAATTATCAGTTGACATAATATAGTCAACTGTCTTATTAGATAGTTTAATAGCTTCTGTTTCCGAAAAAGATTTTGTTAAGTAAATTGAGTGGACATGTAAATTACGTTCGCGTAATTTATTGAACCAAGTTATTGTTATTTTTGATAAACGAATTCATTCAAAAATAATAACGTGCACTTTTTTATCAATTAATGTGTTTAATTCTTTACTATTAATAAAATTAACTTCGATTTTATAATATCGTTTAATTTTATTTAATAAATTTTTAACTCGAGTAACATTTTCCCCATCGTTAACAATCCATATTTGAGCTTTAGTTTTCATATTGATGAAACACTAATTATTTAATTCTAAAAATAGGTTCGCCAGCTTTAACTTGGCCCATTTTTATAATTTCTAATGTATGTGATTCTAATGTATCGCTTGTGATAACTATTGGTGAAATTGTACTTTTAGCTTTTGCTTCAACTAATTTAAGATCAACAATTGCTAATGGGTCTCCAGCTTTAACGCTGTTACCTTGTTTAACTTGGATGTCAAATCCTTTACCATCCATTGAAACAGTTTCTAATCCGATATGTAATAAAACATTAAAACCTTTTTTATGTTTTATTGCATAAGCGTGGCCTGATGGAAAAACGGCCCCTAAAATACCATCAATTGGTGAAACAAAATTACCATTATCTGGAATAATAGCTACCCCATCACCGATAATTTTATCAGAAAATACTTGATCTGGAACTTCACTTACTGAAACAACACGACCTGAAACGGGTGCATAAATTACAACTTCTTTTTTACGAGAAAATAATCCCATTTTAAATTCCTCCTCAGGAAAACAATTATTTGAATTTAATTATATAACTAAACTATCAAAAAACAGAAGATTTAAGAATATTATATAACTAAATTATTATAACAAGTTTTTTTGATTTGTAAAACAAAAAAATAAAAACTTTTATTATTCTAAATAAAGGTTTTTATTTTTTAGTTGTTATTTACTGTTTGGTTTGGTTGGATTTTTGATGTAATCATTAATTCTTGATTTGATAACATTGGCTTTTCCACCCAAAATAATTTGGACGCTTTTAGAGCCTTTCCCAATCATTCCAAACGATCCTAATCTTTTTAATTCGGCTTCACTGACTAAATCACCGTTGTGGACTGTGACACGTAACCTAGTAGCACAGGCGTTGACAATTTTTAAGTTCTCTTGGCCACCTAGTGCTTTAATGAAGGCGATTGTTTCGCTCAGTTTGTTGGCTGCTTTGGCGCCAACTCCAGTATTAGCTTGTTGTGCTTTATAGTCTGCTTTAGTGATCATTGCAACATCGCCATCATCACTACGACCGGGTGTCTTAATATCCCATTTCTTAATCGCTCAATAAAAGACGAAGTAATAAATGGGGACAAAGACTAATCCGACGAGTAGAATCATGTATGGTTTTGTTCCTAGAGTAAATGGCAATCAACCATAAATACATCAATCGATGATTCCCCCAGAGAACGTCATCCCGACATGTGCACCTAATAAGTTTAACGTCATAAAGGCAATCGCTGCCATAACAGCATGGAACCCTCAGAATAATAATGGTGCTAAGAATAAGAATGTAAATTCAATTGGTTCAGTAATCCCAGTTAACATTGATGTTAGGGCAGCTGATCCAATAATTCCGGTCGCTTCACGACGGAATTCTAATTTAGAGGTCATAATCATTGCCGCTGCGGCAGCTGGTAGACCAAAAATCATTGTTGGATATTGACCTTGGTCGAAACGGCCGAGGTCTAAACTATATAATTTTTTTAAATCGATGAAGTTAATCGAGTTATTATCAGCGGCGAATCACATGTTGATATCACCACTACTATTAATTGAACTGTTGAACGCAACGTGCGCTAGTGCAAAGTCTTCCGCCATTGTGTCACCTTTATGAACTGCGACTGTATGTCCCGCAATATGAAGAACTCCATTAGCAGTAGCTACTGTGTCGCCATTAAGCGTTCCTCCAGCTGATGAAAATCATAACGGTGTATAGAAAGCATGATGAAGACCGAATGGTGTTAATGCTTTCTCAATATAGCCAAAAACGAATGAATCCATTCCACCTGGCCATTGGGCCGACTTATTTCCAAATCAGGCAAAACTCTGCCCAATATATGGTCAAATGAATAAGAAGATTACTGCTACCGGAATCATAACTACGAAAGTTATAATTGGTACGAATCTAATTCCTGAAAAGAATGATACGATTGGATGAAATTCAACTTGGTAAAATTTATTATACATAAACGCTGAAATAGCTCCAATAATAATTCCTCCAAAAACCGATGTTTGAAGTGAGACCATTCCATCATTATTAGTAAAAATGGCAGTCGTTCAATCGTGCTTTCAAAAGAGATTGTACGAGTCCACTATTACTTTTCCTTGTGTTATGTCTAAATGTGTATTTGGAGAGATTAACGCTGCTTGGGCAGCGTTGAATACTAACCATCCAATCACAGCAGTTAATGCTGCTCCACCAGCATCTGATGTAAAGGTGATCGCAATTGCTACTGCGAACAAGATTGGCAAGTTACCAAAAATTACATCACCTGATCCTTTGATGAAATTGGCAAAAGTGATAAAGCTGTTTCAGCTCGTACTTAAGTGGTCAATTCCATGAAAATGAGAAGCTACAATGTTGACCATCGCACTACCAATCCCTAGAAATAATCCAGCAATTGGTAATAATGAGATCGGCAACATAAACCCTCGGGATAGTTGTGAAACTCTTTCTTTCATTATATCCTCCTTATTTTTATAATCACAAGGAATCCTTGTTATTATAAAAACCTTGAATAATGAGTGGTATTTAGTATTTTAGTGAAAATACTAAACTTTACTCATTTTCATTTTATAGCATTTTAGTTATAAAACAAAGGAAAAAATTTATTTTAGTTAAAGTTAAGTCCAAAAACGCTAAAATCCTTAAATAATCGACTATTTTAGTCGTTTTTTAAAAATCGCCAAATTTCATTAGTAATTTTGTAATATTCGCTCTAAATTATTGATTATATCGAGTCAATAAACTGTTAATAATGAAAAAGAATTGAAAATATATTGAAAAAAGACAAAAGAAAAAACAAAAACCACCATTATTAAAATGATGGTTTTTGTTTTTTTATAAATTAGTTATTTTTTTTGATTGGGTTTTTTTGGACTGGTTTTTTTAACAGTTTTTGAAGTTGCTTTTGGGCTTGGTTTCGTACTTGACTTAGTACTTACTTTAGCTGTTGGTTTCTCCGCTACTGTTGGTGTTACTTTTTCAACTGGTGAATTTTTAATATAGTCATTAATTCGAGATTTAACAATATTGGCTTTTCCACCTAAAATAACTTGAATACTTTTAGAGCCTTTACCGACAATTCCAAACGATCCTAATTTTTTTAATTCAGCTTCACTAACTAAATCACCGTTACGAACTGTGACACGTAATCTAGTAGCACAGGCGTTAACAATTTTTAAGTTTTTTTGGCCACCTAGTGCTTTAATAAAGTTGATTGTTTCGTTCAGTTTGTTGGCAGCTTTAGCGCCAACTCCAGTATCGGCTTGCTGTGATTGATAATCTGCTTTAGTCATCATTGTAATATCACCAGCGTCGCCTCGACCCGGAGTTTGAATATCCCATTTCTTAATTGCTCAATAAAAGACAGCGTAATAAATTGGGATCATTGGTAATCCGATTAGGAATACCATGTATGGTTTTGTACCTAAAGTAAATGGTAATCAACCATAAATACATCAATCAATTATTCCTCCAGAGAACGTCATCCCGACGTGAGCTCCTAATAGATTCATTAACATGAATGAAATCGCAGCCATAATAGCATGGAACCCTCAGAATAATAATGGTGCTAAGAATAAGAATGTGAATTCAATTGGTTCAGTAATACCAGTTAACATTGAAGTTAGGGCAGCTGATCCAATAATCCCAGTCGCTTCACGACGGAATTGTGGTTTAGCAGCCATAATCATCGCTGCTGCTGCTGCTGGTAAACCAAAGATCATAAATGGATATTTACCTTGGTCGAAACGTCCTAGATTTAAACCATATAAATGTTTTAAATCTTGGAAGTTAATTGAATTATTATCAGCGGCGAATCACATATTGATATCCCCACTACTATTAATTGAACTACTGAATGCAACGTTCGCTAGTGCGAAGTCTTCTGCCATTGTGTCACCTTTATGAACTGCAATTGTATGTCCTGCAATATGCAGAACTCCATTAGCAGTAGCAACTGAGTCACCGTTAAGTGTTCCCCCAGCTGATGAAAATCATAATGGTGTATAGAAAGCATGGTGTAATCCGAATGGGATTAGGGCTCTTTCTACATAGCCAAATACGAATGAATCCATTCCACCTGGCCATTTAGCCGAATGATTCCCAAATCAAGCAAATCCTTGCCCGATATATGGTCAAATGAATAAGAAGATTACTGCTACCGGAATCATAACTATGAAAGTTATAATTGGTACGAATCTAATTCCTGAAAAGAATGATACGATTGGATGAAATTCAATTTGGTAGAATTTATTGTACATAAATGCCGAAATAGCACCAACGACAATCCCTCCAAAAACTGATGTTTGAAGCGAGACCATCCCATCGTTATTGTTAAAAATAGCAGTTGATCAATCGTGCTTTCAAAAGAGATTGTACGAGTCCACTATTACTTTTCCATGTGTTATGTCTAAATGTGTATTTGGAGTAATTAATGACGCTTGTGCGGCATTAAATACTAATCAGCCGATTACGGCTGTTAGTGCTGCTCCACCAGCATCTGATGTAAAGGTGATCGCAATTGCTACTGCGAACAAGATTGGCAAGTTACCAAAAATTACATCACCTGATCCTTTGATGAAATTGGCAAAAGTAATAAAGCTGTTTCAGCTCGTACTTAAGTGATCAATTCCGTGGAAATGAGAAGATACAATGTTGACCATCGCACTACCAATTCCTAGAAATAATCCAGCAATTGGTAGTAGTGAAATCGGCAACATAAATCCTCGGGATAGTTGTGAAATTCTTTCTTTCATTCTATCCTCCTTATTTTTTGTTTTTCAATTTTAAAATAGTATGTTATTGTAATTTTATAAAAAAACTAAACATAAGAGTTGTTTGTTGGGATTTTGTATATTTTTTTTTAATAATACAAAAAAATTAATAATACAAAATATTAAACTTTAACTCGATTAAATAATATACTATTTATCATAGAAATACAAACATAATCATAAAGATAAAGGACATTTCGTTTATCTTGAAAATAGTTTTTATAATTCGTATAGCGCTGAGACACCAATTAAAATTGATAAAATACCACAAATTATTGCAAAGCTTGGTTGTCCTTTAGCAAAGAAGTTTAATTTTTTATCAGCTTCTAAATCAACAGCTTTTTTACGTGCTTTTGAAAAACGTTCTTTATAGTTGTCTTTACTTTTATGTGAGAATCCATCTCTAATATTAATTTCTTTAATGATTCTATTTTTAGCATCAGCCATTTTTTGGCTTGATGATAAATATCATCATAAAGAAAGTCCGGCGCAAACCATCATCGTAAGAAAACCAATGATTGCCCCTCAAAAAATATTATGGGTATCGATATTGCTGTTCATAAAATTCAATAATAAATTCATTGTTATTTGTTAATCTCCTTATTAAAATCATCAACTAGTTTTTGTACTTCTGCTGCTGTTTCACATTCAAGTGCTTTATTAGTTAATGCTTGGGCCTCTAAAAGTGTTAGTTTAGCAATTAATGCTCGTGTTCTCAAAATTGATGAAGCTGACATTGATAGTTCATGGATTCCCATTCCTACTAGAATTGGAACTGCCGAAACATCACCAGCCATTTCACCACACATACCAGTTCAAACGTTATGTTTTTGACCAGCTTTGATAACTAGGTCAACTAGTCTTAAGATTGAGGGATTTAATGGTTGATATAAATATGCTACTGTTTCAT
Organism: Mycoplasmatales bacterium; assembly: GCA_965237585.1. Taxonomy (GTDB): domain Bacteria; phylum Bacillota_I; class Bacilli_A; order Mycoplasmatales; family JABABV01; genus JABABV01. The sequence continues at coordinate 765,554 of OZ250146.1, read as the reverse complement.
TCATTCGATCAGCTGCCATCGTATATTGAATTAAGTCATTCGTTCCGATTGAAAAGAAGTCGACGTATTTTGCTAGTTTATCAGCAACGATAGCAGCGGCAGGAACTTCAATCATCATTCCAACTTCAATATCTTTTTTAAACGTAATTTTTTCACTGATTAGTTCAGCTTTAACTTTGTCTAAAAATGCGATCGCATTTTTAAGCTCTTCTACAGTCGCAATTAATGGAAACATAATTGCTAACTTACCATAGTTTGATGCGCGTAATAGTGCTCTTAATTGTGTTCTAAAGATATCTTTACGATCAAGGCATAGACGAATTGCGCGATATCCTAGGAAAGGATTCATTTCTGCTGGGAACTTGAAATAATCTAGCGTCTTGTCGCCCCCAATATCTAGCGTACGAATAACGACGCGTTTGCCATGCATTAATGTTAGTGCTTCTTTGTAAGCTTGAAATTGTGTTTCTTCAGTTGGTCATTCTCGACTATCCATATAAAGAAATTCAGAACGGAATAGTCCAACTGCTTCGCCACCAACTTTAGTGATTGCTTCAACATCTTTGGGATTACCAATATTTCCCGCAACTTCAATTGGATGATTATCTTTTGTTAATGTGCTTTTATTTTTATATTTATTTAATAATAATTTTTCTTTTTCGTTTTGAGCAATTAATGCTTTATGCTCAATTATTTCTTTCTCGCTTGGTTCAATAATGACATATCCAGCATCACCATTAATAATTATAATTTGGCCATCTTGACAATTAGTCGTAATGTTTTTTAATCCTAAAACTGCTGGAATTCCTAGCGAACGTGCCATAATGGCAGCGTGCGATGTACGTCCCCCAATATTAGTAGCAAACCCCAAAACATATTTTTTATTAAGAACTGCTGTTTGTGATGGTGTTAAATCATCACTAACTAAGATTACTTTTTCATCGATCGCTGCTAGGTCAACTTCAGCTTTGTTAGCAATTATTAATTGCATACGATAACAAACATCTTTAATGTCAGCGGCACGCTCTTTCATATACTCATCATCCATATTAGCAAATAAATTAACATATTTCTTTTGCACAATCGCTAACGCATAAGCAGCGTTGCAATTTTCTTTTTCAATGATAGTTTTAATTTCAGATATCATTGAGGGATCGTTAGCGATTTGTAAGTGAGCTTGAAAAATCGCTAATTTATCATCCCCCAAATTATTCTTGCTAACATTTTCCATTAATTTATTAATTGCTGCTAGTGTTTTGATTACTGCATCATCTAAAACTTTGATTTCAGTAACTGAATCAGATTTTTTTAGACTCAGGTTAAGTTCTTCTTCGACGATACGAAGAACTTTAGCTTGGGCGATTCCTTCCGAAGCGTTGATCCCTTTTATTATTTTACTCATGTGAACTCCTTCAATTGTTGTTTTTTAGTTCAAAATCAAATACACGAATAATCTTATTTTACTCCTTTTTCATAAAAAATGCGAAAAAAATAAAAAAAAATAACAATTAATTGTTATTTTTAGAAATTTATCAGCGTTTTTTAAAACGAGATTAGATAATTTTGTTGTTTTTCATCACTAATTCAATTGCGGCAAGCGCTTGTTCAGCATCGTTACCTTCTGCAACAATTTCAAAATCAGAATTAGTTCTAACAGCAAGTGCCATTACGTTCATAATTGATTTTAAATTAGCAGTTTCTCCGTTAGCAGTTAAAATAATTTTTGCATTAAATTTTGAAGCTGCTGATACTAATAATGATGCTGGACGAGCGTGTAACCCAACTGGGTCAATAATTTTACCTCTTAATGTTGCCATTGTGCTTGTCTCCTAATTGTTTTATTTCAGTGATTTTTTTAATATTGGTGTATATATTTTATACAAATGGAGCGGGTGAAGGGAATCGAACCCTCACAGTCAGCTTGGAAGGCTGAAGTTCTACCATTAAACTACACCCGCAAAATTATAAAGCAATTATATAACAAAATATTTTTTTGTCAATACTTTTGTTAATTAATTTCGCAACTTAATTGCTTTATTAATAAACTATAAACTAGTCGTTTAAACTAAACGATATGGCGCGCCTACCAGGACTTGAACCCGGAACCTCTTGATCCGTAGTCAAACGCTCTATCCAATTGAGCTACAGGCGCATATATGGAGGTGCGAATCGGATTCGAACCGACGATCAAGGAGTTGCAGTCCAGTGCCTTACCACTTGGCTACCGCACCACCGATTACACCAAAATATAATATCATAAAGCTTATTAAAATACAATGATTTAATAAATATTTTATTTTGATTTGAAAAAATTAGTATTCCCGATTTTAGCATCAAAAATATATTCTAGCTCTTGATAGCTGTTAATATCATTGAAATCATTATAGACATAATATTCTTCACTATTGCTCGGTAGCGTTAATACTTGTTTTTGCAACGGTTCACCTTTGAAGTAGCCGTTGAAGTCATTATCGTATAAAAATTTACTAACCGGCATGTAGTTAACGAATTGAAAATTTTGTCATTGGCGCGCTGCTAGGAAATTAATAAACTGATAGGCCTTGTTTAAGCGCGCTCCTTTAGTATATTTACTAATAACAATGTTATCAATCGCAACGTTGTTAACGGCCGGGCTAATGTAGGCGTAATCACTTTTTTTGATTGTGTTGTCATCGTCCAGATTTAAATACGATGAAATAGCATCGCCGTTGTAGCCAAACATTGCATTAACATGGGTTTTGCCATAATAACTAAAATCATCAGCTTGTGTTTGGTCCATTCTTTTGATTGGACGAACTTTGAAAGAATCACTATCTTTACTACTAAACATATTCATGAAATTTTGATAACTACTATTAGCCATATTTTTGATATCGTTAGTTTTGATATCTGATTTAGGATTCGGGTTTATATGTTGATTGTGTAATACATTATTAATGTTATTACCAATCAACAAAAGATTACGTAAATCATTATTGAAATCTAGTTTAGGTTGGAAGTAGTGTTCTGCACTAGCAAAAATATTATTTTTGTTTCCAGCTTTACCATCTTGGGCAACACTGTAATAAGGATTACCGGTGATTAAAAAATCTAGCGTTTGAACTCAGTTTCAAGAATGATTAAAATGATCGTTAAGTTTCTGATTAACGATTGATCCTGGGGGCATAATTGCACCATGTTCTTGATAATCTTTATAGTTATAAGTCGTAATTAAAAATTGTCAAAAATAAGGAATTGCATAATTAAAAATATTGCTATTGTAATTATCTAGTTTGTTATATAGCGTTGCTGTAAGGAATTTTTTTTGGGCATCACGACCGTTAAGACTGTCGTTATTGCCAAAAAAATCCAACTTGCTAAAATCTAGTTTCTGGACTAAATTATGACTAATAAAGTCATTAACCATATAATCACTAGGAATAATTAAGTCATAACTTTTAGGATTTAATAATAATTTAGCACGCATTTCTTCATTAGTGTTGATTGAATCAATATGAACTTTGATATGCGTTTGCTTTTGAAAATCACTAATAATACCCGGATCTAAATAATCATCAAAAGTTGTTAAGTAAATATCACTTGTGAAAAAACGGTGATTTAAACTTAGAAAAAGCGTTGAAAAAGAGACTAGGCCAACTAATGTAACTGATAGATAAAATTTTCACCCTTTTTTCATTATTTTCACCTCTTTTTATTCAAGTAATATTGATGACCTGCTCTAACAATACTAATAACTGATAAACCAATTATCACAATACTAGAGAAAGCTAGCGTGTAAGCTTTGATTCCTTTTGACATTGAATAGATAATTGTGGAAATCGTATTGTAATGATTTCCGATCGCAAATTTTGTAATTACAAAATCATCAAAAGACATCATAAAAGTAATTGCACAAGCTCCAACTATCGCAGGCATCATATAAGGAATTACGACATTAAATAACGTTCCGATTTTTTTAGCGCCTAAGTCATGACTGGCGCTAAAAAGATTATGGTCCATCTTTTTCATACGCGGTCACATCGTTAATAGAGCATAGGGAATATTGAAAACAATATTAATAATAATCGCCGCTAATAAACCTTGATGAATGTTAAAAATTGTTAAAACGATTAAAATTAACAAGAGGAACATTAGTCCAGTAATAATATCAGGCAGGGCAATTGATCAATTTAGAGTTTTTAAAATAAAATTATTCATCTTATTATTATGACGACGCATCGTCAAAATAATATTAAAACTAATAACAACTGAAAAAAACATTGCGATTAAACTAATCATTGTTGTTAATAAAATTGATTTTAAAAAGGAACTATTATGCACTAGAGCATGATAGTTATCAAATGTTAAATGGTTAAAAATACTCAGAATATTTCCTTTATGACTACTAGAATTAAACGATCATAAAACAACAAACGTTAACGGTAAATAAATCATAATTAGAAATAAATAAAGATAAATTTTCTTAAACATATTTACCTCCTTTGTAATGTGAGGTAAATATTAAATTTAGGACCATTTTCAACAAACCATAAAATGTGAAAATGGCAACACAACTTAAAATTGTTGCTGTGATTGCTAAATTTATTAAGTTTTGATTAACCGAATTATAAATTGTTTGGCCAATCATGATATGATTGGCACCGATAAATTGAGGAATCGTTACTGAAGTCGCTAGTGCTAAGAAAGTCATTGTGAATCCCGAAATGATTCCGGGTAAGATTAAAGGAATAACAATTTTAAAAAAAGTTTTAAAATGTTTACCGCCTAAATCATGACTAGCAGCAATTAAGTTTTTATCAACTTTATTGATGACACTATAGATTGGAATAATCATTAGGGGCATAAAAATATAAATGCCCCCAATGATTAAACCTAAACTACTTTGCGTAAATTCTGGTTTAAAGAAGAAATCAAAGAAAGTTTTTAAACCAATCAATTTCATTAGCGCATTAATTCACATTGGTAAAGTCGCCAAAAAGATTAGTTGCTTCTTCAAAAATTTTGATTTAATGTTATGTAAGTAATAACAGAAAACAATCGCAAATACGGCACAAAAAACCGTCGTAATACAAGAAATATAGATTGAGTAGAAAACAATCGTTCAAAAATTAACGGTTCCGTTAATTTGACGATAATATTTGAATGAAAATGATCAATGGATACTTTCTAAACTATAGTTACAAAAAGAAATGATCAACGTTAAAATAATTGGAATAATAATAAAAACTGCCAGAAATAAAAAGTAGGGTCATAATCTTAACTTATTCAACATTGTCGAGATACTCATCAATCTTGAGCGCCTGGGGCGCTCAATAGATTCCCACTAATGGTGATGTTGGGACATTATCAATATAAGCTTTATAGATAATGTCATCTTCGGCAGAAATATAAATTTCAAAATAACCATCTTTTTCTAAACGGCGGATGATTTTTCCTTTGATCATTGTTTTGGGATCTTTGAAATTAGTAACTTTAATATCATCGGGATCAATTTTTAAAACTAATTGTTGATGATGATTTACTAGATTAGCAACGATTGGATAATGGTTGCTTTTTCACTCAACGTTGTTTTGATCAATAATATTAACGTTGTAAATATAAGTACTATTGTCGAATGGTTTCATAACGTGAACATGGTTGCTGCTTCATTTGATTGCAACTTGTTTTGTTTTCGGTTTTGAGGTCGCATTAATTAAATAATTACCTTCATTAGTACTAATAGTTATTGCGAACAAATTTCCTTGATATTCGACGTTAATAACTTCGCCATCGAGAAAGCCAGCACCAGCTTTAACAATTTTGATATCTTCTGGTCGAACGACAACATCAACTAAGTTACCTTTGATTAATTTTGTGTTAACTGAACCAAAATTATATGAACGATTATTTCATTTGATCGTTTTACTATCAACAACGATCGCATCTTCAATAATGTTGGAGTTACCAATGAAATTGGCAACTCATTCATTTTTAGGTTCTTCATAAATTTTATCTGGGCTATCTTGTTGAATGATGTCGCCCTCTTTCATAACGATGATTTGATCAGATAAGCTTAATGCTTCACTTTGATCATGAGTTACGTAAATGAAAGTAATTCCTAGTTCTCTTTGTAAACGTTTTAATTCTTTTTGCATCGTTTTACGCGTTAGTAAATCGAGCGCTCCTAACGGTTCATCAAGAATTAAAACTTTTGGTTGATTAATCAACGCTCGCGCAATTGCGATTCTTTGTTGTTGACCACCTGATAGTTCTTGGATTGAACGTTTTTCAAAACCACTCATATTTAATAATTTTAATAATTTTTTTACTTCAGCAATTAAATATTCTTTGTTTCATTTTTTCTTATCGATTGCTGATAGTTCTTTGATGATAATTTTTAAAGCTGATTTTTCAGCTTTTAAAACATTATAGTCAGCTGATTTACGTTGGCTTCTTTTGAAGCTTTTTAATTTTTTCTCTAGAATTTGCAAATCAAAAAAATGATCTTGAATTTTACTGTTGATCGCAAATTTTTTTGCTTTGGGACCATAAGTAATATTTTCAAAAACATTCATATGCGGAAATAGAGCATAATTTTGAAAGACTGTATTTCAAGGGCGATTGTATGCTGGTAACGTTGTGATATCTTGGCCATAATATAAAATTTGACCATTATCTGGCGTCAAAAAGCCCGCTATCATATTGATAGTCGTGCTTTTACCGCATCCTGATGGTCCTAAAAAAGTGATGAATTGGTTATTATAAATTTTTAAATTAAAATTATCAATGATTTTTTGACCATCAAAATACTTATCGATGTTTTTTAATTCAATTAAAACGTCATTTTTTTTCAATTTTAGTCCCCTTTTCTAAATGATTTATTATTGTTATTTAAATTGTTATGTTCATATTGCGACAATTGCCATAATTAGAAATCCTACAATTACTCATAGGAAGTTTCATACTTTACAACATTTTGATCCTAATACTGATTTACTTAGTCCATGAAGCGTTCCTAAGAATAAGAATGTTCCGGCTGAGAAGGCGATTAAAATTGGTGTGATAATTTCATTATCAAAATTAATTTTAATCGTATATCCTAAGATTAAACCAATCGGTGTTGCGATTGCAAAAATAGTAAATAGTAAAATTTTGATTCATCTTTTACTATTAGTTTTATATAGTTCAATTGTTAATGCTAATCCGGCAACTGTTTTATGACTTAAAATCGCAATTAACATAACGATTTCTAAACCATTACTATTTGCTAGTCCTAAACCAGCACCAGCAAAAAACGAATGCAACGTTAAAGCTAGTGTTGTTGAACAAGCTAAAATTAAAGTGTTAGTTTTTGATAGTGAAGTTTTTTGCGGATTATCAATATCAAGTTCCTGATTATTAATATTAAAACTACTATGATATTTTTTATGATTATAATATGCAAATGAATGTTCAATTAATAAGAACAGTAAAAATACTGATCCTACAATTAACATTATTACTGGGTAATCAATTTTAGGTTTTAATTCATGAAAGCTAGAAATTGCATCTGGAATCAAATGAATTAAAGCGGCTCCTAAAAAAACACCAGTTGCAAGTGACTCTAAAGAATCGAATGTTTTTCCGATTTTAAAACGTTTTTTGACAACTGGGATAATGAATCCCATAAGGGCAGCAAATAAGATCAAAAAAACGTAAGAAATTATTAGTATCATCGTTACTCCTTGTTATTTTTAAAACTTTAAAAGTCTTATTCTAAAAATAAATTCTAATATATTATTATACAATAAAAACATTATTAGTGCAAATTAACAATGTTTTTATTATAGATGTTTTTGAAATATTGATATCTTCTTAATGGCTTGATTTGTGATAGCACAAACATGAAATCTTTATATTTAAAAATTAACGATAAACTAATGATACTGATACCTGCCAAGATCATTGTCGAGATCCCGACTTCGAACAATGTCATAATTGAAATAGTTACAGTATCATAAATATTGATATTAATTCAGACGGTGCTCAGAGTGATCGCGACAATAATAAGAAACATTACTACTGAACGATAGAAAGATGCATAATTATAATCTTTAATGAAATTTTTAATACAATATCGACGAATCACAATATAGCGATAAGCTGAGGAAACTATCGTTCCAATTAAAACGCCATAAACTTTTAAAAATCATACTAAAACTAAAGATATTGAAACGTTAATAATTAATTCAATAATAGCTTGCATTCTAGTTTCTTTGAAATGACCATAACTCGTAATTAGAGCTCAATAAGGAACTCTAATTAAATAAGCAATTGTGACAACTGATAATAAGATGGCGATTCAAATATCAAAATATTGACTCGGATAATTTTTTCCGAAAAAGAAATTAATAAAGAAAGGCGAGAACGTTGTAAAACAAATGAAAATAAAACTAATCAAAATGATCGTAAAAAATTCATAATAATTAAAAAATATCCCCGAGATTTTCTTTTTGAAATTTAAATTTTGACCGATCGATGAACTTATTGAATATAGTCAATCTTTGAATAACATTCTAATCGTGAATGCAATTGAAGAAAAAGCTGCATAAACTGAAATCGTAATTAAGATTGAATCTTTAAATTTTAAAGATGATAGCGATAAAATTAAAGTATCTAAATATGAAATTAATAAAAAACATAATTGATGGGCAAATGCATTGCCAAATAATTTGCCTAATTTTAATTTTGTTTTTTTAATTTTAATTTGAGGATATTTTAATTTCATATGAACCATGATAAATATATAACTGACAAAATATCCAAAACTTAAAACTAAGATTGGAATTACTGAATATCAAATAGTATGGGGAAAAATGAAAAATGAACTAATTGCAAATGTGGCAAACACAAAAGTTCACGTCACTTTAATTCTATTAATAACATAATCTTTTTGATCACTACTTAAAATAATAGAATATTTACCAGATACTAGATATCCAAAAAGATTATAAAAAGATGTTGATAAAACTAAGACAATAATATATGGAGCACTAAAAGTTGTATTCATATAGATTAATGGTAAAACACAACAATTTAGCAGCATTACTAAAATATAGAGAGCACCAATTTTTTTAAAGATTTTATTAGCTGATGAAAAAATATCATTAACAGCATCTCAATCTTTATTAAATAATGGTTTATAAAGTTTATAAACAATTGCTGTTCCAATTCCACCATCGATAATTGAAAACAAGATCATTGTTTGCGAAACACTACGCGTTATCCCATTAATTTCATCAGAAAATTTAGTAATATATAAAAACATTATGATGAATAATAAAATAGCAGAAAAAAATCTATTGATTGTTGCTCATAGCAAAATTTTAATAGAGTTTTTTACTGCTACTGATTTATGCGCTATCGTAATAGCTTTTGGAAGATTAGTATTTGACATAAAAGATATTATACCATTAATTAAATTTGTTTGGCAATGTATATTAATGTTTGGTCGATTAATAAATTAACGACCAAAATTATTCCAGCTTGTAAAAATAAATTGATAAAAAAATCACTCAATTGATTACTTTGAAAATTATTAATAAATCCTCAAGATAATAAATAACCAAACATGAAAATTCCGACACTAATAGCAATCAATATTGCATCATGTCTAATGAAGGTTTTTAAGAAGTGAATAATAGTAATCATCATAATGACAATAATGAAAGAAGCCATAATGTAGAAGTTATCATCCTCATAAATAAATTCAGTTAGACTAATTCCTAAAGACGCCCCAACTAACGTTGGTAAAAATGGCATCGTTACTCCAAATCCAATAATGGCGATATAGATGAACATATAGCTATGAAAGTCACCTGAAATATAATTAGACGGTCGCGTGTTAATTCCGTCCAGGAGGACCCCGAAAGTAATCGTAATTAGAAAAATTACAACTGCTATAACTTCATAATGATATCGGTAATAAAGATTAGTTAGTTTTTGAAATTTTGTTTTTTTCATTTCGCACCTCGCACCTCTGCTACTATACTTATATTATATAATTTTATTGTTTAATTTTTAATAAATAAAAAAAAGTAAAGATTATTAATCTTTACTTTTGTTTTTGATATTAATTCTATTAAGCGTTTGAGTTAGTTGTGAATCGAGATTATAGCCACTTTTTTTATCTTTTTTGTTAGCAATTTCACTTTTAATTCGCGTTAGATTTTTTTCTTCAGCGCTAATATTGATATTTTCAACATAAGTAATATTGTCAGTGATAATCGAGCTATGATCGCGTTCAACATAAATAATTCCACCAGAAATAGCTGCTTGTCTAGTTTTGTTAACTTCTCTGATCGTTAATAAAGAAACTTCGACTGTTGACACAAAAGGCACGTGATTTTTTAAAATCCCGGCTTCTCCAACTGGAGTTTTTACGACAACTGATAGTACTTTATCATCAAAGAAGATCCCATCGGGAGTAATAATCTTTAAATGGAAAAGAGAATTATTTTCCATAAATTATTGTAATTCCTCTAATTTCTTGGCTTTCTTAACAGCTTCTTCAATTGTTCCTACTAGTAAGAACGCATTTTCTGGTAAATCATCATATTTACCAAGGAGAATTTCTTTAAACCCTTTGATAGTTTCTGATACTGGTACGTATTGTCCCGGAATATCAGTAAATTTCTCAGCCACATGAAATGGTTGTGATAAGAAGTTACGGATTCGACGAGCACGAGCAACAGTTCTTTTGTCATCTTCTGATAATTCATCCATTCCTAAAATCGCAATAATATCTTGCAATTCTTTGAAACGTTGTAAAATCGATTTAACTTTTAGCGCTGTATCGTAATGCTCTTGTCCAATAACTTCAGGATCAAGCATTCTTGATGATGACCCTAATGGGTCAACCGCAGGATAGATTCCTAGTGCAAAGATTTTACGATCTAGCACTGTACGAGCATCTAAATGAGTGAACGTCGTTGCTGGTGCTGGATCAGTTAAATCATCAGCTGGTACATAAACTGCTTGAACTGATGTGATTGATCCTTTTTTAGTTGAAGTGATGCGTTCTTGTAATGCACCCATTTCCGTCGCTAGCGTTGGTTGGTAACCAACGGCTGAGGGCATACGCCCAAGCAGTGCTGATACTTCAGAACCGGCTTGCGTAAATCGGAAGATATTATCAATGAATAATAAAACATCTTGTCCCATAACATCACGGAAATATTCAGCCATTGTTAAACCTGTTAGAGCAACACGCATACGCGCTCCGGGAGGTTCATTCATTTGACCAAAGACTAGCGCTGTTTTGTTAATAACGTTAGCTGAGATCATTTCATAATAAAGATCATTACCTTCACGCGTACGTTCTCCAACGCCGGCGAATACCGAAAGACCCCCATGTTCTCTAGCAATATTATTGATTAATTCTTGAACGATAACCGTTTTACCAACGCCGGCTCCGCCAAATAAACCAATTTTACCACCTTTAGAATAAGGTACTAATAAATCAATAACTTTGATTCCAGTTTCTAGAATCTGAGTTGAAGTTTGTTGTTCCTCAAAACTAGGCGCTTCACGATGAATCGGCATAAATTTTGTTTTTGGATCAACTTGTGGTTTTTCATCAATTGGTTCTCCAAGAACGTTAAACATTCTTCCAAGAACCGCTTTCCCAACTGGGACTGAAATAGCCGCCCCAGTGTCAACTACTTCAAGACCTCTAACAAGACCCTCAGTTGGTCCCATTGAGATACACCTAACGATATCGTCACCGATATGTCCAGCAACTTCAACAACTAGGTTTTGACCTTTATGTTGAATTTTTAAAGCATTTAATAAATTAGGTAATTTTTGTTTTTCAAAATGTACGTCGACTACTGGTCCAAGTACTTGAACTATTTTTCCGATGTTTGAATTTTTCATTATTTGAATCTTCCTCCTTAGCTAGCATCTGATCCAGCGATAATTTCTGAAATTTCTTGCGTAATTGCGCCTTGACGAGCGCGGTTATATTTAAGTTCTAATTCGACTTGTAAATCTTCAGCATTGTCAGTTGCATTTTCCATAGCTGTTCGGCGTGAAGATTGTTCACTAATTTTTGATTCAGCAATTGAACCAAAAATTAATGATGAAACGTATAAGGGAATCATTTTTTTGAAAACTGTTTCCGCATCCGGTTCAAACTCATAATTTTTACTGGCCAATTTAATGATTTTACCATCTTTGTCAACTGGTTTTTTTACTGGTAAAATTGTCATTAACGTTGGTTCGAAAGTTAAAGTATTAATATATTTAGTATAGATTAATTTAACTGATCCGATATTCTTAGAATAGAATTGTGACAACACTTCTAAACTGATCGTATTAGCGATTTTATAAGTTGGTTTGTCACCAGTTTTTAAAAACACAAAATCAGGTTTACGATTAAGTGCCATCATATGGTTGTAACCTTTAGTTCCAAGCATAACTAAAACATCATCGCTTTTTAAATTACTTTTAATTAATTTTAAAACGTTACTGTTATAGCCACCACACAGTCCTAAATCAGAAGTGATTACAATGTATAATGTTTTGGGATTATCATTTTTTGGAAAAACCTTTGATAAATCATTAACATTATTAATGATTTCAGCAACAGTGTTGTTGACTGATTCATAATATTCGCGAATATTTTCAAAATTATGTTTAGCACGGCGTAACTTAGCAGTGGCAACCAATTTCATTGCTTTAGTTATTTTTGAAATAACTTTAACTGATGTTATTCGGCGTTTTGTTTCTTGCATTCCTTGTGCCATAGTTTACCTCTTGCTAGCTTTATTTCTTAGTTTTAAGCGGTTTTTTAGTAGCTGGTTTTTTAGTAGCTGGTTTTTTTGCTGTTTTTGGTTTTTTGTTAATGATTATTTTTGGTAATGGTTTCATTTTTAATAATTCAGGATTACCATAATCATTAACATCGTAGTTAGCAATTGTTTTGATAAATTTATTAACATAATGTTTAATTGCTTCTACTAGATAGGCTTTAGTTTCGCTATCTCAGGCTTTTTTAACTTTTAGAATTTTTCTTAAGCTAAGTGCCGTTTTGTCAGTTTTGAAATAATCAATTAAACCAATTTTAAACGCTTTAATTTCTGCTAAAGGAATTCAGCGAATTAAACGTTCTTTAACTGATAATAAAATGATTGCTTCATCAACTTGTTCTCAGGGAACATATTGATTTTGTTTTAAAACTTCAACAATTCTTTTACCATGTTCTAGAATTCGTTTCGTATTGTCATCTAAATCTGAACCAAATTGAGAAAATGATTCTAATTCACGGAACTGAGCTAATTCTAGTTTTAGTGAACCAGAAGCTTTTTTAACTGACCCAATTTGAGCAGTTGATCCAACTCGTGATACTGATAATCCAGCATCAATGGCAGGTCGAACATTAGCATTAAATAAATAATCTTGCATAAATATTTGACCATCAGTAATTGAAATTACGTTAGTTGGAATATATGCCGAAATATCGCCAGCTTGCGTTTCGATAATTGGTAGAGCGGTAATTGAACCCCCACCTAATTTATCGTTTAATTTGGCAGCACGTTCTAGTAATCTTGAATGTAAATAAAAGACATCTCCAGGATATGCTTCGCGTCCTGGTGGACGACGTAGTAATAATGAAAGGGCACGATAAGCAACCGCATGTTTAGATAAATCATCATAAATGATTAAAACATCTTTCCCTTGATTCATTCATTCCTCAGCTATCGTAACACCAGTATAAGGCGCGATATATTGTAACGGAGCCGGGTCTGCTGCTGTTGCTGAAACGATTGTTGTATATTCCATAGCACCGTGCTGAATTAATTTTTCAGAAACTTGTACTACTGTTGAATTTTTTTGCCCAATCGCAACATAGACACAATAAACATCTTTACCTTTTTGATTGATAATAGCATCGATTGCGATTGCTGTTTTTCCAGTTTGACGATCACCAATAATTAGTTCACGTTGTCCTTTACCGATCGGAACCATCGCATCGATTGCTAAAATTCCCGTTTCTAACGGTTCATTAACTTCCGAACGACTCATTACTCCAGGCGCGATTTTTTCAATTGCACTTTTTTTAGTAGCGTTAATTTTACCTTTACCATCAATTGCTACTCCAAGTGCATTAACGACACGACCTCGAAGAGCGTCCCCGACAGGAACTTCAATAATTTTGTCAGTACGTTTAACTTCGTCGCCCTCTTTTACAAGACCGTGTCCCATTAAAACTGCTCCGACTGCTTCTTCTTCTAAATTAAGAACCATTCCGTATAAATTATTGGGGAATAGTAATAATTCACCAAGCATTGCTTTTTCAAGACCTGATACTAAAGCGATTCCATCACCAACAGAGATTATTTTTCCAACTTCATTGGCGATGATGCGACTTCCATATCTTTTAATTTGATCTTTAATTATGGCACTAATTTCATCTGGTTTTAAAGCCATTATTTTAGGCCTCCTTTTTATAGATTTAGATTTCGTATTGTATCAAAATGTGCTTTTACTGATTGATCGATTACGAAATCTCCGACTTCGATACGAACTCCACCTAAAAGCTGCTTATCAATTAAATTATCTAAAATGATTTCTTTTGATAATTTAGTTGAAATAATTTTTTCAATCATTTTTAATTTTTGATCACTTAGTAAAAATGTACTATAGACTACTCCATGATGGCGTCCATTAGTATAATCAACATCAGTGATAAATGATTTAGCGATTAATAGCAGATGATTAACTCTGTTTTTATCAATTAATAAATTAACAAAGTTAACGAATAGGGGATGACAATTTTTAGAAAGCGTTTTTTTAACAATTTCATGCTTAATATCGCTATCGATATTATAAGAACTTAATAATTCTAAAAATTTGGGATTACTTTGTGCTAATTCGATGATTAATTTTGTATCGTTGTAAAATTTATCAATAATTTTTTCTTCGACCGCAATATCTAATAACGCTTGGATGTAACTGCTTTTAATTTTGGAACTTAACATGTTACTCAGCGCTATCGATTAGATTATTAAAATCTTGATCTTGTTTTGCATTATTGATGAATTTTTCGATTAAGCGATTGTTAGATTCGTTATTCATATTTTTATCAATAATTTCAGTAGCAGCACTTAGAGCGACATTGACGATTTCATCTTCAATCTCTTTTTGCATTGCTTTACGCTTGCGAATAATTTCATTATTATTATCTTCAAGAATTCGTTGAACTTTTTGATTAGTAGTAATAATGGTTTTTTCGGCATTGCCTTGAGCAACGATATGGGCTCTACTGATAATATCTGACGCTTCGGTTTTTGCTCTAATCAATTCATCATGAACTTGTTTACTAGTAACTAACGTATCTTCTTGATTTTTTAGTGAACTGTCAATGTTATCTTGAATATATTGTTGACGTTGGGCCACTTTATTTTTAACTGGTTTTCAAACTAAGTTCGTTAAAACTATTAGTAAAATTCCAGTTGCTAAAATCGTTGATACGATAGTTGGTCAAGAAGGAAATAAGCCCTCGATTTTATGATTAGCATCAGGTCCTAATGTCCCGGTAATTAAAAATGTATTCATTTATAATCAACCTCGTTTCTGTTTCATTATTTACCTGTGTATACGAATAATAAAATGAATGAAATAACTAAACAATACAGTGCTGAAGATTCAGCAATCGCTGCTCCAATAATCATCATTGTACGAATTTTTGCTTCAGCTTCAGGATTACGGGCAACCCCTTCACTAGCTCCAGAAGCGGCAACACCTTGGCCAACTCCACAACCCATTGTTCCAAACATGGCAAGTCCTGCTCCAACAGCAACTAGTCCATCTCCTTGTCCAATCGCTTGTCCTGTCGTTGCATTTAAGATTTCTGATATCATAATAAAAAACTCCTTTGTTTTTAAAATTTCTTTTTTTAATTAATTAACCTTTGTAACGGTCATAACGTTCTAAACGGCGACGTTTGACCATAACGATATTTTTACTTTTTTTAGTTTTGGTTTTTTTGTGCGTTTCATCAGAACCAGTTTCCATTGCTCAATAAGCAGTAGTTAGAATTGCGAAAACAAACGCTTGTACTACCCCGTCGAATAGATCGGAATAGAAATGTAGTGGTGGTGCTGTTAAACTACCTAAAATGTTTAATTGTCCAAGAATTGAATCTGGACCAACATGGAGTAATTTACTTCACACAAAGCCAGTAAAAGAATAAAACGCTAATAATAGCATTGAACCAGATAAGATATTTCCAAATAGACGGAAAGATATTGAAATGAATGGTGCAAATTGACCAATAATTTCTACTGGGTTTTTAACAAACTTGAGAAAAAATTTTCATTTGTGATGCATAATTCCAACAACGTAAATCCCGATAAAAGTTATAAATCCTAAAGTACCAGTAACACTATATGCGCTAGTTGGTCCATCTAGTCCAAATAATCCCAGCAAGTTCGAAATCATAATAAAACATAATAATGTAAATATATATGGTCGAATTGCTTTTAAATGTTTACCAGTGATTGATTTAACTAATGAATCAACTGACATAACACATCATTCAGCAACAAAAGCCATTCCATTGGGGGCTTTTGTTGTTTTAGTTTTACGAATTGAGATGTTGGCTCAAATCGCTAAAGCTACAATAATAACAAATACGATACAAATAGTAACTACTTGTGGTTGAACAACATTTCAATCACGCATAATACCATCGTTACTATTTATTGATAGATGATTTATCATCATAATATAATTGATCACCTCCTAAGTTTTCTGAGTCGAATTTTTTCAAGGGATATTAATAGTAAAAGCACTAATCGCTGGTAATAATAAAATCCCAAAACAAATTCATCAATTAATAGGTTCCAGAGAGGTCGCTCATAAAGATATATCAGTACCACTATTAAAATTATAATTTATTTTAATAGCAATAAAAATTATTAATCCAAAAATGCTTATTTTAACAAAGTAATTCATAAACCCAAAAGCAAATTTTCTTTTTAATCTTTTATGACGTTGAGCACTAATAAATAAATTAGTTGAAATTATTAAAGTATAAAAATAAACGATTGCTCCTAGTGACCCCAAAATACTGCCGAAAAAATAACTATAATTAGCAATCACAATACTAATTATCAATGTCGCAACATTAATAATTAGTATTGTGATTAAAAGCCGAATATGCATTTTTTGAATTAATGTTTTTTTATTCGGTTCCAAAAATACGATCTCCTGCATCGCCTAAACCAGGACAAATGTATCCAATATCATTTAAGCCTCGGTCTAATATAGCAGTATATATATTGATTTCTGGATGTTCTTTTCTAATATTGTCAATTCCTTCTTGAACTGCAATAATTGAGCAAATAGAAATATTTTTATATCCTTGTTTTTTAACATTTTTAATTGCAAAATTGGCAGAACCACCAGTTGCTAGCATTGGATCTAAAATTAATACTGTTGCATTTTTATTAATTTGAGGAATTTTATCATAATAATATTCCGGTTTTAGCGTTTCTTCATTACGAGCTACGCCAATAAACCCAACTGATGAATCATCAATAATACTACGGAATCCTTCTAGCATTCCTATTCCGGCACGTAAAATTGGTACCAAAATAATTGGATTTTCTAATTGATATCCTGTTGTTGCTTCAATTGGTGTTTCAACTTTAATTTCTTTTAAAGCTAATTCCTTGCCAACATGAGCACATAATAACATGCTGATTTGGTTTGTATTTTTGTGGAATTCGTTAAAATTAGTATTTTTATTTCTTAATTTAGTAATTTTTAACTTCATGAATTCGTCATTAACGACAATAGTTGTTCCCATCATTATTATTTACACCACCTTGCTAAATATTCTACTCCTATTTTATAAAAAAGTTAAGTAAAATTTTATTTTATTTTTTTTATTAAATCTAAGACTTCTATTTTAGCACTCTTTATAATCTCGATATTCGTCGGATTATGTAATACTTTAGCGATGATTTGAGCGACTATTTTTCAATCATCACCATTTAATCCCTTAGTTGTCATTGCTGCTGTTCCTAAGCGTAATCCTGACGTTATGAACGGTTTTTCAGGATCGTTAGGAATCGTATTTTTATTAACCGTAATATTAATTTTATTTAATAATGTTTCAGCAAACTTTCCAGTTAGTCCAGTCGCTGATTTAACATTTAAAAGTAATAAATGATTTTCCGTTCCCCCAGAAATAATTGGGAATCCTAATAATTGTAATTCTGTTGCTAGAATTTTACAATTATTAACAACATTTTTCATATAGACTTTAAAATCATCTTGCACTGCTTCTTTGAAACAAATCGCTTTTCCGGCAATGATGTGTTCTAAAGGTCCCCCTTGTAAACCAGGGAAAACTGCTTTATTGATTTTTTTAGCAACTTCGGGATCGTTAGTTACGATTAGTCCTCCACGAGGACCTCTTAGTGTTTTATGCGTTGTCGTTGTTACAACATCGGCATATGGTAGCGGTGATTGATGAATCCCCGCTACTACTAATCCGGCAATATGGGCGATATCGGCCATTAATAATGCTCCGACTTCGTCTGCGATTTCGCGGAATTTAGCAAAATCAATTAAACGCGGATAGGCGCTAGCCCCAGCAATAATAATATGAGGTTTAACTTTTTTGGCAATTTTTAAGATTTCATCATAATCTAAAAAGCCTTTTTCATTAACGCCATAAGTATAACTATCATAAAAATTGCCCGACATGTTTAATTTATATCCATGCGTTAAGTGGCCCCCGGCATCTAGTGCCATTCCTAAAATTTTATCTCCTGGTTTTAGGAGTGCAAAATAAGCAGCTGCATTTGCTTGTGAACCAGAATGTGGTTGCACATTAGCAAACTTAGCGTTAAACATTATTTTGGCACGATCAATCGCTGCTTGTTCGATTAAATCAATATATTCACATCCACCATAATAACGTTTAAATGGATAACCCTCAGCATATTTATTAGTTAAGATTGAACCAGCAACTTTGCGAATATCTTCACTACAAAAATTTTCACTAGCGATTAATTCAATATGTTCATCTTGTCTTTTTTGTTCTAATTTAATATATTTTTCAATTTCTTTATCTTTTAAATTTAACATGATGCTCCTTATTATAAGTCATTTAATTCTTGAACTCGGCGATTGTGACGAGGATGTTCTGTATCAAAGGGTGTTTTTAAAAATGTCTCAACGATTGCTTTAGCAGTGCTTCACGTTGTGAAACGCCCTGCTAAAGCTAACATATTAGCATTGTTATGTTCTTTGGCAAAGATCGCTAATTCTGGTTGATAAACTAAAGCACAGCGAATTCCTTTGATTTTATTAGCAGCGATGCTAATTCCAATTCCAGAACCACAGACAATAATTCCGATCGCGTTTTTTGTTTCAGCAACAGCTTCAGCTGCGATTTTTCCAAATTTTGGATAATCAACCGAGACTTCATTAGTAGTTCCTAAATCTTGGAAAGGAATGTTTTGGGCGTCTAAATATGTCGCAATTTTATCTTTTAATTCAAATCCGGCATGATCTGACGCAATAAATACTTTAGAAATATTTTTTAACATTATTAGTTCTCCTTAATTTCTGCTAAATCAATAACAAAATTTCCTTGTCTAATAATTTTTAAATTATTACTATCAATAATTGTTGAATGATTATTAGTCAGTTTTTTAGTTTCAAAATTAATATAATTAGAAATTTTATCAGTAAATATTTTTTTAGCTTCTTTAATATTTTTAATCGGTTCTTGACCACTAATATTAGCACTAGTTAAATATAGTGGTCCAGCTAAATCAATTAATTGATTTAGCACTTGGCAATTACTTCAACGTAACGCATAGTCACCACTAATAATTGTTAATGGTCCAGGTCAATATTTTTTCATTAACTTTAAAGCGTATTTATTAATAACAAAATATTGTTGGGCCATTTCAATACTATTAACTGCGACTGGTAATTTTTTCTTTGATGAGCGCTGTTTTAATTTGAAAATTTTTTGTTCTGATAGTGGATTTTCATATTGTCCAATAATGCCATAAACTGTATCAGTTGGTAGTAATGCGATTTCACCATTTTTTAAATTTTGCGCAATTTGTTTTAATTCCATTAAAACTCAACCCCTTTTCTAGCGATCATTTTTTGATCGTTAAAATAATGTTTTTCAGCGACAACCTTGCTAATTAAATCAGCATATTGATGTAATTTTTTATGTTCATTATGTCCAGAAATTAAAATTTCCTTATTGTTAGAATTAGTTTTTAAAATGTTAATGATCGTTGCTTCAGAAACTAATTTATTAGTGATGCAATCACTTAATTCATCACATAACAACATATCAACATTATTATCTTTAACCAATGATGCAAATCGTTCAATTCCAATAACGGTATCAGCTTTTAGTTGAATCCGTTCTTGGTCATTCATTTCTCAAATAAACTTAGGATTGTTTAAATGAAAATTTTCAATTTCGATCCCTAAACTAGCTAAGACTTTATTTTCAGAAGTTGGTCGATTTTTTAAAAAACGAATATACTTAACGTTTAAATTAGCGCCTAATGCTCTGATAGCACTACCGTTTAAAATTGAAGTTTTTCCTTTTCCAAAACCATAATATATATGTAGCATTATCAAAACCTTCTTTAAAAATTAATAATTTAAATCTTCACTACTGACAATTAGCATACGTCAACAATTAGAAAAATCTTTAATAAATTTAAAATTTTTATAATTGAATTCTGCTAATAGTTTTTGCAACCCTGCTTTTTGAAATGCTCCCATTTCAAAAGCCATTAAAAATTTGGGCTTTAAGATTTTGTGGGCGTTGGCTAAAATATCACGATAATATTTTAATCCATCATCGCCTCCAAAAAGGGCAATTTTTGGTTCATGGTCTAAAACTCTTTTATTAATAATTTCAAGTTCATTTAAACCGATGTATGGTGGATTGGCTACTAAAATGTCAGCTTTTAATTGCTGGTCGACAAAATAATTAGCCATATCAGAAATAACAAATTTAACATTGGCTTGTAATAATTGATTATTTTCTGATGCTAAATCTAGTGCTTCTTGGCAAATATCACTAGCAATAACTTGGGAATTAGCAATTTCTTTCGCTAACGTTATTCCAATAATTCCACTCCCCGTTGCAATGTCAAAAATTGATAAATTTTTGACATCAGGGAAAATAACATCAGCATAATTGATAACTTTTTCAACTAGTAATTCCGTTTCTGGTCGCGGAATTAAAGCGCGTTCATCAATATTAAAATCATAATTATAAAAATGAATTTTTCCTAATATATAATGAAGTGGTTTTCCGTTGATGAAAGCTGATAATTTATTAAAATATTCAACTTCATCAAAATCGATCTCTTGGTCAAGAATACTATAAAGTTTATTTTGAGCAACATTACTCAAAGACAGCATTAATATACGGGCATTGTCAACAGCACAATCGGCATCTTTTAATTGCTTACTAGCTTTTTTTAAGATTTCGCTATAAGTCATTATTTATCAATATCCAATAATTTTAAACGTTGATCTTCAGTAATTAATGCGTTGATGATTTCTTGAATTCGGCCACTCATAATTTGGTCTAATTTATTTAAAGTTAGTCCAATGCGGTGATCGGTGACACGATTTTGAGGGTAATTATAAGTTCTAATTTTTTCTGATCGTGAACCTTTACCAGCTAATTTTCGAATCCCGGCCATTTTTTGATTTTGTTTTTCTAATTCATATTGATAGATTTTAGCACGCAATGCTTGCATTGCTTTATCTTTATTATCATGTTGTGAGCGTCCATCTTGAGAAGTCGCCACTATTCCAGTTGGTAAATGAGTTACTCGAACAGCTGAATCGGTCGTATTAACATGTTGACCACCAGCTCCACCAGAACGATAAGTATCAATTTTTAAATCTTTGGAATTGATATTAACTTCAACTTCACTAATTTCTGGCAGAATCGTAACAGTCG
Source organism: Mycoplasmatales bacterium (assembly GCA_965237585.1). Lineage (GTDB taxonomy): Bacteria > Bacillota_I > Bacilli_A > Mycoplasmatales > JABABV01 > JABABV01. The sequence continues at coordinate 743,554 of OZ250146.1, read as the reverse complement.
CTGTTGAAGTATGAACGCGACCTTGCGATTCAGTTTGAGGTACTCGCTGCACACGATGTGCTCCAGTTTCAAACTTCATTTTAGCAAAAACTTGATCACCTGATAGTTTAAAGGTAATTTGTGAAAAATGACCATTATCAGTATGACTGACGTTTAGTATTTGTAATTTTCAATTTTGATTTTCAGCATATTGAGCATACATCTTGTATAAATCACCAGCAAAAATATTAGCTTCATCGCCCCCAGTAGCGCCTCTAATTTCAACAATAACATTTTTATCATCGTGTTCATCTTTTGGTAATAGTAGTTGTTCAATATTATTAGAAATGTCGATTAAGGTTGGTTCTAATTCTTTAATTTCCATTTTCGCCATTTCTAATAATTCAGGATCTTTTTCGATTTTTAGCATTTTATAAGACTCAGAAACTTGACGACTGATTTCCTGGTATTTATTATAAAAATCAACGATCCCTGATAAATTAGATAATTCTTTATTTAAAACAGCATATTTTTTAATATCACTTAGCACTTCTGGTAGTTCTAATTGATGGGCAATATCATCATGACGTTCAACGATTGATTGTAATTTTTGTAAGTATTTTTTATCCATAAAAACCTCTTATGATTTATTAATATATATTATATTAAATTATAACACTTTAATATAATCTGACGATAAAGTTAACAAAAAAGATTAATAAAAAAACAAGTTTTTTATTACTTGTTTTTTTTACTACTGTTTGCTTTTGTTAATTTTGCATTGAATTTCTCAATACGTCCTGCTACTTTAGCTCCAACTTGTGTTCCTGTGTAAAAAGGATGACATTTGGCACAAGTATCTACTTTAATGTTTTTCGCAATTGATCCTGTTTCAAATTCATTATTACAATTAACACAACGGACAATTGAACGTTCGTAGTTAGGATGAATGTTTTTTTTCATATATGGTCTCCTTTTTTTAAATTTTAATATGTATCAGTACATAAAATAGTTTTAATATTTTATCATATCTGGAGTTAAAATACAAATTAATTATGCTTTATTGATTGAACCAAATAAAGTTAACTTTTCTTTAATTGTAGCTTTGATTGCTTCGACTCCTGGTTTAAGCACTTTACGAGGGTCGTATCCTTTATCGTCTTTATCGTGGTTATTTTCAAAATATTTACGAGTTGCTGCTGCGAATGCTAATTGACATTCAGTATTAACATTAACTTTTGCTACTCCTAAACTAATTGATTCCTTAACTTGAGCATCAGGAATTCCCGAACCACCGTGTAATACGATTCCCATGTTTGAAACTTCAGCAATTTCTTTTAAACGATCTAAATGTAGACCAGTTCAGTTTGCTGGGTATGGTCCATGAATATTTCCGATTCCAGCTGCTAGGAAATCGATTCCTAATTTAGTAATTGCGATTGCGTCTTTGGGATCAGCGATTTCACCATTACCAATAACACCATCTTCTTCGCCTCCAATTGAACCGATTTCTGCTTCAACAGAAATATTCAATTTAGATGCTTTTGCAACAACTTTAGCAGTTTTTACTAAGTTGTCTTCAATGCTTAATTTGTGACCATCAAACATTACTGATGAAAATCCGGCATCACAAGCAGCTAATGCTCCTTCATAAGTTCCGTGATCTAAGTGAAGTGCTACTGGTACTGTGATTTTTAGATTTATCATTAAATCTTTTGTCATATCAGCAACTGTTTTATAGCCACCCATATAAGTACAAGCTCCTTCAGAAACACCGATAATGATTGGGGCGTTGTTTTCTTGCGCCGCCATTAAAATAGCTTTCGTTCATTCTAAATTATTTGTATTGATGTGCGCGATTGCATATTTGTTGGCATAGGCCTTTGCAATCATATCTTTTGCGTTGACTAATTTCATAATGAAAATTCTCCTAATTCTTGATCTGTGATATTGATAATCTAATAGTATTTTATTACTATTTAATATTATAGCAATAAATTTATTAAATGTTAAGCATTATGGTTTTTTATTGTCGCTTTAATGAAAGCGACAAACATTGGATTGGGCTTATTTGGTAATGAATTAAATTCTGGATGCGCTTGAGTTGCGACGAAAAATGGATGATTTTTTAATTCAATAAATTCAATTAAAGATCTATTACTATCTTTTCCTGAAAAGATTAAATCATGATTTTGAAATTTATCTAAAAATTTATTATTGAATTCAAAACGATGACGATGACGTTCTAAAACTTCAGTTTTATTGTCATAAATTTTAGAAATTAAACTGCCTGCTGTTAATATTGATTTACTCTCACCTAATCTTAGAGTGCCCCCTAATTTTAAGTTTTGTTTTTTACCTGGTAGAATATCGATCACTGGATATGCTGTTTTTGGATCAAATTCAGTCGAATTAGCATTCGCTAAATTTAAAACGTGACGGGCAAATTCAATAACCGCAACTTGCATTCCTAAACAAATTCCAAAGTAGGGAATTTTATTAATTCGAGCATATTGAGCTGATAAGATTTTACCCTCAACACCTCTAATTCCAAAACCACCACAAACTAAAATTCCATCACTGCCTTTTAGTTTACTAGCAATGTTTGCTGAAGTTAATGTTTCAGAATTAATTCAAGTAATTTTAATTTTTGACGAAATTTCAGCTGCTGCATGAAATAAAGATTCTTTAACTGATAAATAAGCATCTTTTAAAACTGTGTATTTTCCAATTAGAAAAATATTATAAACGGTTTTTTGATTATTCATTTTTTCAACTTTAGAACTATAAAGCTTTCATTTTGTTGGTGCTAATATTTTACGATTATTAGTAATATTGAGCGCTTTAAAAATTGCTTTCTCAATTCCTTGTTGATGTAATAAGATTGGCACTTCATAAATTGAACTAACATCAGGTGCTAGAAAAATAAATTCTTGATCAATATAAGTAAATCTTGATAGTTTAATTTTGACATTATTATCTAACGGAATTTCAGAACGTAAAATTAAAAAGTCGGGATTGATTCCATAAGAACGTAGTGATTGAATTGAATGTTGCGTTGGTTTAGTTTTAGCTTCACCGGCAACTTTAATAAACGGTACTAACGTATTATGAATAATTAAAACGTTGCCGGGATTTTCCATTTTAATTTGACGCATTGATTCAATGTAGGGCAGTGATTCGATATCTCCAACAGTGCCACCAATTTCAATAATTAAAAAGTCGGTTTCATTATTTTTTTGCAAATTATAAATATACTCTTTGATTTCATTAGTAATATGAGGAATAACTTGGACTGTTTTTCCCCCATAATCGCCATTTCTTTCTTTTTCAATAACACTATGATAGATTCGCCCAGTCGTAATGTTTGAAAGCTTTGTTAATTTAATATCGATGAATCTTTCATAGTGACCTAAATCTAGATCAGTTTCACCACCATCATAAGTAACATAAACTTCACCATGTTCATATGGTGAAATTGTTCCAGGATCAAAATTAATGTAGGGATCCATTTTTAATACATTAATCGTGTAGCCATTTTCTTTTAATAATGACCCGATACTAGAAGCGGCAATTCCTTTCCCTAGAGAAGAAACTACTCCTCCAGTAATGAATATTATTTTTGACATATTTTAACCACCTTTTTTATGATATTTAATAATTTTTAATATTTTTTTTATGTTTTTTAATAAAAATAAAAAATCCTGAATTGTTATTTGTTACGAAACTATAATAAAAATTTATACAAATAATAATCAAGGATAATTCTAAACCATATTTTATTTTAAAAATAATAAAAAGTCAATTTTATAATAATTTATCGAACTTATATAATAATAGAATAAAAGATAAATATAGCGGTAAGGCTCAAAACATTTCGATTAAGCGATTTAGATAAGCAACGCCAATAGCGACGTTATTTAAAGGTATATAGCCCATTGACGTTAATCAAACAACGTCAAACACAAATGAAACTAATAAATAATTAACAATAAAAAAAATAATTAAAAAATAAACTTTATCTTTAGTGAACTGTTTGCTTAACGCACCAGTGAAACTGAGCAGACAAGCGTTGAAAGTAAATCCTAAATGAAATAGACCGCTACTGAAGAAGACACCTTTGAGTAAATCACTGATAACGGCACTAGTTAGGCCCAGTAAATAGCTACAACGATAGCCCATATAAAATATAACCACATCGCCTAATCTTAGGTTAATAGACCCCCCTATGCGCAAATTACTAGTAAAACCATTTAATAGCATTGCCATTGCTATTAAAACTCCACTGACACTAAGATCACGAACTGTTATTGTATGTCATTTTTGAAAAAAACAAACTATTGTAAATAATCCCAAAATTAATAAAAAAGCAACGATATTAGTTATTAAAAAAAATGTGTTATGCATTGTATTGTTCCTGCATTCAATGATAGACTTCATTAATAAAATATAATGACCCTGTTATTAGTAATGGGGTTTTGTTTTTGATTGCTTTGATGATTTCGGTTTTATAGTTTATTGTATTGTTGAAAACATGAGATTTATCAAAAGCAAAATTAACATAAGTTACTTTTTTGAAGTTTTTATTTAGGAGTTTTTGCATTGTTGAGATTGCTTTTCCTTGACTGAATCCTGCTAGCACATTAAATTGTTTATTTAATGTGCTAGCATAGTTGCTAATTTCTGTGATTGCTTCAATATTATGGGCCCCATCAATGATGATTTGGGGGTTGTTATAAATTGTTGTACAACGTCCAAAAATTATTTCTTGGGGGACGTCTTGATAGTTGATTTTTTGGTTATTAGTTATTGCTTTAGTTACAGCTAAAGCAAGCCCAAAATTATACTCTTGATAACTAATTATATTGAACGGTAATTTTACTTTGTTGACGAAGCTAAAACCACTGCTAAACCGCTTAATAATTGGTTGATATTTGACTAATTTTTGCGATATAAATAAGTTATTTTGACGATGAACTATTGCTAGTTTTTCCGTCATTATTTTAGTAATAGTATCACCTAAAAGATGCTGATGATCTAGACTAACTGATGTTAAAATGACTGCTAATTGATTGTTGAAAAAAATATTAGTAGCGTCAATTCGGCCCCCAATTCCCGCTTCAAAAATCGCAATATTAACATTATTATCTTTAAAATATAGTAACGCAATTAGCGTTCATATTTTAAAAAAGTTTAACTTGTATTTGTTGATTACTGGCTTAATAAATGCTAAGTATTTTCCAAATTCTTCTGCTGATATCATCTGATTATTTATTTGGATGCGATCGTAGAAAAACAGCGTTGCTGGTGATGTAAATGTCGCTACTTTGGCATAAGTTTTCTGCAATAGTCAATTAAGATACATCGTCGTTGAACCTTTACCATTAGTCCCAATTACTTGAATAACTTTTAACTTTTTTTGTGGATTATCAAAATGATTTAAACATTCTAATCATAAATTATATTTTTGTTCTGGTGTGCTATTATCTTGATGGACAAACATTGGCACAGCTAAGATAAACTTAGCGTTTTGATCATTATTTTCAATTTTCATACAAAAAAATACCCCCTTTTTTAAAAAATTGGAGTATTTAATTTTAAAAAACGCATTAAAGATTAAATATTTTAACATTAGTGGATGAAAACAACATTTTAATTAAATTAAATTAATAGTTTTTTAAATTTATACTCCCATATTTAAAAAACATTTAATATTGTTCGGCTCTAATATCTAATTTTGAATTATAGCACATAATTTTTATTATTACTATAACTATAATTAGAATAGCAAAAACGAATCACCAAAATTGGTAATTCGTTTTTTTTATTATTTGACGTTTTGAGAATTAATTTATTTAATTCATCCTCTAGTTCTTTCAACTGCGTCACGTCATCCGGCAATTTTTTCATCAACAATAGCTGGATCCATTGTTGGTTCAAAGACTTTATTAATTTTACAGATTTTTTTAATACTGTCGACTGATTCTCAGAATCCAGTAGCTAGACCTGCCATATATGCAGCTCCCATTGCTGTTGTTTCAATGTTAGATGGGCGTAATATGTCCTTACCTAAAATTGAAGACTGGAATTGCATTAAATAATCAGATTTAGTAGCTCCTCCATCAACTTTGATTGATGCCATTTTTGATTCAATGTCATCTTCCATCGCAGTAATTAAATCATATGATTGATAAGCAATCGCTTCTAGTGTTGCTTTAACGATATGCTCGCGTTTTGTCCCTCTTTCAATTCCTAAGATAGCTCCTCTTGATGTTGTATCTCAATACGGTGCTCCTAGTCCTACTAATGATGGCACGAAATATATTTTTTGAGCATCTTCTTTATTAACGTATGATGCTAAAAGGTCACATTCTCGGGGATTATAAATAATCTTTAAGCCGTCTCGAAGTCATTGAATTGCGGCACCAGCCACGAATACAGAACCCTCAATAGCATAAGTTATATCTTCGTCGCCAATTTTTCATGCAATCGTTGATAATAAGTTATTTTTTGAATACATTAATTTATTTCCAGTATTAACTAGTAAGAAATTCCCTGTTCCGTAAGTATTTTTAACATCCCCATAATTAGTAGCCATTTGGCCAAATAATGCTGATTGTTGATCTCCAATAACACCTGTTATTGGAACTTTACCTTTAGCATTTTTAGAGAAAATTAACGGATTAACATAACCATAGAAACCAGATGATGGTTTAACTTCAGGTAAGATTTCTATTGGAATGTTAAGTAATTTAAGAATTTCTTTATCCCATTTACCTTCTTTAATGTTGAATAGTAATGTTCTTGATGCGTTTGAATAATCTGTCGCATGAACTTTTCCATCAGTAAATTTTCATATTAGTCACGAATCAATTGTTCCTGCTAATAAGTTGTTATTTGCTAATGCTTTTTTAGCTGATTCAACGTTTTCTAAAATTCATTTTATTTTTGTTCCTGAAAAATAAGGATTGATTACTAATCCTGTTTTTTCTTTGATCATTTCTTCGTGACCTTCTTTGATTAGTTGATCACAATATTTTCTAGTTCTTGTATCTTGTCAAACGATCGCGTTGTAAACTGGTAGACCAGTTTCTTTATCTCATAGTACGATTGTTTCTCGTTGATTTGTAATACCAATAGCTTCAATGTCAGTAGATTTTATATGAGCATTTCTTTTTGCTTCTTTGATTGTTGCTTTTTGAGCCCCTCAAATTTCACTAGCATCATGTTCTACTCATCCAGATTCTGGAAATATTTGTGTAAATTCTTTTTGTGACGTTGCTACAATTTCACCTTTTTTGTTGATGATTAATGTGCGTAATGAAGTTGTACCTTCATCAATCGTCATTATGTATTTTTCTTTTTCCATAAAATTTCCTTCCCCCATTAATTTCTTATTTTTAGTTCGACATTATTATTTTTTAGTAATTCAATAACTTCTAAAGCGATTGCGGGTGATGAGCTTAGACCTGGTGATTTAATTCCTGCTAAGTTGATAAATTCTTTATTTTTACCATACGCAATGTGGAAATCATTTGTATCCACATAAATTGCTCGAGAGCCTGAAAAAACTTTTTCGGTTTTACTTAAATCTAAAGTTGGTATAATTTTAGTTCCGATTTCACCAATTAAATGAAATTTTTCTTGAGTAACTAATCTCGTATCAGCAATGCTGACACCGTCCTCTGCCGTTGGACCAACTAAAGTTCTTCCATCGGGCATCGGTGAGACAATAACTCCTTTTCCATGAATTGATGGCACTTTGAATAAAATGCTATTTACTTTATTAGTTTCTTGTTTTGATAAAATTCGGTATTCTCCCCGTCTAGTAGAAAGTTTAAACGTTCCCTCATTAGCTAATTCCGAAATAATGTTAGTGTAATGCCCAGAAGCGTTAATAACATTTTTAGCAATAACTTCATAATCATTGTTTATTTCAATAGTATACTTCCCATTTTTTCTAATAATGTTTGTAACTTTTGAAGCAGCTATAATATCCGAATGCTTTTCGAGACTTCTTGCGATTTCTCTAGTTGCGATTACTGGATCGATAACTACTGATGATGTACATAAGAGTGCCTTTGTAACATTTCTATTAATATTTGGTTCCATACTGAAAATTTCATCTTTACCAATAATAGACAGATCGCTAGGATCTAAATTATTAGTGATTCCTCGATCATACAATGCTTGGATTTCTGCTTCTTCTAATTTTCCAAAAGCAAGCACTAATGAATTAATCTTTAATCTAGGAATTTTTTTAAATTTTGGTAATATTTCATTTTTTCATAAATTCGTTCCGATAAGATTTAATTTACTTTCGACAGAATGTTCAGCGTCGAATCCACCATGAAGAACTCCTGAGTTCCCTTGTGTAGTTTCATCTGCTAAATAATTGTTTTTTTCTACTTGTAAAATCTTTAAATCATATTTGCTTAAATAATAATTAGTCATTGTTCCGATAATTCCGCCACCAATTATTACTACATCATATTCTTTTTTAATCATAGTTATACCATGAAGAATAATCCAGCTACTACTGCCGCACTAAGTGGGGCAACTACAGGTATGATAGCATATTTTCAGTTTGAAGAAACTGCTACTCCACCTTCTCTTCTAAGAGCTGGCATTATTTTATACATAACTTTGTGAACGATTCTTGGTGATAGATCTCGAAATGGATTAATTGCATATCCTGTAGTTCCACCTAGTGATAAACCGATCGCGAATACTGCGAAGGCGATTGCTATTGGGGCACTACCGAATCATTGTCCGTTAATTGCAAAGTATGCCATTACTACTAAAATCATTGTTCCTACAAATTCTGAAAAGAAATTTGTAAATCATGCGTCTTTATGTGTTGGTCCAGTTGAGTGCATTGCTAAAACAACTTCTGGTTGTTCTTCTTTAATATGTTGTCAGTAAAATGTGTTTACTAATATTTGCCCTACAAGAGCACCAACAAATTGTGATCCTATATAACCTGCTGCTTCTTCGACTGAAATATTTCCTCCAACTAACTGTCCGACTGTTACCGCTGGATTGATATGACCTCCGCTATCTCAAATATTAGCTACAGAAACACCCACGAATACCGCGAATGCTCAACCAAAAGTGATGACGATTCATCCACCTTGTGATCCTAATGTTTTTTTAAAAACTGTATTTGCAACAACACCATTACCTAATAAGATTAATGCCATTGTTCCAAGAAATTCTCCTAAAAATTGAAGTTCCATTTTCATATCCTTTCAAATTTTTTGTAATATTTTTGACTTTTCCTGTTTCCATCACATAATACTAATAACATCTAATAAAAAAAATATCAAGTGAAATGATAATATAATTAAAAAAATCGGCATTTATGTAAAAATCGATAGTAAAAGAGCTTTTTTTATTTTTTGTGAAATACTAATCAATATTGGGATATATTATATAAAAAAAATATTCCAATTTAACAAAGGAATATTTTTGATATTATCATTTAATGCTTATAATAAGATATCTTTTGAGCGATTTTTCTTGGCTTTTTTAAGCGCTTTTTTATTATCTAGTTCTTTTTCATAAAAATTACTAGTAATAACGTTGGATTCTTCGATTTCCTCAGATTTTATCATCGGATGAATAACTTTTCATATGAAATATAGGACTGCTACGTTGAACCACATCTTAACAGTTGCAAACGTTATCCTAATTGTTACTCCGATGGAATACGGAATTCCTAAAGTAATATCATCTCATAATGGTGTTAAGAAAATTAAATAATATTCAATAAAGAAACAAAATGTAATGATCGGTAACAAATTATAAAAGATAGATTTTTTTAAATAAAATTTAAGAATGAAAATCACAATGATTGAAATGATAATTTCTGAATTAATTAAACCTAAATATATTCATTTATTAGTTATTAATGGTTTTGTGGCGACTCCTTTTTTTGTAACATATGGTTGAAAAAAAGAATTCGAAACTAAAATTGTAAAAATAGTTGCCGCTATCATAACAAATAAAGTTGAAAATATAATAATAAATAATATTGTATGATTATTAATTTCTTTTTTACCTTGAGCTTTGGCTTTTTTGGCGATTCTTTTTTGTAACAAAAACACGAATCCCGGAATTACTCCTACCATAATCATATCTAGTGTATAGCCAGGAAAGTAAAAAGTTGGTCTATATAAAAGCGATAATAGATCGACGATTATTCCACTAACACCACCAGCAACTGGACCTAATAAAAACCCGGTTATTTTAACTGGGGCGCCTGCTAGCGCAGTTTTAAAAGAAGGAATAGTAACAAATGCATTGCCCAATATTACGAGCACTATCCCTATGGCAATGAACAAACCAACTACCGCAATTTTACGATTACTTCATTTTTTCATATTCAGCCTCTTTGAAATTATTTTTATTTTGTTAAATAATGATTTATTTTAGAATCTTTTCATATACCTATATTTTACCATATTCATTAAAGATGAAAATCTATCGGTGCTATTTTATTGATAATTAAAAAATCATTAATTTGTGAAAAAGGCTTACTGCCAAAAAAACTATGATAAGCACTTAATGGCGAAGGATGGCTTGAAGTTATAATAAATCTTTGCGGATTTTCAATAATATTAATTACTTTTTTGGCAAAATTTCCTCACAATAAATATCCAAAATTATTATTGCTATGATGTAATTCAATATATTTTATTAAATTTTTAGTTCAACTATCTCAGCCAATTTTACGATGTGAATTAGCTTGGTTTGCTTCAACTGTTAAAGATCAATTTATTAAAAAAAATCCTTGTTCAAATCATTTTATTAAGGAATTATCTTTTTTGATAATTCCTAAATCGCTAGATAATTCTTTAAAAATATTTTTTAAAGATGGTGGTGTTTTAATATTATTGGCTACTGAAAAAGCAATCCCCATAGCTTGATTAATTTTATGATAGGGATCTTGACCGATGCATATAATTTTAATTGATGATAAAGGTAGTTCCAAATATTTAAAAATATTTTGAAACTGAGGATAAATTATTTTATTGTTATAAGCTTGATTAAGAGCATCTCTTAGTTTTGAAAAATAATCTTTATTAATTTCTTGAGCGATAAATTCTTTTCAAGAATTATCGATCTTTTTATTCTCTAAGAGAATTTTTATATCAAAATTATTTATGATATTTTTCATTATGATTAATTTTACATGCTCGATAAATTTGCTCTAATAACAATAATCTAAAAATTGCAAAAGGAAAAGTTAAATCGGAAAAAGATAGTTTGGCATGAACTATCTTTTTCAATTCTTGACTAACTCCATAAGATCCACCAATAATAAAAGTAATTTTGGCTTTTTGAAAATCACGATGTTCTTTTAATAGTTTCGCAAAATTAGGACTTGTAATTTTGCGACCTTGAATATCCATTAAAATAACATAATTATTTTCAGGAATTTTGGCAATGATTTTTTGAGATTCTATTTTGATAATGTCAGTTTCATTATTTAATTTACTATTTGGAATAACTATTTCATTTAAGTTAAGATAATGTTTTAAGCGTTTCTTAAAATCATTAATCATTGAAATTAAATCGGGATTTTTGATCGTTCCGACTGTTATTAAAGAAATGTTTAACATTGTTGTTATCCTTTCGGTAATAAGTTATTGAAAGAATTAGAATTTTTATTAAATGATAAATCAAAATTTCCAGTACTACCGTTTCGGTTTTTGGCCACAATAATATTAGTGATTTCACTTGGGTTGTCATTAGTCGTATGTTCATAATAAGATTCGCGATGTAAAAAGACAATTAAATCAGCATCTTGTTCGATTGCTCCTGATTCTCTTAAGTCAGACATCATAGGACGCTTATTTTCGCGTTTTTCTACAGAACGTGATAATTGTGACAAAGCAATAATTGGGACTTCTAATTCGCGCGCTAATGCTTTTAGCGAACGCGAAATATTACTAACTTCTTGTTGACGGTTTTCATTATTTTTTTTACCACTAGTTAATAGTTGTAAATAATCAATAATGATCAACTTCAGCTTTGCTTTTTTGTTTTGTTTTTTAGCTATTAATCTTAATTGATTAATATTTAGTCCAGCATTGTCGTTGATCGCTAGTTTTAAAGCACCAACAATATCTTTTCCATGGAATAAAATTAATTTTTCTTGATCAGTTAAACCGTTAGCTTTTTTAAATTTTTGACTACTTATTTTAGTATTTAAAGATAGCATTCTTTGGATTAATTGCTCTTTTGGCATTTCTAACGAAAATAATAATGTTTCTTTTCGTTTAGCTACATTATTAGCAATATTTAGCGCTAGGGCAGTTTTACCCATTGACGGTCGCGCTGCTAAGATGACTAAGTCACCAGCTTGTAATCCTGATGTTATCATATCAAAATAGGTGAATCCAGTTTTTAAACCGGCGGGCATTTTTCCAGATTGGATCAGTTCAATTTTAGTGATCGTTTTTTCAACAATAACATTACAATATGAAGTTTCATCTTCTTGTTCTGAACCAATATTGTTAATATCGTTTTCAAGATTCTGTTTGATATCTTCTAAATTATCAGCATTACTATTGCTGATTTTGGCATTTCATTTTTTAATCGTATTTTTTAATTGATTATGGTCATAAAATGCGATTAATTTTTTAATGTATTCTTCGATGTTTCTAACATCAACATGCTTTAAAGATAGTAATTCTAAAACATATTCTTCGATATTTGAATTAATTGATAATTTATGGTCATTTAAATACAAAGTCACCAAATGGACATTTGGTGAATTTTTTTCAGATATTGATAAAATTGCTTGATAAATTGCTTTGTTATTCTGGTTAAAAAAATGTTCTACGTTAAGTTTATCGACGATATCTAGATAATTTTCATTATCAGATAAGGCAATGTTTAAAATTGCTTTTTCGATATTCAGTAGAAAGTTATTTTCTCTAAAAGTTTCCATATTTTTATTAAATACCTTTTGTATAAGCTTTTAGATTTGCTTTTATGCCAGCAGGTAATTTAACAATTATATTCATCGGTCCCAGACTATCAATTTTATTCGGTGTAATATCTTTTTTTGAAATTTTAATATTATGTTCTAGTAATTGGTGAACGATTTGTTTGGCAGAAATGTGCCCAAAAAGTTTCCCGTTATTTTGTTTCAGTTCAAAATTTAATTTTAAAGTTGAAATTTTGTCGGCAATTGCCTTACTTTTCAGTTTTAATGTTTGAAATGCAGATTCAGCATTGTCGTCGTGCTGTTTTTTAACTATAATAGCTCCTACCGTAGCCGCTACTGCGTATTTTCTAGGGATTAAGAAGTTTTTAGCGTATCCAGAATTAACGTTGATAATTTCGCCCTTTTGACCTTTATTTTTAACTTGCTTTAATAAAATGACTCTCATATTATTTCCCCTTTTTCATAATAGTGTTATTTTTGATTGTTTCGTATAATTCTTTTGCGACTTGATCGACTGTTTTAGCTTCTACAATTGTGGCAGCTGATGAGAAATGTCCCCCACCACCATTAAATTTTTCCATAATTAATTGCACATTGTAAGATCCATTAGAACGAGCTGATATTTTAATTTTGTTATCCGCTATACGCGCGATAACAAAAGAAGCTTTACGATTTTCAACGTTCAGAATATCTTGACATGCTTTTGAAATTTGGGCATAGTCGGCAATTTCTGGTTCTGGTAATGTTGCAATATAAATATCATCAATTGCTAATGATGCGTTGTCCATTATTTTTTTAATAATGTATGAATCTTGTGCATTTAATTTTAATGCTTCATTAGAAATTAAAATGCTGGCGTTTCATTTTTGTAAAATAGCGGCCGCTTCAAAAGTACGCGCACTAGTTCTTTGTTTGAAACTATTAGTATCTAAAATAATTCCTGTTAATAAATATTGTGCGATTGATACTGGCACTCTTAAAACACTGCTATCAAAATCAAGCATTTCAGTAACTATTTCACAAGTTGATGATGCTGATGGCATGATGTATTTTTGTGGATTAGGAACATCTAAAAAGCTATTTCCATTAACTCGGTGATGATCGATAATATAAATACTGTCGTGATCAACTTTGTTTAAAATTTCTTTTCCAAAAATTTGTTCAAATGCTGATACATCAACAATTACGATGATAGTTTTTTCTTTGATTAATTTATAAGCTTGGCTACGCTTGATTAAAATTTTATCTAACGTATCTTTTTTAATCGTTTTATTTAAAAATGTTTCTGCCTTTTCCTCGATACTACCATTAACAAAATAAACGTTCTTTTTATGTTTATTTGATAAGTTAACGATTCCTAGCATCGCGCCTATACAATCAAAGTCAGCATTAATATGTCCAAAAATTAGAATGTTATCTACCTTAACAATATTTTTAACAAAATTATTAGTAAAGTTTTTAATTTCTACTTTAGAATTATTTGAACTTAATTCTGTCTCTGCTCCAAAGAAATGATTCCCTTTACCATATTCGTAAACGACCGCTTGGTCACCACCACGAGATCGTGATAATTCTAAAGATTTTAACGATAAGTTTTCTAACGTTAAAATATTACTATGATTATATGAGAAACCTAACGATAAAGAAATCGATAGTTTTTCTTTTTTAGCATATTTACGAATGACTTTTAAAATGTTAAAATCATCTTTCATCGCTTGTTTTAAATTACTAGCATTCATGAAAACAATATATTCATCATCAGAATAAGCTTTCACTGTTGCTTCATAATCTCTACTAAAATTTTGAATCGATCTAATAATTTGTTCTTTCGCTTTAAAAAGATCAGTTGTTAATAAAGTACTGTTTAAATTTCTAAAATTATCAATTTTAATAAAACCAATAACTTTACCTTCATCAACATACATTTTTTTTAAGACTTCGTATTTTGTGATGTTTTTAAAAATTAAAGTATTTTTTAAAAAATGATTAGTAACTGAAAAATCAATATTATTTAGTGATATGTTTTCTTGTTCGACATGATTATTTAATAATTTGTTAATTTTGAAATTAATTCGATTAACGGGCGTGCCGATAAAGTTTTTAAAGCCATTGTTCAACAAATATTGATTGATTCAAATTATGTTGTCATTGTTATCGTAAACAATTAACCCTAAATTAGAATCAGAAAATATTTCTTCAAAATGAACCCCAATTAATTCGTTTAAAAAGCCTGAATTATTATGCATTAAAATAAAAAAATAATATAAATAAGTTAGTATGATTAAATAATTAATAATAAAAATAAAGTAGTAAAATAAATTACCAGTTCCGTTTATATACGTTGTGATTATACCAAACACTACAAACAAAGTAGGTAGTGTTACTCCTACTCAAAATAAATATTTAAATTTTTTTATCATTCTTAAAACCTACCTTTTATCTTGTGATTAAAATTATACTATATTATTAAATAAAAAAAATAAAATAAGAAAACTTATTTTATTTTGTAAGGTATTAATGCCATTTGACGTGCTCTTTTAATTGCATTAGACAGCATTCTTTGGTAACGTGCTGTTGTCCCTGTTGCTCTTCGAGGTAAAATTTTACCATTAGTAGCAATAAAGTGCTTTAATAAAGTAACGTCTTTGTAATCTATGTAAGAAATTTTGTTCTTTGTAAAGAAACAAACTTTCTTTCTAGCAAAAAAACGATGTTTTTTCTTAAAAGCCATTTGATGAATCCCCCTTTTTTTTATAAATCTTCTGATCACGGATCGTCATCAAAGACATTAGCATCACTGCTGATGTTTTTAACGTTCGATTTTGGTGAAGCAGTTTTTTTAGTATCATTTAAAAAAACGTTATTAAGGTTTTTCTCATTATTATATGCTGTTTGTTCATTTGAATGTGGTTGAAAGTTACTACGATTGTTATTAGGTTTAGAACCTAAAAATTTAACCGTATTAGCTTGTATATCAGTACGATACACTTGTTGGTTCTCATTATTTGTGAAATTAGAAACTTGAATGCTTCCTTGAATCGCAACTAAAGAACCTTTCGATAAATGTTTCGCAGTGTTTTCTGCTTGCGCTCTTCAAATAGTAACAGGAATAAAATCTGTTTTTTCATTATTAAAAGCACGAGAGACTGCTAATGTAATTTTGCAGTAACTAATGTTATTACTTGTTTTTTTAAGTTCTGGGTCTTTTGTAAGACGTCCAATTAAAACAACATTATTCATAAATAAAACTTCCTACCTTTCAGCATAAATGTAACTTATTTTTTTAAATTATTAGATTTATGGTTATAAGAGTTTCTTGAGAAATTTTTATTTGGCATTCTCTTTTCTCTTTCGATTCATTTTGTTTCATCAGGTGATGTAACAGCGAATTTAGTTTCATAACCAATTTCTCGGTCTAAATTAACAGCCATGAAACGGATAAATTCTTTATTTAAATTAACTTTATCTTGTAATTCTTTCACTTGTTTAGGTTCTGCTTTAGCGCTAACTAATAAGTAGTGCCCTTTTTTATCGTGTTGAATTTCATAAGCTAATTCACGTACACCTCAATCATTGATGTTGGCGTCTGTTGTTAGTATGTCTGTAATAATCTTTTTAATTTTTATTAATTCAGATTCATTAAGACTAGATTTAACTATTAGCATAATTTCGTAATTATACATATAAATGTTCCTCCTTTTGGTCAAAAATGGACTATAAAAAGTCAAGGAGCGTTTTTGTGTGTGTTTTAAAATACAAAAAAACTCTTTTAAATTATACAATAAATTTTCGTAAATGTAAATAAACAAAAATGAATTTATTTTTTCTTTTTGTTGAAAGCATCAGATTTAATATGCATTTCGCCTGTCTTATAAGCAGTTTCTTCATAAGTGAAGAATTTTCTTAATGATCAAATATCTTTTTCAACTAAGATAAAAGTCTTATCTAAAATTAAAATAGTATATAGATCAGTTTGTTTATTTGCTAAAGCGTCATTTAATTTTGATTTTTCGAAACCTGTTTCCACTAAATTTCTTTTTACAACAGGTAACACTACTTCTCAAATCTCGTTGAAAGTCGCTTGATTTTTCTCTGTTAAATACCTTTTTGCTATATATGTCATAGAATCTTTATACATTTTTGATTCTCCTTACATTTTATTAGGAGCAGCTACTCCGATTAAGTTTAAGCCGTTTTTTATAACTTGTTTACAACACACGATTAATAAAATTCGATTTTTCGAAATATCGAGATTGTTCTTATCTATAATCTGATATTCATTATAATAGGAATGAAATAATTTAGCAAGTTTTTGTAAATAATTTGTTAAATTATGAATTTTATAATTAGTAGCAATTTGACTAATTAAATCCGGAAAATCACTAATTAGACTGATTATTTTTTGTTCTAGGACACTATCAATAAGCTTAATATTAATTTCGTCAATTAGTTCAATCTCGGCTTCTTTCATTTTTCCTAATAAAGCAAAACATCTAGCATGGGCATATTGGATGTAAAATACTGGATTTTGATTACTTTTAGTATTTGCCATATTGACATCAATGTCAAGATGGGTGTTCATTGAACGAGAAACCATGAAATATCTGGCAGCATCAACGCTAACCATTTCCAATAAGCTTCTTAGCGTAATCACAGTTCCTTTTCTTTTCGACATTTTAACTTCTTTACCATCTTTTATCAAGCGTACCATTTGCATAATGTTAACTTTGATATTAGATTTCTTTTGCGATAGCAGTTCAACACTGCTCAGCATACGCTTTATGTAGCCGTGGTGGTCCGCTCCTCAAATATCAATTAAAAGGTCAGCCCCACGATTTATTTTTAATAAATGATATGCCAAATCAGCTAAGAAGTAAGTTTTAGATTTATCGCTTTTTACTAAAACGCGATCTTTGTCGTCGCCCAATGCTGAAGTTTTTAATCATAATGCGCCATCTTTTTTAAATAAAAATTCATTACCTTCTAAAGTTGCTAATAGTTTATCAACAACTTTATCTTTATAAAGTTGGCTTTCGCTCGTTCAAAGATCAAAATCAACACGATAGTCTTTTAAATCTTTTTTAATGTTTTTCAACATAAAATCTAGCGCAAATTTTCTAATAATATTATTTCTATAATCGCGATCAGCGTTTAATAGCTTATTGCGATATTGTTCTTTTAGCGCTGTTGCACATTCAATAATTTCAATGCCACCATAAGAATCTGGGGGTAGATCAACTTTAATATCACATAATTGTTGATAACGGACATAAGTGCTTTCAATCAAAATATTAATTTGTTGACCATAATCATTAATATAATATTCTCCAACAGTGTCGAAGCCAGCAAATTTTAATACATTATATAATGTATTACCAATTGCGGCGTTTCGAGCATGTCCTAAATGAAGTAATCCAGTAGGATTAGCACTAACATATTCAATATTGACACTAATTGGTTTAGCTAATTTAGTCGCCCCATATCTGTCTTGTTCGCTTAAAACTTTTTTAAGCGTTAATGATTTGTTATCAATTAATAATCAAATATTAACAAAACCACGATTAGCAACTTCAACTTTACTAATAATATTACTAAACTGAGATAAGTAATCTAATAATAACGCTGCTGTTTTATCGATATCTAAATTTAATTTTTTGTATCCTACTAAAGCAGCGTTTGTCGAAAAGTCGCCATGTTTGATTTCTTTGGGCTTGTATAAATTAAATTTAATATCGTCAATTCCGTATGTCTTAAAAAAATCCGATATTAAATTTGATAGTTGATCTTTCATATTAGCTCCTTTTATTCACTTTTATTAAATTGTTAAATTATTTAAAATTAATTGTTATTTTAAAATATCCAATTTCTTCTTTAGCTTCATTTGATAATTTGTATTCAAAGAAAATTTGGTTATCGCTATTAATTAATTTATTTAAATGTGTATAAACGGCAAAATTTCCATGTTGCGTTTTTAACTCATTTTTGACAATTTCATTTAGTTTAAATTTTAAAATTGAATGAGCAGTATCAATTGAAGCTGTTTCATTGTCATAAGTTATCGTTGTTTCGACGTTTTGAGCCGGTTCTTTGAAAAATAAAACTTTCTTTGAACCTTTTGTCGTAATTGTTCCTGTTGCTTTAAAATCAACCTTATCTGCGTTATCCATTTGAATAAAATCACTTAGAAAATGAATGTTAATTGCTTTTGTCATTTAGAATCTCCTTACAAATATAATATGTCGTTTTAGTTTTTTGTAAACTTTGGATTACTTTGGCGGTTTTTGAATAATCTTCTAATAGTTCTAAATTGTTATTTTCGGTTTTAATAATGATTGATTGACTAGATTTGATGCCAAAACTTTTATAGGCGAAAACATTGTTTGAGAAAGCAGCGCTAAAAAATTCGCCCGCGATTTTTTTAGCATTACAGTTTGCTAGAAAATTTTGATATTCTTTTTTACTAACTAGCTTTAATAATTTTCGACTTGATAGCATTTTTGATAAGCGGGCCAAAATAGTGTCATCTTCATATTCAAATTGGGCAATCAACGATAACATTTGGTGGTCGTTTAATTTTAGATATTGATCAGTTGTTAGTAATGGGTCCTCTTTGATCAATCCTATAATTGTTCTAATATCAGTTTTGAATTGATATTTTTCTTTGTATAAAAATTTTAAACGATCAACAATATTTTTAATAGTTAATTCATAAGCATTACAAGTTGGATATAAATAAACTGAATTAAACATATTATATCTTGCTAATAAATATTGTTCGATGTTGATAACAGCTTTGTAATTGAAAACGATTTGATGATCAACAATTTCCATATTTTTGATCAATCAAAATAAATCCATATTAGAATATGATACTCCCGTAAAGAAAGAATCTCTTTTTAAGTAATCTAAACGATCAGCATCTAGTTGACTAGATACTAATTGCACCATTACTTTGTTTGGATGTTTTTTATTAATGACTGCTGCAATGTCAGCAACAATATTTGGATGGTAGGCATTTAACACTTGATTAATTTCAGTTTTATCAGTAATGATTTTTACTGAATAGCCTTCATGGTCGTAAGGATACATCAATTCAAAAGCGTGGGAAAAAGGGCCATGTCCTAAATCGTGCAATAATGCCGATATCATTACGACATCTTTTTCATATTCAGTTAAAGACATATTTTTAATATTATTAATAATTTCTCTAGTTACAAAATATGTTCCTAGTGAATGACTAAATCTTGTATGTTTAGCAGTTGGAAACGCGATGAACGTTCCTCCTAATTGACTAATTTTGTGCAATCTTTGAAACTCAATACAATCGATTAAATCAATAAATATTTTTTTATTGAAAACAATGTTGCCATGAACACAATCTCTAATAACTTTTAAAAATTGAGAATTCTTATTCATAATTTTTTAAAACTTTATTAATATTGCTGATCACTTTATCTTTACCAAATAAATAGATTGTTGTTCCTAAGTCTGGTCCATGAGTTGTAAAAGAACTAGCAACTCTTAAAGGCATAAACAGATGCTTTCCTTTAATGTTAGTTGTTTTTTGTAAATGTTTAAAAATCAACTTAATATTAACAACATTTCAATCTGCTAGTTTGTTTAACTCTTCGGCAAATAGTTTTACTAATGAATTAGTTTTTGCTTCGCTAAAGATTTCATCAGTTTCATCAGTTGATATGAAGTTTTTATCTTCAAAAAAGATTGCTGATAATCCAATAATTTCTTGTCCGAAAGAAATTTGTTTTTGATAAATCGCAATTAACAAATCAACTCATTCTGATGAGTGATTTGTTAAATCATAAGCTTGATTTAAAAATGGTAATACTAATTTTTTATAATCAGGAAATATTAATTTCTTAATATAACTATTACTAATTCATTGCATTTTTTTAATATCAAATATTGATGGTGATTTAGAAAGACGTTTTTCATCGAATTTTTTCACTAAATCGGCTTTGCTATTAATTTCAGTATTGTCAGCTGGATTTCAACCTAACAATGCCAAGAAGTTAAAAATCGCTTCTGGTAAATAACCTTCTTTACGATAATCTTCGATAAATTGATGTAACGAAGCATCTCTTTTAGAAAGTTTCTTACCATCAAAATTAGTAATAATTGTTAAATGAGCAAATTCTGGTGATTTTCAATCTAGTAAAGTATATAGTAATAACTGTTTTGGGGTGTTAGAGATATGTTCTTCACCTCTAATAGCGATCGTTATTTTCATTAAATAATCATCAATGACAACGCCGAAATTATAAGTCGGGATTTTGTTAGTTTTTAAAATAACAAAATCATCGATATCTGAACTATGGAATGAAACATGTCCACGAACTAAATCATTTCATTCAAAAGTAGTATCTTGGGGACTTTTAACACGAACAACAAATGGTTTGTTAGCTGCTAAATTAGCTTCAATAATCGATTTGTCTAACTTACGACAAGTTTTATCGTATTTAGGCGCATATTTACCTGACTTGATTTGAGCTTCTTTAACTGTTTTTAGTTTTTCTGGACTACAAAAACAACGATATCCTTTGTCATTATCTAAAATCTGGTCGATGTATTTATGATAGATTTTTCTACGATCACTTTGACGGTAAGGTCCGTATTTAGCATCAACAGTATCAACAGTTTCATCTATTTCTAAACCTAGTCATCTTAAGTTTTCTAATTGTGATCTTTCGCCATCTTGAATATTTCTAGAAATATCAGTATCTTCAATTCTTACTATGAACACACCATTATAATGTTTTGTTCATAAATAATTTATAATAGCAGTTCTAGCACCCCCAATATGTAATAATCCTGTTGGACTGGGAGCGTAACGTAACCGATGTTGTGACATAATAGTTCCTCCAAATTATTTATTTTTTATATATTAATACTACTGCATGAGCTTCGATAAAATCACTATGCTGCTTTTCACTAGTAGTTGCTTTTAAATTAATAGCTACACCATTTAGTAAAGTTGCTAAGCGATTAATTATTTGGGTTCTGATCGGAGCAATTTTAATGACATCACAAACTATCAAACAATCAATGTTGATAATTTGGTAATTATCTTGCGCCATTAAAGCGAGTGCTTTTTTCAAAATAACCGCTGATGAAATATTTTTTAGCGTTGTTTTTACTGGGAAAAAAGTTCCTAAGTCGCCTTTACCTAAAGCTCCAATAATCGCTTCAGCGATTGCGTGAATTAAAACATCGCCATCGCTATGAGCATCAACTTGAAAATCACAAGCAATTTCTACATTTCCAAGAATTACTTGATGACCTTTAATTAAAGGATGAATATCTTTACTGTGACCAATTCTAAGATTATTAAACATAGTTATTAACCTCTTTATTATTTTTAGACATTAAATAAGAAGTGACAAACATCGCCATCTTGGACGATATATTCTTTACCTTCCATTCTTAGTTTTCCAGCGACTTTAGCACCTTGTTCACCTTTAAACTCAATGAAATCATTATAAGATACGATTGAGGCTCTAATGAATCCTCTTTCAAAATCAGTATGAATAACACCGGCACATTGATTTGCTTTGTAACCATCTTGAAAAGTTCAAGCGCGGACTTCTTGTACTCCGGCTGTGAAGAAAGATTTTAATTTTAACGTATCATAACTTACGCGGATTAGATTTTCTAAACCAGTTGATTTTATTTCTAATTCGTCCATAAAAACTTGACGATCTTCATCGTTAAGTTCACTTAGTTCTGATTCTATTTTAGCACTAATAGGAACAATATTACTGTTTTCAGCTTGGGCAATTGCTAATACTGCTTGATAATGTTTGTTATCTTGAAAACTATTAATTTCGTCTTCTTGAATGTTAGCAATATAAATCATTGGCTTGTTACTAATGAAATTTAAATGTTTGATTACGTCGTTCTCTTCATTAGTTATATCGCTCATAAATAGCTTATTTCCTTTATCTAGAATTTTTTTTGCTTTTTCTAAGACGGCAACTTCTTGTAAAGCGACTTTATCGTTAGTCTGTTGTGCCTTGCGAGCAATGCGAGCTATTCGTCTAGTAATTTTATCGATATCCGATAAAATTAATTCCATATTGATCGTTTCAATATCATCAACAGGATCGATTTTATTGTTAACATGTTGGATGTCATTGTTTTCAAAACATCTAACGACGTGACAAATTGCATCAACTTCAGCAATGTTTGCTAAAAATTGATTTCCTAAACCTTCCCCTTTACTAGCCCCTTTAACTAATCCTGCAATATCAATAAATGTAAATGATGTTGGGACGATTTTTTTAGGGTGGACGATTTCTGAAATTTTTAATAATCTTTGATCGGGTACTTCAACGACTCCAATGTTTGGTTCGATCGTTGCGAATGGATAATTGGCTGCTTCGACTTGTGATTTTGTAATGGCATTGAATAAGGTTGATTTACCAACATTTGGTAGTCCAACAATTCCGGCTTTTAAACTCATAATGATACTTCCTTATTATTAGCAAAAATTAGCTAAAGATGTTATTAATTATAATTAAATATTTTATCATATTAATAAGATAAAAAAAAGTCATCTTAGAATGACTTTATTTTATTAAATCTAATTTTTCTAAAATATCGTTTAAATGTTCATCATTATTAAAGCTAATAATGATTTTATTTCTACCGACTGATACTTTTGATAATATACGATTACGGAATAAATTTTCAATATATTGATAATCGAAATTTTGTGGTGATTTTTTGGAAATTTTAGTATTCTTATTTTTTAAATAATTGCGAATAATTTCTTCAACTTTTCTAACAGTTAATTTTTCGTTGATAATTTTAGTCGCCAGTTCGTTAATTATTTCAGGGTTTTTTAATGCTAGTAATGGTTTAACTTGACCCATTGATAATTGGCTGCTTAAGACTGCTTCAATGACTTGTTTAGGTAAGTATAATAGGCGAATTTTGTTAGCAATTGATGGTCTTGATTTAGAAATTTTAGTTGCTAGTTGATCTTGAGTTAGATGTTGGCGTTCCATCAATTGCTTATAAGCCATTGCTTCTTCGATAACGTTTAAATTTTCTCTTTGTAAATTTTCTAATAAGGCAATTTCTGACATTTTGTCATCATCGAAATTAACAACAATTGCGGGAATTGTTTTTAGATTAGCGTCAGCTGATGCGCGTAATCTGCGTTCTCCAGCAATTAATTGAAAGCCATTAATCGAATTGCGCACAATGATTGGTGTAAAAACACCATTTTGTAAAATTGATTGTTTTAGTTCAGCTAATTTAATAGGATCAAATATTTTTCTTGGTTGGTAAGGATTAGGACGAATTTTTTGAACGTCTATTTCAGTAATTTCAGTTTTTGATTTTGAGTTCTGAATTTGTTCAATAGTATCTGTTAAGTTACCACCAAAAATAATGTCTAAACCTTTTTTTAATGATTTATTAGTCATTTTGTTTGACAACCTCTCTCGCGACGCGATTATAAGCGGTTGCGCCTTTACTATGTTTTTTATAATTAAAAATTGAAAGTCCTTTAGAAGGCGCTTCCGCTAAATGAATATTTTGCGGAATTGTTGATTTATAAACTCGTTCTTTAAAATATTTGTTGAGTTCATTTTTAACTTCTTTAGACAAATTAGTACGGCGATTAAACATCGTTATTAAAATTCCTTGAATGTATAATTGCTTATTGAACATTTTTTGGACTAGACGAATCGTTGATAGTAATTGCGTTAGCCCCTCTAGTGCATAATAATGGGCTTGTACGGGGATGATTGCTGAATGGGCCGCACTTAATGCATTACGATTTAAAAGACCCAGTGAGGGCGGGCAATCGATTAAAATATAATCGTATTTATCATGCAGGGGAATTAGTTTTTCTTTTAAGATACTTTTTTGATCAAGATTTTTTTTCATCAAATGGAGATCAGCTCCGGCTAAATTAATTGTTGCCGGGATGATCTCAACATTTTCACTACTAGAACTATGAATCGCATCAAAAATATTACAATCATTAATTAAGACATCAAAAATGTCTTTATTAATTTGTTCGCTTTTGATACCAATCCCGCTAGTTGAATTTGCTTGGGGATCAAAATCTAGAAGTAGAATTTTTTTTCCTAATCGTCCTAATGCTGATGATAAATTTATCGCTGTTGTCGTTTTACCAACGCCACCTTTTTGATTAGTAATAGCTATTATTTTTGCTTTCATGGTTATCACTCTCTTTAATTCACACTCAAAATATCTTTATTAATTAAACGCATATCTACTAAGTTATTATATGAATTTATTAATTGATTGCTAATATTTTCTTTGTTGAATTGGTTGATTTTATTAACTTCTAAAAACTTAATTTGTTGGTGAAGTTCTTTTAAACGGCTAGTAATCATTTGATCAAAAATTGTTACACATTTAAGACATTCGATATTACCATTTTTTAAATTTTTATGTTCGCTACAATTTAATTTCCCTATATTTCATTGATCGATTTTTTTAGTGAAAACTTTTTGTTCAGTTTCTCAATTAGCTTTTCGAAACTGAAATTCTTTTTCTAATTCTAAGATTATGTTTTCAGGCACATCTTTTTCCATAATTTTTTTATAGATTTCAATTTTTTCTAACAAGAACCCTAATTGCTCAACGCAACGCACGCGTCCTTTAGTATTAACTTTATTTTTTCATTTTTTTGTCAATTGCATAATTAATTTACGTCACTCTAAAACAATTGGATATCTTTGATTATGAACAGCAATAAAATTAATGTCATTCATTTCAGCAACCGAATCATTCTTGATTGCGCTTTTATATAATTGGAATATAATGTTTAGCGAACTTTTTTCTTCTTGCTTGATTGGTGTTAACATTTGATTTCCTCATTTTTATTTTCTTTTATTTTCTTTTATTTTCTTAATATTTAATTTATTATCTTTCATAATAATATTTTATCAATAAATAAGTTATAGTTAAAGAAAATAAAAATAAAAAACAAATGTTTTTTATTTTTGTTAGTTATTCAGTTTGTAATAATTTTTTTTCAAATGGATTAAAAGCATTTCAATATCGGCTGGATTTATACCTGAAATTCTGTATGCCTGACCGATTGTTAGTGGTCTGATAAGATTTAATTTTTCTCTAGCTTCTAGCGATAAATTATGAATTTTATCATATTCAATTCTAGTAGGAATTTTTTTATTTTCTAACGTAATGTTTTTTTGAGCTTGGCGAGCTTGCTTTAATAAGTAACCTTCGTATTTAACATTAATTTCGACAGCTTCAATGACAGCATCGTCAAAAGTTTCAGTTAAATTTAAATGTTTTTCTAAAAAGGCAAAAGTAATTTTTGGCCTTTTTAATAATTCTAAAGCGCTCAGACCTTGACGTAATGGTGTCATATTGTTAGCGATAAAATCCGCTTGGATTTCATCTTTAATACCGAATCTAATCTTGCTTAAAATTGCTGTTAATTTTTTAATATTGCTAACTTTTTCTAAAAAGCTATCGTAACGTTTTTGATCAATTGTGAAATTGTCAAAACCAATTTTTGTTAATCGTTGATCAGCATTGTCATGACGTAATAATAAACGATACTCTGAACGCGACGTTAAGAGGCGATAGGGCTCATCTGTTCCTTTAGTCACTAAATCATCAATCAAGACTCCAATATAAGCTTGGTCGCGTCTTAAAATTAACGGTTTACGCTTTAATATTTTATTAGCAGCGTTGATCCCAGCTATTAATCCCTGACAAGCAGCTTCTTCATAGCCACTAGTCCCGTTTATTTGTCCAGCAGTGTATAAGTTCGTTATTTTTTTAGTTTCCAATGTTGCCTTTAATTGTAATGGGTTTAAAGCATCATATTCAATCGCATAGCCTCATTTAGCAATTACACAATTTTTAAAAGCAGGAATACTGCGAACAACTTTATCTTGAACTTCAATTGGCATTGAAGTTGATAATCCTTGAATATATACTAAATCAGAAGAATTAGAAATTGGTTCGATAAAAATTTGATGACGTTCTTTATCACGAAAACGATTTATTTTATCTTCTACCGATGGACAATAACGTGGTCCTTGGCTTTTAATATTACCAGAATACATTGGTGATTTTGATAAATTATCTAATAAGATTTTATGAGTTTCTTCATTAGTATGTGTTAAATAACAAGGTAGTTGTGATTTAAATTTGATTGCTGTTTTTGTCATATATGAAAAAGTAATGTTTTTATCATGCCCTGGTTCTAATTGAGTTTTAGTAAAATCAATTGAATCAAATTTAATTCGTGGTGGTGTTCCAGTTTTTAAACGGATGATATCGAAACCAAGACTTTTTAATTTTTGTGAAAGTGCACTAGTAGTTGAAGCTCCATCTGGTCCTGAAGAAAAACTATTACTTCCTCGTAAAATTTGGGCTTTCATATATGTTCCGGTCGTTAAAATAACAGCATCAGCCAAAATTTTATTACCAGCTTCAGTAGTTACTCCTTTAATAACATTATTTTCAATTATTAAATCAGTAACTTTGGCGTAAGTGATCGTTAAGTTTTCTAAATTGTTTAAAAAATCAGTCGCATATTTTGAGTAGGCATTCATGTCTGATTGCGCTCTCATTGATCATACTCCGGGACCTTTTGATAAATTTAGCATCTTAATTTGTAATGCGGTTTTATCGGCGGCCACGCCCATAAAACCACCAAGAGCATCGATTTCTCGAACAACTGTTCCTTTGGCAGGTCCCCCAATAGCGGGGTTACATGGCATATGGCCGATTTTAGCATCTTTTAAAGTGATTAAATTAGTTGATAATCCTAATTTTGCACACATATAACTAGCTTCGATACCAGCATGACCGGCACCGATAATAATAACTTGATAATCTTTATTCATATATTGAACCCCTTTCGATAATAACGAAAAATATAATTATAATATTATATCATTTATCGATTATTTTATCTATTTTTTCATAATTATTCCCATTTAAACAGTCATATTGTTAATGAAAAAAATATAATGATAAAAGTAATCGGTCAGGATAATCATTTTAACATGTCTAGACTATGTGCCCCCGAGGGGCTAAAAGCACTAACGCCGTGTGTCCAAGGTTGAAAGAATAAATCATAAGCTTGGCGCTGGGGCATCAATTGTGATGCCCAATTAATTCAACCATGATTTGGAATAATAAATAATACTCCTGATAAAAATAACGTTGGTACTAGAATTAGTAACGTTAATGAGAAGGCATTTTCTTGCGTTTTAATATTACCTAATATTAATAATGAAATAATAATATTTAGAAATGATGATATTAGTCAGCCAAAAATAAATCAACCACCATGTGGTAATTTTAAACCATCGTTATGATAAACAAGAAAAGCTCATCCAAAAGTTCATAACGAAGAAACAACTTGGATCACTAAGAAAAAGGCAATCACACCAATTAAAAAATTAGTTTTACTAAGTGGACTAACACAAATTCTTTTCAGAATACAAGATTCTTTTAACTTCATCGTTGTGTTAGTCATTCCGAACAAACCAACTGAAAAAGTTGATATAAACACCATTCCAGGACAAACAACATTAACGTAATTAACATTACTTCCAGGAACGTCCGATAAAATCGCATTTAAAATAAACATGATTAATAGCGGTCAGAAAAAAGCAAAAAAGGCTCCTTGAAAAGATTTAAAAAATACTGTTCCTGTTAATTTAAAAGTCGCAAACATTAGTTTTTAAGCTCCTTTCGAATTAGATTTTTGATCTTTGGTTTTTGATTAAAATAATTATTAGCATAGTTTTCCACACTATTATTTTGTTTTACAATATCGCTAACTTTATTGTCTTCAATAATACTACCGTTTTCTAATAATATTACGCGATTACAAAGAAACTCAACTTCATCCATATTGTGCGAGACTAAAAATAAGTTACTATTGTTTGCTTTCGTAATAATTTTAATATAATTACGAATCATATTACGACTTTTAATATCTAGTCCGGTTGAGACTTCATCTAATAATAATAATTTTGGTTTATGGAGAAAGGCCAAAATTACATTTAGGCGTTGTCTTTGTCCACCAGATAAACTATTAGCAGATTTTTTCATTAAATGTTTTAATTCAAAAACTTCTAATAGTTTAATGAAGTCTTTTGATTTAGCATCAACTTTATAAACGCTAACATAAAAACCAATTAAATCTTTAACTGAGATTCCGTTAGGGAAAGTATTATCTTGAAATTGAATCCCGATATTTTTAGCAATTTGGGCTTTTGTATTACCAAATTCATATTTAATAGTTCCTGAAGTTTGTTTTAGGCCTCCAGAAATTATTTCTGATAATGTTGTTTTCCCAGCTCCGTTGGCTCCAATGAGCGCAACTGATTCACCTTCATAAATTGTTAAATTAATATTATTCAAAGCAATAAAACTACCAAATTTCTTAGTTAGATTTTCAACTTTAAAGAGAATTTTTTTAGTTTTCATTTAGACCCCTTTTAAATAATTATTATTTGTTATGGTAGTCGCGGAAATAAAATTTCATTTTCTGTAACTGTGATCTCTTGATAATTTTTAAGATCTAAATCAGTTAATAATTTGAATTTTTTAACTCCTAATAATCGATAAGCTATTTTTGATTTTTTAACTAAGAATGGTGACAGTAACATTGTTGCAACAACACAACTACGATGTAATCATGATAAAATATTTTTTAATTTATCAGGATCAGTTTTAGCGACAACTCACGGTGTTGTGTTGTCGATAAACTTGTTAGCATTGTGGAGAAACTTTTCAACACAATCAAGAGCACTATTAATATCTAGTTTATCCATTGCGTTTGAATAACTAAAAATCGTATCAGTAATTGAACTATCAATAACTTTACAATTGAAATCACTTAAATTGAAATCACTAGTGAATGAACCATCGAAATATTTGTTAATCATGCTAACAGAACGAGAAATTAAATTTCCATATTTGTTACAAAGATCATTATTATAAATACTTTCAAAATGTTTAATATCAAAAATACCATCTTCATTTAATTTAATTTCTTTCAATAAGAAATAGCGTAACGGATCACTGCCGTATTTATTAATTAATTCTAAAGGATCAACAACATTACCTTTTGATTTTGACATTTTACCTTCTTTAGTAATGATTCAACCATGTGCTAGAATTGTTGATGGTAATTTTAGATCTAACATTTTTAAAATAATTGGTCAATAGATACAATGAAAACGAGTAATCTCTTTACCAACTAAATGGACTATTTCAGCATCCTCGTTAGCTCAGAATTTATCAAATAGACTTGTATCCTTAGATCCATAACCAAGTGCCGTCACGTAGTTTAATAACGCATCAATTCAAACATAGATAATATGTTTGTTGTCGTTTTTAACTGGTACGCCTCAACTGAATGAAGTTCTTGTTACTGATAAATTTTTTAATCCCGGATCAATAAAGTTATTAACTAATTCAGTAACTCTTTTTTGGGGAATCACAAATCGAGGATGATCATAAAAATAAGTTTTTAATCATTTTCCGAAATTAGAAATTTTTAAAAAGTAAGATTCTTCTTTAACCATTTTTAATAAATGACCACTAACGGGGTGATAATATTTACCATCTTCGTATAGTTTAGCTTGCTGTGTTGTGAAAAATTCTTCATCACTAACAGAATATAACCCTTCGTAAAAATCTTTGTAAATGAAGCCTTTATCTTCTAAATCACAAAAAGCGTTCGAAACTGCAGTTTCGTGAAATTTATCAGTCGTACGAATAAATTGATTGTAATTAACATCAATTAATTTTCATAGATGTTTAAATTTTGGAACGATGCTGTCAACATAAGTTTTTGGATCAACATTATGTTCCTTAGCTTTTTGTTCAATTTTTTCACCATGTTCATCGCTACCTGTTAAAAAGAAAGTGTCGTAATTTTGTAATTGCTTATATCTAGTTAGTGCATCTGCGATCGTTGTTGTATAAACATGACCAATATGCAAATTACCTGATGGGTAGAAAATTGGCGTTGATATATAAAATGTTTTTTTATTTTGTTTCATAATATCATTCTTTCTTAAAGTATCAAAAAATAGTTAACTTGGCTAACTATTTAATACTAATTATGTTATATTAATATTTAGTGGATTTTAATTAAAATTAGAATTAATAACGTTATAATCGTTAAAAAGAATAGTAAGAAAACTAACCCGATGATAATTCCAATTTTTACTATTGTATGAATATCTTGTTTTATTTTTAGTTTTATTTTGGCTTTAATTTTTTTAAACATAACATCACCTTTTGTATAAAACCTATATAATATAATTATACATTTTAAACGATTTATTAGTTAAAAAAATTAATCTATTATCAAAATTATTTGTGCGGATTTATCAATTGCATCCGGGATGATTTGGTAATCAAAATCATTAAATAAATAGTCATTAATAACCCACTTTCTAAAAAATTAAATTTTAGTATCTTAAAAAAAATAATAACATATATTTAATATGTTGTAAAATTATATCGAGAGGTAAAATATGAAAAAAACAATTAAGCCAGTTTTGGAAAAAAAGCAAAAAAGCAAAAAAGAAAATAAATATTTTAATCGTGGTAATACTAACTATGATTTTCAACAACTGAAAAAATTTAAAATTAATCAAAATGATCCCGACATTGATAATAGTATTCACAGTATGAATATTACCCAATTGAAAAAATTTGCCCTTTTAAAAGGGATTCCTAATATTAGTTTAAAAAACATTGATCGTGATGAATTAATTAATTTAATAGAATGACCTAGTCATAATATTAAAATTCCTAACGTTGTTTCTAATAGTAACTTAACAAACGATGAACAACTGCGATTAATTTCTTCCCATGTGGAAAAGTTAAATGAGAAATTTAAAAATATTTTAAATGAAAATGCACAATTAAAAGAATTACTAGGAACTCATCAATTTGATCATCATAATAAAAAACGTAATATTTATTATTATGTTTCAGCGATAACAATTTTTTTATTAGTCGTTTCATTAATAACAATTTTAATCATAAAAAAATAAAAGGTATCTTAAACACCTTTTATTTTTTTTATTCGTTAAATTATTTAGCGGGCATTTCATATTCTCATAGTGAATCGAAATTACATAATGCACGCGCAACAACTTTTTTACCTTTCGGTACTTTAAAGTGAACTTTTGGTTGATCTCCAACTTTGAAATAGTAACGGTGATATCAACGATCATCGATTACTAATTCAATGTAGGCAATAAAATGTTCCTCAGTTATCATGTGTAGGTCGTGTTTTCCACAGCGTGATTCATAACCATCCGCTACTTCAACAGTATAGGGCACATGTTTGTTTTTGTCGGGGTCGGCTTGTAAAAAGCGGACCTCGCGCCCAATTGGGTTACCTTCTTTATCTTTAGGAACATCTCCAGCAACTACTTCTCATCAACTAAATTTATCACGGATCATTTTTCTAGGTTTCATATTTTTCATAAGTTTTTCCACCTCTTTATATATTTTAGTATAAGTTAATTATAAAAACAATAGAAACAACTAACCAATCGAGACATCTTCCTCGATATAGCTAAAGTGAGTTTCATCGTTACGTTTTTTACTTCATAGAAATAAAGTTGAACTGATTCCTAATTGACCAACAAACATTAATAATATTAATGCTAATTTTGAAACTCAGGATATTGTGGCCAATTTGAAACTAGCTAGACCAACCGTACCGAAGGCGGAGGCGACGGTAAAGAGGGCATCGGTGAAGTGATAATCACGGGTTCCGTTAATATTGCTACCACCACTATCTAACGGAAATAACGCATTAGTCATTACTAATAAAGAAACCCCAATAGTTAATATTAACGCGATAATAGTTACCGCATAAGCATTGATTAATGTGTTATCGGGAATTTTACGTTTAAAGATTTGGACTTGGGTATTTCGCGTTAACATTTTACTAATTCCTAAAATTGATAAAGCAAATGTTGTTGTTCGGATCCCCCCACCAGTTGATGATGGTGAAGCTCCGATAAACATTAAAATAGAGAATAAGAATTTTGTAGGATCGGTAAAATTACTCATATTTAAAGTTGCGAATCCGGCACTACGAGTTGAGAAGACGCTAAAAATAATTGCCATAATATGGTTACTTAAACTATAGTTTTGGGAATGGCCATCAACCATAATTTTATGATTATGCCAGAAACTAAAGTCATAACTTCCACTAGGATTCTCAATCCGTACAGGAGCTTTCATCTCGAATAAGAATGTAAATAATAGTCCAACAATAAATACTGCGACATAAGTTATTGTTGATAATTTTGTTAATAAACTAATATCGTAGTTTTTTCCTTGAAGACGCATTTTAATTTTTTGTTTAATGTCGAAAAAGATTGGGAATCCAACTCCACCAAAAATTAATAATATGATAAAGATAACTTGAACAAAGTAATCTTTATAATATGGTAATAATGAGTTTGAACCAACAATATCAAAACCAGCATTGTTAGCTGCTGATACTGAGTGGAAAAAAGCCATTCAGATTGATCGAGAAAAATTATGATAAGGACTAACATCAGCTGAGACGAACGCATTTTTAACTTTATAAAAATGCATCGTCAATAAAATCGTTGCAATAATAATCGTAATTAAAACAGCTGTTACTCCAGCGATGATAACTTCTTTAGTTTGGCCAATTTTTGATTGGCCCCGTTCAGTTTGTAAAACCATGCGCATTTTTAATGTCAATCGACGATTAAAAATGAAATATAAAAAGTAAACTCTAATCGCAAACCAACCAAGACCACCAAATAAAATTAACAACGCAATCACTAATTGTCCAAAAAAGTTAAACGTCGTTACTGTCGTAGTTGTTGTTAGTCCTGTATCTGAGAAAGCTGAGGCCGATGTAAATAAGGCATTAATAAAGCTCAGACTAGAACTGTTCTTCAACGAAAGAGGGAGCATCAATAAAAATGCTCCAATAAAAGTAATCGCACAATAATAAATAAATAGTTTTCTAGAGACTGATAAAATACCGTATTTTTTATAAGTTTTTCTAAAAAACAATTTAAAATTATTCTTTTTTCTTCTAAGTGTACTCATAGTTAATATAATCACCATCATTCGCTTAGTTATCTCTTAATTTATTATAACATTTTACACTATTTAAGTTAATTTTTAAAAAAAAATATAAATATTAAAATAATGTTATAATAACTTAAATTTAAAAATTAATTTATAATATAAGTATATCAACACAAAGTTGAATCAAAAGGGGAATATATATGGCTAAAAAATATGATATTTGCGTTATTGGGATTGGTAAATTTGGAAGTGCAATTATTTATCAATTATCAGAATTAGGTCATTCGGTAATGGCGATCGACATTAATGCCGATCGCATCCGAAGAATTCAAAACTTAGTCGATTATGCGGTCGTCTTAGATGCGACCGAGCCAGATTCATTAAAAACTCAAGGTATCGAACATATGGATACTGTAATTGTTGGAGTTGGTAGTGATGTTGAATCTTCAGTTATGATTGCTGCATTGTTGAAAGAATTAAATATTAAAAACATTATTTGTAAAGCTTCTTCACAACGCCATGAAACTATTCTAAAACAGATTGGGGTCGACTATATTGTTCGTCCTGAGCATGAAGCTGGTATTAGAACAGCGCTAAAAGCCACTAATCCATTATTCATTACATCTTATGCTGAAATTCAAGAAATTTCAGACAACTACGCAATGTTAAAAACTATTATTAAAAATATTAACATTACGACTAAGCCGTTAGCTAATCTAGATTTACGAAAAATCGGAGTCGCTATCGTAACGATTACGCGTAACGGAAAAACTTTCGTTCCTGTTAAAGACGATATTTTAAAACTAGGTGACAAAGTTGTTATTGTTGGTGAAATAAAATCAGTCTCAGAATTTCAAAGATTTACAAATAGTGTTATTTCAAAATAATTGTATTTGTATTCGTTGCCAAAGAAAAAAAACAAATAATTGCTTATTTGTTTTTTTTATTGTTATTAATTTTATGTATCATTTTATTTAGCCAGGAAACTTTAATTTCCTTATCGGGAATTTCGGAAAAATTATTTTTATTTTTTTTATTTTTTGAATGAATAATATTTAGACGTGATTGGTAACGGAGAAAATTACGTTCATTTTTAGATTTTAAAATTTTGTTGAATTTTTTATCACTAATTCTTAAAACACTAGGATTAGTATAAACTTTGTAAATTGCCGAATTGATCACGAAACCATAGTAAATAATAAAAGATAAGAATAAGAAGACGAAGGCGATGGACATAATCGAGGCGACAGCGCCATAATAGGACGTGTATTTTAGAATATATTGATTAAAGAATATCAATATATTAATTAATGCATTAAGGAGCACAGAGGCCACTAATGCGCCCGGATGAACTGATCGCCACGTTACTGATTCTTGAGGAGTCACGAAAAACATAATTATTAACAAGACATAGATGATGAAAACCATAAAAGGAATTTTTAACATTGTTCAAATTCATGGTTTTCCTGCTGTTGCAATAACACTATTAAGGAAAGATGATAGCAGCATTGAAAAAATAATGAAAAAGTTTAATAAAAATATTAAAATACTAGATTTAATATAAGTACTTTTTAAAGGTATCTTATATTTATCGTTGTAAACAACTCCAGCTACCATAACAATTTTACGTGATGAAGAAATTGAAATTCATAGTGAAATGATCGCTAAAGAAACAATTCCAACTCAGTTTTTGGTTTTACTAGAATTTGATAAATCTTGAAAAATTTGGGTCCCAATTGCTTGTCCAAAAAGAGAGTTTAAAAAATTTTGAATCGCAGCAATAAAATGGGAATTCTTACCACCAGTTGATAGTTCAATGAAGATAATTCCGATAAACGTTGCGATCGGAATTAACGTAATAAACATACTGAAAGCTAGCACTGAGGGCATAAAACTATTATTGGGATTTTTAAGTTTCTTATGAATGTATTTTTCTAATAAGATGATTTTATCTTTATCACGGTGTTTTTTATGAGTAACACTCATAACTAAAACTAAATGAATCACAAAAACAAAAATCTTATTAACAAATAGTGATTTTAGATTTAATAAATTATAGATTTTTCGAAAAAAGCGACTCTTTCTTGAGTTTTGCTTTATTTCATATAATTCATCACGAGTATTTTCATAATGGATTTCTTTTTTAGATTTTAATTTATTAATTTTTTTGTCCGGATTACGTTTTTTAAACATAATATGATCCCCTTTATTTTATTAATAAATTATTTTTTAATAGTTGTTAATAATCCTTCGATAAGATTAACAACTATTTTAGGATTAGCTTTACCTTTGGTGCTTTTCATAACTTGACCAACAAAAAACTTCATAACGCGTTCTTGGCGATCACTGAATTGGGCCACCATTTCGGGATTATCAATAATTAAATTTTTAATAATTGATTCTAAAACTGTTTTATCACTGATTTGTGATAAATTTAAAGTTTTGATAACTGTTTTAGGATCAATATCTTTAATTAGGATTTTAGCAAAAACTTGCTCCCCTTGTTTTAAAGAAATTATACCATTTTCAATAATCTTTATCATCTTAACTAAATTATCACTAGTTAATTTAGTTTTATTGATCGTGATTTTTTGATCATTTAAATAATTATTTAGTGCCATCACGATTCAATGTGTTAGTTGTTTAAAATTAGTTGTTTTTAAACAACATTCATAAAAGAATAAATTAATATCTTTGTTATTAATTAGTTGATTGATGATTTTATCATTAATCTTATGTTTCGTATAATATTGAAAATAAAAATCGGGCAATAATGGTAACTCTTTTTGAACGCTAGTAATTCATTCTTGAGGTAATGTAATCGGTAAAATGTTTGATTCGGGAATATATTCATAATCGATTGCATTACCTTTTGAACGCATCATAATGTTTTGTTTTAGATTATCATCGTAGCGTTTTGTAACTTGGATGATTATTTTATTACTATCTAGTGCTTTTGTTTGTTCAATAATTTCATTATTAATAGCAGTTTCTAAATTACTAATTGAATTAATGTTTTTAATTTCAACTTTAACTCCAAGTTTTTTCTTGCCTGTTAATTTTAAAGAAACATTAGCATCGCAACGCATCGATCCGTTTTCCATTTTAACATCGGAAACGTTAGCATATAATAAAATATTTTGTAATTGTTTTACATATAGAGCTGCTTCTTTTGCGCTGCTAATTTCGGGCTCACTAACAATTTCAATTAAAGGATTACCACAACGATTAAAATCAAGTAATGTAATACTATTATCGTTATGAATTTGTTTAGCAGTATCTTCTTCTAGATGAGCTCGCGTAATATTAATAGTTTTTAATTTATTATTATCTAATTTAATTTCTAGACTACCAGTTACTCCGATTGGATTATATTGTTGCGTAATTTGAAAACCTTTTGGTAAATCAGGATAATAATAATTTTTACGATCAAAAGAAAGTGAAGATGATATTTTCATTTTTAATGCTTTTCCTAAAATGATTGCTAACTCGACTGCTCTTTTATTAACTGTTGGCATTGCTCCAGGATATCCTAAATCGATAAAATTACATTTACTATTTGGAGATTCGTTAAAAGTTACTGGTGCATCAGAAAACATTTTCGTTTTCGTTTTTAACTCAACATGAACTTCGATCCCGATTACAACATCATATTTATTCATTATTTAAAACCTCCTCTAAATCGCGGCTTTCAATATCTAATAGTTGTTCTAAATGATGTGAAAATTCTAAACAGAAATCATCACGCTTAAATTGTGTGTTGACATTCATTCCGATTGGCAAGTCTTCGACAAAGCCCATCGGAATAGTTAGTGATGGTGTTCCGGCAAAATTTGCTAATAATAAAATATTATCAGCTAAATTATTAACAGCACTAACATCAGATTTAGCGTTAAGCGTTTTTTCTAATGTTGGTGTTAATGATCCGTTAGTCGGTGTTAGTAAAACATCATATTTACTAAAAATTTCATTCATTTTTTCAAAAATTAATCTTCTGATTTTTTTTGACTTACGAAAAATTGTTTCGATATTAGTTTCACTTAAAAAGAATGTTCCTAATGTAAATCGATGTTTTAGCATTTGGCCAAAATAACGATAGCGATTATTCATCCCAGCTTCTAGTCAATCATTTTTTCCGTAATTGTGGCCAAAATATCAACCAGTTAAATTTGAAGAACAAGATGTTGATTCAGCATATGAAATTACCATATAAATTGGTAATAGTGATTTTAACAAATAAGTGTCAAAATCAAAATATTCAACTTGAGCACCTAAAGAACGTAATTGATTAACATGCTTTTTAAAAATATGTTGAATATTTTTATTAGTTGATTCTTCTAAAATTTTTAAAATGGCAACTTTTTTACCTTTGAAAAAATTATGATCTACTTTCATCTTACTAGGAATTTCAAATGTTGCTTTTTGTGATGTTAGATCTTTATCGTCGTATTTTTGGATCACTTTGAAGGAATATGCTAAATCAGCGACTGATTTAGCAATGATTCCCACAGTATCAAGCGATGGTGAGTAAGGAAACATCCCAAAACGCGAGATTAGACCATAACTTGGTTTAAATCCACAGACACCTAAAAAGGCTGCTGGTTTCCTTACTGAATCGCCCGTATCAGAACAAATTGAAATCGGAGTAATTCCGAGCGCTACTGAAACAGCGCTTCCTGAAGAAGAACCCGAAGTTATATATTTAACATTTCAGGGATTTTTAACAACGCCAGTGTAACAAAAAGTTCCTGTTCCGGCCATTCCTAATTCATCGGTCGTATTTTTACCAACTAAAATACCGCCTTGATGTAAAATTTCATCAATAACAGTTGCATTATAACTAGGTCGAAAATCGCTCAATAAAGCACTTCCACCAGTAGTAACGTGATTTTTATAAACAAACGTGTCTTTGATACTAATTGGGATTCCCCCGAAAGGTTTTTTAATATCAGTAGCGCTGATTGCTTTTGCAATCGTTAGCGCTTCTGCTTCAAAAGTATTAATGAATAAATTATATTTATCATTATACTTTTTAATTTTAGCAAAAGCTGCTTCGACAATTTCTAACGGTGTTATTTTTTGATCGATTAAATCTTGATGTAATTCTTGTAAAGTTTTTGATTTAATTTTCATAATTAATAACTCCTCTATTTTTAAAATAATCATCATTGTGAAATTCAGAGTTATGTAAAATATCTGCTTTATGAGAAACAAAACTAGTATTATCATCGTTACGTAGTGAGTTTAAATCACTAACTAAATCACGCGGATAATTCATTGGTTTAAGATCATCAACACCAGCAATTGAATCGATGATTTTCAATTGCGCTAAGATTAATTTTCAATCATTATTAATCATTTCGCAATCTTCATCATCAATTTTAATTAAAACTTTTTTAGCTAATTCTTTAATTTCTTTTTTAGTCATATTATAAAACTCCTTATTTTAGTAATTCCTTAAATTTAATTTCGTTAATAATTTCAATATTTTTATTAATAGCACTTTGGTATTTGTTGCTATTTTCTGATAAGTTATTAGTTATCAGAAAATCAACTTTGTTCGTTACTGTATTTTGAAATACACCACCATGAAGTTCAATGATTTCTTTAATTTCATTTCTTGGAAGTGATAATGTTCCAGTAATTGAAAATACTTTGCCGTTTAATTTATTGTTCATGATCGCAACACCATTATATTTAGGGTTTAAACCATGATTGATTAATTCTTGTAAAATTTTAATATTATCTTCGTTTGCTAGTCATGTTATTAATGAATCTGAAACAACTTTTCCAAAATTAGAAATATTGGTTAAATCATCAGCTTTTAGTGCCATTATGCTATTAAGATCGTTAAATCTTTTAGCAATAATGGTTGCATTTTTAAAGCCAATATTTCTAATTCCTAAACCAAATATCAATCTTTCTAATGAATTATTTTTAGAAAGATTGATCGATTCAATAATGTTGTTGTATGATTTTTGACCAAATCTCGGTTCATTAATAATGATATCTTGATATTTTTCTAATTCATAAATACTAACGATATTTTTTAAAATTCCTAATTTAAAAAATCTTTCAACGATGCTTTTTCCCAATCCAACGATGTTCATCGCTGGATTGCTGACAAAATGAACAATATTTTCTAAATGAGTTGCTAAACAGTCTTTGTTAGCGCAATAATAATCAACATAGTTTTTTTTACTAATTAATTCACTATTACATACTGGACAATGTGTTGGTTTGATTCATTGGGGGAGTTTTTGATAGCGATCATTTTTGATCGCTTTTAAAACTTTAGGAATAATGTCGCCGGCTTTTTTGATTTCGACCTGGGCCCCAATTCTAATATCTAACTCTTGAATATAGTTAGCGTTGTGAAGCGTTGCATTCGCAACGGTTGTCCCACATAAACTAATTGGTTCTAAAATAGCATTGTAATTAACTTTCCCAGTGCGACCAATATTAACAACAATATCTTTTAATGTTGTGATCGCTGTTTTTTCACTAAATTTATAAGCTGTTGCTCATTTAGGAAACTTAACTGTATTACCAATTTTTTGATAAAGATTAATATCATTAACTTTAATAGCGATTCCATCAGTAGGAAAACCGAGCGTTGCTCGTTTAGCATCGATAGTTTCGATAAATTTTCACACATCTTCAATATTGCCGATGCAATATTCTTGATTAATTCGAAAGCCTAATTTTTTGATATTGTCTAAAACGCTTGATTGAGTACTAATTTGGTCACCTAAAGGATTTAAGTAATAATAGATGAAAGATGACAATTTACGCTGTCCTGTTACTTTAGAATCTAATTGACGAACTGATCCTGCGGCCGCGTTGCGTGAATTGGCAAATACTTTTTCATTTTTCTGTGCTCGTAATTGATTCATTTTATTAAAATCATTATCGAAAAAGAAAATTTCACCACGGACTTCAATTTTTTTAGCAGTTTTTAGTTGTAGCGGAATGTCTCTAATAGTTTTAATATTATTAGTAACGTCCTCGCCCTCAAATCCATTACCACGCGTTAGCGCTCTAACTAAATGATGATTTTCATATTGGAGACTGATCGATAAGCCATCAATTTTTAACTCAGCAACATATTCTATTTTTGATAAACCAGATCATTTTTGAACTTGTTTATCAAAATTTAATAATTCTTCTTTATTAAATACATTACTTAGTGATAACATTTTTTGACTATGTTTTACTTTGCTAAATTTTTTACTAACAAAACCACCAACGCGCATCGTTGGTGAAGTTGCTAGTTTTAATTCGGGATATTGATTTTCTAACTTATTTAACTCAGCTAATAACTGATCAAATTCTTGATCAGTTATTGGCGAATTATTAAATCGATAATATTGATTATTACAATAATGTAATTTATCATTTAAAAATGTAATTCGTTTTTTAATTTTAGGATTTACATTAATCATAAAACAAAACCCCTTTTTTAATAATTATTTTTTATTAATGTCGTTGATTTTTTTCTCTAGAATAGCGACCGCTTCTAAACTGCGACTAACTTTTTTTTGCAAAATTGACATTTTTAAAGTTGAACGGATACTTTTGAAATATAAAAATACGATAAATAAGACTAATAATAAGATGACTCATGAATTTTCTGAGGTTAATCCTAAAATATTGGCACATCATTGTAATCAGTTGAAATTATTTTTATCAGCTGATGATAGAATTTGAGTTATTAATAATGATAATGAAACTATCATCATAAAAATATTTCATAAAGTTCATGAGATTGATTCTTGAGTTTGAAGTTTTCCTTTTTGAATTAAAATTAATAAATAAACTGATAGTAGGAAAACTAAAACAAAAATAATAATCGGTAATCCAATCGAGATGATTGGTGTTTTAACGCCGGGATTAATCGGTGAGACGCTGCTGAATAACATTATTGGCCTCCTTTTTTATGTTTTCGTAAAAATGGTTGAATTAATAAAATCGTAATTAAGATATTTAACATATAAGTAATTGAATTTAAAAAGTTAAAATAAGATTTTCCCGTATTACGATCTAAAATCTTAATTGGAACTTCAGCAACTTTATAATCGTTTCTAATTAACCATGTAATTGAATCTGATTCTAAATTTACTAAAGTTCCCGCAATAAATAAATCAATCATGTTTTTAGAAAACAGGCGCATTCCTGAAGTGGGATCAGTAATAACTTTACGACAAGAGATCATAATCGCTAGCGTAATTAGTTTAGAACCAAACATACGCATTGAACGATGTTTTTGTTTATCGATAAATCTTGAGCCAATGACAATGTCATTACCTTCATTAAGTTTATTTACCATCGCATTAACATACTCTGGTAAATGTTGGCCATCACCATCATATTGTAAAAATGCATCATAATTATTTAGACTAGCATAATATATACCAGCTTTTACAGCCCCTGATAGTCCCATATTAATTGCTAAATTAATATGGTTGATGTTATTATCTTCTAATATTTGTTTAGTATTGTCGCGTGATCCATCGTTAACTACTAAGATATCAATCTTGGGGTTAACTTTTTTAAAATCAGTGACTGTTTTTAAAATCGCCGCGGCTTCGTTATGGGCTGGTATAATTGTTAAAAGTTTCATAATTAATCCTCATTTATGTTGTTCGTTTTTTTGCTCGTCTTTTGTTACGTTTCTTTTTTTTAGTTTTAATGATAATCTTGTTGATTTTTTTAGTAGCTCTTTTTTGAACTTTTTTAGAACTTTTTGCTAACTTCTTGTTAGGAATGATGCCGATTCTTTTTTTCAGTTCATTGTTGAATTTACGATGTTTTGAAAAATAACTTAAGCGATGAATCTCTAATGGTAGTCATGTTAGCTTTTTATGGCGTCTAACGAACGTTAGTAACTTAATAATATCTAAAGTCGTTTTCTTTCAAGATGCTTCGTGTAAGTGAAGTACGACTGATTTTGGCGTTGCTTCTAATAAACTGAAGTATTCCATTGGATAGACTTTGATCCGCGTTGCTAGTTCTTGGTATTTATTACTTAATATTAGTCCGTATTCACTACATAATAGAAAAGTGAATAGCTCATTATTAATAAAGAATGGAATTTTATCATATTCGACGGTGTCGAATAAGTCATAAATATCTAGTAGTTGTTTTATTAATGGGTGCTTGGGCACAGCTGAAATAAAACCAGTAGCGATTAATTTTTGATGTTCGAACCCTAGCGTCATATCGCTATCTTCGAAAATATCACCAAAATGTTTCATCGCTTTCATATCAGTATCTAGATAAATTCCCCCGAATTCATAAATAACTCTTAGGCGAACATAGTCAGAAGTATATGCATATTTTTTAAAATCGTATGATTTTTTGCAATATTTATTATCTAATAGGTTAAAATTATCTTCAGTCCAGATTCTAATTTCGTATTTTGGAAAAAGTTTTTGTCAGCTTTTAACGTTTTCTTTAAGTCTTTCTGGCATTTTTTCGCCAAATCAACAATAGTGAATTATTTTTGGTATACGTTGCATTATCATTTTCCTCTCTAATCTTTTTACTATTATATCAAAAAAATATCAAAAAAATATAAAAAATGGTTGCTTTTTTTTAATTTAATTAGTATAATTTTATAAATATAGTCAATTAGAAATAAATGTTTCAAGGGGTCTTCATGGATAATTTAGAATTAAATAGTATAGTAGAAGGTACAGTTACTGGTATTGTTAGTTTCGGTGCTTTCGTTGACATAGGCGTAGAAAAAAATGGTTTAATCCATATTTCAAATATTAGCGATGAATATATCAAAGATATTAATGAATTTTTAAAAGTTGGTCAAAAAGTTAAAGTTCAAATCATTAACATTGACAAAAAACTTGGTCGTATTAGCTTAAAAATCGTTAAATAATTTTTAACTTAATTATATAAATAAATTACAGGTTATAGTTTACACGTTATATTAAAAAAATTTACTATATTTAAAAAACAAAATGGAAGCTTAATTGCTTCTATTTTGTTTTTATTTTGCAAAAACATAATAGAAATCATTTTGAATTATAATATTATATTTCAAATAAGCGATAATACTATTGTCGATGTTAGTTTTTAATTTGATAATTCAATCAACTTTTATTTTGGCGATCGCATCTTTAAAACCATCAATGCTGTTAGCGTCAACGAAAACATTGTTCACAAATTGAGAATTAATATCTTTAACTAATACTCCTTTATGAAAATAAACGTTGATTCAGTTGTAATCTCCTAAATATCTAACTTCATTTTTCATATGATTTTTAGGATCATCCATATATTGCTTCATTTGGTAGGCAATATTTTGGACCCCTTTATTAACTAGCGTAAAACTATTATAATTTTGATAATTAATTTTAGGGGCATTTATTACGATGATTGAACTTAATGTTGCTGACATGATAGTAACAGCAACGAGTAAGTTAATTTTCTTAATAATTGCGATTCAATTTAAGAAAATTAACGTACTAGGAATAATAATAACTCACAACATAATT
This sequence comes from Mycoplasmatales bacterium, assembly GCA_965237585.1. Classification (GTDB taxonomy): domain Bacteria; phylum Bacillota_I; class Bacilli_A; order Mycoplasmatales; family JABABV01; genus JABABV01. The sequence continues at coordinate 698,989 of OZ250146.1, read as the reverse complement.
TGATAATTAAAACTAGTACTAAAATAACGTTTGTAAAAAATCTGTAATAACGGATTTAAAATAATTAAAATACTAATAAATAATCATAAAATTAAAATGTTATTTTTATTAAAGACTCATGTTTTACGAACTCCCTTAATAATAATATAGATGGCGAAGACGATTTCAATAATTCATGCTGATATGAAAGCTATTCAATTAACTAAGTGATTTTTGAAATGGAAAAAGTAATCGGCATTTCAAATTTGAGCTTCATTTTGGTGACGATCTAAAATAAATAAATAAATACTGGCCACAAATAATATGATCGGCACTACTGATACTACTAAATAGCGATCTTCATAAATGCTATTTTCTAATTTCTTAAAGATTTCACTGCGTCAATAATAAATAAAAATAACATATAATAAAAAGCTAAAGAATAAAATCAATACTGTTCAACCGATAAAATTACCAACGTTAAAAAATAAAAATGCTAAGCTAATACACGGCGAAAAGAAAGTGATCATAAAATCAAGAATGAAATTATTTTTATATCTAAAAATAATTAAAAACATAATAATGAAAAAAATCACGAAATTAACATAAATGATTTGGTTGGAAAAATTAAGGGCAATTGTTGACATCATTGATGCAATAATTAAATAATAGCGATTCCGAAAACTCGATAATAAATATCTAATATAAAAAGCAATTGCCAAAAATAATAAATTAAAGCAGATAAATGTGCCGCCTCAAGGAAAAATCGTTAACAAAAAGTGCATTATCAAAAACAAGACAACGACAACCATTCCTTTAGCAACCTTATTATTTTTAATAACAATTGAAATACTAGCTGTTGAAAAGAAGACAAACATAATTAAAAATAAAATATTTAAAATTCAGTTTGTTAAAAAAGCAATATCAAAATTAAAAAACCTAACTAACATTGCGACTCATAAATAATAAGCGTTAAACTTAGAAACAACATTCCCTTGAAAGCTAATAAATAAATTATTGCTTTCAATATTGTTATTAATTAAACCAATGAAATCTTCATTTTGATAGTTAAATCTTAACGGTCATAAAAAGTAATAAATGATAATTAAAAAAACTGCTAACAAAAAAGTTGATCCTATTGTTCGATAATTAATATATTTGTGAAACCACTTTTTATAATTCAAAACAATATAAACGACTATAAAAACATTAATAATTAAAATTGCTAAAAATAACGGTAATGATCCCGATGCTAAAAAAATAAACGGTAAACTAGTAATCCAAACAGATAAAAAGTAGATCGTCATTCCTAGCGGGATTGAGATTAAATAATTAGTGCGTAGCAAAGCAAAATGCTCTTGAAGGATTCTTCCAAGAGCAAATCAAGTTGTTAATAAAAAAATAATTAATAAAATTCCAATAAAAATATTATTAAGCATTTTTATTGACCCCCTATTACTTAAACACTAAATGATTTTTTATTTAAATATTCTAACGGTTTGGGAACGCTGTTGAATTTTATTTTACAGCTGCATAAATAAAAGTCATCAGCGTCAGCACGAGAACCATATTTAATATCACCAATAATTGGGTTTTGAAGCGCTCTTAACATCGCTCTAATTTGATGTTTACGTCCAGTAATGATGCGGATGTCTAGTAAGAACTTATTATTTTCAATACGACGACAATCGACAACATCTGTTAGGGCGATTTGGGCTTTGATTGGTTTTTTTGGCTCAGTGAAAGAAAAGATCATCATTTTATTTAATTCATCATGATAAATGTAACCTTTAATTAATTTTGGTAACATTGCTTTAGTAACAAAAGTTTTATATCATTTTGAGATTGCATCTGGTTCACGAAAAGCAGTATTTAGTGTTTGGAGTGCTGTTAGATTCTTACCATAAACAACGATTCCTTGACTTCATTTATCAATTCGATGACAATGACTAACTTTGAAAGCGTTTTCCTTTTTCGGGTCGTATGCCCCTTTTTTGAATAAATATTGTTTAACTTGATTGTCAAGTGTGTTATCAATGGGACCATGCACTACTAAACGTGATGGTTTGTTAACGATTAGAATATTTTTATCTTCATAAACAATTCCAAATTCAATATTTACTCTTGGAATAACTTCAATTTTAGTATTAACTAATTGAGGATCTAATCCAAACACTTTGATTTCATCATTAAGTTGGATTCTATGAGACCCATCTTTCATAGCTTTGCCGTTAATTTTGATTTCTTTTTGTCTTAATAAACGATAAATTTTACTATGTGGTACTTGATTTAACGTTTTGATTAGAAATTTATCTAATCGTCTGTCTTTGTCATTTTGATTAACAATTAAAATAATCATATTTTGCTCCTTAAGATATTACGAATATTGAATTATAACTAGTTGTGCTCAGAATCACAGCTACTAAATTGGTCGACATATGAACTGACATTGAATAATGGATTTTATAACCACTAAATACATAAACCGAAGCGAACACTATTCCGCTACCGATATAGGGGAATGCATGTCAATAGTCATTATTTAAAACAACATGCATTAAACCGAATAATACTGATGATAAAGCAAATAAAAATCATTTAATAATATTTTTATTTTCTTCAGTCATTCATTTTCGATCGACTAGATTCATAATCCCTAAACGAGTTCCGATTTCTTCAGAAATCGGTCCTACAAAAATAACTAACACTAAATATAAAATAAAACTAGCGTTTTTTAAATCCGTAAGACTATTTTCATTAGTACTGTTTTTAGGTAAAGTGTGACCTGAATGTGTTACTGAATAAAGTGAATCGCCTAAAAGAACAAACAGATCCTCAACGATAAATAAAGCAGCCATCCCAGCAATTGAAAAAATTAGAAAATTAATTCATTCTTCTCTAAATTTTAATAATGAAATTTTTTCTCAGAATTGCCTAATGAATAATAATGCAATTAAACATAGCGGCAATTCTGAAAAAACTTGAATTAACGATTCGGTAACTTTGCTAATTTGTGTTTGACCCGAAAAAGCAACATAAAATGCCACTAAGACACTAGGTAATACAAAAAGACTAATAACAAAAGTACAAAAGGCAATTAACCCATCTTTTAAAATTGGGGAATAGTCCTCTACGCCAAAACGTAAATAACTATTATATTTCTTTGTCCACATTTTAATATTTTTAATCATAATTTAAAACCTCTTCAAAAACAACGTTTTGATTTTTTAATTCACTAATAATTTTATTATTATTGTTAGAATTAACAGATTTTGTTAATTCTAAATAAGTTGCTACTTCATATTTTAAACTTAATGCATCTCTAATAGTATATAAAACACAATAATCAAATGCTAAACCAACAATTGTTAATTTTTTAATATGATACATTTCTAAAATTTCCTGTAATTTTGTTTTTTCGCCATTTTGATCAGCAAAGCCACTATATGACTCGTTATTAATTTTATAGCCTTTTTTAACTATGTAATCAATATTAGCAATATCAATCGCTCTAACTATCTCTGAACCAAAGCTATTTTGAACACAGTGGTCTGGTCACATAATTTGTTTGAAACCATTAATTCTAATTGATGAATATAATTGTTTATTATGAGAACTAGCAAAAGAGACATGTTTTTTAGGATGAAAATCTTTTGTAGCAATCACTAAATTATGATTAGCTTTAAATTTCAATATTAAATCGTTAATATTATTAACGATTTTTTCAGCATTTTTAATATATAAACTACCACTAGGAAGTGTGAAATCATTTTGCATATCAATAATTATCAACGCTTCCATATTATCGATACTCCCTCATTTTTAATTTTCATAATTGAGTTAAAACTTTTATAAATTATATCATTAAATATCACTAAAAAATAAAATAAGATTATTCCCTTTAATTAAATTATATAAATAAAAACAATAATTTAAAAATTATTGTTTTAAACTATTTTTAAAAAAACGGTTCAATTAATTGAAAAATTAAGTTTTTAGTTTTAATAAAATAATTTTCCTGTTCAAATTCTTTTGCTATTAATGGTTTTGAATGACTTAAATCATTTTCAAAAGTTTTTTCTAAATTATATATTAAATCTTTATTATTAACAAAAGCCGAAAGTTCAAAATTAAGAAACAATGAACGATGGTCTAAGTTAGTTGATCCCACAATTGCAAATTTAGAATCAAAAATAAAAGTTTTACTATGAATGAAAATATCTTTATATATATAAACTTCAGCACCGTATTTAATTAGTTGACTAGATTTGAATTTAGTTAAGAAATAGACAATTTGTTTATCTGCTCGTCCTGGAATTAAAATCTTGATTTTAATTCCACTAATTAAGACACGCTTTAAAGCATCGATAATTTCATCATCTGGTGAAAAATAAGGTGTCGTAATTCAAATTGTGTTTTTAGCACTACTGATTAATTTTAATAAAATATGTTTAATGTTGAAATCTTTGTCGTTTGGTCCAGTCGGAAATATTAAAATATTCCCTTCGTTTTTAACAGCCAATTTTGGCGTTTTTAAATATTTTGGTTGAATTAGTTCTTCTTTTGTTCAACGGACTCAATCTTGAGCGAAAACTAATGATATCGAACTAATAATGCTCCCTTTTACTAAATAGTGAGCATCTTTTCAAAATCCAAATTTTTTCGATTTTGAAATATATTCATCACCGATATTCATGCCTCCAAAAAAGGCAACCTCATTATCAATAATAACAATTTTACGATGGTGACGATAATTGTTAGCTGATCCGACGAATGGCGGAAATAAAAATTTATTTTGATAAACAACTTTAGCGCCCGCTTTTCGCAAATCATAAATATGTTTAGTAGGAAATCCCAAAATTCCTAAATAGTCTAATAAGATTCTTACTTCGACTCCCTCTGCTAGACGATCTAGTAAGATCATTTTTAACTCTCGAAAAATATCGCCATCACGAACTAAATAATATTCGATATGAATAAATTTTTGCGCTTTTCGTAAATGACTAAATAATAAGTTATATTTACGATTACCATTATCTAATAAAACAATATTAGAATCAGTTGATAAATAATGATTAGTAACTTTACTTAAAAAACTAATAATTTCTCGTAATTGGGGATCGTTAGTGTTTCGTAGAAATTCTTCTTGTTCCGATTTATTATCTAATAAATCGGGATCAATCTTATCAGTAACTAATTTTTGATATTTTTTAAAATTAAAATTTAACCCATAAGCTAAATAAAAAGCATGCGTAAATATTGGTACAAAACATAAGACCATAAACCAAGAAATTTTGGCAGTCGAGTTTTTGTTCGAAGTAAATAATAAACAAAAAATAAAAATATTAATAATTTGAAAACCAAAGACTAACATTATTAATCAAAATAAATGATTATAAATAAACAAATTAACAATAAAGTATATTATTAATGCGATAAATATTCAAAATAAAATATTTATTAAATAATAGAATTTAAATTTTTTAAACATATTTTTTTAAAACCTCAATTAAAATTAACGTTCGACTCTCTTTAATATATATTTTATACTATACTTATCATAAAAAAAAGCAAAAAAAAATGGCGGAGTAGGTGGGACTCGAACCCACGCGCCGCTTACGCAGCCTACATCCTTAGCAGGGACGCCTCTTCACCAACTTGAGTACTACTCCATTTATTTCTTTTTGCTTAATGCCTTTATATTATATACAAAAAAAAATAAAATAGAAAGTAAAAATTTTATAAATTTTCATAAAATTGATTTTTTGTTGTATAATCTTAATTATATGTAGTTAAATTTGTAATTTATATATTGAATAAATGCAAGGAAAAATAGGTGACCTAAAGTGCAAGGAATTGAAATTAACCAAAAACATAAATACAATCTTGGGTCTGCCTTTGCTTTAGTTGTTGGTAATGTTGTTGGGGCCGGTATTTTTGTTAAAAATAAAGGAATCATCCAAAATACTCATTCAGTTTGATTAACAGCTTTAACGTGATTTATTGGTGGTGTTGTGATTATTTCAATGGCGCTAGCGCTAATTGAAATAATATCAACTAACAAAAGCACTAATAACGGGGGCGTTGTTGCTTGAGGAACTAAATTCATTAATCATCGTTTTGGGCGTACTATTATGTGATTTATGTATTGAGTTTATTTACCAATCATGATTATGTCACTTGCTTATTATGGTGCTTATTATACGCTCCCAATCTTATCGATTGATGGAGCGCGTGATCATAATGGGAAATTAACGTCAATGGGAACATGAATAATGTTTGCTATTACTATTTTCTATTTAGTGCTTTTAGGAACAGTGAACGCTTTAACGTTTAAACCAGGAAATGCAATTCAAATGATTGCAATAATTTTAACGTTAATTCCTTTAATTATTATTATTATTATTGGTTTATCAACTACTAGTGCTTCAAATATTCCTAAAGCCCACAATTATTTAGGTCATAGCAAAGGCTTGACCGGAGTAATTGTCTCGCTCCCATCGGTATTGTTTGCATTTGATGGATTTTATTACGTTACTAATATTAAAGGTGATTTAAAAAATCCTCGTAGAAATCTGCCATTATCATTAATTCTGGGATTATTATTTGTATCTTTATTATATATATTAATATCGATTGCAATTTTCTCAGTTAACTTAGGTAATAACGCCGGTGACGCGATTAAATTTAGCCATCATAGTTTCAACGCTGTTTTTGGTGGTTTTGTCGGTGTCTGTATTATTATGGGTTCTCTTGGTGGTTTAAACGGTTATATCTTATCGGGTGCTCGCATGGTTCGCCATGGAGCACGTTATAATTTATTACCGATGAAAAAACATTTAATTAAAAGTAATAAGATCGATGTTCCTCATGGTTCAACTTTTGCTATTGTTGGGATCGCCATTTTATTTACTGTGTTTTCCTTTTTATTTGGTACTTTAGCAAAAATTGGCGATAACAACATTGATGGGGGAGTTTTTACTTTCATTAATGATTTATCAAATTGACAAACATTAATAATCTTTATTTTTATTGGAATCATTATTGCTGGAGCAGTTGTTAATCGTTTCACTAAAAAAATTGAAATTGAAAAGAAAAAATATTTTATGCCCGCTGCGATTATTACGATTGTTGCTTTAATCATAATTCCGATTTGAAATATTTCTAGTACGATTCATGGTGCTTTCACATCTAGCGATCCTCAAATCCGGCAACAAGATATTTTGTTATTAATTATTCTCGTCGTCTTTATTGTGATGATTATGATTGGTGCTTATTGGGATAAAATATTTTTCAATAATAAAGATAAAAAAGAATGAAATTAAGTTTTCATTCTTTTTTTTAGCTTATAAATATTTTTTTAAATATTTTCCAGTTAGTGAATTAGGATTATCGACTAATTCTTCTGGACGGCCAATAGCAACAATTTTACCACCAAATTTTCCGCCACCAATACCGAGATCGATAATATGGTCGGCAACTTTGATAATGTTTAAATTATGTTCAATAATTAAAACACTATCACCATTATCAACTAGACGATTTAAAACAACGATTAGTTTAGCAACGTCATGGCTATGTAGACCAGTTGTTGGTTCATCTAATAGATAGAGCGTTTTTCCAGTTGGTTTTTTTTGTAAATAAGTTGCTAGTTTAATTCTTTGAGCTTCCCCACCAGATAGTTTGGTCGCTGATTGGCCTAATTTAATATAATCTAGACCAACATCAGATAAAGTTTGTAATTTGATTTTAATTTTGATTCTTTGACTAAAAAATAATAATGCTTCAGTTACAGTCATCGCTAACACATCAGCGATGTTTTTATTTTGATATTTAATATCTAGTGTTTCTTTATTGTAACGGCTTCCGTTACAATCTTCACAAGTAACATAAACGTTTGGTAAGAAGTGCATTTCAATTTTTAGAGAACCATCGCCGCGACAACGATCGCAACGACCACCATTAACATTGAATGAGAAGCGGCCTTTTAAATAACCACGCATACGGGCTAATAAAGTTGAGGCAAAAACATCTCTAATGTCATCAAATACACTAGTGTATGTCGCTGGATTCGATCGCGGTGTTCGCCCGATTGGATCTTGAGATATATGAACGACTTTATCGATTAAACTCATATTGTCAATTTTAGTATGGAGACCTGGTTTAATATGTTTATTTCCTAAATAGTGACGTAAACTTTTATATAATATTTCATTTATTAAAGTTGATTTTCCCGATCCTGAAACTCCAGTAACAGCAATAAATTGATTTAAAGGAATGATCACGTTTAAATTTTTTAAATTGTTGGCGCGGGCACCTTTAATGATTAATTTCTTATCGCTATATGGGCGTCTTTTGAGCGGTGTTTCAATATTTAATTTTTTTGATAAGTATTTACCAGTGATTGAATTTTCGTCTTGAGAGACTTCTAAAGCAGTTCCTTGACTAACAACTTCACCACCATTGATTCCGGCTCCAGGACCAATATCAATTAATCAATCAGATTGTCACATCGTATCTTCATCATGCTCAACTACTAAAAGCGTATTACCTAAATCACGCATTTGTTTTAAACTAGCGATTAACTTATCGTTATCGCTTTGATGTAGCCCAATTGATGGTTCATCTAAAACGTAGAGAACTCCGCTTAAATGCGACCCAATTTGGGTCGCTAGGCGAATCCTTTGGGACTCACCTCCGGATAGAGTTGAAGCTTTTCGTGAAAGTGTTAAATAATCAAGTCCAACGTTGTTTAAAAAATTTAAGCGATTAATAATTTCTTTAATTATTAATTCAGAAATTTTTTTGTTGAGATCACTTAATTCAAGATGCAGAATGTAATCACTAGCATCACTAATACAAAGTTCACTGAATTCAAAAATGTTTAACGGTCCAACTTTAACTGATAGAGGATATTTGTTTAAACGACTTCCACCACATTCGATACATTTGGCCTCGCTCATATAATTACTATAATATTCGCGAGCTGCGGTTGATGAAGTTTCAACATATCGACGTTCAATTAATTTTCCAATTCCTTCAATTTTTTTATTTAATTCATACGTATTCTTGTTACGTGATTTTAAAGTAAAATTGATTGTTTTATCAGAACCTTGCATAATTATTTTACGTTCTTTTTTAGTTAAATCTTTAATTTTTGTATTACAATCTATTTTATAATAATCTAATAATACTTTGAATTGTTGTCATTCTAAGTTTTCAGTATTTTTAGTATTTTTAAAATAGATGATTGCTCCTGTGTTGATCGTTTTGTTGAAATCAGGCATCAATAATTCAATATCAACTTCTAACCTAACTCCTAGTCCTTTACAATATTCACAAGCTCCGCTTGGTGAATTGAAAGAGAATAAGCGTGGTTCTAAAGGTGGTAGTTGAAAATCACATAGTTTACATGAATGATGACGCGAGAATAAAATGTCTGTTTCATCATTAACTTTAATAATTAAAAAGCCTTTACTATATTCTAAACCAACTTCAACACTATCACTAATTCTAGAATAGTTGTCATCGTTTAAAACGATGCGATCAACAACAATTTCAATGTTGTGTTTTTGATTTTTAACTAGTAATAATTCATTATCTAATAAATGAACTTTGCCATCAATTCTAACTCTAATGAAACCATCTTGTTTTAATTGGTGGAATAGTTCGGCATGGCTACCTTTTTTATTGCGAATCACTGGTGCTAAAATTTGGAGACGATCACCAGACTTATGATTGTATATTTTTTTAATAATTTCTTTGATCGTTTGTGACTTGATCGGAATGTTATGATTCGGACAAAATGGGGTTCCAACGCGAGCATATAACAATCGCAAATAATCATAAATTTCGGTAACTGTTCCAACAGTTGAGCGAGGATTATTTGAGGTTGTTTTTTGCTCGATTGAAATTGCTGGTGATAAACCCTCAATACTATCGACTAATGGTTTTTCACTACCACCTAAAAATTGACGCGCATAAGCGCTTAAAGAATCAACGTAACGACGACGACCTTCGTTATAAATAGTTTGGAACGCTAGTGATGATTTTCCTGAACCACTTAGTCCAGTAATAACAACTAATTTGTTTTTAGGAATTTTAATATCGATGTTTTTTAAATTATTTTCGCGCGCGCCTTTAACAATTATAAATTTTTTCTCCATTATGGGGCTCCTTTATTAGTTCTTTAAGAAAATATAAAATTAACAACTAAATGTTAATTGACTATATTTAGTGTTTCATTTTTCAACGACAACGACTGCGTCGATGTCGAAAGTCGTATTTTTAGAAAAATTAGCTTCAAAATCAACTGTTAGTATTGTCCCTTTAGGATTATTTTCAACTTTGAAAATATCTTCATAAGTGATGCGATAATATCGGGTCGATTTTAATTTTGAATTTGTTAATGTTGCGACTGGGTTATTAAGAATCACTCTACTTTCTAAATTTGGTAGCGCAGTTGAAAAGTCTTTTTGAAAGTTGTTTCAATCTTTTTGAAATCCTAATTTATAAATAATTAGAAAAGGTAAAAGAATAGCTACTATCAAAATAACTATAATAACTATAATAAACGCAAAAATAGGAATCTTTTTTCTTAATTTTCTTTTTTTAGCTTTAGCCATAATTTTCCCCCTATTTTGATGATTACTTTATATATTTAATTATATAAAACTATTATCAAAAATACAAAAATTATTTACTAATTTAAAATTGATTAATTGTCATTTTTAAAATATTTAAAAACAACAGTAGTTAACTTAACTGTTGTTTTTAGATTGTGATAGTCTTTTTGAGCTCACTGCTGCTAACTTTATAGTAAGGTTGATAAATTAATTACTCTTAGTAACAACCATCCTTAGCAAAGCTAAACAGTAGTTAATATATTATAGATAATTAAAAAATTAATTTAATTACAGCAACAATGTTTAATTTTAAGAATGTCCATTTCTTTAACTTCACATTGAGCATGGGCTTTGACTCCGCAACTATGAATCATGTTTCTAATTTTACTTGCTGTTTCACGATATTCAAATTGATGACCTAGATTAGTTTGTTTTGATCTAGTAATGTAATCATCGATCTGTTTTTCAATGTCGATAGAAACAGCTGATCAATCATCAATCATTGTGAATTCAGCATCGAGTGTTTTTTGTAATTGAGGATCGTTTTTCATACGAGCACGATATTTTGGTAAATAATATAATGTATAAATTAAGATTGATACTATTACGATTCCAACAAAGTAAGATAGTTCAGTAATATAAGTAATTGCTTGTTGATCTTTGAATGCTGTTAAATGGTTTAACGTTCCATAAATACCGTTGAAAATAGTAATGAAAAATTCAATTATTTGTCAAAATAAAAAAGTTAATAAACAAATTCAAAAAATTAATTCTAAAATATGATATTTTATTTTTTTAGCAAACGCTAATTTAATACAAATAAAAACAACTGTTGAATATAAAATCATTTGAATGATCCCAACTTGGGAAATAATATTAGTATATCCAAATGGTGATTGATGTTTCACTGAAATTCATTGAATTAAATCTGGTATTAATAACCAAATGGCGGCAAAAACGTTAGTTAATAATAAATTAAATACGTTAGCTTTTCTAGCAATATTTTCCTCATCTAGTACACCTAGTGATTCAGGAATAAACCCTTCACGAGCTTGCGGTTCCAAAATAGCGCCACTAAATAAAGTGTTTTGCATTCCACCTTGGAGTTTAAGCGATATTGTGGAAACTAAAATTACGATCGTTCCGATATAACTAATTATCGGAACGCCCCATTTACTTCCCAAAATATTGAAAACTTGAATATTGGGATTTGCTGAATAAATTTCGCCAAAACTACCCATAAAAATTGTCGTTACAAATAAATAAAATGTTGTTGTTATTAACATTACTCAAATGATTGAACGAGCAATATTTTTCTCTGGTTTTTCAATATTTTTACCAACAGTAATATATGTTTCAAAGCCCCCATAAAAGAAAAATGTGGCTGCGAATGTTGTTCCAAATGTGACGACTGAAAGATGCGAATGATTATCAATTAAGTTTTTAAAATTATTAGTTTCATGAGAAAAAACATTCATACAAAATAATATTAAAACTGCAAATATTAAAAATAAAGTTGATGCTCATTTTAAAATAACAGCTCATTTTACTAGTTTTTTAAACATTCTCATTCCTAGAAAAATCACCATAGTAGCTAATAAATATACTAAAATTCCTGCTAAATCTAAAACAAAATTAGTTGAATTTCCTAAAATTCCACCTAAAAAAATGAAACTATGAGGATCGATAAAATTAATTCTAACCATTGAAGTTATTCGCGAAATAACTGTAATTGGCATTCCCATATATTGTAAGAATGAAATAAATCAACCCATAAATTTACCTAGTTGTGTTCGTGTATAAATATAAGCGGCCCCGTTGTTTGTGTTGTGAATTTTGCTTAACTTAGCAAAACACATCGCACAACCGGTAGCAACTAAACCACCAAGTGCCATAATTCATAATAAATGAATCCCGATACCCTGGTTTTTACCAGATTTATCGACTCCTCATATAAATGTAGAAAAGGCTGCTGTAAAAGTAATTCCAACCATATAATTAAACCCGTATCAAACTAGTTCGCGAAGCGTAAATTTTTTTGAACTCATATAAACTCCATTTTTATATTTTTTATATAATATATAATCTAAATATAGAAAAGCAACAGTATCATTATTATGACTGTTGCTTTATATTATAACTCTTTATAAATATAATAAAATTTATTTGCTCACTGTTTTGGATTTTGCATTAGGAATGAAAAATCCAATTACTGTTATTGCCATAATACTAATTAATATATATATCAAAATTCGACTATTATGAATTGTTGTTTTAATATTATCACTACCATCATTAGTTAAATATCATCCTTGATGAATTGTGTGATAAATATCATATATTGGTAATCCAATAAAGAAGATAATTGAAACTATCGCTGTCGGAATAAAATATCATTGTTTTTTTAAGTCAACTTTTTTAGTGATACGATTAATGATCGTAAAAATAAAAATCACTGAAATTAAAATTAAAACAATTACTGTTTGTCAATTTGAAAGAAAATTAATAATATCGCCAAAGCCAGCTGTTGGGGCTTTTTTGTTATAAAAATAAACTCCGATAATAGCAGAAATCACTAAATATAAAAGCGATAATATTAATGCATAAATACTAGCTCCTAATGAAGCTCCTGCTTTTGATTCTTTTGCTAATAACTTAGCAAAAGGTAATTTAAATCTAGCACTACAATTACGTAGTAATCGTGTTCCTACAATCGTGTATCCGTTCAATCCTACTAGAGTGGCAATAATTATCGTATAATCGATAAACTTCGCAAATCAGGGACTAAAAGTAAAGTGAGCGAACGTATCAGCTGTCCCACCACCGTGTTTAATATCATGACCGAAAGGATTATCGATACTAAAGATCGCTACTGAGATTAAAGCATAAAAGATAACTGTAAAAACAATTCCGATTAAGATGGCTTTTGCTAAATTTTTGTCAGGATTTTTAATATCCTTTTTAACATTTGCCACGTAATAGAAACCATCAAAGGCAAATAATACTCCTGGTAGTGCTAAAATCATTCCTGAAAAACCATTACTTTTCAATGCCGTGCCACCAGATGTTATTGGTTCAAAAATATGACTGGCAGTTTTTCCAAAAATCCCAAAGAAGATAATCATAATTAAGGGGATTAATTTGAAAATAGTTAAAAATAATTGAAAAATTTGTCCTGGTTTATTAAAAATACCATTAATTAATAAAAAGTAAGTTAAATAACCAGCTGATAAAAATAATAAATAATATCATTTTGGATTAGCATAACCTAGAGCACTGAATGTAAATCCAGCTGCGAAAAAAGCTAGCGTTGTATAAATTGCACAAACATAGATGATTAAAAAGAATCAGGCAAATAAATTACCCATTTTTTTACCAACAATTTTGTCAGCTCAACCAACAATTCCATTATTACTATCTTTACTTTCTGAAGAAATTACTTCCATAAAAGCCAAAGCTGCACAAGTAATTCCAAAGCCACCTACTAATCAAGCAACTAATGTTCAAGTTACTGATTGTGTTTGTGCGACTACCCCGGCATTTTTTAGAAAGATTCCTCCACCAATAATAATTCCAACTACTAAAGAAATAGCTGTTAATAAGCCATACTTTTTGGAATTATTATTCACTAAAATGCCGCCACCAGTATTAGTGGTAATTTCAGTTTTTGTATTTTTTTTCATAATTTTAAATTCCTTTTTATTTTTTATTTTTATTTTTTATTTCTTTATACTTATCACTATTTTTAATAAATAATCCAAAGATCATTATTATTAAAAATGCAAATAGAATATACATTAAAATTTCTTTTTCATGTTTATGTGGTGGACCTCATGCTAAATAAGCGGTTTGAATAACGTTCGATCCTAAAACTACTACAAAAAATATAATTGCAATAATTGCTGTAGGAATGAAATACCATTTTTTATCGACTTCAACTTTTTTATTGAAGCGATTTAAAATTCCATATCCTAGAATAACTGACATTAATAATAATTCAATAATTGTTTCTCAATTTGATAAAAAGTCAATAATTTTAACAAAGCCATCAACTTTATACATATGGTTATTATCAGGATGGCTATTATTGGCGGCAGCGTAAGCAAAGCCCAATAATAGCGCAATCACAATTACAAAAAAACCAAGCACAAATCCAAAAACACCAGCTCCTAGAGGAGCACCAGATTTTGATTCTTTTTGAATTTTATGACTGAATTTAAATTTAAAGCGAGCGCCACAACTTTTAATAATACGAGCTCCCACAATTGAATAACCATTCAATCCTACTAACGTAGCAATAATAACAGTGCAATCGATAAACTTCGCAAACCAGGGCATAAATGCCGTTGGTGTATAGTTATTTACTCCCCCAGCACCATGGTCAATATTTCTTAAAGATGGATCAGAAATACTAAAGATCGCAATTGAAAATAAAGAATAAAATACGATTGCAAAAACGATCCCAATCATGATTGCTTTTGGTAGGTTTTTATCAGGATTTTTCATTTCATCTTTCGTATTAGCAACGTAATAAAAACCATCAAAGGCAAATAAAATCGCTGGCAAAGCAAACAGAATCCCAATAATACTACCGTGCAATTCTGCCCCTTTAGCATTGCTGACTGGATCAAAAATATGGGCACTACTTTTTGAAAATATTCCAAATAAAACAATCATCATTAAAGGAATCAATTTAAAAATTGTTAAACAAAGTTGAAACAATCTTCCTGGTTTATTTCAGAATGAATTAATAATTAAAAAGTAGCTAAAGAAAGCAGCTGCTAGTCCAAATTGGAACAACCAGTTAGTCTCACCATAGTTTGTTAACTTAGCGGTGAAATGGGCCGCGTAGACTGCTAGTGTGGCATAGATTATTGGCATATATATGATCATAAAAAATCATGCTACTACATTAGCGAATTTTTTATTAACAATTGTATTAGACCAACTAATGATGCCATCTTTATGATCTTTGTTTTTTGCTGAAATTATTTCAATCAAAGCAAGTGCGGCACATAAAATTCCAATGCCACCAATGACTCATGATAAAAACGTTAATAATACTGAATGGGTGTTTTGAATTACATCAGCATTTTTTAAAAATATCCCACTACCGATAACAACTCCAACAACTAAAGATATTGCTGTTGGTAAGCCATATTTAGCTTTTTGTTTTTTATTATTCAAAATTTCTACTTCTTCAGACTTTGAAACCGGGGTTTGTTTTGTTTTTTTAGCGTTATCCATTTTTATAACCTCCTCTTAAAAATTTATTTTAAAGAAAAAACCAATAATATTGAACTATTGGTTTTTAGTTTTTTAGTTTTTAAATTTATTTATTTTTGTTTTTGTTTTTGTTAGTTTTTTCTTCTTCTAAGAAAAGAATTTGTTTAGCACGAGCATTGAAAGTAATGTCTGGTTCTGAACTGTGAATAATTTTTTTAATTTTGGTTGCTGTTTCTTGATATTCATATTCATAACCTAGATTAACGTGTTTTGATCTTAAGATGTAAGAATCAATGTAGTTTTCAATTTCACGAGAAATAACCGCTCAATCATCTACCATTGTGAATTCAGCATCCAGTTTTGTTTGTAATTCTGGGTCTGATTTCATACGGGCGTGATATTTTGGTAAGTAGTAAAATTGATAAATAACAACTGATACAATTAAGATTAATGCAAAATAAATTAATTCAATAAAGTAAGTTGTTGCTTGTTGATCTTTGAATGCTGCTAAATGGTTTAATGTTCCATAAATACCATTAAAGATTCCAACGAAGAAAGCAATGATTTGTCATATTAAGAATAGGATTAAGAAAATTCAGAATATTAATTCGAAAGTATAATGTTTCATTTTTTTCTCAAACGCTAATTTAATACAAATAAATACGATTGTTGAATATAGAATCATTTCGATGATTCCGACTTGGGCCGTGATTGCCGCATAATCAAATGGGGCTTGATGCTTACTTGATAACCACTGAATTGCATCTGGTATTAATAGCCAAACAATTGCGAATACAGCTGTTAATATTAAGTTGAAAACATTAGCTTTACGAGCAATGTTTTCCTCATCTAAAACTCCTAGTGATTCAGGAATAAATCCTTCACGAGATTGGGGTTCTAAAATTGCGCCACTGAATAATGCATTTTGCATTCCAGCTTGTAATTTAAGTGACATTGTACAAACAAGCATAATTATTGTTCCGATATAACCGATTCATTTAAAGTCTCATTTATTACCTAGAATATTAAAAGCTTGAATATTTGGATTTTTACTATATGAGACTGCGAAACTACCCATAAATATTGTAGTTACAAATAAATAGAATACTGTTGTAATTAACATTACTCAGATAATTGAACGAGCAATATTTTTCTCTGGTTTTTCAACATTTTTACCAACTGTTATATATGTTTCAAATCCTCCATAGAAGAAGAATGTTGAAGCAAATGTAGTAGCAAATAAAGAAATTGTTAGATGCGAATGATCATGTACTAATGAATGAAAATTGTTTTTAGCATCAGGATTTAATATATTAATAAAGAATAATATTAATACAGCTATTATTAAGAATAAAGTTGAAGATCATTTTAATATAATTGCTCATTTTACCATTTTCTTGAATAAACGTAATCCTAAGAAAATAACCATTGAAGCGATCATATATACAATTATCCCTGAAAAATCTAATACTAAGTTAGTTGCGTGTCCTAACGCGCCACCAACATAAAGAATACTAGTTTTATCAACAAAGTTTATACGAACCATTGAAGTTATTTGTGAAATAACAATAACTGGCATACACATATATTGTAAGAAAGAAATTGCTCATCCCATAAATTTACCTAACTGCGTACGCGTATAAATATAAGCTGCTCCGTTATCGGCATTATGGATCCTGCTTAATTTAGCAAAACACATCGCACACCCAGTAGCAACGATTCCTCCAAGTGCCATAATTCATAATAAATGAATTCCGACTCCGTATACTATGACTTTCCCACTATCTAGTGTCTTTTCACCTCAAACTAATTTGTAAAATACGGCTGTAAAAGTTATTCCAACCATATAGTTGAATCCGTACCAAATTAGTTCGCGAAGTGTGAATTTTTTTGAACTCATAAAAAGTCCTCCTTTTTATAAATTAAAATTATTTAGTTAAACTATTATTTTAATTTTTTAGTTATATTTAATTAATATAGCTAATACAATCCGATATAAATTATTTACAGAAAAATTCAGTTAATGTTTTAACCATGATACCTGTCCCGCGTTCATTTCGACTAGCGGTTCCAGCAATATCAATATGTAAATAAGGTAAATTCTCAGTAAAGAAATTTAAGAAACTAGCGGCTACAGCAGACCCACCATGATTTTTGAAATTATGGTTAGTAATGTCGGCCATTTTTGAATGTTCTAAGTCCTCTTTAAAAGTAACGTTAAATGGTAATCTTCAAACTTTTTCATGACTTAATAAACTTGATTTTTGAAATTGATTAAATAATTTATCACAAGTAGAAAATGATCCCGTAATTTCTGTTCCTAGAGCAGTAATAATTGCTCCTGTTAACGTTGAAACGGTAATAATTTCCGTAGCGTGAGCTTTTCTAATACCATATGTAATTCCATCAGCCATTACTAAACGACCTTCGGCATCAGTATTATTAATCTCAACTGTTAACCCATTATAAGATTTTACGATTGAATCTGGGGTCGTTGCTTTAGGACCAATTTTGTTATCGGTAATACATAGTATTCCGATAACGTTAGTTTTTGGTTGTAATGTTGCAATATTATTCATAATGCCACTAACAACCGCCGCTCCCGACATATCAAATTTCATTAATCGCATTGGTTGGCCAGACTTTAAAGAATAACCTCCGGTATCAAATGTGATACCTTTACCAACAAGAGCTGTTTTTTTATTGGATTTTGGATCTCCAATATATTCAATAGCTAATAATTGCGCTTCATAATCTGATCCATCGTTAACAGATAACAATAAACCGGTTCCTAATTTTTCTAAAGCTTGACGACCTAATAATGTAATTTTTAAATTTTTATGCGCTTTTAAGTCATTAATAACTTTTTGAGCTAACAATTCTGAATTTAAAACATTAGGTGGTAAATCTTGTAAAAATCTTACTTTATTTACTGAGTGATTAACTAGCGACAGGCGCTTAAAGTCAGCTTCAGCATTTGGGTATTTAGTTGCTAAATTATAATTAAGTTCTTGATACTCTTTGCTATTTAGTCTAGTATCGTCATATTCACTATATTTAGCTAAAGAAGCTAATAAATGAAATGTGTCTCCTAAACTTAATTCAGAGTTTGAGAAAGATTCGACATCAATATTTAAGTTATAGCGATTTTTTTCAAAAAAAGCTAATAACTTTCTATATAATTCGAAATAATCATGTTTCTGGTGTTTATCAATATATATATACAATGTTTTTTTGTCAGAAATTAAAGTATCTCTAAAATTTTCTTTAACAATTAGATCGTTTTTAACTTCATTGTAAAAAATACATTTTAATGTTAATTTTTGTTTTTCACCATTTAAAAAAACCATTTTAATCAGTTCCCCTTAATTTTTTCTTTAAAATTGAATTTTAGTTATAATGTTAATTTTGATAATAATATCGTCTAAATATTTAAAAAAAATAAACTCATTAATAATTGATAAATTATTTTAAGTTTATTTTTTAAAGTTTATTGAAAACTATTATTTATTAAAAAACTAACTTAGATTATCATTATACGTAAAAGATAAAGATGCCATAATTGCGCCTTTAGTATTAATAATCATATTGTTGTTTCATAAATTTTTTAGTAACATTATGCCTTCTATTATAAAAGCAATTTCAGAAAAAGTCAATAAAAAAAGAAAATTTAAATATTTTGAACTTGTTGAAATTCGCTTTATTTAATATATTTTCTTTTTTTAATTATAACTGGACTTTGGTTATTCAGTTTTTAAATTAAGTTCTGGCTTAGCAATTAAATTTTCTAATTTGATTAATTCTTGATTATATAAATGACGTGTTAGTTGCGATAAAGTCATTTTTTTGTTTTTACTAGCATGATTTTTTATTTTTGATAATAAATCATGACTTAATCTTAATGTAATGATTTTTTTCTTATCACCAATATAGATTTTATTTTTAACTACTTTTTTTGTTGTTGCTTTTTTAGTAGTTGTTGCTGTCTTTTTTTTAGCTACTTTTGGTTTTGCTTTAGTTGCTGATTTTGCTTTCGGTTTTGGTTTTGGTTTTGGTTCTGTTGGTTTTGGTTCTGTTTTTTGTTCACTAACATCAGTCATAGTCTGATCTTGTTGTTCAGTACTACTATAATCCGAAACGCTTGAATTATCTACTGCTGTTTTTTTGTTTTTTTTAAAAGGTCACATATAATTCTCCTTTAAAATACTGATTTGTATTTTTTTTCAATATACAAATAATCTAATAGTTTTTTACGAATATTTAGATTGTATGATATATAGTGAATTATACTATTTAAAACTCTATAAATAAAGCATTATTTTTATAATAAGTAAAATAATTTTTTATTTTTCCCCAAAATTAACATATATAAATCACACATAGATTATTTTTCCATAAAAAAAATATTAACATAAAATAGCGTAAATGCTAAAAATATTGTTATAATAATTGTTTCAATGACTAATTAATGTGGAAAACTATATGGTGTTTCTATATTTAAATTGATATTTATCAACATTAATATTAGTATATAAATGTGTTTTATTAACATAGTTTTTATAAAGAGGTGTAAAATGAAAAAAAAAGACTTAGCGATAATGAATGAAAAATTTTTAAGCGAATTAAAAAAGAATCTACCAAAAGAATTTTATAATGATTATTTAAATGGTCAAATCAAAATAAAGGAAATCACTAATAATTTGATATTTATTATTGTTGATTCTAAATTTGTTATGCAGATCATTGAAACGACTTACGGTTCAAAGTTCAAACAAATTATTAGAGAATTAACACAAAGTAATTTCAAGATTGTTTTTTTAACAGAGGAAGAATGAGCTCATCGATCAGATGCTATTATTAAAAAAAATGTATTTAGTTCTGATACAGGACTAAAAAATGTATTTTTATTTTCTAACTACGTTCAAGGTGATTTTAACTCAACAGCTTACAACGCTGCCCTAACATGTACTAAAAACATCGGTTTATATAATCCTTTATTTATATATGGTAATTCTGGTTTTGGAAAAACCCATTTATTAAAAGCAATTGGGAACCGTTTTTTGAGTGATCAAAAAAATCACAATATCAAAGTTAAATATATTGATAGCTCAAAATTCACAGCTGAATTAACTAATGCTATTAAAGTTGGTTTTCAAGGAATTGAAAATTTTAAAGAAAAATACTTTAACTACGACGTTTTATTACTAGATGATATTCAATTTTGATCAACTATGACGAAAACAAAAGAAATATTTTTTCAAATTTTTAATTATTTTATTAATGAAAATAAACAAATTGTCATCGCGAGTGATAAAAGTCCCCATGAATTAGGTGATTTTGAAGATCGCTATATTTCTCGTTTTCAGTCAGGATTAAACTTAACAATTCAAAATCCCTCAGTGGCTACATCATGTCGAATCATCAAAATGAAACTAAAATCTAGTCCTGAATTGCCAGGAATTGAAGAAGATGCAATTTTGTGAATTGCTGAAAATTTCAACAGTAATGTTAGAAATTTAGAAGGTGCTATTAAACGTTTATTATTTTGAACAATTCAACAAAATTTCGACGAAGAATTAATCAATAAGAAAAATACTATTATTGCATTACAAGAAATCGCTGTTAAAAGCAAAACAATTACTGTTGATGCGGTTAAAAAAGTTGTCGGTAAAAAATACGGTGTCACTACTAAGAAAATGATCTCTAAACAACGTCAAAAAGACATTCTAATAGCTCGCCAAACTGCTATTTTTGTTTGTCGCGATTTACTAGATATGACTTATAAAGAAATTGGTAAATCTTTCAATCGCGATCATACGACAATCATGAACTCTTATCATAAAATTAATAACAAGCGAAATCGTGATTTAACTTATAAAAAAATCATCAAAGAAATCATCGATAATTTAAAAAGCCAAATTCAATAAATAAAAAAATGTTGATAACCCACAATGAAATGTTAATAAAATGTTGATTAAATGTTAATAAAAATGTATAATATATTTACTATATTAATTACTATTATGTAATAATAGTAATTAAAGTAAGACCAACAAGCTACTTTTCCACACTACTAACATCACTAATACTAATATTTATACTAAAATAAATAAATAATTTTTTTTCAAAAAAGAAAAGTATGAGGTATAACATAATGATTATAAAAATAAAAAGAACTATTTTATTGAAGTCTTTAAATAATGTATCTAAAGTTATTAATAGTCACAATATTATTAATTCTCTAAAAGGAATTTTATTCGATATTAAAGAAGATCGTATTGTTCTGACTGCATCTAATGGAATTTTATCGATTAAAGAGTTTATCTTATTTAATCAGAAAAATTTAATTGTTAAAGATAAAGGCAGCTTTATTATCAAACCAAACTATTTAACAAACATTCTAAAAAAACTTGATAGTGAGTTTGTTGAATTAGAATATCAAAAAGAAAATCATAAAATTATTATTAATTCCAATAATCTAAAAATGGAATTAAATACAATTGATGATGAAGACTTTCCAATCATTAATATTGATAATTTAGGTGAGAAACTAAATATTCCATTAAAAGAATTTAAAAACCGGATCAATGAAATCATGTTCGCTAGTGATATTGATAACAAAAGAGCAATCTTAAATGCGGTCAACTTCAATTTCAAGAAAAACCAAATTTTAATCACTGCAACTGATTCTTATCGTTTAGCTCATAGTGATATTATCGCTAAAGACCAGTTTGAGTTCAATTTTTCAATTTTATCAAAAGTTATTAACGATGTCTTAAGAATCTTAAATAACGACACTGGTGACCTTATTTTATTCATCAACAGTAATTTCATAATTATTAATTACAATGCGCTATCATTGAAAATAAAAAAAGTACAAGGTGATTATCCTAACGTTAAAAATTTAATTCCTGAATCTTTTCAAACAGAATTAATTATCGATAGTAAAGAAATTAATAAAATCATTAATCGCATGGAAATTTTTAACACTAATAATATTTCAACAATTTTGTTGAATATTAATAAAGATAAAATCATTATTAAAAATAACCAATTTGAAGTTGGTTACATTGAAGAATTTTTAATTAATTTTAAATTTAGTGGTAAGCCATTAGAAATTAGCTTTAATTTAAAATTCTTAAAAGATGCTATTAATGCATTTGGTACAAAAACAATCGCGATCAGATTAAACAATCACACAAAACCAGCACTAATTACTAGTACTGAAAAAACATGATTAAAACAATTAATTCTTCCAATTAGAACATTTTAATATAATGAACAAATAAACTACTAAGAAAAGAGTCGATTTTATGAAAATGAGAAAAGTTTTAGCAGCAATAGCTATCGTTGGAATTGCAACAACAACAGCAACTTCATTAGTTAGTTGTAATAGTAGCGATTCATCTAATAAAGGACCAACATATAATGTTTGAGATCTAAATACTTGAGGGAAAACCCAAAAAGACTTTATTGCAAATGGTTTCAAAAGATCAGTTTTAACTAGTATTCATAAAAACTGATATACGATAGAAACAATAAACAAAGGATATAACTCTGTATATCACTATACTATAGTTAAAAATAAAAATTGAGATTCATTAGAAAATAATTATTTTTACAATCCATTTAACGACGCAACACCAATTAATGATGCATCAACTCTAGATTCAAATTATGTTGAAGGATTTAATGAATCTGATTGTGTAGCTATTGGGATGGAAAACATTGGTTCTGGATTTAATATAAAATATCGAATCACTGATTACAAAACAAGAGCAATTAATAAAAGGAACTTTGTTTATAATTCTTTATTAGCCGGAATTTATTTAAATATTATTGCTATTCCTCAAGATAAAAACAGTTATCCACTAATCACTGGTTCAGTAAATAATATTTTAATTAAAATATAATTTTATTAATTATTTTTGCTAGTTTTTAGAAAAAATAAAGTTAACCAAATATAAAGAATAAATTTTTAAAACACAAATCGATTATTGTGTTTTGATAAACTATGAAAAAATGTTAAAATATCTATAATGAGTATTAATTATATTATTAGTTAATGCTTTTATAGATATTTTTTATTAATATTTTGTAAAGGGACGTGTCACAATGAAAGTAAATAACGAATATACTGCTGAACAGATTCAAGTTCTAGAGGGACTTGAAGCTGTTCGTAAAAGACCGGGAATGTACATTGGGGGAATTTCAACTCGTGGACTCCACCAATTAGTTTGAGAAATCGTTGATAATTCAATCGATGAAGCTCTAAGTGGTAATTGTGATAAAATCACAATTACAATTACTAAACAAAATGAAATCATCGTTTTTGATAACGGTCGTGGAATTCCAGTTGGAACACATAAAACTACTGGTAAATCAACAGTAGAGACTGTTTTCACACTTTTACATGCCGGAGGAAAATTCGGTGGTAATAGTGGTTATAAAGTATCTGGGGGATTACATGGAGTTGGCGCTTCAGTTGTTAACGCCCTTTCTAGTTATTTAGAAGTTAGTGTTTATCGTGATCATAATATTTATTTCCAAAAATTTATTAATGGTGGAAAAGTTGAAGAACCATTAAAAATTATTGGCAGTACTGAAATTACTGGAACAAAAATTAAATTCAAACCAGATGCTAGCATTTTTGTAGCAACTGTTTTTGATTATGAATTATTAAAATCACGTGTTAAACAATTAGCGTATCTAAACAAAGGTTTAGAATTAACGCTAATTGATGAACGTAGCGATAAAATCAATATTTATTGTTTTGAAGGCGGCGTGAAAAAATACGTTGAAGATATTAATAAAAACCGTACCGTACTGCATAATAAAGTTATTTATGCTGAGGGTGAATATAAAGATGTCGTTGTTGAATTAGCAATGCAATATAATTCAACTTATACGAATCACATCTATTCTTTCTGTAATAATATTAATACAATCGAGGGTGGAACTCATGAATTGGGCTTCCGTGATGCTTTAGTACGAATTCTAAATAACTATGCTAACAAGCATAAGTTATTTACGAAAGACGTTACTAAGCTATCTGGTGATGATGTTAAAGAAGGTATCGTTGCTGTTATCTCAATTAAACATTTAGACCCGATCTATGAGGGACAAACGAAAACAAAATTATCAAATCCCGATGTTCGTGGAATTGTTAATAAAGTTATTTCTGAAAAATTAGAAGCATTTCTAATGGAAAATCCTGCTTTAGCCAAAACAATTATCAATAAAACAATCCTTGCTTCAAAAGCGCGCATTGCTGCGCTTAAAGCGCGTGAATTGACACGAAAAACACCAATGAATGATATAGCCTATTTACCAGGTAAACTGTCAGACTGTGCTTCAAAAGACCCAGTTGTGTCAGAATTATTCATCGTTGAGGGAAACTCAGCTGGTGGAAGTGCTAAACTTGGTCGTAATCGTGAAATACAAGCGATTTTACCACTACGTGGAAAAGTTATCAATGTTGAAAAATCACGAATTGATAAAGTTTTTGCAAATAATGAAATTGGTTGTCTAATCAAAGCGTTTGGAACTTCAATTGGTGAAGAATTTCAAATTGATAAATTACGTTATCATAAAATCATTATCATGACTGATGCTGATGTTGATGGTTCTCATATTAGAACTTTATTATTAACGTTCTTATTCCGTTATTTTAAAGAATTAATTGAAAATGGCTTTATCTATATTGCTCAACCACCACTTTACAAAATTAAAGTTGGTAAAAAAAATGAATATGCATATAGTGATAAAGAAAAAGAAAAAATCTTGGCAACAATTGATAAAAAATCACGTGTCTCAATTCAAAGATATAAAGGTCTAGGGGAAATGGATCCTGAACAATTATGAGATACAACGATGGATCCAAATACACGAATTTTATTAAGAGTTCAAATCGAAGATGCTGCTGAAGCTGATAATATATTCAGCACTTTAATGGGAAGCGATGTACTACCACGTCGTAAATTTATTCAAAAAAATGCTAGCTATGCTAAAGTAGATATTTAAACAATATTTACGAAAGGAAAAATATATGGATGATAACAATCAAAAAGAGTATCTTGAAGAAGAAGCAATAATTGATGATCCAGCTAATGACAAAATTTTAGATAAAAATATTGTTGATGAAATGAAGAATTCTTTTATTGATTATGCAATGTCTGTTATTGTTTCTCGAGCATTGCCAGATGCTCGAGATGGCTTTAAACCAGTTCATCGACGTATTATTTTTGCGATGAATGAACTTGGAATGACGCACGATAAACCACATAAAAAATCAGCCCGCGTTGTTGGTGAAGTAATTGCTAAGTATCATCCTCATGGTGATCAAGCTGCTTACAATACACTAGTACGTATGGCCCAAGACTTTTCATTACGCTATCCTTTAGTTGATAGTCATGGTAACTTTGGTTCAGTTGATGGCGATGAGGCTGCTGCGATGCGTTATACAGAATCGCGTATGTCTAAAATCTCTAATTTATTAATATCAGATATTAATAAAGATACTGTTAATTTTGTTGAAAACTATGATGGGGCCGAATTTGAACCAACAGTGCTACCGTCAAGAATTCCCAATTTATTAATTAATGGATCAAGCGGAATTGCTGTCGGAATGGCGACATCAATCCCGCCCCATAATTTAAATGAAGTAATTGATGGATTAGTTGCACTAGCAAAAAATCCCGAAATTACGATTACTGAATTATTTCAATTTATTAAAGGTCCTGATTTTCCAACTTATGGAATTATTTTAGGCGACAAAGGGATTAAAGAAGCTTATGCTACTGGACGAGGAGCGATTATGGTTCGCTCACGTACTAAAATTGAAACGTTAGCTAATGGTAAGCAACGTATTATCGTTACTGAAATTCCCTATATGGTAAATAAAGCTATGTTAGTTGAAAAGATTGCTAACTTAGCTAAGAACAAAATTATTGATGGCATTACTGATTTACGTGACGAAACTAATCTAAAAGGGATTAGAATTGTGATTGAAGTCCGTCGTGACGTTATTATTGAGATTGTGCTTAATAAGTTATTTAAATTAACAGCGCTCCAAACAAGCTTTAATATTAATATGTTAGCGCTAGTTGATGGTCGCCCAGAAGTATTAAATCTTAAAAAAATGCTTAGCGTCTATTTAAATCATCGTAAAAATGTATTAGTGCGAAAAATTTCATTTGATCTAGCTAAATCACGCAAACGTTGCGAGATTTTAGAAGGTTTAATCATTGCATTAACAAACATTGACCAAATTATTAAAATGATTAAAAGTTCTAAAAGCACTGAAGAAGCAATCAAGAACTTAGTTAATTCATATGATCTAAAAATTAATCAAGCGAAAGCTGTTTTAGAAATGCGTCTACAACGTTTAACTGGTTTAGAACGCGACAAAGTTGAATTAGAATTAAATCGTTTATGAGAACTAATTCATAAATATGAAAGTATTTTAAGTTCTGATCAAAAAATTTCTGAAGAAATCATTACCGATTTAATATCAATTAAAAAAGATTTCGGTGATCTTCGTCGTAGTCAAATCATCACAGGAGATGTTCTTAATATCGATGATGAAGAATTGATTCCGAAAGAAAGTATCGTAATTTCACTTTCTAATAAAGGTTATATTAAAAGATTACCAATTCATGAATATCGTATTCAAAATCGTGGTGGAACAGGATCACGTGGAATTACGCTATTAGAAGACAACGTCAGTAATCTATTAATTACTCATACGCATAGTGATTTATTATTATTCTCTAACCTAGGACGCGTTTATCGCCTCCGTGCTTATCAAATCCCTCAAGGATCAAAACAAGCTAAAGGGGTACCAGTAATTAATATTTTACCAATCTCGAAACAAGACAATGAAAAAATCATGGTCTTGTTACGTTTAGATGATTATCAAAAAGGTTCAATAATGTTTGTTACTAAAAACGGAATTGTTAAAAAAACATTAAAATCTGAATTCTCAAATATTAATAAGAACGGTAAAATTGCAATTTCACTAGATGGCGATGATAATTTAAGATTCGTTAAAAGTGTTGAAGAAAATACCGAAATTATTATTGGAGCAACTAATGGTAAAGTCGCCCGCTTTGATGAAAGTGTAATACGAAATACGGGACGTAGTTCGCGTGGTGTTATTGGTATGAGAATTGCTGAAAACACTGAAGTAATCGGTTGTTCTACATCGCTTGAAGGTAACAAAGTTCTTTCAATTGGTTCGTATGGATTTGGAAAAATTACCGATATTCAAAGTTATCGTATTACAAATCGTGGATCAAAAGGGGTCCAAACTATCAATGTTGAGAAAGCCGGAAAATTAATCTGTTTAAAAGCTGTAACTGGTGATGAAGACATTTTAATCATTACTAAAAAAGGAATCGTTATTAGAATATTAGCAAGTCAAATTAAAGAAACTATTTCTCGCTCTAGTAAAGGAGTCCGCATTATTAAATTACGTGATAATGATGAAATTTCTTCAATCGCAATGTTTAAAAGTGAAGACATCGAATTAGGTGACGAGAAAGAAGTCAATTTATATTTAAATTAATATGAGGTTAATTCATGCTTGATGCAAATTATCTTTTTAACAACTTTGATGAAGTTGTTAAAAAATTGAAAACAAGAAATTCACAGATCGATGGCTTTGATAAATTCAAAACAATTTATCAAGCTCGTAAAACTAACTTAATCAGTTTAGAGAGTTTATCTTTTGAAAAAAATAAATTTTCTAAACTAGTTGCTGAATTGAAAAAAAATAATAATTTAGAACATTCTAAATCTTATTTTTCTCAAATCGCTAATATTAAGAAACAAATCAAAAGCCAACAAATAGAAGCCGAATTACTAAATAAGCAGTTAAATGACATTTTATTAAATGTTCCTAACATCCCTGCTGATTCAGTACCGCTGGGCCTTTCTGAAGCAGATAACCCTGAAGTTAAAACATGAGGAAACATTCCTCAGTTTGATTTTAAAATTAAACCCCATTATCAAATTGGTGAAGATTTAGATATCATCGATTTTAAAAGAGGTGTTAAAATTTCTGGAACTCGTTATCACATCTATAAAAAACAAGGGGCGATTTTAAAACGCGCTTTAGTTAATTTTATGATCGATAATAATTTAAGTAATGGTTATCAAGAAATTAGTGGACCATTAATCGTAAAACCAGAAACACTAATCGCTACTGGACAATTACCTAAATTCGAACATGATCTATTTAAATTAGAAAATGGGTCTTATTTAATTCCAACTTCCGAAGTATCGTTAGTCGGAATGTGAAGAAATGAAATTATTTCACATGCCGACTTACCGCTTAACTTAACTAGTTATACACCTTGTTTCCGATCAGAAGCAGGTTCAGCTGGGAAAGATACTCGTGGAATCATTAGGTTACACCAATTTCACAAAGTAGAAATCGTTAAGATTGTAACGATGGAAAATGGGCTAAAAGAACTTAATAATTTATTGTTTCACGTGGAACAATTGCTCCAAAAGTTAGCATTACCATATCGTGTCATTGAATTATGTACTGCTGATATTGGGTTTGCGGCTCAAAAAACTTTTGATTTAGAAGTTTGATTACCAAATCAAAATTGTTATCGCGAAATATCTTCAGTATCATTATGCGGCGATTTTCAATCACGACGCATGAAACTAAGGTATAAAGACGAAAACTCTAAAATAACGCTGCCAGCGACGTTAAATGGCTCAGCATTAGCAATTGATCGTACGATTGCTGCTATTTTAGAAAACTATCAAAACAAAGACGGTAGTGTTTCTATTCCTGAAGCGTTACAACCATATATGAAGAATGCAAAAAAAATATCATAATGATTTTTAATTAAAAATTTCATCATGATATTTTTTTTATGTCTTTTTCAGAATCGTTATTATTTTCATTATCTAATTTTTTCATATTAGTGAGAGTTGTTTTTTAATTTTTAAAATTGCGTTCTAGTGATCGCTTCAATTTCTAAATTTGTTTTTAAGATTTTTTAAAATATCGTTAATGATTTTTTAATTAAAAATTTCATCACGATATTTTTTTATGTCTTTGTCAGAATCGTTATCATTGTTATCGTCTAATTTTTTTACATTAGTTAGAGTTGCTTTTTTAATTTTTAAAAATTGCGTTCTAGTGATCGCTTCAATTTCTAAATTTGTTTTTAAGATATCGTTAATTATTTTTACGAGATTATTTTTATTAGTTTTAAAATTATCACAATTAATTTTTTCTTGAAAACCAATTACTAAATTATTATTATCAATTCATAACGGACGAGCATTCGTTAAGAATAAAGCTGGTAATAATTTTTTATTTTGTAAAATGTATTGATTTAAATTAGTTCATTTACTTTTAATTTCTATTAATTTAGTAGGATTATTGTTTTTGAAGCATTCTGTAATACGAAAACTATTATTTGGTTTTTTTAGTATTGGTTTTGGAATTACTTTAGCTACTTCAATAATTTCTGGTTTAATCTTAGTTAAAGGTTTTTTAATATTATTTAATAATAATAATTCAAAATTTAAATTTGGATTCTTACTATTATGTAATACACCTTTTAATTCAATTAATGATCTTAAAATCTTTAATAATTGATAATAATCATTAAAGATTTTATCAGTATTTTTAAAATCATCATTAATAATATTGATTAAAGAATTAACTAGTAAAAAATAATCAATATTTTTTTTATTTAAATTTGTGATCAGTTTAATAATTGAATTTTGGTCACCATTTAAAATTGTTTTAATTATTTTGATTTGAGTTTTAAAATCCAAATAATTAAATAATTCTAATAAGCCAGCGTTGCTAATTTTATTATTTTGATAAATTGCTAACTGTTCTAAATTAGATAAACTATCACGAACACAACGATCTGATAAATGAACAATATCAAATAAAATGTTACGATCTTTAATTTCAATATTTTCTAACTGACAAATTTCTGACAAATGATTTGATAAAGTTAAATAATCAATATTTTTAAAAATTAACTTTTGCACTCTTGATAAAATAGTTAACGGGATCTTTTTTATTTCCGTCGTTGCTAAAATAAAAATAACATGTTTAGGAGGACTTTCCATTGTTTTCAACAAAGCGTTAAAAGCACTCTTAGACAGCATATGAACTTCATCAATGATATAAACCTTATATTTTAAATTAAGTGGATTATAGGCAATCTTTTCTGTTAAATTACGGACACTCTCAACACTATTATTAGAAGCAGCATCAATTTCATAAATGTCAAAATTTTGCGAACTATTAATTAGTTGACAATTTTGACATTGATCACAAGCTTCACCAGCATTATTATTTAAACAGTTAAGTGCTTTGGCAAAAATATATGCTGTTGATGTTTTACCGGTCCCACGGGGACCTGTAAAAATATAAGCATGATTAAGTTCATTATTTTTAATACTTTGTTTTAAAATGTATTTAACATGATCTTGACCGATTAATTTAGCAAATGATTTAGGACGATATTTTCTATAAAAAACTTGATATGAATTAACCATATTTAATAATGCTCCTTTATTTTGATCGCATTTCGTTAAAAAATTGATCTATTATTTTTTTTGCTACGATTGATTTTGGGGTTTTTATTTGTTGATATTTCTTAATATGAGTTTTATTAGTTAGTGCTTTAAAAATTTCACTACTACTAATAGTTTTATCGTTCTTTAGCATAAAGTAAACGTTTTCGATGCGACTATTAATAATCGCACCAAAACACATCAAACAAGGCTCTAAAGTAACGTACAATGAAAAGTTATTCAACTTTCAACTTTTTAACTTCTGACCAGCTTTATTAATAGTTAATATTTCAGCATGGTCGGAAATGTTATGACTCATTTCACGAGCATTAAAAGATTCAGCAATAAGATCACCTTGGTCGTTGAGTAAGACAGCGCCAATAGGAATCTCTTTATTATTGTTAGCTTTTAATGCTAGTTTATTAACGCGATCTCATATTTGATCGCTATTAAGTGGTGTGATTTTCATTAAATCATCCTTTTTCTATAAATAAAAACCCCTGCACACAACACTTCTCTATATGGCTGCTTCCTTCCGGACCTGACCAAATTAAAAGGTTATTGTTGCAAAGGCATATATATATTAACATATTTTTTAACTAATAGAAAATTTTAATTTACAAGTTTCGTTATTTAAATTTTTAAAATTTATGATTTCTGACTCTTCGACATTAATTAAATGGTTTAAGTAATTGATCATTACATAACCTTTATATATATCAATAATGTTATGTTCTTTGATTTTGGCAATTAAACGATTACCAGCAACACTTTTCTGACCTCTAATTAAAGCATTGAAGTGACGACCAGCAGCGATTCCAATTTGACGATTCTTGATTGGATCTTTTTGATCATTAATTTCAAAAAAAGTACTAATTTTAAATTTGTTTTGTAAAACGTTAAAATATTTTTTATCATTAAAAAATTTATATAGATCATAATATTTACTTTTTAATAATTTACTTTTTTGAAAAATCGTTGAGATAGCTCTAGATTTTAAAATTTGATTAAAAAATTCAAAACATTTTAATTCATTCTCAGCTCCGATGAATGCAAATAAGTCAACTTTGTTTTCTTTACAAATTTCATTTAATTTTAAAGCGGTATTTCTTAATTCTTTTAATAAGTCATTAAAAGAATTAATTTTCCAAAAGTTATATTCATATTCTTTTTCTAAATAGAAATTTTTATTTTTTTTATCATATTTAATAATTCCAACCGCAAAGCAAAAAGGAATTGAATGAATATCCAAATGGTATTTTCTTTTATTTTGGGCATCTAATTGAAAAGACTCAAAGTCGATGACAGCAATAGTTTTATCTTGTATTTTCTCCATAACTTTGTCGGCTTGATCTTTATTAAAAGATATAAAATGATTATTTTGTTTAATTAGATACATAAAAAACATCCATTCTGTGCTTGCTTGATTTTATAAATAATAAGACTTAATTATAACGCTTAATGTATTAGTAATTATATATTTTACTTTTTTTTGCAAAAAAAAGCAAAAAAGTGTATAATTAATTTTGTATCATTTAAATAATTTAAAAGAAAGTATTGAGGAAAAAATATGAAAATTAATAATTTTAATAACTTAATTAATCATAATAACACTATTATAAGTGTTAATTTTTCATTATGTGCTTTAGAATTAAATTATCGAATGCAGTTTTAATTAAATTATCACAAATTTATCAAAATTTCTAATAACTTAATTATTATTTATATTATGTAAAGTAGATATCACTATGTTAAAAAATATTAATTTAATATTTTTTAACGTAGAGTTCCTATATACATAATTTTATCAAACAAATATAATTATTGAATAAAACTATTAAAAATTGTTGATAAACAAGATTGCTAAAATCAATCTTGTTTATTTTTTAGTTTTTAATTAAAAAATTTCGGGAGAAAAAAAATATGAGTAACAAAAAAAATATTGGTTTCATTACTGCTTTTGCGTATGTAGTTGGAACGATTGTCGGAGTCGGAGTATTTTTCAAAAACACTAGTATCGTTAATACAACAGGATCAGGAATATATACATTACTAGCGTGAATCGTTGGGGGAATCGGAGTTCTTTTTGCAGTAATTGCATTATTGGAAGTTATTAGCTGTCAAAAAGAAACCGATTCCGGAGTGATATCGTGGGCGACCACGTTCGTCAATAAGAAATATGGAAGAACGATCACTTGATTTCTAACTTTTCTATATTTCCCATTTATATATGCAACGTTATCTTTCTATGGGGCAAATTATACTTGAGCGATTTTTGGTTTCAAAGAACCATGATGAGCTAATCTAATTTTAACTTTATTTTACATGACGTGATTTATCTCAATTAATTCAAACTTTATTAAATTACCAAATATTACGCAAAATTTTGCAACATTTTTTAAACTGTTTCCTTTGATTGTCGTAGTCTTTGCCGGATTGATTACTAGTTCAATTAGTAATTTCCACAGTGATGACATTGTCGTTCATAGCCAGGTTGTTAAAAACCATGGATTCTTAGGAATGATTTTAGCGCTACCAGCAGTCTTTTATGCCTTTGATGGTTTCTATTATGTCTTTTCTATTAAACGTCAAGTACGTAATGCCAATAAGGTCCTACCAAGAGTAGTTATCTTTGGAGTTGTCAGTATAATTATTTTCTACGCTTTAATCTCAGTTGCGCTGTTTTCAAAAACAGCGGGAACGTTTGCTGGAATAGTTCCGGGTGAAAATACTGGCTCAGTAATTTATTTTGCTCATAATGCATTTCCATTTTGATTTCATGAAATTATCGATATATCAGTTGTTATTGCTGCCCTAGGTTCACTTAATGGGTTCACTACCGGAGGAATGAGAATGGTTAGTGACTCGGTTGACACTCCTTATTATTTTCCATGAAAGAAAACTTTCATTCAAAAAAATGAAAATGGCAGTCCTAGAGGAACTGGAAAAATATTATTTCTATTATCTTTAAGCGCAATCATCTTTAGTTTCTTGATCGGTCATTTCGTCTTTAAAAGAACGCTTAACTTTATCGATGTTGTTTCGAATTGACAAACAGCAATTATGTTATTCATGATTGGGGTAATTTTCATTTTCGCAGTCATTAATCGCTACACTAATAAAGTAATTACTAATAAAGTTCGATTATTTAAAACTTCCGCTATTATTGGAGCAGCCTTTTTCATCATTGTACCAGTAATTTCATTAACTGTTAATGTTGTTAATACTTTTAAAAAAGGTGGTTGAACTTCAACATATGCTATTCTAGACTACACTTTAATTATTTTTATTGTAATTATTTTTGCTGGTTATTTTATCGATGTTCTCTTTAAAAAATTAATTTTAAAAAGTGATTCCAAATTCATCAATCATGAATAAAAATAATTACTAAAACAAGATTAGTCTAAATTATTTAATTTTGTTATAATATACTTTATAAATAACAAAATTAATTACTTAAATAAGAGGTAATATTATGGTGAAAGATTTTCTTTGAGGCGCTAGTTTCTCAGGTCCCCAAACTGAAGGAATTGGTCGTGATAAATCATTATCAATTTTAGATTATTGATTTATGGAACAACCCCAAATTTTCAACAAACAAACTTATGTTCGAAATAACTTTTTACAAGCTTATGAAGCTGATATTAAATTAGCCAAAGAATTAAATTTTAATTCTTTGCGAACTTCGATCCAATGAACTTTTTTAATCCCTGATGGTAAAAATATTAATCCTTTATCAGTTGCTTTTTATAATGATATGATTAATAAAATGATTAATAATGGTATTAAACCCATTATTAATCTTTTCCATTTTGATATGCCTTTATGAGCAATGGATAAAGGTGGTTGAAACAATCCTGAAGTAATTGATGATTATCTATTTTTTGCTGAAAAATGTTTCAACTTATTTGGTGATCGAGTTAAACAATGAATTACTTTCAATGAACCGATGCTATTCATTAGAAACCAATATATTAATAAACTAATTTATCCAGCGATTGATGATTATAAAATTGCTCTTAATAGTATGATTAACATTACGCTAGCCCATAAGTTAGTAGTTAAGAAATTTCATAGTAACAACAACCACCAAGGTAAAATTGGGGTTGTTGTTAGACTAGAAATATTACAACCAACTAATAAAAAATCGCCCCAAGATTGTCAAATTGCTGATTTATACAATGTCTTTAATTATCAATTTTTTACTGATGCAATTATTAAAGGTCAGCTTAATTTTAATTTTGAACAGCTATTAGTACAAGCTAAAATAAAAATTGATCTAGATAATTTAAAAAATCAATTGAGGAATATTAACGCAATTGATTTTTTAGGAATTAGTTATTTTAATCATAAGTTCGTCAATAGCGAAAAAATCAAAACTAATTATAAAGATCAATTATTCCATGATTTAATAATCAATTATTTAACGAACGATCAAAAGTTTTTAAGTAATGATTTTGATGCTCAAGGAATTTATGATGCATTAATGTTAATTAAAAACAATTATCCCAATATGGCAACGTACGTTGCCGCTATTGGGATTAGTGCAATCAATGAAAATAAAAATCTTGATAATAATAAAATTATTCAAGATCAATATCGCATTAATTATATTGAAGAACATTTGCTTAAAATTAAAGCAGCTATTAAAGATTCAGCAAATTGTTTTGGAGTGCATTTATGAAGCTATATCGATAGTTGAAATTGAACAGCATCATATAAAAAAACTTTTGGGATCATTCATCTAGATACTAATAGTGAAGTACGCACTTTTAAAAAATCTTTCTTCTGAATTAAACAATTAACTTTAAGTGATTATTTTTAATAAATAATAAAATCATAGTTTTTTAATTTTAAATTATTATAACCATCTTTCAATATGTAAATATTGTTATAATCTTTTTTTTGTAGAAATAGTGCCATAGCGTGACTTTGGCGACCGCTGCGACAAACTAATAAAACCTTTTCTTTTTTACTGAAAAAATTGTGAAATTTTTTCTGAAATCTAATCATATTTAAATTTTTTGACAAAACAATATGAGAAGTTTTGAATTCAGCTGCGGGGCGAACATCGATTACAGTTCATTTTTCGTTATAAACGATTTTTGCTAATTTGTTAGCTTCAATCGCATGGATTTTGAATTTATAACTAAAG
Source organism: Mycoplasmatales bacterium (assembly GCA_965237585.1). Classification (GTDB taxonomy): domain Bacteria; phylum Bacillota_I; class Bacilli_A; order Mycoplasmatales; family JABABV01; genus JABABV01. Next base: position 662,440 of record OZ250146.1, on the reverse strand, counting down.
TTGAGTTTTTCTCAAAGTTTTTTTAACATTTTTTCACCTAAATTTATGCGTATTTAATACGTGTTTAATATAATTTAATATAATTTAATTATATAGTATTAATGACTTAACGTATCTAACAAAAATTAAAAGAGGTCTTTTATGAATTTTTTATCAAATTGAATCGATTTTCTAACTACTAAATATACGCTTTGATTATTCTTTTTAATTTTTGTGGCAGCAGTAATGTGAGCAGCAGTTAAAGTAGTAAAGTATAGTACGATAATTACAAAGCATAGTAAAGTTGCTAGTAGCTTCATTAGTATTTTTGTATTAGCAATTTTAGCATCAATTCCGGAATTAACAACCGCAATCTTTCAATCATCTACTAATCACCCCGATATTGCTGTTAGCAATATCTTGGGGTCTAATATGTTTAATATGGCAATGACGGCTGTCTGTGATTTATTTTTTCTAAAGATTTTTATTTTTAATAATCTAAATAAATACAATCGCCTTCTAGTATGAGCTATTTTTATAATTAGTGCTACTATTTCAATATTTGTTTTTGCCGGATTAAATTTAAATATTAAAATCTTTAAATTTAATATTGGATTATTACCAATTATCTTAATTGCAATTTATTTACTATTTTTATTATTTTCTTGATTCGAAGAAAAAAATGAAAATAGTCAAACTGAGAATGATCCAATAGAAGACCATGAAAAACATCCAATCAATGTTTCAATTAAAAAAACAATTTTAACTTTAATAATCTATAGTTTAATATTAGTTATGGGATCACTAATATTAAACTCAGCTGCTGACATCATGGTTAAACCTTTTAGTGATGGTGGCTATAATATTGAACCACATACTATTGGAGGAACGCTATTATCTTGAATCATGGCTGCTCCAGAAATATTATCATTATTCCTATTAATGCATAAAGGTCTAATCTCAATGGCCATGAGTGCAATCTTTGGATCTCAAATTTTTAATTTTAGTATTTTATTTTTTGCCGATGCCGCTTACAAAAAATCAAACATTTTCAAGGCCGTCGACCATGATAATACGATTTCTTGAATTTCATTAGGAATAACTGTAATAACAACAATATTTTTAATTAAAATGTTAACAACAAAATTCTTCAAAAATAAAGAAAAATTAAAAATATTCAACATAATAACATCATCAATAATAACTTTTGTATATTTTTTAAGTTGAATATTGATAATTGCTGTATAATGTATTAACTACTATAATAATGCTAAATATAAATAGAAGGAGAATATAAAATGAAAGATTTTTTAGTAAGTTCGTTATTTATAACATCTTTAATTTTAGTCTATCTAGGATTAAAACAAGCTGGTAAAGCCAAAGGGGTATCGGGAGCTTTAATGGGTTCTAACGAAATTGACTTATTTGGTAAAACAAAAGAACGTGGTTATGATAAATTAATAACTAATTTAACATATTTTTTTGCTTTTGTCTTTATTCTGCTTGCTCTATTAGTTAAAAAATACGTCGCTTAATATTTAAAAAAGGCTAAAGTAAAAATACTTAGCCTTTTTTAAGTGTTATTAATGGATTATCATTGAAAGAATAATAAACTACCTTGAAGGAGAAAATAATGTTAATTAACAATAATACTCATAAACTTAAAGACTTGATTCTTAAACATATGCAAAGTAGCTTTTATCGTCCGTCTCGTTTAGGAAGACTAGCAACAATCTTTGAAAAAGAAGGTTTCAAATTTCGTGACATTCGTCGTGCCACTAGTATTTTAGAAGCAGAAAACGAAATTATTAAAAATAAAATGGGTGATTTTGTACTGTTAAAAGTGCTTACAACTGGAACTGGAAAAATCAGTATTCATAAAAGAGGCTTTGGATTCATTAGTCCTGATGTTGAGGATGAAAATGATGGATCGGATTATTTTGTAGCGCGTGATTTTATCAAAGGTGCTTACAATGGCGATCATGTTGAATATCAAACGTTCGTATCTTTTTATCAAAAAGATAAAATTGATGCGCGTATTATTAGAATTGTTGAACGTGCCAACAACATCGTTGTTGGCTTAGTCTACAAAAAAGAAGGTCAAGTAATCTTACAATCAGACGATAATAAATTTATGCCAGAATTTCAAATTCTAAATCCTGAAAAAGTTGTTGATGGTAATAAAGTAACTTGTGAAATTATCAAATATTTAGAGAATGGGACAGTTCAGGTCAAAATTAAAGAGATCTTAGGTCATAAAAATGATCCCGGAGTCGACATTCTATCACAAATATATCGTCATAATATTAGAATGAACTTTAGTAGTGAAGCGATGAAAGAGGCAACTGATTTAGGCCGAGAGCCAAAAATAACAGATCAGCCCAAAACTCGTCGTGATTTAACTAAAGAAATTCTAGTAACAATCGATGGTAAAGATTCTAAAGATTTAGATGATGCTATTAGTTTAATTAAATTAGATAATGGTAACTTCGAATTAGGAGTTCATATTGCCGATGTTTCTCATTATGTGACTGCTGGTAGTCCATTAGACATTGAAGCGCTTAAACGCGGTAATTCAACATATCTAGTCGATCGTGTTATTCCGATGTTACCAGCAATCTTGTCTAATGGAATTTGTTCATTAAATCCTAATGTGATTCGTTTAACAGTTAGTTGTAAAATGGAAATTGATAATCAAGGAAAAATTATCAATTATGATATTTTTCCCGCATTCATTAAAACAACTAAGCGATTAAACTATGATGATGTTAATGCAATATTCAATAAAAAAGCTAGCGATGAAGTTCTAAGTGATCACCAATCAGTATTACCAACTTTAACATTAGCACTAGAGTTATCAAAAATCTTAACGAAAAAACGTCATGATAATGGAACACTAGATTTTGATCTTCAAGAAGCTAAAATTAAAGTTGATAAAAACGGTAATCCAATTGAAATTAAAGCTTATCCACGAGATAAAGCAGAACAATTAATTGAAAACTTAATGGTTAGTGCTAACGAAACGATTGCTCATGCAATTCATAGTAAAAAACTACCATTCATTTATCGAATCCATGAAAAACCAACACCACAAAAAATTATCGATTTTGTTAAAATGATTAAATTTTTTGGAATCAATACAAAAACATTACCACAAAAACCAACTTCAGGAGAACTTCAAGAACTAGTTGATAATTTTCCAGAAGGACCAATTGCTCATATCGTTAAAATTTTATTATTACGTACGATGCAAAAAGCTAAATATAGTGAAAAACCAATTGGTCATTATGGATTAGCATTAAAAGATTATACTCATTTCACATCACCAATTAGACGATATTCCGATTTAATCGTTCATCGTCTATTACGTCAATACCTATTTGACAAAAATGATAATGTTAACAAAGAAGAAATGTTACAAGAGATTCATAGTATTGCGACACAAATTAGTGAAACTGAAGTAAAATCAGTTGAATGTGAACGTGCTGTTAATGATATGAAAAAAGCTCAATATTTCGAACAATATATTGGTAAAAAATTCAACGGAATCATCGCATCAGTTAATAGTTTTGGTTTCTTTGTTGAAATCAACTCATTATTCGATGGTTTAGTGCACAGCACTAAACTAACAGATGATGACTATGAATTCATTCCTAATTCATTACAATTAATTGGAATGAATACAAAACGCACATTCTCACTAGGACAAATTATTGAAGTTGTCGTTGTTGGTGCTGACCGTGCTGAGGGTAAAATTGATTTAGAATTAACAGATATGACTATTAACCCTAACTTGAAGAAAAACCGTGTTTTTGGTAGTCCAAAAACAACGGAGAACAAAAAACCAACTGGGATTAAACTTATTTCACGTGCCCCTAAAGTTGAAAAGTAATTGTTATTACAAATAATCAAGAGGTGTAATTATGAAACGTAAATCATATATTAGTTGAGATCAATATTTTATGAGCATTGCTCATATATCATCGCAACGCTCAAAAGATCCTAGTACTCGCGTTGGCGCTTGTATCGTTAATAGCAAAAACCAAATCATTGGAGTTGGCTATAATGGGTTTCCTCGCGGTATTAGTGATGATGAATTTTCTTGGGAACCATCAGATGATTTATTAGAGTCTAAATACGCTTATGTTGTTCATGCCGAAACTAATGCTATTCTAAACGCCGTTACTAATTTAGATAATGCTGTTTTGTATGTAACTTTATTTCCGTGTAACGAATGTACGAAACAGATAATTCAAAGTGGAATTAGTAATATTGTTTATGATTCAGATAAATATGCTGGCTTAGTAGCTGTTCAAGCTAGTAAAAAAATGCTAGCAGCAGCTGGAGTTAAACTACGTCAGTTTAACGCCAGCGACATTGTCATTAAGAAATAATTAATTATGCGAATTGCTAGTAATAAAAAAGCCTTTCATAATTATCAAATAATTAAACAATATGAAGCTGGAATTTCTTTAAATGGACCAGAAATAAAATCACTACGCCGGGGCGAAGTTAGTATTATCGATGCTTATGTAACGATCAAAAATCAACGAGCAGAGATCGTTAATATGCATATTAACCCTTACAAATATGCGGCTGATTATATTCCAATAGATCCAATGCGAAGACGACCTTTGTTATTACACAAACAAGAAATTATTAAATTAAACTATTTAATTAAAACACAACAATTAGTCTTGTTGCCATTGAAACTTTACTTTAACAAACGCAGTTTAGTTAAAGTAACAATTGGCCTTGGTAAAAGCTTAAAACTACACGATAAGCGTAATCTGTTAAAAGAGAAATCTGATCGCAGAATTAATCGCTATTAAAAAAAATTAGTTCTTATAATTGAGAACTAATTTTTTTTAAATGTCTGATTCAATGATTGAGACCAGACTTAGTAATGTTTGATTGATATTTTTGATTCATGATATCACTTAATTCAACTAGTGAAGATTCGGGATTATCAATTCTAACTTTGATAAAATTTTTATATTTAGAATCAAGATCATCAATTAAGTTGCGTGCTTGTAATTGTTTAATAATGATTAAATGACGGGCAAAGCCACTATTGATTTTTTCTTGATTATAAATATCAAAATTATTTAAGCGATTGATTGAATTAATGAAATCGCGTGATATTCGACTATTCTCAAATAAAATTACCATATTAGGAGCATTAATAAATTTTAAGAAATCGCTAACATCGTTAGCTTTTTTAATATAAAAGACGGCCCGATTTTTACGTTCTAAAATTTTAAAATTAGGAAAATATTTTTTTAATTTAATTAAAATTTTATCAGCTAGTAAAATATTATCAATGCTGAATTCTAAATGATAAAATTTTGAATTAGGTCGTGAAACCGAACCATTAGCGACAAAAATACCATTAATAAAATATTTTAAATAATCTTGGTGTTCAATTTTTTTAGGAATTAAAAAATTTTCACTAATATAACGATAATCAAAACCAAACAATAAATCAAAAAAAACTAAACCATTTTCAATTTCTAAAGAATAAATATTATTATTTTTGAATTTTCTAGTTTTTAAAACTGATATATTAGTTTTAAAATCTGGAAAATGATGATTAAACTTTTTATAGATTTCTTTAATAATAGTTGCATTAGTACTATTTAAATGCATATTATTAAGATTTTTAGTAATTTGGGTGCTACCATGCACAAGAAAAAACCCAGCTAAAAAATATTTTAATTGGATTTTACTCATATCATATTTAATACTTTCTGTTTTGGCAGTTGCCGAAAATGAAAAGTGCATTATGTTAACACCTCGTTAATTTAATTAAAAATTAATTTTTCAAATGTTTTTTTAATTAATAGGGGATCATGACGAATAACATCATCTTTAGTAATTTTAATTAGTTTTTCTCGCATTACGCGAATCTTACGATTGCGTAATGTAATTGGCACAATTTTTTGTTGCATTACTTCGTACTTTTTAATAATACGATCAGGAATAAACGTTGAATTAGCAATTATGACATCGATAACCTTTTTATCTAGATGCGATTCAATCGCATCGATATGGTCTTGAGCATCATAATTTAACGTTTCGCCTTTTTCTTGCATAATGTTACAAACATAAACTTGTTTTGCTTTTGTGATCCGCAAGACTTCTTTGATGTCTTTTAGAGCGATGTTGGGAATGATTGATGTATATAAAGAACCAATTCCATAAATGATATAGTCAGCTTCGTTGATTGCTAAAATAGCATCTGGGTTAGCTTTAACATCGGCACTATAAAAAATCGTCTTTAACGGTTCTTTACTATTGCCGATGTTAGATTCACCATAAATGATTTTATCATTTATCGTTTTAGCGTTGATATGGATTGGTTTATCAGTCACAGGAATAATCTTACCAACAATATTAAGCGCAGTTGATAATGCTTCAATACCGCTTTTAAAGTCTTGTTGAATATCGATTAGAGCAGTAATAATTAAATTACCTAGTGAATGATTATCCAAATTACTATTTTTATTCTTAAAACGATAAGTCATTAAGCTACTTAAAATATTTTTATTAGTTGATAGAGCGCTAATAACTTGACGAATATCACCAACGGCGGGAATTGAAAATTCCCGCCTTAAAACACCAGTTGAAGAACCGTTATCAAAAACAGTAACAATTGCTGATAGTTCAATATTGTTAATTTCTTTAATACCTGATAGTAAAATTGAAAGTCCAGTTCCTCCACCGATAACAACGATTTTTGGTTTTTTGATTTTCATAATTAGATCACCCGAATTTTATTTAAATTATCATGTCAAACAATAACATTATATTTATCTTTCATATTAGCGTATTCTTTTGATATTAGATTAGCACTTACAACTGAACGATGCATTCCACCAGTACAAGCTAGTGCCATTACTCATAAATGTTTACCATTACTTTTAATTAAAGATTTCGCTAAGAAATCTTTAATTGTTAAACTGATTTGTTGACAATAGTTTTTAGCAAAATCATCTTTTAAAACAAAATCAACAACTTCTTGGTTTTCACCAGATATATGACGAAGACTTTCGTTTCAATAAGGATTTGGTAAAATTCTAACATTAAAGATCATGTCTAAATCTTGGATAATCCCATATTTAAATCCGAAAGATTTAAATATTAGAAGTGGTTTGTTTCAAGATTCAATATCAAAAAAGATTTTTACAATCTTTTTGATATTAGCATCATTAATATAAGTCGTATCAACATTATTTCTTAATTCATCTCTAATATCTAATTCAAGATTATTAAAGTTTCATTTAATATGACGGTCAATTAAATAAATTGATTTATAACTATAACTAGTATTTTTTTTAATTTCAATGATTTGATCACGCGTTAATGGCGTTGTAATATAACCTTTATTTATCGTTTTATTATCGTTTCATTCAGCATAACTAGTTTCTTGGAAACCATTAGCTGTTAGTAAGTTACAAGTAATTTGTTTACTATTTTCACAATTACCATAAATTATTGATAAGTATCTCATTTGTTATCACCGGTTTATATTATATCAAATTTAATTAATAATATCATCGTTTTATCAACATTTTAAGAATTATCAATTTATCCAATAAATGGATAATTCTATATATAATCAATACTAATTGAAATATCTTTTTATTTTTTGAATATCATTTTTGATAACTTAATATTAAATATTAATAGGGGAATAAAATTATTTGTTGTTTAAATTAGGTAATATGTAATATAATATTTATATATAGTTATAGGAAAAGATAGGCAAAAAATAAAAAATAAAAATACGAATAAGTTTACATTAAATAAAAATAAGAAATTAATTTCAAAATATATGGAGGAAAATATGAAAAAACTATTATCTAGTTTATTAGTAGGAACGGCTAGTTTGGCTGCAATTGGAGCATCATCGCTCTCAATCGTTAGTTGTGGTTCTTCTGATGACAATACGTCCAAATATATGAATGTTCTAAAACAGGCTATTGGACAAGTTATTACTGATAAGCGAACACAGTCAGCTAATATAACTACTACAAAACAACACTTCAGCATGTCTATTAGTGATATTACTGCAAAAGCAGCAGCAATTATTAAAGCAGACAAACTGGATATTTCAACCGACTACTTTACACATCTATATTTATTTGGTAGTTTTACAGAAGATAAAAATCAAGCTGTAAAAAATACAGTAACAGTTACTCAAAATAGTAGCTCACGCCCAACAAGCATTACTATTAATTATGATAACAAAGGATTCGCAGGGACATCATCAACAAGTGGGGAACCAACATCATCACTTTTAGGTGAAATCTCAATCGATATTAAACAACGTCATTTACTAGTAATGAAAAAATTATTAACAACAATCGATTATAACTTAAACAATACTGCTTACTTTGATAAAACAAATTCTAAATGAACCGATCCAGCAGCACAAGTAAGTACATTTAAGAATGGTTTTACCGGATTAGCAATAGCTGCCGCAGGAACTGTTAAACAATGATTAGCAGTATCTAATAATCCTGCTGACCCAACACAATTAATCGGAGTTGCCACTAACGGAATTTGATATAGTGCTGATTCTGGAAAAACTTGAACAAGTTCTTTCTACCAAGCTGGTATTGCTAAAGGTGGAAATACCTATGATCGAGGTGTAACACGAAGTTCTATATCAGGATTCCAAACAACAGGAATCAACGCTCCGCGACCTGTACCAAACGAATCATTTCAAGGTAGTATACAAAGATATGTTGATATTCAACACGCTAGCATTCAATGACATGGTAGCACAGCTTACATAAGCACTACTCACGTACCTGATGGACAAACAAGTTACTTTGAAAGTAATAATACATCAGTTGGTGATTTATGAGTTGCTCGTTTAGGAGATAAAGGAGCAAAAGTTGGTGCCAAAAATGATCTTTATCAAGTATCAGATAAACTTCCAGTAACACTTGCACCAACAATTTTAACTGGTAAGTCTGCTATCCATGTTGGGAATCAACAAAGCGGTGGATTTTTAGCTAATCGCGCATTTGTAGATAAAGATGGAAATCTATTCTGAGGAACAAGTCCAAGAGTAATAGAAGATACATCACTTGTAAGTTACGGTAGAGTTAAAGAGGAAACATTTGCTGACATTACAGCACATGCTTCTGTTATGAACGGTGGTAATCAAACGAATGCCGTTCCCTTCGATGGTGGTTCTGGAGATTTAGTGCAAAAAGCTTCATTCAGTTCAACAATACAAGCCGGAAGAGATGTTCCGGGAAACACTAGCGATAAAGTAAAAGCCCAAGGTGCAACAATGTCACCTGATGGTAAAAATATTTGATTATATGGGAGTCGAGGAGTAGCTCTACATTACACTATCGCTAACGGCAAATTAAATCCTGCAGGAACTCAAGTAACTTTCCCAGGAGTCGGTAATGATAACACTCTTAATATGACTGCTGTTGCAAGTAACACAGGGTTATATGTTGAGATAGCTTCTCAAGCTACTATCGGTGATACTAGAGCCGCAGGTGGAAACAGAGCCGGAACAATGAAGTACATAGGATTTAAAGGGAACGACAATAAATTAGACAAAATATATAGTAAAACAGATAAAAAAATTCAAAACGGATACTGATCTTATGGTTATATGGGAGACTCATCAGGTAAAAATGCTTATGAAATTTTATCTACTGGATCTGCCGGAGCAACATTTATCATTAATCCCGACAATACATCTGGAGAATTAACTCCTGCTACAACAGGAGCATTCGCCGGGTATGTACCAATTGGTGCTTTATCTAATCCAGATAATGGAAGCCATACTGGTCAAGGACTAGTACTACAACCAGTTGCGATCGCAACTGGAAAAGTCGGTTCTTCAACTTACTTCTTCCCAGCTAACCATTCTACAATGGATACTATTAGTGATTATAGCAACACAGGGGCACTATCAGCTGTCTCAGGTAACTATGCTACGATGGCTATTGGGAACCAAGTTTATGATGTTAGTGATGTTTCAAAAGCTACAAAAACAATGTTTGCTACATCAGCAGTAGGAATCGTACCAGCAGCAGTAACAGATTCAGGAACAGCTCCTGGTATCACTACTACTTTCTTAGCAGCTGGATTAACAGGAACATCTTCAATCTCTTTATCAGGATTAACAATTAAATATAAAGGTTCAGCTCTAACTTGAACTGCTCCAACTAAATTTATTAATTAATTTGAATATATTATAAAAATTAATTACCAAATTTAATAACTATTAAAAAATATAAATTAATTATCATGATTAATTTATATTTTTTTTAATAAACTTTTTTTAATAAATGATAAAATTATTATATATAGCATATATATTGAAAGCAGTACTATAATTAAACAAAGATTAAAATGGAAGTGAATATATGAAAAAAATTATTTCTAAATTATTAATTAGTTCAAGTGCATTATTGTTATCGGGCATCAGCTCACTAGCAATTATTAGCTGCGGATCAAAAACAGATAATACTAATATATATCAAGCAGTACTTCAACAAGCAGTTGTTGAAGTACTGGCAGATAAACGTAAAGAAACTGCTAAAATAACACAATCAAAACAAGAATATTCAATATCGATTAATGATATTACTACTAAAGCAGCAATAATCATTAAAGCAGAGAAACTAGATATTTCAACTGACTACTTTAAACATTTATATTTATTTGCTAGCTTTACTCCCGATCCAACACAATCAATAAAAAATACAGTAACAGTTACTCAAAACGACAATACATCACCAACTAATATTAAAATTGAATATGATAATAAAGGCTTCTCGACTTCATCATCAATAACAGCAGAACCAGCATCATCGCTTTTAGGTCAAATCTCAATTGATATTAAACAACGTCATGGTTCAACTATGGAGAGTCTATTATCAACAATTAAATACAATTTAAATAATACCGCTTACTTCAATAGAACAAATCCCCAATGAGGTAACTCTGTCAAAACAAAGAGTAGCTTTGTTTTGGGAACTGATCCTAATGGAACAGTAATGACTACTAATCTACCCCAAACATGACTAAGCGTTTCGATCAACCCTAATCTACCAAGTCAAATAATTGGTGTAGCTAATAATGGAATTTGATATAGCTATGATAATGGAACTACTTGAGCATTATCTAACCTGACTAACAAAAGTGATAAAACTTTAATTGGTTTTAAAGCAGATGCTTCAAAACCAACTATTTCAGCTGATAGTGCTCAAATAGTATGAGCAAATAATACTGCCTACATTAGCGTTAATCATTTACCAGATAGAGGAATATATACACAAGACAATCCACGAGAACAATATCAAAAATGATATGCTGCTGGAGCAACTTCATTAGGTGACTTATGAGTTGCTCGTTTAGGAAAAGAAACCTCAAAACCAGGAAGCAATTCTGGTAATGATTTATGAACAGCCGCTTCAGGAACCGGCTCAAAAGCAAAAACAACAATTGCTCCAATATTATTTAGTGGAAAATTAGATAATCGGAAACCAGGAGTCGAAGCTAATGGTTTCCAATTAGATAATAAAGATAATCTTTATTGAGCCCAAACTAGACCAGTTGGTAATGATAATGGTGGGGGAATATTTGAAGAAACAGCAGCAGATATTGCACAACTGAAAAATATCTATGATAATGGGGGACAATTAAAAATCACGAGTTATAAATCAGGAATGCTAAATCCAGGAAAAAACATCTGTTTAGGATTTAGCATGTCCCCCAATCATAAAAATATCTGAGCTTATTACACTGCCGGATATATTGATCATATCACTATCACTAATAATGTTTTAGGTGCTCCTACTCCAGGAATTCAGTTTGGAGAAAATGGTTCAACAGATAAAGTAACAGCAGCAGTTGCCAGTAATACTGGAGCTTATGTTGTTGTCGGTGGAACCGACCAACAACTATTTGATGAAACCTCATATACTAATCGAGCAGGAATAGCGACTAATCTTGCTTTTCTATCTAATAAAAATTATAAAATTGGTGATCAGGTAAAAGTGTCAGGAACAAAAAGCGAAGGTTTTTGAACTTATAGTTATATGGGAGACGCCTCAGGTAATAACGCTTATGAAATGATATCAACTGGGGTCAAAGGACACACTTACATTATGAAGCCTAACAGAGCTGGTGAATTTGGGGAACCAATAGAAAGTGATTTCAATGGCTATTGTCCTTATGGAGCAATCGCCAACCCCAACAACGCCAATCTTAATAACCAATCTTACAAAAATAAAAGCTTAGTGCTTAATGCATCAATTATAGTCAAAGGACCTAACTCAAAAGGGTCGACTAGTTGACGTAACGCATTAGGACCAAACAACTACTTTTTAGCGAACAATCACAAGTCTATCGATGCTCTAAATGGAGTCACTTTCAGTACGACTCATATTTCTGCTTTACTAGGACCATTAGGTTATTTAGCAGTCAATAATGAAATTTTTGACACTAATAACCTAAGCAACAAACCAAAAATGATCGCACCCGATAAAGACGGCGTTGTGCCAACTTTCTCAAAATTATTAAATGCCCAAAAAAACCAAGCTATTTTCAAAGTTAGTGGCATATCAGAATATGACAGTATTGATCTAGTCGGAATAACAGTTGTTTATTCCGGATCAAATCTAAGTTGAAACATCCAAAACAGCAATTAGAAAAATATCACAACGAGCTATTTAGAACTCTGTTTTGGACCAATCAATCACCAAACTCATCAATAATCAACAATTAACCCAATTGGCCAAAACAAGCATATAAAAAATTAAACAAAGCATAAAAAAAAGCAACTTATTGAAGTTGCTTTTTTTAATACTTTACTTAATACTATAAATATTTTTTAATTGTTCAATTAAATTATTATAGTTATTAGCGGCTGGAGTTGATAAATTAAATTGTCCTTTTGAAGGATCAATATGTTTATCTTTATCAGATGTTACTACTGATGAACCTTTGAAGAAAGCTAAACTACCACTTTCGTTAGCGTGTAGTTCTTTAACGATCTTAACATACTTAGTAGCGTAGTCAGATTTTGATGATGAAGCATTATCATTATTTCGACTAGCTTTATATTCCATTAAAGCAATTTTGATATGATTATCGCTTAATCATTTACCGTGAGTTGTACCATCAGCATTCGCTGATGATAAAAATCTTGTTAAAGCACCACCAAAACCAACTGGTGTTTGTGGTTTTAAAACGCTAGTTTCATAAGCATTACTTGGAAAAGTTCCTTTAGTGCTATTATCAAATAACATTCTTCATGTATCACGGTCTCCACTATTACCGACAACAATAATATAATTTCCTGATGCAAGTGTTTTTTCAGTCGATCAAGTGCTTTTGGTTTCGTCATACAAGAAAATTCCTTGACCACCAAATAAATATTTGGAATTGTCATTAATTTTACTTAGAGTACTATGACTACAACTAACTAGTGATAATGAAGTTGCTGACATTGCCCCAAAAAGCGCTAATCCTGTAAATATCTTTTTAATTTTCATATTTTAATAAATCTTCCTCTCTGTATAATGTGTATATTTAGTGTTTTAATTATAACATAAATTTTTTATTTAATTGTATCTATATAATTTGCTAACGTTTGAGCAGCGATAGCGCCATCGTTAACAGCGGTCGTAATTTGATAAAGATTCTTTTTATTACAGTCACCAGCACTATAAATACCGGGGATGTTAGTTTCCATTTTACTATTTACATTAATGAACTTATCAGGTGTCAGGATTTGCTCACTAGCAAATCCAGTCACCGGGTCTAGACCAATGTAGGGAAAAACTGCTGAAATTTCTAAATTCATTCGTTTTTTGTCAATCGTACTCTCTCAAGTAATACTATTAACTTCATCTTCACCATTAATAGTCTTAACGATCGCATCAAGAATAAAACTAACATTCTTTTTACCTTGAAGTTTTTTTAAGTATTGTGGTTTAGCACGAAATCCTTGACGACGATGCACAACATAGACATGTGATGCAAACCCGGCCACAAAGTTAGCTTCTTCAACAGCACTATCGCCCCCACCAATAATTGCTATTGGTTGGTTCTTATATAGTGCAGCATCACAAACAGCACAATAAGAAACGCCTTTATGCTCTAGTTCTAACTCGCCAGGAACACCTAACTTACGTTCAACCATGCCACTAGCAATTAAAACTGATTTTGTTAAGAAAGTTGTCCCACTTTTACAAACGACGCGATGATACGGTGATTCTTGTTTTATTTCTGAAACTTCATCACCATGATATTCAGTTCCGAACTTCATCGCGTGGTTATACATTTTCATTGCTAAGTCAGCCCCATTGATTTCTTCTTCACCTGGTCAATTTTCAATTGATCAAGTTTTAACCATTTTTCCACCGGGGGCGTCTTTTTCGATGATTAATGTTTTAATATTGGCGCGCGACGTATAAACAGCAGCTGTTAAACCGGCTGGGCCCGCGCCAATAATAATAACATCTCATATTTTCTGATTTGGCATTGATAAAACCTCTGATTTCATTGTTTGTAGTGTCTAAGTCGATAAAATAATTATTGGGCGATAACAGCCTTGTTTTTGTTCTTGTAATGTTTGAAATAAGTATAAGCGATTAAACTGACCCCAAGGATGATTCAAATCGCTGACATAATTTCTGTAGTTGAAACAGATCCTCAACGCATAATGTCTGATTCATTACGGAATGGCTCTAAAATAGCACGAATAGTTCCGTATCAAACAAAGTATAATGAACCAATTACTCCATTAGGGATTCAGTTTGGTTTACGCATTTTGATTTGGCGTAAACCAACATAAATACATAAGTAACCAACTAAGTTAATCATTCCCTCATATAGAAATAAAGGTTGACGATATGCAGTGATGCCATCATCAGTCGTTAAATACATTCCGCTTCTAATGAAACCGGGTAGTCATTTTAAGCTTTCATAGCTCGTTACGTGTCCAAAGACTTCACCGTTTAAAAAGTTCCCTCAGCGGCCCATAATTTGTCCTAGTAAGACATTTGGTAAGATGATGTCGATTGCAACATGTCAATCGACTTCATGACGTCAGTAGTGAAAATAACCACTAGCCATAACGACAGTTGCTAAAACACCACCCTCGATCGCCAAGCCCCCACTACTTAAGTTGATTCAATTGGAAATTTGATGATGATCAAAATCAGGATTAGTTAGATTTGATAAACATCATCAAAGACGAGCTCCAAAAATTGATGTGGGAATAGTGAATAAAATAAATCAATCTAGAATCGAACTATTTAATCCTTTACGCATTCACATTATGTAACCGATCGTAATGGCAATAATAAAACCACAAGCCATCGTAACTCCATATCAGTGAATTGTTGTTCCAAAAATATGGAAAACTGCTCGTGAGCTATCCGAATCATGAGCGATTCATGGTTTTGGTGCGCTCAGAGCATTTAATAAAATACTATTTAACAATTTATACCGACTCCTTCAGTGCTTTCTTCAATCTTCTTCTTAAAAGACTAAGCGTATTAATTTTATTCTTACGTAGTTTATAACTAATAACAGCAGCTTCAATCAGTTCTGCCAAATTACGACCCGGTGCAACCGGGATCGTAATTATGGGGATCTTTTGACCTAAAATTTGTTCTGTTTGAAACTTTTCAATTATTCTATCAATTCTAACATTTTTATCAAATTTTTCAAGTTTAACAATCAGTTTGATCTCAGTTTCTTCGATCACTGATTGAACACCAAACATTTGTGTAATATCAAAAATTCCAATTCCTCTAATCTCAACCATGTTCTTAATTAAAGGATTAGCATAACCTAATAAGCGTTTATTGATTTTGACAATGTCAACGCGATCATCACAAACAAAGTAGTGTTTCTTGCGAATTAATTCCAAAGTAATTTCTGATTTACCAATCCCACTATCGCCAAGAATCAAGACGCCTTCACCATAAATGTTTAATAAAGTACCATGCATATTAGTTCTTTTCGCTAAGCGAAAATCAATATAATAACCAATCTTTGAAAAAATCTCCGTTACTGTAAAGCGAGTTTTTAAAATTGGAATAATATTATGACTCATTTCGGCAATTTCTTTCAAGGCGTTAAAGCCTTTACCTAAAATAATTGCCGGAATGTTTTGTTTTTCTAAAATGTTGAAATTACTAATGCGCGTTTCCTTATCTAAGAATTTTAAATAAGCGGCTTCTTTAGAGCCGAAAATTAAAATTCGACGATTACTACCTTTTTTATAGTAATTGAATCCATTCAATTCCAAACCACCACGGTTAAGACCGATAATATGAATTGTGTTATCGATATTTTGTTCACCGCTAATAACATTCAAATGAAACTCTTTTACTAATTCAGTTACTGTTAATTTTGATTTAGTATTTTTAATCATACGATTATTAACCCCTTATTTTAATAAAATTATTAATTTTATGTAAATATAATGATTTAACGCTCAAGGCTCTGATAATAATATGTAATAGAATAGCGATTTTAACCGGTTCAATCGATAGAAACTTGAAAACAACAGTATCAGTCGAAAAAATATTCGTCAAGTGAATACTGTGTTTAAAAGTATCGTAACCGTCACTTTCAATGTGGCGGTTACGCGACAGAAAAGATAACTTCGAAATATCGACATTAACTTTATAGCTCGAAGTTTTGAGCATTACTGTTTGGTTTTGGTAATTAATGATCAAATAACCATTATCATTACTGAATAATGGTTTTTGTTCAACGATAACTTCTTTGTTTTTAAGATAGAAGTTATACGATTCTAGCATTTCTATTTTAAAATAGAAACTATCTTTTTTTTCAAAATAATGATCTTCGGGATTGATAATCATGTTTTTTTTGAAAACACGATGTAAATATTTATTAATTTTAATTTCTGCTAGTTCTCAGCGTTTGTCTAAATTACTAAGTTCACTAGTTGATTTTCATTTAAACATATTTGACAATCCTTCCCCATTGTTCATTATTTTAATTTCTATTTAAATTAAAATAATCTTTATGATAATTTAAGAGCTGTTTCTAGCGCTAGTTTCATCATTGATGTAAATGTGTTTTGACGTTCTTCTGGAGTAGTTGTTGAACCATCGTATAAACAATCAGAAACTGTTAATAAAGTTGCTGCTTTTTTTCCTAATTCATTCGCATTAGAAAATAAAGCAACACTTTCCATTTCAACACAATCACAGTTATGGTTTTCTAAAATTTGTTTTCAGTAATTCTCTTGGTTATGATAAAAAACATCTGATGCATGAATTCTAGCTTTAGTGATTTTGATATTTTGTTCTTGAGCAACTTGTTCAATTGTTGCCAATAACTCTTTATCTGGATAAATAATATCTTCTTGAATACCAAAAGCAGTTTTTGCATAAGTTGATTCACTATAAGCGCTTTCTGATAAGACGATATCTTTAATTTTTAACTTATCACTATAAGCGCCACAACTTCCGATTCTCATAATTACATCAACGTCATAAAATTTAAATAATTCATATGAATAAATTCCCGCTGAAGCGTTACCCATTCCTGAACCAGCAATAGTTACGCGAGTGTTTTTATAAATTCCAGTATACATAAACATGTTACGAACACGGTTAACTAATTTTACATCTGTTAAAAATGTTTCAGCAATAAATTTTGCTCTTAGAGGATCTCCGGGCATTAATACGATTTTTGCAATATCTTCTTTATTAGCTTTAATATGTGGTGTCATTTTGGTTCTCCTAATTTTTTATTTTTAGATTTGTATATGTAAAACTACAGTTGCGAGTGTTTTTATCGAATGATGGATCGGGATTTCGCCTGATCATTTTAAGATTCCGATTGAAATTAAGAAGAATAGTAAAATTGATAAAGCATCAACTAACGTTGTTAGTAATGGCGCCGCCATTACAGCTGGGTCCAAATTAATAGCGCTAGCTAATAATGGTAACATACCACCGACTAATTTCGCCAAGATGATAACTAACCATAGCGATAATGAGGCGGCTAAAGAAATCCAAATATCTAAATTACTTAAACTACCGTTTCGAACAGTGTAATAAAGTAATAGACGAATAAAGTTAGCGACGAACAATGCTAGACCAATTAAAGTCCCAGCTTTCAATTCTTTAAGAAAGACGCGTAAATAGTCAGTCTTGTTAATATCGCCAATTGCGAGTGCTCGAATTACCATTGTCGATGATTGGGAACCAGCGTTCCCACTAGCCCCACTTAGATCAGGCACAATCGCTACTAGAGTAGCAGTAATTGTCGTTGCCATAATTGTGGGACCAACAACACCGGTGATGTTGTTAGTTCATCTTTGGAAATAATCAAGCGTTGCTTGTGATAATGTGGCCGATAACATTAATAATAATAATCAAAAGAACCGTGAACGAAAAATTTCCATAGTGTTCATTTCGGTATATTGCTTATCACTAGGATTAATCCCGGCCATTTTATGAATATCTTCAGTTGCTTCTTCTTCAATAACATCAATAATATCATCAGAAGTAATCATTCCAATTAAACAATTTTCTTTGTTGACGACTGGAAGAACTGACATATCATAAAATTTGAAAGCATTAGCAGCCCCTTCCTTATCATCAAGGGAATTAACTGAGATAATGTCTTTCCTAATAATTTTAGTAATTTTAGTACTGTTAGTTGCTAAAATTAAATCTTCTGATAAGAGATAACCAATTAAGCGATGTTTTTTATCAACAACATAGAAATAATGAGTTATTTCTATTGCGTTAGCAGCATCTCTAATCTTTTTGATTGCACGAGCAACAGTATCAGTATTTTTTAATTGTATCATATCTACCGACATAATTGAACCAACACTATCTTCGGAAAAGTTCAACAGTTTATTAATAACATCACGATCTTCTTTAGGAGCGTAACTTAAGATTTTTTTAGTTAAATTAGCAGGTAGCTCTTCTAAAATATCAACGATGTCATCATTGTATAAATCGGTCAAGAGTTTTTCGATATCTTTTCGTGTTAATATCTCAACAATTTTCTTTTGATAAATCGGTGGTAAATAAGTAAATAATTCAGCTGATTTCTTAGTTGATAACAAACGAAATAGCATAACAACTTCTTGCTCACCTCAACGAATAATTAATTTTGAAACATCAGCAGTATTATGATTTTCAAAATATTTACGAACATTTTGAAAATCTAGTAATAAAACAGCTTCTTTTAATAATTCGATATCATTTTGATTAGTTTGCATAAGTTAACCTCCTCGTTGAATAATCAGTTTCTAAATAAAGATATATTCTAAAAAAGTATAAAGATCAGTTTTGTTAACTGCTTTAATCGTGCTATTACGAGTAATACTAATTTTACCACGTTCTTCAGAGACAACGATTGTTATAGCATCAGTTTGTTCACTGATTCCTAGACTAGCACGATGGCGAGTACCATACTTATTATCGATTTTCTTTGTCGAAACACGATAATAAGTTCCGGCCAACGTAATTTTATTACCAGATATAATGATGGCGCCATCGTGGAGTGGTGATTTCGTTTGAAAGATTGAAGTAATTAATGCTGGATTAATATCAGCATTAATTTCTTCACCAGCATTAACAAAGCTTTTAACTGGTATTTTACGTTCAATCGTAATAATCGCCCCAATTTTTTTAACGATTAAATCATCAACCGCAATACAAATATTGTGGAGAATCATTTTCTTTTCTTCAGATTTTAGTTTTTTAAATTTGTTACTTCTTAAAAATCATGATATTAATTTTATAAAATATGGTAATAAGACAATCGCAATTGCGATTGTTATTAATATTGATAACAAAGCTTTATTACTAATATCACTATTTATGACAATGTTTTTCATTTTAACTCCTAGTTGTAGTAGTATTTATTTTTATTTTTAATAATTTTTTTAACGTTAATATTTAGTTGGTCCTGCTTATTAATAATAATAGCATTAGCTGAGTAGAATCCTGCTATTTTAATAATTTTTTTATTATTTTTGATATCTGTTAAATCTAAAATAGTTTCAATATTATTATTTTGCAAAATAATAATATTGCGCTTTAAGCTAGCGTTTTGATAATTATCAGAATTGATTTTAAAAACAAACCCCTTTTTAATCTTCGGGGCTGTTTTTAAAAGATTATTAATCATTACGTTAAGATTAAATGAATAACTATTAAAAACTTGTCATGGATATTCAAATAACAACGTGCTAATTCCAATTTTATTATTATTTTCTAATTGTTTCAATTTCTGATAAATACAATATCGTTTAAAATCATCAGCTAACAAATGATCATTATTAATGTTTTTGTTAAAGATGCTTTTAAATTTATATTGATTTTTCATATTATAAATTAATATTGCAGCTTTACTATTATCAATTTTATTAAGATTCATATTGTTAGGATAAGTATAAAGATTAAAGAGTTTCTTTAAATTATCAATTTTGCTATTTTCAATATCAAAAGTTAACAAATTAGCACGGTTAAAAATTTGAACGCTATTGTTCAGTTTTTTTAATTGGGCGAAATGAATTGCGAATTTTGCATAATCAATTAATTTATTAATCGAATAATTGTGAACGCCATAAATGGCGACGCCACAATTAAAGCGATTAAATTTTAATTTCTTATTAAAACGATCAATAATTTGTTGATATTTTAATAACACATCATCATTAGAGCGATTAATTAAAAAATTACTGAAATATTTATTTGATAAATCACTAACAGTATCAACTTTTAATAATAAAGCAAAATGTTTTTCATCAATTTTAAATTTAACTTCTTTGTTTTTACTTTCCGGATCAAGTTCTTTTTTAAAAATATCAATTAAAGCTTTGATATTTTTAGACAAATCTAGTTTATCGTGATCATGATGTTGTAAATAATGATGATCATCTTGATATTGCAAAACAAATAAATAAGCTAATTTGACTTTTTCACTTTGTAAAAAATGTTTAATAATTTTTGGAGCAATCCCTGATTGGAAAATACCAGCTGTTGTAAATAAGGAATTATTATAAATATTATCTAAGTTTAAGAATACTTTATTAATAAAATTCAGCATTAGTAAACTAACTAAAGTAGTAACTGATCAAAAAATAACAACTACAATTAAGAGATCGATCCGTTGATAAGATACATTATAATAAGTAATAGCTATAATCATAAACATTATTAGAGTAATTGGAATCCCAATCATCGCAAACATAAAGATAGCCCGATTTTTTCATATCAGCGTTTTACTAGTTTTAGCAATCGCATTTTGAAAAATAATTAATCCTAAGATTAAAAGAAAAGGAATCAAAATCAAAATGCCATAAACTTGATTATGAATTAAAATATAAATAATCCCAACAATCGTGACCCCAATTGTGTAATATTGATTGAGAAACAAAGCCACGACAATGACAAACAATAAAAAAATAAAATTGTATAACAAAAAGACAAAATTTCTATCAGAGTTGTACTCCGATCCAATTAATGATAAAATATAGACTAATCATAAATTCAATATGATACTTAAAAATATTAACGATAAATTTTTCTTGTAAATAACATTAGCAAATTTATTGTTGATAATTTTAAATATTATATAAACAAATACAAAAGCAGTGAAAAAATAAAAATTTAATAAAATCGTACGCATTAAAAAACTCATATTATTTTATCACCTGCCTCTTAATTAAATTATAATCTAAAAAAAAATTAATAAAAAAAATGGTGGAGATGCCGGGAATTGAACCCGGGTCCACAACCCACATAATATTTTACATCTACAGTTTAGAATATTTTCAAAAATTCGTTTTGTTTTAAGATATATAGACAAACTTAAAATTTAACTATCTTCTAAATTTCGCTTTAATACTCGAAGAGAAATATCAAGCTAGTTCTATAAAAACACAACAGAAGACCTAGAACAAACATTCTGTGTGGTTCCCTAATATTCTTTAAAAAGAATTAAGTTACGCTGTAGCAGCCATCATCATTGAAGATGATGCGTTATTTAGCATAAATGTTGGAACAGTTAATTTTTTTGAGTTTCCGTTTGTTGAACCTCGAGCATTTAGGTTTGCTGAGACCACTGCATAAAATATTCCGTGAAGCCATGTCGAATCCAGTACATCCCCGGAGTTTAATTATACCATTAATTTATAAATAAAAATAAACTAATTGACTTTTTATTATATAAATTATATACTTTTTAAGCATAAAACTATATATTTTAAATTTATTTATTTTTAAATAATATTTATAATTTTACTTAAAAGGAGCATCAATATGAAAAGAACATACCAACCGAATAAGTCAAAACATAAAAAAACTCATGGGTTTAGAGCTCGTATGGCAAGCGCTAGTGGACAAAACGTTTTACGTAAACGTCGTGCAAAAGGCCGTCATAAATTAACTGTTTAAATTTTTAATTTTAAATACTTATATATAAAAACACGTTTTATTTAATGTAATATTTTAAATAAAAATTTTAATTTTACAAAATTACAAAAAAGAAGGTCGTCATTATATTATGAAAAAACAATTTCGATTATTAAAAAATTGGGATTTTCAAAAACTCTTAAATAATTCTAAGCAAGTAATTAACGCCGAATATGTTATTTATTATAAAAGAAACCATTTAGAACATATTCGCGTTGGAGTTACCGCTTCTAAAAAATTAGGTAACGCCGTTAAAAGAGTTAAATTAAGAAGACAAATACGATCAATTATACAACAAGTGAATATTAAACAATGCAATGTTGATGTCGTCGTAATTCTAAGAAAAAAATTTTTAAACAATTCATTTCAAGAAAATACTGATTCTTTTATAAGGTTAGTGACAGAAGTTTTGAAGAAAGCTAAAATAAACATTGATAACTTAAAATTGAAAGGGTAAATTAATGAAACCTAATAATTCCAATAATAATCCATATAGTTGATTTAATAACGGTGGTCAAAAACCACAATTATCACCACAGCAATATTTAAAGCTGGCTTGAAAAATCATTAAAATATCTTTTTTCATGATTTTGTTAATGTTAACAGTAACAGCTTGTGGTCAAAACTTTGCACTTAAAACGCAAAATAATATTGGTAACGGAGTTGAATTTTATCATAGTACTGCTAAAGTTCAACCGTTTTCAATTATCGCTCATCAAAGTGGGGACAAGGAAATTATTTCTGATCCCAACGGAAGTTCATATCGTAATGCTTTAAATGACAATATGAAAACGCTTGATGAAAATGGTAAAACTGTCGGGGTATTAAGTTTTATTCATGATAAATATAAAACTGAATTTCCCACAGACTACACTGGTCGTTATTATCCAATCGTTGCCGTTCTAACAGAAACACATGATTCTAAAACTGATGCGACAGCATATCAAGTTTATGGTGTTATCCAAAGAGATGCTAACGGTTATAAAAACATTTCTAAAATAATGGCTGGATTTCAATATAATCCAACAGCAAGTCAAGATCAAAAATGATCAAAGACTGCTGTTAATGCGCCATTATATGATGAAAATGGAAAAGTCTATCATGCATCTCCAAAAGGAGATTCTACGAAAGACACTAGTGATAAATTAAATACTTTTAATATTAACGCTAGACATCTTTTATATGCTAAGAAAAATACTGATCGTCATTTAAAAACGTGAAGACCAATCGTGAGTTGAGCAGCTGCATGACATTATGGTCCTTGATATGGATTACTAGTTTATCCAATTTTCGCTTCATCTAATGCGTTATTACATTCTTTTAGCACTATTGGGGTTTTCGCCGTTATCGTTACGATCGTAACGTTAGTACTACTAATTCGTAGTTTACAATACGCGCTAAGTTTCAAAAGTATGAATCAAAGTTATAAAATGCAAGAACTACAAGGTCAAATTGCGGCTATTAATGCTAAATATACGCAATATAAAGATAATCCTTATATGTTGAAGAAGAAACAAGCAGAAATTATGGAATTCTACAAACGGGAGAATATTAATCCGTTTGCAATGATCGTTCCAATAATCTTCACAATGCCATTCTTCTTAACGATGTGACGAGTAATTGAGGGGAATCCTTTAATTAAAACAACATCTTTCCATAGTTTATATTTCTCAGTTAGTTCATGATCTGGTTTATCACAGTTCCACTGAATTTATTTAATTATGTTAGTGCCCGCTTTAATCGTCCAAGTTATCCAAGTTATCTTACCGATGGAATTAGCCAAGCTTCGTCGTAAAGATCATAGTGAGGCGGCTAAAAAAGCTGCTAAGAAGCAAAACAAAATGATCTATTTTATGGTAGCCGCGATGGTTATAATGTGTTTCGTTATTCCAGCCGGAATGAGTATTTATTGAGTAGCGTCTGGTCTATTTACGATCGGAACGCAACTAATGAATCACTTTGTTTTCTTAAAAAAACGCACTAAAGTTAAAAAAAACTAATTAAAAAAAAACTAATTAAAAAAAGCTAAGTCAATAAGTTTGATTTAGTTTTTTTAATAAAATAAGTCTAATTAAAATTAAGTGGAGGTAGTTATGATTACGATAAATGATACGATCGTTGCTAGCGCTAGTGCGCCGATGAATCAAGCAATTGCTATTATTAGAATTAGCGGACCCGAATCTAGGCGGATTATTAATCGCTTAACGCATCAAAAAGGTAACTTCTTTCGCAAAAATCATTGCCAATATAGCAAGATTTTTGACGAAAATAATCACCTTGTTGACGAAGTCATGATCCACTTTTATCAAAATCCAGCTTCATTTACTGGCGAAGACATTGTTGAGATTAATTGTCATGGTGGAGTCGTTGTCACTAATAGTATTATTGAGCTGACGATTGCTTTAGGGGCCCGTATGGCCACGCGAGGTGAATTTAGTAAGCGAGCCTTTCTAAATAATAAAATTGACCTCTCGCAAGCTGAATCAATCAATGATTTAATCAACGCTAAATCAAAAATGCAATCGCAATTACAAATTAATAACATCGTGGGAAAAACTTCAAAATTAATTAAAGTTTTACAAGATCAACTTTTAACTAATATTGCTATTTGTGAAGTTAATATTGATTATCCTGAATATGATGATATTGAACAAATTGATAGTAAAAAGTTATTAACTAAATTAAATGACCTAAATGATAGGTTAAGTAAAATCATTGCTCGGTCTAAAGAAGCTGCTAGTATTTATCAAGGTATTAAAATTGCCATTATTGGATTACCAAATGTTGGTAAATCTTCATTATTAAATGCTATTTTAGAAAAAGACCAAGCGATTGTTACTGATATCGCGGGCACGACTCGTGACCGCTTAGAAATCAGTTTCAATCTTGATGGATTAGTAACGACTTTAATTGACACTGCTGGAATTCGTAAAACTAATAACAAAGTTGAAATTTTAGGAATTAATAAAAGTTATGAAATTTTAAACACAGCTGACTTAGTTTTATTCGTAACGACTAGTTTTAGTGGCCAAGTTAGTGCTGCTGAAGCAAAATTATTCGATATCGTAAAACAGCACCGTCATTTAATTATTATGAATAAAACTGATCTTCATCAAGGTCAAGTACTGAATGATTTTTATAAAACTAAAAAAATCATTCAGATCAGTGCTATTAACAACCAACTAAATAAACTACCAACAATTATTAAAAATAGTTTCATCACGCCCGATTTCAATATCGCTAACGATGAAATGGTTAGTAATCAACGTCATCTAGGACTTTTAATTAAAGTAAAATATGATATTTTAGAAGCGATCAAAGGTCTAAAAGAACTGATGACACCTGATGTTGTTTTAACTGATTTACAATCAGCTTGAAACAACTTATCAATCATTTTAGGAAACGCTCATGAAACGACGTTATTAGATGAAATTTTCAAACGTTTTTGTTTAGGAAAATAATTTAGGCAAATAATTAGTATAATTAATATATAGACAAGATAGTTAAAACGGAATTATTAAGATTAGGAGTCATTATGAGAATTATTGATAGCCATGCCCATTTATGCAGTGTCAAATTTACCGATAACGATGTTGAACTAATTTCTAAAAATGCCCAAGTTAATGGATTGAAATATATTATTGATATTGGAGCATCTTTTGAAGAATCTAAAGATGCTCTTAAGAATGCTTCCAACTATAGCAATATTTATGCTGCTGTTGGGATTCATCCACTAGAGTCTGATAGTTGAAATAATGAAATCGAAAAACAAATAACTTTAATGGCGCGACAACCACGTGTAGTTGCAATTGGAGAAATTGGTCTTGATTTCTATTATAAAACAGCTCCTAGTAAAAAAATTCAAATTGAAGTATTTAAAAAACAATTAGATATTGCCAAAGAAGAAAACTTACCAGTTAGCATTCATGTGCGCGATGCTTATGAAGTTGCTTATCAAATTTTGGCAACTTATCCAAAATTAAGAGGCGTAATGCACTGTTTCAACGGGAGCGTTGAAATGATGAAAAAATTCATTTCGCTAAATTTATATATTTCATTTTCAGGAATCGTAACGTTTGAAAACGCTGATGAATTATTAGAAGTTGTCAAACAAACACCGCTAAGTAATATGTTAGTTGAAACTGATTCGCCTTATTTAGCACCAGAACCGATACGCGGAAAAATTAACAGCCCAAATAATATTAGTTATACAATTGCCAAAATCGCTAAATTAAAAAATCTTGCAATTGCTGATATTGAAAAACAAACAACTGCTAATGCCGAAAAGTTATTTGTTCTAAAATAAATTATTATTGGAGGTGATATTTATTAAAATTAAAGAAACTATTATCGTCGAAGGTAAAAATGATAAAAAGAAACTTTTATCATTTTTAAAGTGCGATGTTATTACGACTAATGGCTCAGCTCTTAATCAAAAAGTTTTAAACTTGATCAAAATCGCCAGTGATAAAAATGGCGTCATCATTTTTACTGACCCTGATTATCAAGGTAAACAAATTCGCCAAAAAATTCAGCATTTTTTAAACAATAAATGTCAGCATGCTTTTTTAAAAATTGAAGACGCTGCTGGACCGCGTAAAAAAATCGGCATCGAACACGCTAGTACAACAGCAATTAATAAGAGTTTAAAAAATATTATTACTTTTCACAATAATGAACCTTCAATTTTATGGTCTGAATATTGTCAACTTAATCTAATTAGTAATCCTAACTCTGCCCAATTACGTCATCTCGTTACTGATCATTTTGATATGCTTTATTGTAACGGCAAACAATTATTCAAACGTTTACAAATGATGCGTATTTCAGCTGATGAAGTAGCACAAATATTAAATCTTAAAAACTAAAATAAAGTAGGTTATTATGGAAGCAATTGCAACAACTAAAAGAACATTAGAAATTTTGGAAAAATACGGATTATCAACACATAAATCATTAGGACAGAATTACATTATTAATAATAATGTAATTCAAAATATTGTTGAAATTTCGGATTTAAAAACGATTGACTACATTTTAGAGATTGGTCCTGGAATCGGGGCCCTAACTTGAGAATTAGGCACGTTAAAGAAACCATTGCTATCAATTGAAATTGATAGCAATTTAATAGCGCCTTTAGAAAATGAAGTTTTAAAATATTTTGATAATGTTAAATTAATCAATGCTGATATTTTAAAAACTAATATTTTAGCAGCGTTCCAGGAAACGTTTCCGCAATTTAATAAATCAGACCAAGTTAGTGTTATTGCTAATCTGCCATATTATATTACTAGTGAAATTATTACTCATTTATTAAAATCAGAAATTAACATTTCACAAATGATTTTAATGACTCAATTGGAAGCCGCCAATAGACTTTTATCAAAACCAAAAAATAAAAAATATAATTATTTAAATGTTGTTTTACAACTTTATTATGATTTTAAAATTATTACTAATGTTTCTAGAAGTGATTTTCTACCAATGCCTAAAATTGAAAGTTCAATTGTAAAGTTTATCGCTCATCATAAATTTGATGATCTTGATAAAGCTCAAATAATGAGCTTTATCAAAATTTGTTTTACCCAAAAAAGAAAAACACTAGTTAATAATTTAAAAATTAAATATCGTCCCCAAGATATTGCGTCGATTTTAAACAAACATAATTGATCACCAAGCATTAGAGCCGAAGAATTAAGTGTTAACGATTTCGTAACATTATTTAACGAGGTGAATGCTATTGATTATTTATAGTTATCCCAAAATTAATTTAGGATTATCAGTGCTTCCAAAAATTAAAGGTGAAAAGTTACACAAGTTAAAAACGATCATGATTGAAGTAAAAGGAGATCTTTATGATATTGTTTCAATCAATATTAACAACACTAATAAAGATCGCTTTTACAATACTAAAAAAATTGGCTATCCAAATACAATTTCAAATACGATTGATATACTAAGAGATCATTATAAAATTAAATGTTTTTTTGACATATCAATCATTAAAAATATTCCAATGGGAGCAGGACTAGGAGGCGGGTCTGCTAACGCAGTCACGACAGCTAGAATAATTACTAAATTACTAGATATTCCTTGAGAAAAAGAAGAGTTAAAAAAATTACTTTTAACGATCGGTAGCGATGTTCCTTTCTTCGTTGAAGGTGGAACTTGTTATGTTGGAATGTATGGCGAATTCGTCCAACCAATTAAATTAAAATTTCCTGCTATTAAATTCATCAAGCAAGAAAAACAAGCTGACCCAAATTATTTAAATGTTTTATTGCGGCCAAAAAAACATTTTTCTACTAAAAAAATTTTTGAAATATATGATTTATTGCCATTGTCGAGTTATGATTTCAGGCAACCTTATCATAAATTTGAAAATAAAGATATCACATTTATGAAATTGCTATTCAATGATTTAGAGATAGCAGTCAATAAAATTTATAAACCAATCCATCGAAAAAACACTAAATATCGATATTTATTAATTGGTAGTGGATCTAGTTATTTACTTTTTAATACTGCTAAAATAAATTTTATATTTTAATTTTTTTAGATATGCGTTATAATTTATAAGATTAAAATGAATTTTTTATATTAAATCAATTAAAATTAAATTAATATATAATTTAGCAGGAGAGATAACAATATGAACAGTCCTAAATTTTTAACTAAATCAGAAATTTTATTAAAATTTAAAGATAAAATTTCTCAATTTGTAAACATTGACGCAATTTTTATTACCAAAGAAGTTATTATCGGAGAAGGTAATATAATTTTTCCTAACGTCTATTTAATTGGTAAAGTTGTTATCGGTAATAATAATAAACTTCAAATGGGAGTTGTGATTCAAGATTCTATTATTGGAAACAATAACTTAATTGGACCATATTCATTCATTCGAAAAAATTCATTAATTCACAATAGTGTCACAATCGGACCTTATTGTGAAATTAAAAGAGTGGATATTAAAAACAAAGTTATTATTAGCCATAAATCTTTTATTGGTGATTCTGAAATTTCAGAAAATTCTTCTATCGGAGCTGGCGTTACGGTTGCCAACTTTGATGGTAAAAAAATAGTTAAAACGATAATTGGAAAAAATACTTTTATTGGTGCCAACGTAACTTTAGTAGCACCGTTAAATATCGCTAGCAACGTCTTCGTTGCTGCTGGATCAACAATTACTCAAAATATTGACAAACCCGCCAAAGTCTTTGCTAGAATAAAGGATATGACTTTAAAGGAGTTGTAAAATTATGAATAAAAATAATAACTGCTGTGGAAATAATAGCAACAACAATTGTGATGTTGTATTATTTTCATTATCAGCTTCAACAGCCTTAGCTCAAAAAACATCAGATATTTTAGGAATTCCATTAAGTAAAGTTGATATTACTAAATTTGCTGATGGGGAAATTTTAACAGTTGCTCGAGAATCTGTTAGAAATAAAAAAGTCTTCGTTTTTCAATCAACCGATGCCCCCGTTAATGATAATGTTATGGAATTGTTAATTTTTATGGACGCTTTAAAAAGAGCTTCAGCAGCTACTATTAATGTTATCAACCCTTATTATGGATACGCTCGACAAGATCGTAAAGTTAACGGAAGACAACCAATAACTAGTCGTTTAATTGCTAATTTATTAGAGACAGCTGGAGCGACCCGTTTAATAACTTTTGATTTTCACTCACCCCAAATTCAGGGTTTTTTTAATATTCCGGTCGATGACTTAAAAGGTCTCTTCGTTTTAATGGAATATTTTGCTACAAAACAAATCAAAGATTTAGTAATTGTCGCACCAGACCAAGGTGGCGTAGCACGAGCTCGCTATTTAGCCGACTTATTTAACGCCAAAGTTGCCGTTATTGATAAACGTCGCAGCAATCCTAATCAATCAGAAATTATGGGTATATTAGGTGATGTTAAAGATGCTAACTGTATCATTATTGATGATATGATTGACACAGGTGGAACAATTGTTAAAGCAGCTATGAAAGTTAAAGAATTAGGTGCAAAAGATATTTATATTGCAGCAGTTCATGGTGTTTTATCAAATCCTGCTAGCGAACGCTTAGCGGCTGCTCCTGTTAAAGAAGTTGTTGTTACTGATACTATTAAAATCGGACCAGATAAACATTTTGATAAATTAAAAATTATTTCTGTAGCAGGTTTTTTAGCTAAAATAATCGACGTCACAATTAATAATAAATCAATATCAGAACAATACGTTTCTGTTATTGAAAAAATAAAAAGGATAATCAAAGACTATGAACAATAAAACACATAACAAAATAATGGCCTTCGATATCGATGGCACGCTACTAACTCAAGATCATAAAATTTTAGACTCTACTAAAGCGAGTATTAAAAAATTACAAAACGCAGGATATCACACAATTATTTGTACCGGAAGAATTTATTATCATTCAGTTGAAATTGCTAAAGAAATTGGTAATATCGATTATATAGTTTCTTGTAATGGGGCTCAAATTTATGACGTTCAAAATAAAGAAGTCATTTATACGAGACCTCATGATCCTAAAAATGCTGAAATTATTATCAATGAATTAGATAATATTGGTGTTGGTGCTGTAATTTATGGTGAACATGATATTTATTACTTTCATCATGAAAACGATTCAACGTCTTTAAAATTATTTGAAGGCTTCTATCGTAACTTTAAAAAACATCTAAATAGTGCTGAACTTAAAGATTTTATTAAAGATAATAAAATCTTAAAAGTATTACTATATTTTCAAGATGTCGACAAAGCTGGTATCGTTACTAAACGACTACGAGAACAATTCAAAGATGTTGCCTACGTTGTTAGAGGTAGTGCATCAGCTGTCGAATTTAGTGTTAAAGGTGTATCAAAAGCTACTGGAGTACGCGAAATCTTAAAACGCTTAAGTTTATCACCTAACGATTTAATTGCGATTGGTGATTCAGAAAACGACATCGAAGTTTTAAAAATGGCAAATCTGGGGATAGCTATGGGTAATGCTTTAGAAGTTGTTAAAAAAGCATCTGATGTAATAACTAAAAGTAACGACGAGCATGGTATTGAATATGCGATCGATACTTTTATATTATCAAATGATAAATGAAAAGCAACCAAATAATTTATGAATAATTTAAAATTGATAGTTGGACTCGGTAACCCCGGTAAAGAATATCAGCTTACCCGTCACAATGTTGGGTTTATTGCAATCGAACATTATTTAAAAACTAATAATTTGCAATTGAATAAAAATAAATTTAACGGTTTGTTTATCAAAACCAAAATTCTAGGAATTGATGTAATTTTTGCAAAACCACAAACTTACATGAATTTATCAGGAGAATTTATTGCTAATATTAAAAATTTCTTTAATATTAGCATTCCTAATATTTTAGTAATTTATGATGATAAAGATTTAAAATGCGGTTCTTATAAACTCCGCCCTAGAGGGTCTAGCGGTGGTCAAAATGGGATGAAAAACATTATCAATCATCTAAAAACGATGGACGTCAAACGTTTAAAAATTGGTATCGGATCAGAAAAGCCATTCAATACAAAAGATTATGTCTTGCAAAAGTTTAGCAAAGATCAAAAAACAGATGTAAAACAAGTGATTCAAATTAGTGAAAAAATCATTGATGATTTCATTAAAGATAGTGATTTTACTAAATTGATGAATCAACACAATTAATGATTAATCAAAAGTTTTCACTTGATAATAATCTGAAATATTTAGTTGGTTGTTCTGGTGGTCCCGATAGTATGTTTCTTTTACTAGCGCTCAAAGCGCAAAATTTTAAGATTATTGCTTGTCATGTTAATTACGATAAAAGACCAACAGCTTATCGTGATCAAAAAATTATGACTGATTTTTGTACAAAACATAATATCAAATATTATGTTTTGGAAATGACAGCAGACAAATATCAAAAATATCAAAAAATAACTAATTTTCAAAACAAAGCTCGTAAAATTAGATTTGATTTTTTTAAAAAAATTGGTGATCTCGAAAATAGCGATAATCTTTGTTTAGGACATCATAAAGATGACTTTTTAGAAACAGCGATCTGACAAGAAAAGATTAAAAAAACAAAAACTAATTTTTATGGTATCAGATCAACAAATACTTTATTTGGATTACACGTCTTTCGACCATTAATGAATTATTATAAAGTTGAAATTATAAAATATCTCAATAATAATAATATTAAATATGGTATCGATGAAAGTAATGCGACACTAGCTTATACAAGAAACCAAATACGTAATACATTAAAGTTAAAAACTGATACTGTTAAAGATAATATGGTAAAATATTATGAAGATTTAAACCAAGAATTATTATTATCAGAAATCGATTTAAATAATTATTTTAAAGAATGGTTAAAAACTAATTTTGCGATTGAGTTTATTAATAATATTAATATTAATAAACGCAAAAAATTATTATTTAAATATATTTATAATTTCAATTTAGAAGTTAAACTTTCAAATAATAAATTAAATTCTATCTGTGATTTTTTAGAAAAAAAAGATCATCGAAAAATGTATCGAATTGGAAATAGTATTTACTTGACCAAAAAAAGAAATTTACTTGCTTTTATTTCTAAAAAATAATATAATTATTTAATCTAATAAAATAGTAAAATTTTGCAATTTATCATAAATTAGATATTAATACTTTTTGATATTTTTTAAAGAATTTAGTTTAAAATTTACAAAATTTAGTTGATAAAATAAAATATTTATCAAGAAAGTGAAGCTATTAATAATGAAAAAAACAGATAATCGCATATCAGAAGTTCTTATAACTTATGACCAAATAGCAAACCGAGCAATCGAAGCAGCCAAATGAATAGATGACAACTATCAAAATCAACAACCAATTTTAATCGGGATATTAAAAGGTTGTATTCCATGAATGCAAGAAGTGTTCAAACATGTATCAATTGATGCTGCGATAGACTTTATGGCAGTATCTTCATACAATGGAGCTCATAAAAGTTCAGGAGTTGCCAAAATTGTTATGGATATTAATGCTGAAATCGAAGGTAAAGATGTTATTATCGTTGAGGATATCATTGATTCTGGTGTTACAATTAGCAAAATTAAAGAGTATTTAAAAATTAAAAACGCTAAAAGTGTAAAAATTTTAACGTTTTTAGATAAAAAATTAGGACGTAAAGTTGAATTGGAAGCTGATTGAGTCGGATTCGATGTACCACTTAAATTTTTAGTGGGATTCGGACTAGACTATCAAGAAATATTTCGTAACATTCCCTTTGTTGGAGTGCTAAACGAATCTGTATATCAGTAATATTAAATAATATTGTGTAATAGTATTGGCTAAATTAATAACTATCTCAACCATTAGACTAGGAGAGATTAGAAGCTATGAATAATAACAACAATTCAAATATTAGAAATAACAAAACGAATAAAAAAAAGAAAAATAATTTATTGATTCCTTTAATTGTTATTGGAGTTATCTTATTTTTATTAATTATTTATTATGTTTTTCATCATAACAAATTAATAACATTAGATCAGTTTAATACTTGAATCAATGATGCTAAAAATGGTCAAGGTCATTTTATTGGTTTAAAAATTGATGACAACTATCATAATGCTACCGGAGTCTTTGTTGACTCGGACAACGTTAAACATCGGTTTATCGTAGGATTGCCACCTGTTGCCGATCCCAACTATACATCAATCATTGCTTTATTAGGAAGCGTTGGAATTAAGTTCAATTATCAAAACTTTACAGCACCAACATTCTTCCATACATTTTTAACAACATGAGTACCATTTATTTTAATCTCTGGATTAATTTTTTGACTATTCACTAAAATGTCAACTGGAGCTGGGGGAAGTAAATTAACATCTCTTGGTAAAAGTAGAGCACGTTTAGAAAAATCTAGTGTTAGATTCAGCGACGTTGCTGGTAATGAAGAAGCGAAACAAGAAGTTAGGGAAATTGTTGATTATTTAAAATTCCCTGCTAAATACATGAAAGTTGGAGCCCGTATTCCTAAAGGGGTTCTACTAGGTGGAGCACCTGGTACTGGTAAAACATTACTAGCTAAAGCGGTTGCTGGAGAAGCTGGGGTACCATTTTTCTCAATGTCTGGTTCAGAATTTGATGAAATATTTGTCGGTGTTGGGGTAGCTCGTGTACGAAGTCTATTCGAACAAGCTAAAAAAAATGCACCATGTATTATTTTTATCGATGAATTAGATGCCGCAGCACGTAAACGTAATTCGGGACAATTATCTGTTAATGAACAGACACTTAACCAATTACTAACAGAAATGGATGGTTTCAAAACGACGCAAGGGGTTGTTGTAATCGGTGCAACTAACCGACCTGATGTTTTAGATCCAGCTCTATTAAGACCAGGAAGATTTGACCGTTTAATTACGATTGGATTACCTGATATCAAAGAACGCGAAGCAATTCTAAAAGTTC
Organism: Mycoplasmatales bacterium; assembly: GCA_965237585.1. Taxonomy (GTDB): domain Bacteria; phylum Bacillota_I; class Bacilli_A; order Mycoplasmatales; family JABABV01; genus JABABV01. The sequence goes on along the minus strand of OZ250146.1, from coordinate 627,503 downwards.
ATGCTCGTGGTAAAAAATTTGATAGCACAATTTTATTTGCAAATATTGCAGCAAGAACACCTGGTTTCTCAGGAGCGCAATTAGAAAATGTATTCAACGAAGCATCAATCTTAACTGTTCGTAATAATGTTCCATTAATTACGAGAGAGATTATTGACGAAGCGATCGATCGAGTATCATTTGGACCAGCGAAAGTATCACGTATTATTTCTCCTGAAGAAAAACAAATGATTGCTTTCCATGAATCTGGTCATGCTGTTGTTGGACTATCACTACCTGATGGAAACATTGTTCATAAAGTAACAATTATCCCTCGTGGTCAAGCTGGTGGATATAACTTAATGATGCCTCGTAAAGAAAAATATACTAAAACTAAATTAGAATTATTATCTTCAATCGCATCATATATGGGTGGACGAGCAGCTGAGGAAATTATGTATGGTGAAGACCAAATTTCAACTGGAGCTCATAACGATATCGAACAAGCAACTAACATTGCTCGTAGAATGGTTACTCAATACGGAATGTCAAATTTAGGAGCAGTTCAATATGAACGCGAAGAAGGGTCAATGTTCTTAGGAGCAGATCGTACTGTGCGTGATTATTCTGGACAAATCGCTTTCGAAATTGATAAAGAAGTTCGTAGTATAATTGATTCAGCTTATAAAAAAGCTAAATCAATTATTGAAAAAAGAAAACCGTTATTACATAGTTTAGCGGCCGCTCTAATCAAACAAGAAACTTTAGTAAAAGAAGAAATCGAACACATTGAAAAATATGGTAAATTACCAGAAAAATCAGTGAACGTTATTGATAGTACTATGAAATCAAAATTAGCAGATGCTGTTAAAGGGATGGGACATAAAGAACCTGAAACAGAGATCAAACTAAAAATCAATAATAAATGATTGAAACAACCAACTACTACTGTTAAAAAAACAACTAGTGCAAAACCAAAAGAAAAAACAACTAAAGATAACAAACCAAAAGAAACGAAAAAAACTTAATTTAATTAATAAATAATTTGTTAAAGTGGTAATCTTAATTTAAAATATTAAGATTACTGCTTTAATAATGTAATGGTGGTGTCAAAAAATGATAATCAATAATTTCAAAGACAATTTAAAGAAACATAAAATTGAAATTACTAATGAACAAATATTACAATTCAAACATTATTTTAATTTATTAACAGAATGAAATCAAAAAATGAATTTAACAGCAATTATTGAAGAAGCAGCTGTTTATGAAAAGCATTTTTTCGATAGTCTAATCATTATGGAAAAATTAAATTTTGCTAACAGTTCTTTAGTAGATGTTGGTGCCGGGGCTGGTTTTCCAGGAATCCCGCTAAAAATATTAAATCCAACAATGAAATTAACTATTATTGAACCAAACAATAAAAGATGTTTATTTTTACAAGCATTACGTACTAGTTTAAAATTGGAAAATGTTGTGATTCTTAATAAAAGATCAGAAGATGTTAAAAATTTAGCTAATATTTTTGATTTTGTTTGTTCGCGAGCAGTTGCTAAATTAAGTATCTTATTAGAAATTACTAGTTTCTTAGCAAAACCAAAAGGATTAATCATTGCGTTTAAAGGTCGAAAATTTCAAGAAGAAATCGATCTTTCAAAAAATGCTTTTGACATACTTAATTTAAAAATTAAAGAAATTCAAATTATTAAGTTATGAACTAATCAAGATATGCGCGCTAATATCATTATTGAAAAAACCCAAAATTCTAATTTAAAATATCCTAGAAATTTTGGACAAATTAAAAGTAATCCACTTTAATAAATTCTCGAGGAGGAGAGTACTATGTTTAAAATTGGCGATATCGAAATTAAATCACCGATTATTTTAGCACCTATGGCCGGAGTCACTAATGTAGCTTATCGTATTTTAGCTAGAAGACATGGTGCTGGTTTAGTTTGTGCTGAAATGGTGTCTGATATGGGATTAATTTCGGGAAATGAAAAAACATGACAAATGTTACAAGTTCATCCCGAAGAACATCCAGTATCAATGCAAATTTTTGGATCAGATAAAAAAACAATTTTAGAAGCCGCTAAAATTGTTGACCAATATAGTGATGCTGATATTATTGATATTAATATGGGCTGTCCAGTTCCTAAAATAGCACTCCGTTCACAAGCGGGCTCAGCGCTATTAAAAGATATCGAGAAGATTAGAGACATTGTGAGCAGTGTTGTAGCAGTAGTTAGCAAACCAGTCACAATTAAAATTAGGTCCGGTTGAGACGAAGAAAACGTTAACGCTGTTGAAATTGCTAAAGTAGCGGAAGCTGCTGGTGCTAAAGCGATCATCGTTCATGGAAGAACTAGGTCACAATTTTATCGTGGTTTAGCTGATTGAGATTTAATTAAAGCTGTTAAAGAAGCTGTCTCAATTCCTGTAATCGGTAATGGCGATGTTAAAACAGCCCAAGATGCACTTGATAAAATGAATTATTCTGGTGTTGATGGTATTATGATTGGACGAGGCGCTCAAGGAAATCCTTTTATATTTTCAGAAATTAATTATTTCTTAAAATATAAAAAACATTTACCGCGACCAAGTCATAGAATCATTTTAGAAACGATTATTGAACATGCTAATAATTTAATTAAAATTAAAGGCGAAAAAACAGCTATTTTAGAAATGCGAGGTCATCTAGTAAACTACGTTCACAAGATGCCCAACAATAAAAAAATTAAAGGCGAAATTTATAAAATAAATAATTTACAAGAATTGATCGCCGTGTGCGAAAAATATTTTGAAATGAAAGGAAACTAAATATGAGAAAATTTCACGAACAAGAACAAATTAGAAGAGACAAATTAGCATACATTAAAGAAAATCATTATGATCCGTTTTCATACACTAAATTTGAAAGCAATGCTAATTCTAAAGACTTGCTTGCAAAATACCAAAATTTTTCAAAAGAAGAAATTACTAGTTTACAACAATCACCAATTATTATTGCTGGGCGATTAATGTCACAACGAGGTTCGTTTGCTCATATTAAAGATTCTTTTGGTAAAATCCAAATTTATCTTCCTAAAAAAGAACTATCAGAAAAAACTAACGATCTGATTAAATATTTAGATTTAGGCGATATTATTGGAATAGAAGCTAAATTAATGAAAACTAATAGTGGAGAGTTAACATTAAGAGTTCAAGAATTATTCTTATTAAGTAAAGCACTAAGACCATTACCAGAAAAATTTCATGGACTAGTCGATAAAGAAGAACGTTTTCGTCGTCGTTATGTTGATTTAATTATGAATGACAAAGTTAAAGAAACTTTTATTATGCGTAGTAAAATTATTTCTTTAATGCGTCAATTTTTCAACGATAAAAACTTTATGGAAGTTGAAACACCAGTATTACATTCAATCTTAGGTGGAGCAGCTGCTAAACCATTTATAACGCACCATAATGCTCTAAGTCGTGAGTTCTACTTGCGTATAGCAACAGAACTTCACTTAAAACGCTTAATCATCGGTGGATTTGACGGAGTTTATGAAATTGGTAGAATCTTTCGTAACGAAGGCATGGATGCCACTCACAACCCTGAATTCACATCTTTAGAAATTTATGCCGCTTATCAAGATATGGAATATATGATGAATTTAACACAAGCTGTTATTCAATATATTGCCCAAGAGATAAATAGAGTAGCAATTACTTATAAAGGTCATGATTTAGATTTAGCTAAAAACTTCCGCCGTATTCATATGGTTGATTTAATTAAAGAAAACGTTAACGTTGATTTCTGAGTAAAAATGAGTTTTGCCCAAGCGAAAGTTTTAGCAAAAAAACATCATGTTAAATTAGAAGATCATCATCATAGCGTTGGTCATATTATTAACTTATTTTTTGAAGAATTTTGTGAAGAAAAAATTATTGAACCAACATTCGTTTTTGGTCACCCAGTAGAAGTTTCGCCACTATCTAAAAGAAATAATAGTGACCCTCGCTTTACGGACCGTTTTGAGCTGTTTATTTGCGAAAAAGAATACGCTAATGCCTTTGCTGAGTTAAACGACCCAATCGACCAATATGAACGCTTTGAGAACCAATTAAAAGAAAGTTCATTAGGTAACGAAGAAGCTAGTGGTATGGATATTGATTTTATCGAAGCATTAGAACACGGAATGCCCCCAACTGCCGGACTAGGTATTGGGATTGATCGTCTAATTATGTTGTTTACTAATAATGAAACTATTAGAGAAGTAATCTTCTTTCCACATATGAAAGAACGTAATGAATAAAAAACCATTATTATCAATTGCAATCCCGACTTATAACAACGCTAATCATTTAGGGGAGTTATTAGACAGCATTATCAAAAGTGCTCAAAATTTTACAGATCGAATAGAAGTTGTTATTTTAAATGATGGTTCAACTGATAATACTATTGAGCTTGTTAATCAATATCTTAAGAAATATCATTTCTTTAAACTGACATCACAAAAGAATGTCGGTTTAGGTGGTAGTAGAAACAATCTTTTAAAATTAATTAAAGGGCGTTATCTTTGATTTATTGATGGTGATGATATCGTTGATCAATCAGCAATTACTAATATTATTAATTTAATTGATCAACATCCTCAAGTTGAAGTCATAAATATTGATTTTACAATTTTTTATAATGAGAAAACGATAGTAATTAAAAAAAATAAATTAAACCATACTAGACAAAAAATTAATTTTGAATATCCCTCAGTTTGATCAAAAGTTTTTAAAACAACATTGTTTAAAAATGAAAAATTTAAAAATGAGTTATACGAAGATCTTAGTTTAACTTTTAATATTATGAAAAAAGCTGATATTAAAAATATTAGAATGATTAAAAAATCACTCTTATTTTATCGAGTGCATAGTAATTCTTTAATTAGGTCTAGTGGTAATAAGATTTTTGGAATTATTAATATTTTGGCAGAAGGTTCTAAAAACTTAACTATTTTAGAACAAAAAACTTTATATCAAATTCATTTAATTGCATTCACATCATATCGAATTTTTAAACATAAAGCATTAAGTTATAAAGAACAAAAACAAAAAATAAGAGAAAATCTTAAATTTATGAAATATATGTTTGGAAAAAAAGCGTTAAAACTTGAAAAAAAACAAATTAGCTTCCAAGTTAAAGTGGCATTTCTATTAATGAAATATCACTTATTCTTAGTTTTTAAATTGTTATCAAAGTTTTCTAATCGCGACTAATTATGATATAATTATTTTCCATTGAAATTTCGAATAGGAGATTTATGTTGCGAACTAATTTAAAAGATCAGATTATTAAATATACTAATAACGTTATTAGTATATTTTATAATATCGATGTTAACTTATTTGTAACGAAAAATTTCAAAAAACTAAGCTTCTTTAAAAAGCGAAAATTAATAAAAAGAATTTCTAAAATTAATATTGATGAAATCATTCAAATCAATACTTGAGTTAGTGAAAATAACTTATCGAAAAAAAGTTTAAAAATTCTTTATAAGAAATTATTAAAATTCCATAATCTATTAAAAGATTTAAATTTAGAATTTGAAAATTTCCAAGATTTATTTAATTTTGTTAAAAGCTATCATATTGAATTAATTGATTCTACTAAAACAAGTTATGTTTCAGAATCTTTTGGTTTCACTAGCGTTGATAAAAACTTAAAATATTGCACTTGACTAGAATAAAGTCACCTTAGTTAGTTTTGTCGAATTAACTAAGGAGGTAGTAAATATTAAAAACTTAATCAAATCATCTTTTAGGGCCATCGGATTTAATAAGATCTCGATGATAGCACTAACTATTATGATTTTCTTTAGCTCTGCAGTATTTACTTTATTAAACGATACTTCAAATACCTTTCAGAAATCTTATGATAACTTTGTGCAAGTCGGTAATTTGCATGATTTTACAATCAAACAAAATTTTTCTGTCACAGGAACAATCGATTATAAAGTAGATAACTACTCAGAAAATGATGCTAATCATTATAATATGAAATTAGTAACAAGTAACCAAATTTCATATAAAGATAAAACATCAACATACACACTTAATATCAATGACAAGAATACAAATTTACTATTTAAGAACAAACAAAACTCAGACAAAACAACAAATCAAAAAATCATAATCGATAATACTCAAGGTCAAATTTCAGTTACAAAAAGCACTGATACAGACAGTACTATTATCAACCAATCAAATTCTTTATTTCCAAATATCGTTAATTATTTAAATAGCGATGCATCAGTAACGAAAAACACACAAGTTAACGTTCAGATGAGTTTAAATGAAAGTAAGACAACATTGTCTTACTTATCATACTTTAAAGAATTAGAACAAGAAGGAGTCGCAAAAGACCACGCCCCATTCACTATTAAAGTTAATGCTAAGCTTGGTTCAAACATCAATAATAATTTATATAGTAATCAAAAAAATGCGATAGACTCAAATATAAAAAATTCTGAAGAATATAGCTTTATTAAAAAACTAAAAACTTCAACAACATATTCAGGAATTAATATTGATCAATTTAACTCTGTTAATATCAATAGTTCAGCTGATCATAATTATTACAAAGTAGTTTCAACACAAAATCATTACACTGTTGATAATTCAATTAGTTATGGTAATAAAAATTTAGATGTAAACAATCCTAACAATTGAACTCAAAAAACAATTGATAAATTAAATGTTTTTAGTGGATCAGGATTACCCGCACCAGATAAATATAGCGTTTTAAAAGATGCTTTAATTGCTAAAAACAAAAAAGGTAAAAATGCTATTCCTGAAAAGGAAGTTGCTTGATCTGATCACGGTTCAAATATAATCGCTAGTTGAAAAGGTATGATGATGCCTAAATCTGCCAGCATTGAATCAATTTCAGCAACAGTATCAAATATTTCACCTGGATTTGCTAAAGCACATGATAAAGAAGCGCTTAGCCCAACATTATCTAATCAATTAGATACCTTTTTAGCCGAAGGTCAAGGTCAAGGTAAATATGATATTGATGCTTATATGACTTGATTACACGCTTTACCGGATCAATATAAAGTAAAAGTAGACAATACTTACTTTGTAATTCGTGGAATTAGTTTAAGTCCAGATTTTATGTATCCAGTAATGGATGCTCAACATTTAACACCTAACCCTTCAAACGAAGCGTTAGTTTATAGTGATTGAAGAGGTTATGAAGGTATTAGAAATGCTTTCAGAACTAATCCTATAGAAAAATTTATGGTCGGAACATTCCCAAGTGGAACGTCTAACGATCAAAAAAATGAAATTTTAAATTATATTAATACTCAAGCACGTAAAGTGATGGATTATCCTTCTAATATTAAAATCGCATCGTTAAACAACGATTACAAAAATAGTGGTATTTCGGCAGCCAGAATTGGCTTCGTAGGAACACTAGTACATACAATTAATAATATTTCTCTAGCAATAGTGATATTTTTAATTGCTTTAACCGGTTTTATTAGTATGATTATCACATCAAAATATATTAGTTCACGAAGAACTAGTTTAGGGATTTTAAAATCATTAGGATATAATAATTTTAAAATCGCAACATCCTTATTAATATTTGCAGTCACAGCTTCTGTTATTGGGGCGTCTGCTGGATATTTATTAGGATTATCACTCCAAACACAAATGATTAATTTATTCATTGATTATTGAACGATTCCAACAAATACGATTCGTTTTTCTTGAATTTCTTTTTCAACGATGTTCATTTTACCAATTATTGGTTTAAGTGCACTAACTTATTTTGTTGCATTTGTTAAACTAAGAAAAAAACCAACAGTTTTAATTAATCCTGCTTCTGGTTTTAAAGTTAACTTTTTAGCAAAATATTTTACAAAAATTTTCAATGGTTTTAAAGCGCCGACAAAATTTAAATATTCATTGGCTTTTTCTTCAATTGCAAAATTAGTAACTTTATCTTCTATTATCGGAGGAACAGTTACAACGGCAACATTTTATTTAGCAAATCATAATTCATTCTCTGATGCTCAAAAAAGTACTCAGGCAGAAATGCAATATAAATTTGCTGTTGATTTAGAAACACCAACGATTGAAGGTGGCGACTTTCGAGCTGTCCCTTTTAAAGATATAGGGTTTACTAATGATAAACTTGCGATGAATTATATAAATACGATTGAATCTGCAAAAAATTCATCATTTAATATGAGTTCAATCTATGGGCAACTTAACGCAGGTAAAATTGGTAACTTCAAAAAACTTAAAAATAATGAAGAATTAGGAAATACTCATTTTCCATCGATATTCGACGGAATGGGGGCTGCGAAGGATCCTTATTATTTAGAACAACATGTTCAAACAAAAATGTCTCTTTCTTCTTGAGGGGCAAGCGGTGCTTGAGATTTAGGTGCAGCAGTAATGCCACCTAATCAAAGAGTGGCAATGGAACAACAATATAATTTTATGGTTAATGCAATGATGCGAGACAAGACTAATAAAATTACTTACGTTAATCCTACTAATAAGTTATCAGAAACCAAAACAGTTCAAGAATTAACTAATATATTCTTCAACAACGATAAAAATAAAACATTAAAAACTAAAGTACCAACTGGTTGACAAGATATCGGATTTGGAGGACCATCAACACCATTTTTAGCTTTAATGACATTTGGTCTTAAAAATTATGATTCATATCGTATGAGCTATGGTTACATTCCATTAGAAAACAACGACGAAACATATACTTCTGTTGAAGGTGGAATCAAATCAATCAACGGTTCAACAGATATTTATCGCGTTGATGGTAAAGAACTACAAGATCAAACAGTAATGGGAATCACTAAAAATTCTCAATTTATTAATTTAAGTAATCATAAAAACTCAATTAATGATTTATTATTTGATAGTTCAACAACTAACCCAATGATAATTAATCAGTTTGCTAGCAAACAGTATAAATTACATGTTGGTGATAGTATTTCATTTAACGTTAATAACGATCTTTATCGTTATCAACGAAATATTAAAAACAATACTTTATGAAATGGCTCAGGATTAGTTCAAAACCGTTTCAAAACAAAACCTTCAACTAAGTTTACTGTAGTTGGAGTTACTGATAGTTATCAAGGATCAGAATTCTTTACATCACAAAAAGATGCCAATTACGCACTTGGTTTCGATGCGATGAAAAGTATTCCAAAAACAATTAACAACAAACAAGTAAATGTGCCATCAGAACGAAATACTGAATTTCCAATTGATGATCCAGCTGCTAACAATTATAATCACGAAGGCAGCATTAATACATTTGTTGCCAACGATAAAAACGGAACTGATCAAACAGTTCATTTCAACGGAATATTTTCTAATCATAATACTGATGTTTATTTAAGTAAATCAATTAATATTTATTCACCATCAGGGTTATATCCAGAAATGGACAGTTTCGATCCTAACGATCCAAAAGCTACAACATTATTACAAAGTCAACAAACGAAAAACGCCTTTAAAGGGTTAAACATTATTCCAAGTAATAGTCTAAATTCTCAAGCAGAAGTACCAACTAACTTAATAAACCAATTCAATAGTGTCTATGGAAAATCAATCTATGTATCATCAGTTATGAACGTAGTTCCCAAAAATGCTAGTGATTTCATGTTTACTAACTTTACAACAATTGAAAACAAAATTGAGGAAATAATCTTTGTTACAATGTTAATTATTTCATCAATTATTATTGTGGTTGCTTCTAATATGGTTATTTCAGATCATAAAAACATTATTTCCAATTTAAAAATTCTCGGATTTAGAAATCGTGAAATTTCAAATATGTTTTTAGCAATTTATACACCCGCACTAATTATCGGAGCAATTATATCGATACCGCTTGTGTCATGGTTAATCAAAGTCTTTAACTTTGCTATTTTTAAAAATACTTCTATATATATAGTTTCACCTCTTCATTGATGATATTTTGCCGGCTCTCTTGGAGTTGTTGCAATAATATTCGGAGTTACTTATTTATTAGCGTGAAAAACGCTATCTCATAAAAAAGCAATTGATACATTGAAAGAAAGGGGAAATTAATATATGAAAAATCAAAACACACAAGAGCAAAACAAATGAAAAAAATCATACCAAAAACAATATGATAAAAATAATTTGAAAATTGATGCTCAAAAAGCTCGTAAAGAATATAAAGACCATAAACACCAAGATAAAATCTTGGTCGATGAGAACGATAACAAAAAACACAATAAACTTTTAACTAAAACAATTAAAAAACAAAATAAAAAACGTAAAGGGATTATTAAACATATGAATAAACCCAATTTAGTGATTGAGGCTAAAAGTTTAAATAAATATTATACTAATGGAACAATTTTTACGCATGTTTTAAAAGATATTAATTTAGAAATTACTAACGGTAAATTTGTTGTAATTTTAGGACCATCTGGTTCTGGTAAGACAACTTTATTAAATGTTATTTCTGGTTTAGATCGTGCTACTGATGGCGATTTAGTTGCCCTGGATCACAATCTATCTTTTATGAATGATAAACAGTTAACGGAATTTCGTCGTTACAATACGGGGTTCATATTCCAAGAATATTATTTATTACCAAATTTAACAGCTGAAGAAAATGTCGAGATGGGTTCATATCTTCAAAAAGATAAAAAGAAAGTTATTTCTGCAAAATCAATTTTTGAAAAAATAGAAATGCTTAAATATATGAAAAAATTACCATCACAACTATCGGGAGGGCAGCAACAAAGAGTTTCGATTGCGCGAGCAATAACAAAAAATCCCCAACTATTATTTGCTGATGAACCAACCGGAGCACTCGATCATAAAGTTGGTATCGAAGTATTAAAAACACTAAAAGATATCAATAAAGAATTCGGGATGACAATAGTTTTAGTAACTCATAATACTAAAATTTCTAAAATTGCCGATATGGTAATTAGTATGAAAGATGGTACTATTGAAAATTTAACTATTAATAAAAATCCACTTTCAATTAACGCTGTTGATTGAGAGTAAGATACATATAAACAAAAAATAAAAAATGTTTTTTAAAAGCATTTTTTATTTTTTTTATTTTAAAGTCCGTTATTTTTGTTATAATGATATTAGTATAAATATGCAATAAAAAATAATTAAAACATTGGATCAACTCAAGGAGTAATAATAAAAACTAATTAAGGAGTAATAAAAATGCAACTTAAAAAGCGCAAGCATAAATTAAAATTTAAAAATAAAAAAATTGTATTTTTAATAGCGGCGACGAGCACTATGGTAACATCGTGCACTTTGCCGCTTTCTTCTTGCTCTTTTAGCAAAGGAGGTGGTGTCGTCCGTTTAGTTACTAATTCGGGATCAATCACAGATCAATCATTCAACGAGTCGGCGTATGATTCACTTGCAGATATTACTAACATTAAATTGCCTGATCAAAAACATTGGTATCAACCAAAAAATAACCTTGCAAATAATATTGCAAACGGTTATCGTGCAGCAGAAGCGACCGGGGCCAAATACATTTTGGCGCCCGGTTTTTATCATGTCCAAGCAGTTTATAAATATTTACAAGAAGAACCAAATACAAAATTAAAATGAATTATCGCCGATGCTAATGGTAGCCTAGATTCACCAGCAGGACGCAAAAGAGGCGGATACAAAGTATCGGGGATTATTTTCAATATGCGCTCAACTTCATATGTAGGTGGCTTTTATAGCGCTTATCGAGCGCAACAATTTGATAAACCGATAGCAGGAACTTATGGTGGAGGCAACTTCCCTGGGGTTACTGATTACAATTTAGGGTGATTAGCCGGCATTCAAGGGGCAAATAGATTTAATTATGAAAATAAAAATTCTAATTGAAAGCCGGTCCAAGTAGCTAAATTTGCCAAACCAGGACAATGAACTGATGCTGGATTTGATATTCAGCAAATAGCAGCAGTAAAAACTAAAACTTTATTAAGTGAAGGAGCTAATGTCTTTTTCCCAGTTGCGGCATCTGACACATTAGCAACTTTAATTGAAATTAAAGAAGAAAAATCAAACGCAATCGCCATTGGCGTTGATACTGATATGGCGCTAAAATTTCCTGAGTTTAAAAATAGCTTATTCACTTCTGTTTTAAAAAATGTTACTTATGCGATGGATGCGATTTATTTAAAAGATGTTGAAAAAATTAATAAAATCGATAAAAACTCAATTAACAAATCAGCTAAAGGAATGTTTAAAAGATTTGGTAATCAAGCAAAATTTATTAACAAAGACAAAGCGATTGATTTTAAAAATTCTCAAATCCAACCTTTCGGTACTAATACGATTGGAACGATGGCGAATAATTTTACCGGGATGGCAAAATTAAATTGAGGAAATACAAAATCAGTAAATACATTTCCTAAAGCGATGGCATTTCTAGAACATCAAAATATCACAGAAAAAAACGGAAACACTAAATGAGAAAACGATTGAATAAAAAATCATCGATCAATAAAAGATGGATTAACTTGAGATAATTTTTTAAATTTAAGTGTTTTAAAAAATTGAAACAATTAATAGTTTTTTAAAATATATTATAGCGATTAAAATAATTAACATACAAAAAATTGATCTTCATAACAATCTAGCAAAGGTCTACTATATTAAAATTTCGATAGAATAAGTACGACTAAAAAATAACTAATTATGACAAAAATTATGACAAAAAATAATATGATTAAAAAATTAAGCATTAATAAAAAAATCCTTTTAATTTATGCTATTACTTAAAAATAATATTTAATTATATAAAAAATACTTTTACAAAAGCATTATTTTATTCTTTTATTATTTTAATGTTAAATTGGTTTATTTTTTGTTATAATCGTATTTGTATAAAAAATTGTATAATATTAAATTAATTCAAGGAGTAATAAAAAAATGAAACTTAATAACAGAAAAGTAATATTTTTAATAGCGGCCGGAAGCTTCATGGTTACATCATGTGCTTTACCGCTTACTTCTTGTTCTTGAAGTAAGGGGAGCCTTGTACGTTTAGTAACGGACTCAGGTCCGATTACTGATCAGTCATTCAATGAATCAGCTTATGATTCACTTGCTGACATCAGCAATGCAAGTGCACCTGGACAAAAACATTGATATCAGCCGGACGGTAACAGCGCAAACGTAATTGCAAATGGTTATCGTGCAGCAGAAGCGACCGGGGCCAAATATATTTTGGCGCCCGGTTTTTATCATGTCGCAGCAATCCACTCTTATGTTAAAGGACAAAAAGATACTAATTTGAAATGAATCCTTGCCGACGCTGATGGTAGTTTAGACTCACCAGCAGGACACAAAGAAGTAGGTAATAGGGTATCAGGAATTATATTTGATATGAAATCAACCTCATATGTGGCTGGATTTTATAGTGCTTATCGAGCACAAGAGTTTGATAAACCGATGGTAGGAACTTATGGTGGGGGAAACTTCCCAGGAGTTACTGATTACAATTTAGGTTGATTAGCCGGTGTAAAAGGAGCTAATACATTCAATGCTCAACAGAAAAACGGAACTTGAAAACCAGTTAAAGTAGCAACGTTTATCAATGCTACAGAATGAACAAATGCTGGTTTCGATAATCAACAATTAGCGCATAGTAAAACGAAAACATTATTAAGTAAAGGGGCTAATGTATTTTTACCAGTTGCTGGAGCAGATACATTAGGAACTTTAAGTGAAATGAAAGAAGAAGGCAGCAAAGGACTAGTGCTTGGTGTTGATACTGATATGGAATTAAAATTCCCAACATTTAAAGACCAATTCTTCACTTCTATTTTAAAAAATCTTACTTATGCGATGGACGCAATTTATTTAAAAGATGTTGAAAACATTAATAAAGTTGATAAAAATTCAACTAACAGAGCAGCTAAAGGAATGTTTAAAAGATTTGGAGATCAAGCAAATTTTGTCAACAAAGATAAAGTAATTGATTTTACAAATGCTAACATCCAACCTTTCGGAACAAATACTTTTGGAACAATTTCTAATCATTTTACCGGAATGGCAAAATTACATTGAGGAAATACAGCATCACCAGAAACATTAAAAACTGCAATAGCGTTTTTAAACTCAGTCAATACAGTTGAAAAAAACGGAAACACTAAATGAGAAAATGATTGAGCAACAAACCATAAATCAGCAAAAAGCGGACTAACTTGAGATAATTTTTTAAACTTAAGTGTATTAAAAAATTGAGACGGGGAGTTGTAATATATGTTAAGAGACAATAGCTTAAAAAAATGAAATTACGCAATCGAAATGTCAGGAATTACTAAAAGATTTGGTTCAATAACTGCTAATGATAACGTTCATTTAAAAGTTAAAAAAGGTGATATTCATGCTATCGTTGGTGAAAACGGAGCGGGAAAATCAACATTAATGTCAATTTTATTCGGAATTAATGAACCTGATTCAGGATTCATAAAAATTAATGGCGAAGAAACAGATATTAAGAATCCAATTCATGCTAATGAACTAGGGATCGGAATGGTTCATCAACATTTTCAATTAGTTCACAACTATACAGCTTTAGAAAATATTGCTCTAAGTGATATCCCAGTAACTAATGCCAAAGTACCATGAGTTATGAATTTATCACAAGCAAAATCAAAAATTAAATCATTGATGACAAAATATAACTTTAAGATTGATTTAAAAAATACTGTCGAAAATAGTTCAGTATCAGTTCAACAAAAAATTGAAATTTTAAAAATGCTTTATAAAAATTCTGATATTTTAATTTTTGATGAACCAACTGCAGTTCTAAGTCCGGCCGAAATTAAAGAATTTTTAAAAATCATTATTAATTTTAAAAAATTAGGAAAAACAATTATTTTAATTACTCATAAATTAAAAGAAATTGAAGAAGTTGCAGATATGGTAACAGTATTAAGAGCAGGACAAAGTATCAAAACTTTCCCTAATCGTAGTTTATCATTATCAGAAGTAGCGACTTTAATGGTAGGACGTTCTTTAAAAGCAATTTCAAATACTAGTAAAGTAATTTCAGATAAAAAAATATTAGAAATTAAAGATATCTCAGTTAAAAAAGGAATTGGTTTTAAAGGTCTAGCGCTCGATAAATTATCACTTGATATTAGAAGTGGTGAAATTGTAGCAATTGCTGGAGTTGAAGGTAATGGTCAAACTGAATTAGCTGAAACATTAATGGGAATGCTTAAATTACAATCAGGTAATATTAAACTTGATAATGTTAACATTTCAAAAATGTCAACTAAGAAAAGATACCATTTAGGAATGTCTTACGTACCAGAAGATCGTCATAAATTTGGAATTATTTTAGACTTTCCAATTATTGATAATATTATTCTACAAAATTATGATAGGCAACCATTCAGTAATAAGTTTGGAATTTTAAGAAAACATCTAATCCATAATTATGCTAATAGTGTTATTAACAATTATGATGTTAGAGGTGTTAAAAATACACATCAATTCGTTCGTTCACTTTCTGGTGGGAACCAACAAAAACTAGTTATTGGTCGCGAAATGGAAAGAAAACATAAATTAATTATCTTTTCACAACCAACGCGAGGACTAGATGTTGGTGCTATCGAATATATTCATAACAAAATTTTACGAGAAAAAGCTAAAGGAAATGCAGTCTTATTAATTTCTTATGAATTAGATGAAGTTATGGCATTAGCCGATCGAGTAGCAGTGCTAAATTCAGGTAAAATCGTTGATTTCAAAAATATTAATGATATTACAAGAGAACAAATCGGAATGATGATGATGAATAAAAACAATACTCAAAAGGAGGTTGGCCATGAGTAAAGTAAAAAATTACTTGAATAGTATAGGTCCATCACTAACAGCTTTAAAATCTTCGATATTAGCTATCTTATGTGGATTATTAATCGCCTCTATTATTATGATGATGAGTGGAGCTAACCCATTACTTGCTTTAATGAGTTTACTAATCGGTGGGTTTAACAAATTTTACATTCGCACCACTTTAGTAAATTTAGCGATTTATGGAATGGCAGGATTGGCAATTGCGGTTGCCTTTAAATCAGGAGTATTTAATATCGGTGTTACCGGACAAATGATGCTTGGTGGAGCTATGGCAGCCTTTTTAGGAATTGCTACAACAATTAACATCCATCTTCACTTTTTAGCAATTATCATTTGTGTTGTTGTTGCCGGAGCCACTGGATCTTTAGTGGCAGTTTTCGCAGGACTATTAAAAGTTTTCTTCAAAGTCCATGAAGTCGTATCAACAATCTTATTAAACTGAGTTATTTATTATTTTATAAAATTTCTATTCAGTCCCTCAACTAAAAGTTTAGTTCATAAACCATCAACAGTAAACTCTAGTCCAATACATAATGTATGACGATTATTAATTCATAATAATGGATTAGGGTCTGGTTGAATAATAGGATGTATCATTTTAGCGATCGCCCTAGTAATTATTTACTTTGTAATTAATTTATCAAAATTAGGATTTGGATTCAGAATGTTAGGAGCTAGTGCTAACGCTTCAAGATATGCCGGATTAGACATCAAGAAAAACATTGTTGTTTCAATGGCAATTTCAGGAGCATTAGCAGGAATCGCTGGAGCAATCTTATACTCTGGTTATACAGGCTTCATTCCCAATTTCCAAACATTTCCCCAATTTGGGTTCATCGCAATCGCGATTGCTCTATTAGGATTTAATAATCCAATCGGTGTAGTGTTTGCAGCATTATTTTACTCAGCAATGAAATCTGGGGGATCATACGCCCAAGCAGTTGCCGGAGTTAATCAAAGCGTAATGCAATTAACAATTGGAACAATTATTTACTTTGCTGCGATATCAGCACTGTTCATGAAATTTAAACCATGAAAATATTTACAAAAATTTTACTTTAAAAAATTCAACAATAATTTCAATACAACTTACAAAAAATATCAAAGTGATACTAAAGGCCTAAAAGCAAAATATCAAACAATCTTAAAAGAATCAAAAGAATTATTTCAAGAAAATCGTCACAAAGGATTTGCTTTAATTAAAGAAGCACAATTAAATATTCAAGAAATTAAAAAAACAATTAATTATAAGGATGCTAACTTTGAAGACAAAGAAGCGCAAATCTTAAAATTAAAAAGAGATCTTAACGATGATTTAAAAGAAATGGGATATTCAAAATTTTCAGAATCTAAAAAAATCTTTAATCATAACTTAAAAATGTTAAAACAAACATTTGAATTAACTTTACAAGAAAAATTTAAAAGTTATAAATTAAAAAATAAAAAAGGAGCTCTGAGTAAATAATGTTGATTAACGCTAGTCATAATACTTCTGTTGCTTACGGAATGATTCTAACAATGATTATATTTATTAGTATTTTATCAATTGGGGCTATAGGGGGCTTATTTTCGGAAAGATCAGGAGTGTTCAACATTGCCATTAATGGAATGATGATCATCGGTGCTCTGTCTTATTCAGTCATTTCTAGCCATGTTAAAGGATCACAATACAACCAAATATGAGTTATTCTAATTGCGGGGCTAATTGCGGGCTGTTTTGCCTTGTTACATGCTGTCGCCTGTATTAGGTTCAAAGCTAATCAAATCATATCAGGAACGGCGCTAAACTTATTAGCACCTGGATTAGCATTATTTTGAATTACATCAATCGAGAAAAAAGCGATTATTATATCACCTTATAAATCTTTAAGTTTAAGTTCAACATATAATAGTTTCGCCCATCTGATCAATTTTCCAATAATCATGTCAGTTATCATCTTAATTCTTGGATGATTACTATTATATAAAACACCATTCGGATTTAAATTACGTGCTTGTGGAGAAAATCCATACGCATTAGCTAGTGTCGGAATTAATGTTAATCGCATTAGATACATTGCATTATTTATCTCAGGATTTTTAGCTGGAATCGCTGGTGGAATATACGTTCAATTTACATCAGAATTTTCAGGACTAATAGCAGGACTAGGGTTCATCTCACTAGCAATTCTAATATTTGGTAGATGACGAATTCAATGAGTATTTATGAGTGCTATATTCTTCGGATTTTTACAAGGATTCGCACTAAGTAAAGGATTATTAGGAACTTCAGCACACGGGTCTATTTGATATAAAATGGCATCAACGAATCAAAATTTATTTTTAATTCTACCGTTCGCGATTTCGATCATTGCCCTAATATTTACATCATATAAATCACAAGCGCCCCGAGCCGCTGGAAAATTTTACGACAAATCGAAGAGGTAATTATTTATGATTTACAAGTTACCAAAACATTATCTTTCAATTTTAGATATCTATCAAACTTCCCAAGCGCAAAATTTAATTAAAACAGATTTAATAAGAGCTTTAAAACAGCAATACGATTTATTGGAATTAATGATGCCGCAATTCGAAGAACAGTTAAATTCTGAATCTGAAGATATTAATTTTGATACTAAAAATGATTTTGTTATTTACAATTTATTGAGTAAATATGATAATGTTATTTTGAAAAATTTAATTAATTATAAAATCAATTCTGGCAAAGGCTTGTTAACGATCAATCAATCAATTGATCGTAATCAAACACCAACCCCAGTCCAATTTTATGAAAATAACAAATTAATAATGGAACTAGTAACTAAAATAGATCAATTTAATTCAAAATTTTTAATTAATACTTTTACACTTACTTTTGATATCTTAAAAAAAATCAATAAAAAATTACATCAAAAATTTCCTAATTTAATGATCTTTTTCAAAGAAGATCCCAAAATTATATCTTTTCAGGAAGTCGAAAATGAATTTGGTTATTTATCTTTTGAAGAACGAATTAATGCAATTGTTGAGAAACATAAAATTGTTTTTATCTATGGCTTACATTCAAAATTAAATTCAAAATTAATTTATCAAGAAAAAGATAATTTTTATAACGATAGTAACTTACACGGATCATTATTTGTATATAACAAACATTATCGCTTTGCTTATAATGTCCTTGATGTTTCGTTTCGACGAAATATCAAATCTGATAACGGGCTTAATTCTAAAAAAAATAACATTTTATTAGCACCTTTATTAAAAATGAATAGTAAAAATATCACAAGTATATTTGTCCAAATAGATCTATTTAAATTATCACTATTTTTATTAGAAAAAGCTAATATTTCAGAGATACAAATAATAAATTAAAGGAAAATCAATATTTTCAAGATATATAATAGTTATGAGATGTCTTTATTGTGATACTAATATTTTTACGATAGTTAATTTTTTGAAAATTAATAAATTATTCTTATGTAAACTTTGTCTTAACAAACTAATTGTTATTGATCAAGAAATTATTATTAAAAATCAACTAGTCCATGTTATTTATGGCTACAATAAAATTATTAAAAAATTAATCATCGATTTAAAAGTTAAAAATAAAATCGATATTTCTCAAAAAATATTAATAAACTTTAAAGCAAGCTTAATTAAAAAATATCAGTCATATTATATTTTGGCAGCACCATCTTATTATTTACATGATTACAAGCGCGGCTTTAATCATGTAAAAGCAACTTTCAGTATTCTAAAACTGCCATTCTTAGATTTGACGTATAAAAGTAAAGATTATAAACAATCGCAACAATCAAGAATAAAAAGATATCAAGTGTGCGATATTATCAATATAAATCACGGATATAAAATTAAAAATAAAAACATTTTAATAGTCGACGATGTCCTTACAACAGGAACAACATTGTTCACTTTAAAACATAAAATACAACAATATAAACCTAAAAAAGTTAAAATATTAGTAATTTCTCGGAAAATTATTTAACTTTTTTAGGTTTATAATATATAATAATACTAATAGTGTATTTTTTACTTATAACATAAATCATTTTAAAAGGGTCGGGATCAACAAATGAAATTATTAAAAAGCCTAACAAAAGACAACATATTCATTAAAAAAACTTCAAAAATTTTCCAAGAAATCGACAAGTTAGCCGGTCCGATGGAAAAATTAACTGATGATGAATTAAAAAACAAAACTAATTATTTTCGTGCGCAATTAGCCGAAGGTAAAGAATTAGATGATATTCTAGTCGAAGCTTTCGCCGTAGTGCGAGAAGCTTCGCGTCGAATCCTAGGACTTTTTCCTTATAAAGTTCAAATTATTGGCGCAGTTGCGATTCATCGTGGCGATGTTGCCGAAATGAAAACCGGAGAAGGTAAAACGTTAACTGCGATTATGCCAGTCTATCTAAATGCTCTAACAGGCGAGGGAGTTCACGTAGTTACTGTTAATGAATATTTAGCAGAACGTGATGCTCGCATGATGGGTGAGGTTTATCTGTTTTTAGGATTAACTGTCGGAGTAAACTTAAAAGATCTAGGTAATCCCGAAAAACAAAAAGCTTACAATGCTGATATTACTTACACAGTAAACTCAGAATTAGGTTTTGATTATCTAAGAGATAATATGTGTAAAACAAAAATCAATCAAGTTCAACGTGGTTGTCACTTCGCTGTTATTGATGAAGCTGACTCAATTTTAATCGATGAAGCACGAACACCACTTATTATTTCAGGAGGCGATACAACGCCATCAGAATTATATATAAGTGTTGATCACTTCGTTAAGACATTAAAAAAAGACGAATATAAAATTGATCATGAAAGTAAAAGTATTTCTTTAGAACATGAAGGTGTTCTAAAAGCTGAACAACATTTCAAATTAAAACATTTATTTTCAATGCAACATTCAGAATTAGTGCATCGAATTCAAAATGCCCTACGTGCTAATTATATTATGAAATATGATATTGAATATATCGTGCGTGATGATGAAATTTTATTAGTTGATCAGTTCACTGGTCGAGTTATGGAAGGTCGTTCATATAGTGAGGGATTACAACAAGCAATTCAAGCAAAAGAAGGCGTTAAAATTGAATCAGAAACAAAAACGCTAGCAACGATTACTTATCAAAATTTCTTCAGAATGTATAAAAAACTTTCTGGTATGACTGGGACTGCTAAAACTGAAGAAGAAGAATTCTTAAAAATTTACAATATGCGTGTAATTTCAATACCAACGAATGAACCAATTATTCGTAATGATAAATCAGATGTAATTTTTTCTAATATGAATGCAAAATGAAAAGCAGTTGTTGCTGCTATTGCTGAAAAACATTTAGAAGGTCAACCGATATTAGTCGGGACTAGTGCTGTTGAATTTTCAGAGCATTTATCAGTTTTATTAGATGCAGCAAAAATCAAACATCAAGTCTTAAATGCTAAAAACCATTTAAACGAAGCTCAAATTATTGCAAAAGCGGGAGAATTATTCTCAGTAACGATTGCTACTAATATGGCTGGTCGGGGAACCGATATTAAACTTGGTAAAGGTGTTACTGATATTGGTGGTTTAGCTGTTATTGGAACGGAAAGACATGAAGCGCGTCGGATTGATAATCAATTACGTGGTCGTTCAGGACGTCAAGGTGACGTTGGTGATTCTCGTTTCTATATTTCAATTGATGATTCTATTATGCGAAGATTTACAGCTTATGAAAAATTAAAGAAAATTTTTGCTTCTTTCAAAGATGAACCAATTAAATCAAAAATTATTTCTAGAAAAATTACTTCAGCTCAAAAACGAATTGAAGGAATGAACTTCGATTCTCGAAAAAATGTTCTAGATTACGATGATGTTATTAGACAACAACGTGAAATTATGTATTCACAAAGACAAGCTTTTATTGATAATGAAACTGTTACTAACATTATTTATAGTATGTTAAAATCAGTAACAGAAGATATTATTAATTTACCTTTCTTAATAGATAGTGAGGGTAATGTTGTTAAATCAAAATTAGTTATCGCTTTAAATAAATCACATTTTTCTAATTACGATGATAAAATTGCGCTTGATGAAATTGAAAACAAAGATAATAACGCTATTAAAAAATATGTCTTTGAAAAACTAAAAAACAATTACATTAATAAAAAAAGTGAATTAGAAGACGCTTATAATTCATTTGAAAAAACATTATCACTACAAGTTTTTGATCAAAATTGACAAAAACATATTGATGAATTAGATAAATTAAAACACGGAATTTATTTAAGATCATACGCTCAAAAAAATCCGTTACAAGTATACGTTGAAGAAGCAGATAAATTGTTTATCGAATTAAAACGTAAAATAGCACATAATACAGTTAGAATTATTATGAATGCTAATTTAGAAAATAAAGCGACTAACGATGATGCTGATATTCAAAATCAAGAAGTTATTGCTCAACCAGCAATAGCTCCAGCTCCAGCACCAGCGCCACGAAAAATAATAACTTTCATTGCCGGAAGAGTTCTATTATTTTAATGTCTAATTTTAAAAAAATCATTTATATAGATTTAGAGACTACTGGCGTTGATACTAAAAAAGATCAAATATTATCTATAGGTATTATTGCCACTATGAATGGTAAGATTACTTATCAACATAATGTTTATCTTAATCACAATATCGATATTCCAATTGGATCTTTTAAAGTCCATGGACTTTCGAGAGACTTTTTATTAAAAAACGGCTATAATCCAGTCAAAGTATTAAATAAAGTATATAGTATGCTACTAGATGCTGATCTAGTAGTTGCCTATAACGCTATCTTTGATTTAGATTTTTTACATAATAGTTTTTTAAAATTTCTTAAAAAACCATTAGTTGTAAAAAATATCTTATGTCCTTTAACGGTTTATCGAGATTTTCATGCATATCCTCATAAATTAATTGATGCTTGTTCAACTTATGGCATCGATATCGGAAATGCCCATAATTCATTAGATGATATTAAAGCAACGTTAAATTTAGTAATCAAAATGTCAAAAAAAATTCCAGTATTAGAATACAACAACTACTTAGGATACTTAAAAAAATATCCGGTTGCCAAAAAAAATTCTTGAGATAAAAAGATTACTTATTTTGCTCAAGAATTCCAAGGGCAACAGTATAAAAATTCTTTTTAGAAAGTAGTACTAACAATGAAACAAAATATTTTAAAAACAAAAGATTTTTACATTCAAATAGCTATTACGATAGTAGGTATTTTAACATTATCTTTAGGGATTGAGTTAATTACCGCAGTACATAGTGGTTACGATCCATTAGATGGGTTCTTTATCGCAATTGTAGCAACAGTACAACATATCTTTCCTAGTTCTGGTTGAGATTATAAAAATGGCCAATACATTGGCTATGTTGTTTGAATTTTTATGTTTTCAATTTTCTTGGTTGATTTATTAATTCTTAGAAAACTAAAAAAACTTAACAATTGAATTAATGTTATGCAATTAGTTGCAACATTATCTTATGCCTTTTTATCAGGTAAGTTAATTATTATGTGAAGTAAAGTTTTACATAATATTCATTTTATTAGTTGAATTCAAAGTCTTTACGATAATAATAATTATTTTGTTATCGTCCCTATGGGAGGAGTTGCTGTTTTAATCTTAGCTTTAGGAGTGGCGACTTTCATTAGAGGGTTTTTATTTCAAGGCCCATACAATGGCTTCACTATCTGATCATGTATTGCTTTTCGTACTGAATATAAATATTTCCGTATTGCAGCAGACGTTGTTACAGGATTGATATCAGTTGTTTTATTCTTAATTTGTATTTCTTATACAGAGTATCATAATTTATTTGGAATTCCGACACTATCACCATTATTTTTTGGAATTATAGTTCATTGGATTTTAAAATTCTATGATAAAGTAATTGGTAAATATGCCAAAATAAATTTATAAAACAAATACCCTAAATTAAAAAAAGCATTTAAATTATTAAATGCTTTTTTTAATTTTATAGCAGAATTATAGCAGAAAGAATATATAATATGTATATGAATAAAAAACTTTTTAAATTATTAGCACCTTATAAATTAAAAGGTGATCAAATCAACGCCGTCAAAAAATTAACCAAAGGAGTTAAAGGTAATTTGAAAGATCAAGTTTTAATGGGGGCAACCGGAACTGGGAAAACATTTACGATTGCTAACGTCATTCAAAACACTAATAAAAAAACTTTAATTATGGCTGCTAACAAAACATTAGCAGCCCAATTATATAGTGAAATGAAATCTTTATTTCCTGACAATAGAGTTGAATATTTTATTTCTAATTTTGATTTTTATCAACCAGAAGCATATGTTTCTAAAAGTGATACTTATATCGAAAAATCAGCGCAATCAAATATGGAAATTGAAATGATGCGCCTATCTGCTCTAAATGCGCTGACTACAAGAAATGATGTTATTGTCATCGCTAGTGTAGCGGCCATTTATGGTGAGTACAATCCGGCTAAATATAAAGAATTATTTTTTGAGATTGAAATCCATACTGAAATTAACCGTGAAAAAATTTTAGGTCGTTTAATTGAAATGGGTTATGTCAGAAACGATAAAAGTAAAGTGCCGGGTAGTATTAGAGTTCGTGGTGATGTAGTTGAAATTTCACCCGGTTGAAACGATGAATATTATATTAGAATAGATTTATTTGGCGATACTATTGATGGGATTTATATTTTAGATAAATTAAATAAAACGATTCTTAAAAGTTATAACAAATATACAATTTTCCCAGCTAAAGATTATCGTACAACAAAAGAAGATTTAGAAAAAGCAGTCTTTAGCATTAGTGCAGAATTAAAGAAACGCTTATTGTTTTTCAAAAACAATAATAAATTAATTGAACATCAAAGACTAAGAGAAAGAACTTTAAATGATATTAATTCTTTAGAAGAATTTGGTTTTTGTCCTGGAATCGAAAATTACGCTCAACATTTAGAAGGTCGTAGTGATGAGGAAAAACCTTATACTTTAATCGATTATTTTGATAAAGACTTTTTATTAGTTGTTGATGAGTCACATATTTCCATTCCTCAAATTGGTGGAATGTATAAAGGTGATTTTTCACGAAAAAGTAATTTAGTTAATTATGGATTTCGCCTTCCTAGTGCACTTAACAATCGACCGTTAAAATTTGATGAGTTTACTGCAATGATGCCCAACACGATTTATGTATCAGCAACACCAGGTAAATTCGAATCCCAAATAGTCGACAATAAATTTGTTGAACAAATTATTCGACCAACTGGATTATTAGATCCTACTATTGAAATCAGAGGAACGCATGGTCAAATTGATGATATTTTTAACGAAATCAATAAAACGATCGCTAAAAATCAACGATTAATGATCTTAACTTTAACTATCAAAATGTCAGAGAAACTAACTTTATTCTTAAAAGAAAAACATTTAAAAGTTTCCTATTTACATAGTGAACTAAAAACGTTAGAACGTTTACAAGTTATTCGTGATTTAAGAATGGGAAAAATCGATATCGTAATCGGAATTAATTTATTACGTGAAGGATTAGATATTCCAGAAATTGCTAAAGTAATTATTCTCGATGCCGACAAAGCTGGTTTTTTAAGAGATACGCGATCTTTAATTCAAATCATTGGTCGAGCATCTCGAAACAAAGAAGGAACAATCTTAATGTATGCTGACAAAGTGACTGATTCGATGCGAAAAGCAATCGATGAAACTGATCGTCGTCGTCAAATCCAAGCCGACTATAACGGAAAGCATAACATCACGCCAACTACAATTATAAAACCAATTCGCGACTTCATTCAAAACCATAATACTGAAAATGCGATCATGGCTATTATTAAACAACATAAATCAAAAACTAAACAATCAACAACTAAATTAATCGAACAATTGAAACTAGAAATGCATGGCGCTGCTAAAGAATTAGATTTTGAAAGAGCTGCTGAATTAAAGAATGTCTTAATCGAACTTAAAGCATTATAAATTTTATTGTTTAAATGTTAAAAAAATAACCAAAATCATATATAATATTATTTACTACAACGATAATAAAAGATAAACAAGGAGCAAAGATTATGAACATTCAAATGTTAATGCAGCAAGCTAAAAAAATGCAAAAAGATATGGCCAAAAAACAGCAAGTTTTCAATAGTAAAGAATTCACTATTGAAAACCAAGGTATCACAATAAAAATGTCAGGAGAAAAGAAAGTATTAAGCATCGATATTGATAAAATGTTAATCGATCCTGAAGATATTGAAACATTAAATGATTTACTACAAATCACATTCAACCAACTAATTGATAAAATTGATAACGAACTAAATAGTTCGATGCCAAAAGCACCTGCCGGAATGCCAGGATTGTTTTAATGGATAATCATTTTTTTATCACTTTTGAAGGTGGCGAAGGTAGTGGAAAAACTACTGTAATCGAAAAAGTTAAAAATTTATTAATAAAAAACACAAAATTAAATTATAATAAAATCATAATAACGCGCGAACCTGGAGGGGTTGCGATATCGGAATCAATCCGCGGAATTATTTTAGATAATAATAATTTATCGATGGATGGTCGTACCGAAGCGTTATTATATGCCGCATCTAGAAGACAGCATTTAGTCGAAAAAATCATTCCGGCCCTAAAAGAAAACACGTTAGTGCTATGTGATCGATATATCGATTCATCACTAGCTTATCAAGGGGTCGCTCGTAAAATAGGAATTGATAGAGTAATGGAATTAAATAGTTTTGCTACTAATTCATTATGGCCCGCTATCACGATATATTTAGATATTGAACCAGAAATCGGATTAAAACGAATTTTAAACAGAACTATAAGTAGTAATAGATTAGATAATGAAAAATTAGAATTTCATAAACAAGTTAGAGCGGGATACTTAAAATTAGTAGATTTATTTCCTAACCGAATTCGCAAAGTCGACGCGTCTCAAAAGTTAGAGACAGTCGTTAAAACAGTATTTACTATACTTAAGGAGCATATCAATTATGTTAAATAACAACAATCAAGAATACTCACTAGAACAACAACCGATTGCATTTAATTTTGTTAAAAAATTATTACATAATAAAAAACTACCTAATTGCTTATTACTTATTGGATTTTTGAAAAAAGAAAACTTTCAAATCGCTAATGAAATAGCAAAGTTTATTACTAGTGAAAGTGACTTCGATATTTATAACGTTAACAATGATTCTGATAACCAATTATTTTCAAAAGATAAAATGATGCAAATGATTGATTATTGTAATCATCACAACGATAAAAAAACAATTTTCATTATCAACAACGTTGACCAATTAACAGTTCAAGCTAGCAACAGTATTTTAAAATTAATGGAAAATACTAAAAATTTCTATTTTCTAATGACTGCTATTAATGAAGCTAAAGTTTTACAAACTATTTTATCTCGTAGTCAAAAAATTCATTTAATTCACAATGATTATAAAAATATTGATACAAGAATTATCAATAATTTACATATTGACAAAGATAAATATAATGATTTTAAACATGAGTTTGAAAATGTTATAAATGTCTTTTTCCAAAAAGATGAAAAACAATATAACATTGGTAAAGTTAATCTGTTAAAAGACATCGATCATAGCAAAGCAGTTATTTGTTTTGAATTAATTATTAATATGGTTCGTGAATATGTGATTTATGATTTATCGGAAGATCATAGTTGAGTTAAAAAGTATTTAGAAAAATACAAATACAATGAAGTTATTATCTTTTTAGATAAAATCATCAACTTATATAATGAATTTTCTAAATTAATGAGTGCTGAAGTTTTCATCATTAACTTATTTGCTGATTTAGAATTATACTTTCATTAAAAAATGAAAGTTTTAAACTATGTTTTTAAAAACCAAGTAATTCCTTTATATCAAGACACCGAGATGTTTAACTTTTCGCTTGATTCTTTGATTTTAGCAAGATTATCAAACATTAGAGCAACTAGTAAAAATATCTTAGAAATAGGGACTAATAACGGCGTTATTAGTATCGTCTTATCTAAAAGAAATCCACATTGAAATATTACTGCATTAGAAATTCAAAGCAGAGGCGCACAATTAGCTGCTGAAAATTTTATGATCAACAAAGTTAATCATAAAATTAATTTAATTAATGAAGATTTTAATGTTTGATATTTAAATAATCAAACAGTTAAATTTGATGCTGTGATTTGTAATCCACCATTTTTTAAATTAGCTGATCATCGAAAAAATCCTAACAAAGAATTAGAGATAGCTCGTCATGAATCAAAACTTACGGCTGATGATATTTTTTCAAAAACTGCTAATTTATTAAATCGCAAAGGTAGTTTACACATTATATATCCAGCGTATCGTTTAGATGAAATTATTTTATTATCGTCAAAATATAATTTCTCGATTAAATTAATGCGCTTTATTCATCCTTTTGTTGATAAACGATCAAAATCAGTTTTTCTAGAATTAATTTATCAAGGTCGTGATAAATTAATTATTGGTAAACCTATTATTGTGCACCAAGATAACGAAGAATATTCTGATGAAGTTAAAAATTTATACATTTGAAAAAAATAACAAAAAAAGGAGGCATCAATGTTAATTAGTTTTGAACAATTCAATATATTAATGAATAAACAAAAAATTCTCGATAAAATCATTATGCAAAGAATTGATAAATCGGATATTCCAACAATGGAAATTAAAAGAAAATTTGCTCTTTTAATTGAAATTAGTGAATTCGCTAATGAAATAAAGTGATTCAAATATTGAAGTAAAAAAAGCGCTGACTGAAACAAGGTCAAAGAAGAATTAATCGATGTCATTCATTTTTCGTTAAGTATTGGCCAAAATTACATAGATACTAATAAAATTAGCATCGAAACATTTTATCGCCAAATCAACGTTGATAACGTTAAAATTGACGATCAAAATATCGGTGAGACTTTTTTTAAATTAATCAATTTAGTTAGTGGGTCAAAAAATTCAATCGTTGATATTTGAAAATATTTAAATATGTTTATTGAATTTTGTTTTGATAACGAAAATCAACTAATTAAATTTTATGATCAGAAAAATATCATTAATACTAAACGACAAATTGTTGATAATTACTAAGAAGGAGTTTTTTGTGTGAGAGCATATTTAGATTTATGTAAATTAGTATTAGATAAAGGCGTTGAAAAAGCCGACCGTACTGGCACAGGAACAATATCTTATTTCGGAACACAAACCCGTTATGATCTTGGAAAAGGGTTTCCGCTATTAACGACTAAAAAAGTTCATATTAAATCAATTTTACATGAACTAATATGATTTATTAGTGGTAACACTAACATTAGAAACCTAGTTAAAAATAATGTTCGTATTTGAAATGATTGACCATATCTTTTGTTTAAAAAATCACCTAAATATCAAAATGAAACTATGGCTGAGTTTGTTGAAAAAATTAAATCAGATTCTAAATTTTCTGATGAATTTGGTGAATTAGGTCCAATCTATGGTAAGCAGTGACGTAATTTTGGTGGGATTGATCAATTACAAAAAGCAATCGACGATATCAAAACTAACCCTAATTCGCGTCGAATCATCGTTAGTTCTTGAAATCCACCACTGATCGACAAAATGGCGCTACCGCCTTGTCATACATTTTATCAATTTTATGTTAATGGTAATAAATTATCATGTCAACTATATCAAAGGTCAGCTGATGTTTTTTTAGGAGTGCCTTTCAATATTGCATCATATGCTTTCTTAATTCATATGATAGCTGCTATTACTGGATTAGAAGTTGGTGAATTTATTCATACAACTGGTGATACTCATATTTATAAAAACCATCTAGAACAAATTAAAACTCAAATTCAAAGAGTACCATTCCGATTATCAAAACTAGTTATTAAAAGAAAAGTTAACAATATTAATGATTTTACTTTTGATGATTTTGAAATAATCGACTACCAATCTCATCCTGCTATTAAAGGTAAAGTGGCAGTTTAATGATTTCTTTTATTTGAGCCCAATCACCTAATGGGGTGATTGGTAAAAATCAAAAATTACCATGAACTATTAAAGACGAAATGCAAAATTTCAAAGCAACAACTTTAAATCATAAAATTATTATGGGTAGAAAAACTTGAGATAGTATTAAAAGACCATTACCTAATCGCGAAAACATCGTCGTTAGTAAAAATAAAAATTTAGTATTACCAAAATCAGTTACTTTAATAAATGATATTAATGATATTATCGTTAAATATCAAAATTCTTCAGAAGAAGTTTTTGTTATTGGTGGTGTATTTTTGTTTCGATCTTTATTAAACTATGTTGATAAATTATACGTATCATTAATTAATAAAGATTATCAAGGCGATATTTATATTAATGAGATTGATTATGATAAATTTAAATTAATAAAAACAACTAAATTTAGTGAATTTGAATTAAAAATTTACAAAAAAAAATAAAGTTAAACTTTATTTTTGTTTTTATAAATATTTTGGTTTTCCCGGAATTTCATGATGTTCTCGACAACGAGCTTCATAACTCTCGCTACTACCTATTTGAATAATAGGTTCCTCAAAATGAGCGGGAGCACCATCAACTAGTCGTTGAGTAAAGATTGCGTTTTTACCACAACTTAAACAAACAGCATACAATTTATCTATTTTATCGGCATGAGCTAATAATGCAGGCATCGGTCCGAATGGAACGCCGCGAAAGTCACGGTCTAAACCAGCAGCAATAACTTTAACTCCTCGATTAGCTAATTCATTTAATAAATCGCTAATTTTGTTATCAAAGAATTGAATTTCATCAAATATTGCTACTTGAGGTTTAAATTCGATGATTAATTTATTTATTTTATCAAGAGAAGAAACGTTAATTGCTTTTAATTTTCGACCATTTCTTGATTTTATACTATTGTTTTCGCGAGTATCAATCATTGGTTTAAAAACTAAATAATTGATCTTTGCATAGTTTAAACGATTAACTCTTCTAATTAGTTCTTCGCTTTTTCCAGAAAACATTGGTCCTACTATAATTTCGATATTACCTTTTGTTGAATCCATATATACCGCCTTTTTTATCCTTTTGCACTTTGTGCTCGTACTTATTATATATTAAATAAATAGTTTTTTAATAAAAAATTATTAAAAATATAAAGAAATTTTTGTTATATTATTATTCTATCTATGATAATATATTGGTACAATTAATACAAAATATAATCATTAATAATTATTTTTTGTATTAATAATTATATGAAAATTATATGAAAAGACTAATTTTAAAATATAACTCGGGGGAATTTATAATGAAATACAGTGATTCTATTGTTAAATCAATTAATGATGCGATAACGAGCAAATACAAACATCTTACAAAAATAACTAATGATATGAAGTTAAGTCGTGATGGCGTATCTAGATTAGTTATGTTAGATCGATATTCTCAAAAAGATCACAACTTAAAAACTTTAAAAGTTGGCGATTTAGTACTAACATTAGTTAAACAAGATGACAAATATCCAACTAAAGGAATTGGAACTGTTACTAAAATCAGCCGTAGTAAAGTTAGCATTAAATTAGACGAAGAATTTTGGGGATCGCTTACTGGTAAAGAACTAGAAACCAAAATAATAATGAGAAGTAAAAACGATACTGCAAAACCGTTAGAAATTTATTTCGAACAAATTGCCACTCGAGTAGGAACTAATTTAGCCCAACAAGAAAAAACTCAAGAAGCGAAAGACAAATGATCGCTTAAAATTTCTCAAGAAATTTTAGACTTAAACATTATTCCTGCTGGTCGTGTTTTATTTGGTGCTGGGTCAGGATTTAACGTAACATATTTCAATTGTTTCGTAATGCCCTACATTGAAGATTCAAGAATGGGAATTTCACGTCATCGTGAAAAAGTTATGGAAATTATGTCACGTGGGGGCGGTGTTGGAACGAATGGGTCAACATTAAGACCACGTGGTTCTTCAGCCAAAGGCGTTGGCGGAAAATCATCAGGAGCTGTTTCTTGACTAAACGATATCGCTAATTTAACACATTTAGTTGAACAAGGGGGATCGCGTCGCGGAGCCCAAATGATTATGTTAGCTGATTGACATCCCGACATTTTAGAATTTATGATTTCTAAAATGCAAAATTCTAATATCTTAAAACATTTAAAAAATAATTCGCCATATGAATATATTCGTAAACTAGCATCTGAAAAATTAGTTTTTAAATCATTAAGTCATCACTCGATTTCAGTTATTGAAAAATTATTTAAAAATGAAAATCAAACATTATCAAATAAATCACGCGAAATTATTAAAAATTCTGGAGTATGAGAAGTTAATAATCCCGAATTTTTATCAGGAGCAAATATTTCAATTGCGATTTCTGATGATTTCATGACAGCAGTCGAAAATGATAGCGATTGAGATTTAAAATTTCCCGACATCGATAATTTCACAGTAGAAGAGAAAAAATTCTATGATGAAAAATGACATGAAATTGGCGATGTTCGTGAATGAGAAGCATTAGGTAAACCAGTAAAAATTCATTTAACTCTTAAAGCTAAAATTTTATGAGATCTAATTAATTTTTGTGCAACTTATTCAGCTGAACCAGGAGTCTTCTTTATCGACACAGCTAACAAAATGACTAATGCCAAAGCGTATGGTCAAAAAGTTGTTTGTACTAATCCTTGTGGTGAACAACCATTAGCACCATATTCAGTCTGTAATCTAGCAGCTATTAATTTAGCAAACTTTGTTAATCACCAAACTGGTGAAATCTTATTTGATAAATTAAAAGAAAGCGTGCGAACTTGTGTGCGAATGCAAGATAACGTTATTGATGCTACCCCTTATTTCTTAGACGAAAATTCAGTTCAAGCTTTAGGTGAACGTCGTCTTGGTATGGGAATTATGGGATTACATGATATGTTAATTTGAGCCGGTCAACGTTATGGTTCTAAATCAGCCAATTTATTAGTTGATAAAGTAATGCGTTGTATTACGGAAACAGGATATTTATATTCAATTGAATTATCAAAAGAAAAAGGTTCATTCCCATTTTTAAAAGATCGCGAAAATATGATTAATACTGGGTTCGTAAAAAACCTTAATGACAAAATAAAAGAAGGTATTTTAAAATATGGAATTAGAAATTCACATATTTTAACAATTGCTCCGACTGGTTCAACAGGAACAATGGTTGGAGTATCAACTGGTCTAGAACCATATTTTGCTTTTAAATATTATCGTTCTGGACGTCTTGGTAAATTTATGGAAGTTAATCAAAAAATCGTTCAAGATTGATCAGCAGTTCATAATTTCGACGTTACTAAAAAAGGATTACCAGCAATTTTTGTTAGTGCAATGGAATTAAGTCCCAAAGAACATGTTGGCGTTCAATTAATCATCCAAAAATGAGTTGATTCTTCAATCTCAAAAACAGTTAACGCCCCTAAAGGTTATACTGTTAGTCAAGTTGAAGATATTTATTATCAACTTTATAAAGGAAAAGCTAAAGGTGGAACAGTTTACGTTGATGGTTCAAGAGAATCACAAATCTTAACTTTAAATGATGAAGAAAATAATTTATCACATACTAAAATTATTAATGATGATAAAAAAAACCAAGAAATTGACAACAACAATGAGGAACAAATTACTAAATTAAATGAAAAAATTGATGGTAATTTACGTGGTTCAAAAATGAATCGCTCAATCGGTGTTGAAATTGATAACATTTGTCCAATTTGTAACGAAGGAATCGTTAAAGAAATTGGGGGCTGCAACAGTTGTATTAACTGTGGTGTCCAATTAAAATGTGGTTTATAAGACAAATAGTCTAAATTAAACATAAGGAGCCTTTATATGGGTTTAAAACACAAACAAATCACTAATGATGAATTACCTTGAATCGACCCCAAAACAGGGAAACGCTATAAAATATCAGATTTAGATATGGAAAATATGGATCTTTATTCAAATGATGATGATAGTGATCAAACTAAAAAAGATCAAAAATAAATAATAGTAGGTAATAAAATATGAAAATGATTAAACCTTTTAATAAAAATACTAAACCAGAAGGAACACTTTTTATTACAGCGACACCAATTGGAAACTTATCAGATGTGTCCAAAAGATTAATTTCAACATTACAAGATGTTGATTTTATCGCTTGTGAAGATAAAAGAGTTACTAGAAAATTATTATCAGCGCTTGAAATTCAGCGTAAAACTTTGATCAGTTATCATAATTATAATGAGATCAAAGTTAGCCAAGAGATTATTAAATTATTACATCAAGGTCATAATGTTGCACTTGTTAGCGATGCTGGAATGCCAACTATTTCTGATCCCGGATTTCGATTAATTGATTTAGTAAAAGAAAACGATCTCAACTTAACAGTAATTCCAGGACCTAGTGCATTAATAAATGCAATGGCAGCGTCTGGGTTTTATCATAAATTTTTATTTTACGCTTTCTTACCACCTAAAAGTGGTAAGAGACAAACAGAACTTAGTAAATTAGTTAATCTTCCTTTTAGTTTAATTTTCTATTGTTCACCGTATAAATTAAAAAAAACATTAATAGATATTAATAAAGTTTTCGACCATCAACCAAATGTGATGGTCGCCAAAGAGTTAACTAAATTATATGAAACATTTTATTTTGGTACTGCCGAAGAAATTTTAAATGGATTACCAGAAACGACCAAAGGTGAATATGTTATTATTATTGATAATTATTCAAAATCAAATTTAAAAGGATAAGGATAAAAATATGGATATGAATATTTATTTAATAATTAGCTTATTGATCCTAACAGGATTTATAGCAACAACCCTAGGTGGAATTATTGGAATTGGTGGGGGAATTATCATGATGCCGATCATGACAATTTTTCTAGGCATTGATCCTCTGCCAGCGACTCTTTATTCATTGTCGGCAATTTGTATTATGTCGGTGATTGCTAATTATCGCTATTTAAAATTTTCAAAACCAAATTATAAAGCATGGTTTTTTATAATTTTATTAGCGATCCCTGGTGAAATTGTTGGGGCAATGGAAATTGCACCAATATTTAACAATTCTAAACTAGCACTACATATTGTCTTTTTAATGTTAATGATTATAGTGACATTATTAATGTTTTTCCGTAATCGCTTAAAATTTAAACTACCATTATTTTTAAGTTGTCTACTAGGACTATTTGTCGGATTAGCATCAGGTTCGTTAGGTATTGGTGGTGGAATATTATTAGTTCCCGGATTATTAATATTCTTTAATTTCAAATCTAAAAAAGCCGCCAGTACTTCAATGGCAGTTAAATTCTTTACCGCTGCTACCGGAGTTATGGTCTTATTATCAACTTCAATGACCGGTAGAGCTCATTTTGATTACAAATGATATTTTATAGTAGCGATTTCAGCCGGAGCTGTTATGGGTTCTTTTATTGGATCATGAATTCATATCAAATCCAAACACAAACACGTTACTTTTATCTTATGAATCACAATATTGTTGCTAACGGCGCAACAAATATATGAAGTTTTTAAAATAACAATATCTTAAAAAACAACTTTTTTCCGTATTTTATTTAACACGTGTTAATAAAAAATGAAAAAAAGTTGTTTTTTTTTAGTTTTTAGATTATAATATTTTTGGTGATAAAATGCGAATTTTTGATTATGAAGATGTTATGTTACTTCCAAATAAATGTATCGTTGAATCGAGAACTGAATGTGACACATCTGTAAAACTGGGTAAATTTACTTTTAAAATGCCAGTTGTACCCGCTAATATGAAAACTGTAGTTAATGAAAAATTATCAATTGAACTAGCGAAAAAAGGTTATTTCTATGTTATGCATAGATTTAATTTTGACAGCTATGAGTTCGTTGTCAAAATGAAAAAAATGAATTTAGTCTCTTCAATTTCACTTGGTGTTAAACAAGATGATTATAATTTAGTCGACAAATTTAAAGAAAATAATGTTAAACCAGATTTTATGACTATTGATATAGCACATGGACACTCTGATAGTGTTTGCCGTATGATTAGATATATTAAAAGACGTTTAGGACGTAAAGTTTTTGTTATTGCTGGTAATATTGCAACTCCAGAAGCAGTCCGTGATTTAGAAAACTGAGGTGCTGATGCTACTAAAATTGGTGTTGGTCCCGGAAAAGTATGTATTACTAAATTAAAAACTGGATTCGGATCTGGTGGTTGACAACTATCAAACGTTAAATGATGTTCTAAAGCAGCAACGAAACCAATCATTGCTGATGGCGGATTAAGAGTCAATGGTGACATTGCCAAATCAATTAGATTTGGAGCAACAATGTCAATGGTTGGTTCAATGTTTGCCGCTCATGAAGAATCACCAGGTAACTTAGTTACTAATGATGATGGTGTTAAATACAAAGAATACTTTGGTTCAGCATCAGAATATAACAAAGGTGAAAAACGTTACGTTGAAGGTAAAAAAGACATTATTAAAATTAGGGGCTCAATTTGAGAAACACTAAGAGTAATGCAACAAGATTTACAATCTTCAATTTCATACTCTGGTGGTAATAAACTTTCTGCCCTTCGCAGCGTTAACTTCGTTGTTCTAAAATATTCTGATTATTAATTATTAATAAATAACATTAAGGAGTTTCCATTATGATTGCTCGTTATACTAGAAAAGAAATGGCTGATTTATGAAACGATGAATCAAAATTTAATAGTTGACTACAAGTTGAACTAAGCGTTTGTAAAGCGCTGCACAAAACTGGTAAAATTTCAGATGAAACTTTAGCAAAACTATTAAAAAATGCCCAATTTAATGTTGAAGTTATTAACAAATTAGAAAAAGAACTTCGCCACGATGTGATTGCTTTCACTAGATCTGTTAGTGATTCGCTAGGTGAAGAAAAAAAATGAATTCATTATGGTCTAACATCGACCGATGTCGTTGACACTGCTCAAGGATATCGTTTAAAATTAGTTAATCAAGTTATTAAAACTGATATTGCGAACTTAAAAACAGTTTTAAAAAGACAAGCTTTAAAATATAAAGATTTAGCAATTATGGGAAGAACGCATGGAATTCATGCTGAAATTACAACGTTAGGTCTAAAGTTTGCGCTTTGATTTAATGATTTAGAGCGCATTAGCGAAGTTTTCCAAGCAGCTTGTAAAAATATCGAAGTTGGTAAAATTTCGGGCGCTGTTGGCACCTTTGCTAACACTAAGCCCGAAATTCAAGACTTTGTTTGTCAAGATTTAGGAATTAGTTCTTCAAAAATTTCAACCCAAATTCTCCAAAGAGATCGTCACGCTCAATATTTAAGTGCGATCACTTTAATTGCAACTTTATTAGAAAAAATAACTTTAGAAATTCGTCATTTACAAAGAACTGAAGTTGGCGAACTATCTGAAAGTTTTTCTAAAAATCAAAAAGGGTCTAGCGCAATGCCTCATAAAAGAAACCCGATTGCTTCAGAAAACGTTAATGGGTTAGTCCGCGTTATTCGTGGTTATTTAATAACTAGTTTTGAAAATGTCGCGTTATGACATGAACGTGATATTTCACATTCATCAGCCGAACGCGTCATTTTACAAGATGCGACAACATTAATTAACTATATTTTAAACAGAACGACTAAAGTTCTTGATAATATCGTTGTTAATAAAGATCAAATTAATATTAATATTAATAAGACTCAAGGATTAACTTATGCTCAACAATTAATGGGAGCATTAATTAATAAAGATTTTAATCGTGAAAACGCTTATGATGTTGTGCAAAAAATTGCACAACAATGTTTTCTTGATAAAAGTGATTTTCGTAAAGCAGTTTTAGAAAATCTTGAAATTAATAAAATTTTATCAACAAAAGAAATTGAAAATGTTTTCAATCCAGAGTTTCATTTACGCCAAGTAAATGTTATTTATAAAAGAATCGGTCTATTATAAAACTTTTAAAACTTTTAAAAAAGTGGGGGTAACTATATGAATAATTATCAAACGCTAGCTATTGTTGGCGCTCAATGAGGCGATGAAGGTAAAGGTAAATTAACTGATTTCGCGTCGGAAAATGCCGATATGGTTGTTCGTTATCAAGGTGGTAACAACGCCGGTCACACAATTGTGATTGATAATATTAAATATAAATTATCACTAATTCCATCAGGAGTGCTAAGACCGAACGTTAAAAATGTTTTGGCTAACGGAATGGTTATTAATCCAAAATCATTTTTAGAAGAATTAGCAATTTTAAAAAAACAAGGAATTACTAATAACAACTTGTTTGTTTCTGATCGCGCCCATATTATTTTAGATTTACATAAAAATCTTGATGCCGTTCGCGAAATCGCCAAAGGTAAAAATAGTATTGGAACGACTAAAAAAGGAATTGGACCTGCTTATGAAGATAAATATAGTCGTGTTGGAATCAGAGTTGGCGAATTTATTCAACCAGCTTTATTTCTAACAAAACTAAAAGCATTAGTGAAAGAAAAAAATATTTTATTTGCTGCTTACAATTGTGAATTGTTAGACGCTAATTCAATATATGACGAATACAAGCCGTTGATTGAACAAATCAAGCCTTTCGTTACTGATACATCATTATTGATCGATAACGCTATTGTGGGCGGTAAAAAAGTATTGTTCGAAGGAGCACAAGGGGTTTTACTATGTATTGATCATGGGACTTATCCAATGGTGACTTCTTCTTCACCCACAGCAGCTGCGATTCCGCTATATTGCGGAATCAAGCCTGCTTATATAAATAAAGTCCTAGGAATTGTTAAAGCTTACACTACTCGTGTTGGTGGAGGTCCGTTCCCGACCGAAATAGAGGGGCCTCTGGCCGATTTAATTCGTGAACGAGGAAATGAGTATGGAACAGTTACAAAACGCCCACGTCGTATCGGATGATTAGATGCAGTGGCACTTCGTTATGCGAAACGTGTTTCTGGAATTACTGATATTGCATTAACATTACTAGATGTTTTAAGTGGCGTGCCTGAAATTAAAATTTGTGTTGATTACAAAATCAACAACAAAATAATAGCGACTATGCCATCAGACAATAGCCTCCTTTCAAAAGTAGAACCAGTTTACATTACAATGCCTGGTTGAAGCGAAAACATCACGCAAGCGTCTTGTTTTAACGACTTACCAATCAATGCACAGAACTACTTAAACAAGGTAAAAGAATTGACTAATTTAGAATTATCAGTTTTTTCAGTTGGCCCTGAAAGAAAACAAACTGTAATCATGAAAAAATTATTTTCATAAAATTATTATTTTTACTTGAAATTATAAGATTGTTGTGCTATTATATTAGGGCATTTAAATATACTATCTTGCCATGTTAGCTCAGTGGTAGAGCAATCGGCTGTTAACCGATTGGTCATAGGTTCAAATCCTATACATGGCGCCATTTGGCCCGTTGGTGAAGCGGTCAACACACATGCCTTTCACGCATGCATTCACGGGTTCAAACCCCGTACGGGTCACCATTATATGGGGCGTTAGCTCAGTTGGGAGAGCACGTGCCTTACAAGCACGGGGTCACAGGTTCGAGCCCTGTACGCCCCACCATATACGCTGGAGTAGCACAACCTGGCAGTGCAACTGACTTGTAATCAGTAGGTTGCAGGTTCGATTCCTGTCTCCAGCACCATTATTTTTGGTCTCGTAGCTCAGCCGGTAGAGCATCTGGCTTTTAACCAGGGTGTCGGAGGTTCGAACCCTCTCGAGATCACCATTTATGCGCAAGTGGCGGAACTGGCAGACGCGCTAGACTTAGGATCTAGTGTCATTAGACGTGGGGGTTCGATTCCCTTCTTGCGCACCATTTCATATAAATACCATTATGGCCAACACCATTTGGTGTTTTTTTATGCTTTGATTCCTAAATTTAAACAATGCAATAATTCTTTTTAGTAAGAATGTATGATATAATTATTTTTAGTTTTAATATTTAATAATATAGTAATAGTTTTAAGATTTTACAATAGCTCAGGAATGATGCGATAGTTTATCAAAATATCGCTAGCAATATTGATTGCAAGAAATCATCAATCCTAAATTAATTCAAAAATAAGAATTAAGCGTTGTTGATAAAGTTAGGCCATCGCTCATCAGATAAAGTCCAATATAGCCTAATTTGGGCGACGTCAATGGACGCTTTCAACTACTAAGGACTTATTCCTTAATATCAAAATATTGACCACTGATGGACGCTAGTAAGTTTTAAAATTCAAATCTATAAGTATTAATCCTAGTAAATTAAAACTAATTGATCATATTACTAAAAAATGACATTTATCATTATAAAATAAATAATATAAAAACTGATTTAATAAAAATGCTAATAATTTTTTAAGAAAGATTGTTTATCGCATCTTGATAATTAATCAAGATGCCAACATTTCTAAATTTGCAATTGTTATAATTTGAAAAATGAGATTTTATTAAAAATTATTTTCCATGTCATTTTTATCAATTAAAAATATTGGATTAAGATATTTTGCTAATCATAAATATTTCATTATCGATAACTTAGACCTTTTTTTAAAAACAGATAATGAAATTATTTAGATTTAAAAAAAGAAAGGAAAAACAATGATAAAAATTAAAGATTCGATTTTAAGTCTAT
Source organism: Mycoplasmatales bacterium (assembly GCA_965237585.1). Taxonomy (GTDB): domain Bacteria; phylum Bacillota_I; class Bacilli_A; order Mycoplasmatales; family JABABV01; genus JABABV01. The sequence goes on along the minus strand of OZ250146.1, from coordinate 586,871 downwards.
CAGTTCACAATATTCCTTCAATGAAAGAGTTAGAGAAAAAATATAAAAAAAATATCATTAAAATGAATTATAATGAAAATCTTTACGGATGTTCACCTTCAGTTGACCAATGAATTAAAACTAAAAAAAACATTAAAGGATTTATTTATCCTGATATCAAACCGAAGAAACTTTTAGATGCGATTGCAAAATTATGAGATGTAAAAGAGGACAATATTTTAATTGCTAACGGCAGCGATGCTATTATTGATTTAATACCACGTGTTTTTCTCGACCATAATGAAGAATCAATCATTACTGAATTAACATACGGTCGTCAAATTAGAACTTGTAAAATCACTGGTAATAATGTAATTGAAATTCCTCAATTATCAAATTATAATTATGATATTGATAAATTTCTAGCATCAATCAATGATAAAACAAAATTAATATATATTACTAATCCCAATATGCCAACGGGAACTTATATTAATCGCGATAAATTATTAGATTTTATTTCAAAAATTCCTAGTCATATATTAATTGTTATCGATGAGGCTTATTCTGAGTTTCCTAATGCTAAAGATTTTCCTTATGATACTTCGCAATGAATTAAAAAATTTGATAATTTAATCATTCTTCATACTTTCTCAAAATTTTATGGTTTAAGCGGCTTTCGCATCGGTTATGCGTTAGGGCAACCTTATTTAATTCAAGCAATGCATAAAACATATCAACCATTCTCGGCTAATAAATATGCTATTTACGCCGCTACGGCAGCGTTAGCAGACCCAGAATGATATCAAGTTATCAAAAAACAAGTCATTATTGAAAAAGATCGCTTATACAAAGTGTTTGACCAATTAAATATCAAATATATTAAAAGCCAAGCTAATTATATATTTGTTATTACGGAAAATCAAAAATGAACTAATGATCAATTACGAGAATATTTACTAGTGAATCAAAATATATGTATTCGTAATGTCCGTAAAATTGGACTAAGAATAACAGTTGGAACAACAGCACAAAACACAATTTTAATTACGGGTATTACAAATTTTGTCAATCAGAGGTAAATATGATTTATAAAAATGTTGATATAAATATGAATAAAGATGAAATTAAATTTTTAAAATATGTTCAAAATAACGAATTAGCGATTATGGATAAAGTCCATGAAGTTTTTATCAAAAATAAACTAGAATATGGTTTAATGTTTGGTAGTTTAATTGGGGCAACACGTCATCAAGGATTTATTCCTTGAGATGACGATATTGATATTGCTGTTAGCCCAGAACACTTTTTAAAATTTAAAGATTTAATTAAAAACTCTGATGAATTAGTTTTAGCAGATTATCAAACATCTAATTGAAATAGATGAATCAGCAGAGTTTATTTTAAAAAAGATTTAATTAAAAATAATTATAGTTTTAAAACACCTTATGTAGATGTATTTGTTTTCAACAAAGCACCTAAAAGTAGTTTTAAAATTAATAAAAATATTTTAATTATGAATCGATTATGAGATTGTGCTTCACCTTTATTTAGAAAACTATTTTTATGAATCCCAGGAACTAAAACAATATGAAATAAGATTCTTGAAAAATCAGTCTATCGGCTAATGTATAAAAAAGATCGAAAAATCAAAGAATCAAAATATGATAATTTCTATTTTGTAACAAATTCAATTGATAATGCAGCTGCTTGAAAAGCAGCAGGACGATCTGGACAACCATTGTATGATAAAACTTCTTTTAATCAAGGAGTAGAACTAGTTAAATTTGAAGGTCGCAAATATTTTATATTTACTAATTCTGTAAAAATATTAGAAAAAAAACATATTAATTATTTAAAACTACCAGATTTCGAAGACCGTCGATCTGATAGTTTTGTTAAGAAACCAAGAACTAAAGGTCTAAGCAACTGAATCCAAACGATGGATAATCAATTCAAAACAAAAGACGTGATTTAATAAAAATCAATAGGAGATTAATTATGTATAAAGTTAAAAGAGCTTTTATTTTAGCAGCTGGTCGCGGAATGCGTTTATTACCAGTAACTGAAGACACACCCAAGCCCCTTTTAGATATTAACGGTACAATTATTATCGAGGATATTATTAAACAATTAAAAGAACGTGGAATTAAAAAAATTACTGTTTTAACAGGCTATAAAAAAAGTCAATTTAAATATTTAAAGAAAAAATTCAAAGTTAAATTAAAATATAATTTCAATTGAAGACATTGTAATAATATTGGGACTTTGTATTTCGTGCGTAAAAAAATTAAAAATAGTTTAATTATCAACGGTGATAGTATTTTTAAAACTAATATTTTTGATACTGAATATCCTAATACAGTTATGTTTGGTGAAAAAATTTCAGGAACTTCAAATGAATGAACTTTAAAAGTTAATAACGATAAACAAATCACTAAAATTAAAAAAAGTGGTGGCGTTAATATTATTGCCCATCGTGAAGTAACTTTCATTGGAAAAGATACGGTTAAATTTGTTCAAAAGCATTTAAGGAAATATCGCAAAAGTATCGAAATGAACGATTGATACTTTGAGGATATCTTTATAAATGATTTAAACTCAGAAAAACCAAAAACAAAAATTTATTTACATTCAGTTCCTAAAAACAGCTGTTTTGACGTTGATAGTCTAGCAGATCTAAAAAAACTAGATAGTAAATACAAACAATTTAAACAAGATATTCATATTAAAGCATTAATTTATGTAGTTAAACAAACCGGTCTTAATCGCGAAGAGATTAAAGAAATCAAGTCAGTTGCTAATAACTATATAGTTACTTTAAAGAACGAAGAGATGCTTACAATTGCTAAATAACGACAATCTCAAAGAGTTACATAGTAAACTATTAGTCAATTTAGCAGCTTTTGACAAATTTTGTAAAGCACATGACATCAAATACTTTTTAGGTTATGGAACTTTAATTGGTGCAATTCGTCATCAAGGGTTCATTCCTTGAGATGATGATGTAGATGTGTGCATGAATCGTAAAAATTATAATGCTTTTTTAAAAATCGCCCATCTTGTACCGAAACCGTTTGCTATTCATAGTCCTGGAGTCAGAACTAATGATACTATTTTTACTAAATGAGAAGACACTAGTACATTAATTGTTGAAAAATTTAGTGAAAAAGCAAAATGATCACGGGGAATTTTTATCGATGTTTTTCCGATCGATAAAATTCCTAACAAAAATGCAAAATTTAAATTTTATAAACATCGAATGATTAGTTTTTTCTTTTATGCTATTTTTAAAAAGATTAGTTTTACTAGTTTTAGTTGACGTAAAGTCGCAATCATAGTTCCTTTATACTGAATGATTAAAATTGCCATTACGATATTACCAATTTCTAGAAAAAAATGAAAATCAATGTTACATAATCATTTTATGAAATGAGATAAATTAGAAAAAGATTATCGCTATGCTTGTTTAGTTGATCCTTTTGAATTCTCAGACATTACTTATAGTAGGGAAGTTATTGAATCGCCATTAATTAGTGCTCAATTTGAAAATTTAGAATTACCAATTTTGGCAAAAAGTCTAAATTTTCTAACTAATAAATATGGTGATGATGTAATGGAAATTCCAACAGAAATCCCAACAGATACTCATAGTAAACATTTTATTATTTTTAAAACATCAGAATCTTATTTACATATATTAAAAGATAAACACAAATTTAAATTATTGCAAAAAACATTAAAGGAAAAAATGTTAAAAAATGTTGAATTTAAATTATTACAAAAAACATTAAAGCAAAAAATGTTAAATTCTAATTAAGGATCATAAAATGAACAATCAATATGTATCGTTACCAAAACTCCATAAAACATTATTAAAAAGCTTTACAGATTTTGATAAATTCTGTAAAGCACATGATATTAAATACTTTGTGTTTGCGGGTAGTTTAATTGGAACGCTTTTATATAAAAATTTCATTCCTTGAGATGATGATATTGATATAGCTATGGATCGAGAAAATGCTAACAAATTACTTGCTCTTGCTAGTCAGTTACCTGATGGTTATCGATTAAACGATCTTGCTACTAAATCAAATGCTGATTTAATATTAAAGTGGGAATATCTTAATGCGACAATTGTGGAAACTTGAAGTGAAAAAGTTAAATGAGTTTGTGGTCCTTTTATTGATATTTCAATAATCGATAAAATACCACTAAAACCAAAAAAATTAGATTACGTATTTTGAAAAACAACTTTATTACTTGTTCATATTAAATATAAAAGACTAATTTTTAAAGGTTATAAAACAAATTACGATTTAAATTTTTTAACGATGCTTTTATATAAAGTAAGTTTTATGATTGCTAAAATAGGTTCAATTTTTGTACCAGCTAATTTTTTCAAAAAGATGTTTTTAAAAAAATTAAAAAAATGAGACAAATTAACAACAAATTATCAATACGCCACATTTAGTTCACCTCAATGAGGAATTTTCCCCGAATGAACATTTTCTCAATCAATGATTGAAGAAGAATATATATATGGCGATTTTGCAACTTTAAAAGTTCCTATGATCAAACAAAGTAAAAAAATACTATTTGATATGTATGGGGAACAAGTTTTAATAAAACCAAAAAAACCATTACCACATAAAAGTCATATCATATTTTTTGACGATAAAATACCATTTTCAGAATATAAAAATGACAAAGTAAAAAAACAAGAACTTAAAAAAATCATTAAAGATTTTTACAAAACAAAATAATAACTCAAGAAATTATATATTAAAGCAAAAAGCAATTTATAATTTTATATCTATGTTATAATTTTTATTGAATTAAAATAACCAAACAACCTAAGGGGGTTAGTTAAAATATGAAAGCCAATAATAAACAAGAAGCTTTAGACATTATTAACAACAACGAAGTTGTCGTAATTGATTTTTTCGCAACATGATGTGGTCCTTGTAAAATGATTTCTCTAATTTTAGAAAAATTATCAAATGATGACACATTAAATGCTAAGATCATCAAAGTTGATGTTGATAAAGATCCAGAATATGCTAAAGAATATAGCATTAAAACAGTGCCAACTATTGTTTTAGTAAAAAATGGTAAAGAAATAAATCGCTTTTCAGGATTTAAAACTGAACAAGCAATTAAAACGTTTATCACATCTGCTTAAAACGATATTATTTTTAAATAAGAAAGATTAAAATCTTTCTTATTTTTGTAGTATATGATATAATTTAGAAATATTTATTTAATTTAAAAGGCGGTAAAAAAGTTGACTAATGCTTATAAAAATAAAAATTTAATCAGTTTTGTGATTCTTTATCACGATATTGCTTTTGAAGAAAATATGAATAATATCTGTGAAAAAATAAAAAATAATTTCACAGATATTAATTATGAAATTTTATTAGTTAAAAACAAAGAATATACATTTCCTTATAAACTATTAAAAAATGACAAGATCCGTCATATCGAAATTATGAGCGATCATTTATATGAAGTTCGTGTTTTAGGATTTCGTCAAGCTAAAGGAGAATATGTTCATTGTATAGATGTTGATAATGATTATTGTTTTAGAACGTTAGTCAGTAATATCGATATTATTAAGAATTTAAAATACGATATTTTATCTTTTTGCGCATCTTCATTTGCTGATGATACGCAAACTGAACTAAAAATCGATCTCTGAAAGAAACAAGAATTAATTTCAGAAATTTCTTTTAATACAATGTTGAAAAAAACATTATGTTGAAGTAATAAACTTGTTAAAAAATCGTTAGAAAATCAAATGAGTTTAGAATTTCATTTAACTTATGATGAAGATGTTGTTGCTTTTATGCAAATGCATAGAACTAATTTAAAAATGCTTCATATTAATGAACCATTAACGATCATCCTTAATGCTGAGAACAGTATCTCTAGAACGTTCAACGGGATTCAAATGGAATCGATTGATGTTAATAGATATTTAAAAACAATTACTACACCAGCAGAATTTCAGTTGTTGTTATTTAGATACGTTTGTTCTAAATTGATGGATATCAAATTAATGGATAATAAAGCCGATAGAAATAAGAATTATCGAATTTTAAAAGAATATATTAAGCAAAATTATGATAAAAAAATTATCAAAACATTATTTAGTAGACCAGTAATTATTATCAATCGTCCATGATTCATATCGATAGTGGCGTTTTTGGTACCGAGATTATTATTAAAAAAATTAGTCTTAAGATTAGTTCATACATAAGATATTTTTTTAAATTAATATGCTTGGATAAAAACAAAGGGAGGCTATTATGTTGAAAGCTATTTTTCTAGATCTTGACGGAACGCTTGTTAATGGTAAATTAAGAGATCTTAAATATATTAGTCCTGAAAACATCAGCGCTTGTAAAGCTGCTCAAAAACAAAAAATCTATACGATCATTAATACTGGACGTGGGTCTCGTGTTTGTCGTGAGTTACAAAAGAAAATTAACTTTAATAAATATGGTAACTATTATATTGCTTTTAATGGTGCATATATTGGTAATTTAGCAAACGATAAAATCGTTTATGCTAAATTCATCGCTAAAGAAGAAGCTAATAAAATAATTGATATGGCTAAAAGTTTTCGTTTTTCAATAAAATTCAATGAACCATTTGAATTTTATGGAACTAACTTATTAACTAAAATTTATGTTAAATTATTAGGCGTTGCTAATGTATTACACAAAAGCTATCACACTAGTAGAATTAAAAATAAAGATTATTATAAAATCTTATTAACCGGTCGTAAAAAAAGTATCGTTAAAAAACTTTTATTAATCTTGAGAGAAAAATGTCCTAATTTAGAAATAACAACATCAGGTAATGGTTGAGTTATTGAAATAACAGGTAATAATACTTCTAAAGGAACAGCGGCCCAAGTTTTATGTAAAAAATTAGGGATTGGCATTACTGACACTGCTGCAATCGGTGATTCAATGAATGACGCTAGTTTATTTAACGTTGTTGGAAAAGCAGTATCGGTCAAAAACGCTAATAAAAATCTTAAGAAAATTTCGACAGATTTTACTGACGATCACAAAAAACACGGAGTAGCCCGATGAATAGAAAAAAACATTTAAGGAACAGTGTTGAATTATGATTTCGCTTATTTTATTAATAGTATTTCAATTTCCATTTTATTTTTTAACACCTAAATGATTTACTCCTAGTAGTAATTCACAATTTAAGAATTCTATTATAAAATCATTTATGGCATTTTTAATGTTGCTTTTTTCAGCTTTCATAGCGGAAATCATTCCATTTATTTTTTCATTATATTTTATCGTTTGAGCAATTTTGTTTATTATGATATATCTCTCAGCCTGAACTTTATTTTGCTATAAAGTATATCGTAAAGATATTGTTTTCAATTGGCAAAATAATAAAACCGATTTAGCGATTTTATTAATTTTTATTTTCATCGCTTTATTTATTCTGCTACAGTCTATTACTAGAATAAATGATGATAATTATTTCTATCTTAATTTAATCAAAGGCAATAATTGATTATCGCCTTTGAATGCCCATGGTAGTTATTCTAACAATCTTGGTCATCAAACTTATTATGTTGGACAAAGTTATTATTTATTAATTAGTTTATTTGCTCATATTAGTAATGATCCTGTCTTATCATTAATGTATTCAAATAAAGTCTTAGCAATATTTTTTGTCTTTTTAATTTTTCTATTGTATTTTGATCATCAAAATAAAACATTAATCTGATTATTTTTAATTTTAGCAATCTTATTTATACTTGAATTTTATTATACATTAATCGTTAATTTACGCGGATTAGAACTTTCTCTTGTTCTGGGACCATTTTTATTATATTTCTTAAAAAATATTTATAATAAAAATAGTAAAATTAGTAATTTTTATCTGATAGGGATGATTGTTGCGATTGCTTCTACTTCAATTTACTTCTTAGTAGTAGGATTGTTTATAATGATTAGTTATATGATTTGGTCTAAAAAAACTAGCAATTCTCAATTAATGGTTTTTTATTGTATTTTTATGATGATTATAATTTATGGACTTCATGATATTTATTTAATATTGTCAGCTGCTTTATATCTAACTTTACCAATAATTTATTTCGTTATTAATAAATTAGATATTGCTCATTATATTAATAAAATTTTTAAAATCTTTAATTTTTCAATAATGTGGTTATTGTTTGCTTTATCGGGCGGATTATTAATAATCTATTTAATATTGAACTTTTTAAAAGTAATCGATCTAGGCGATTATTATTATAGTTTTATGGGCGATGTTCTGCCACTAGGTAATTACAACATTGAAAATAGTACGTTTACTATTTTTATTGGGGTTTCTGTCATTGTGTTTATTAGTGTTTTTGCTATTTCATTGACGAATTTTATTAAATATAAAAATATTCCCTTTCGAGAATATATAATATTGATAGCGCTGAATCCACTTTTCTGACCAATTTTTAGACTGTTACTACATGGAACTATTTATCGAATGTATTTAGTTTTAACTTTAGAAATGTTTTTAATTTTTTATTATTTTATTCTTAATAATAAAATAATCAAAAAAATTCCAGAAATTAAAATCTTTAAGCCATCTAAATATATTTTATTAACAATATTAATGGCACCATTAATTAGTAGTGTTTGAGGACCGGGAGTTTATTCAATAAATCCCAATAGTGCTTTCTCTATTCGCGACGATCATAGTAATTTTTTAAGATCTAGTGATTTTAAAAAATTCAATCAAAATTTAACTAGTAGTGATCTAATACTCGTTAGTTATAATGCTCAAAGAGGAGAATTGTTTTTAAAAAAATCTTATTTTCTAATTTCTATTTGAGATACAGTTAATCAAAAAGACTTTCATAAAAGTTATCCCAATATTGCAACTGATTTTAGCAATAGTCAAATCATTGATGCTTTAAACAGAACAACTAATAATATTGAAAATCATGGAATTATCGATAATGCTGATTATCAATTTTTACAAAAAGTTAAAATTGATAAAATATTAGTCTATACTACGCATCCTATTGAAGAAACGACCAAAAGTCATATAACGATTTTATCTAATAATGCAAAAAATTATGATTTATTAAAAGTAACTTATAATTAAGGAGAATTAATATGGAATATTTATCAGTGATTTTAGCTGGTGGGTTTGGTTCTAGAATGGGTAATGTTGAAAAACCAAAACAATTTTTAAAAATAAAAAACAAACCAATCATCATTCATACGATTAGTCGTTTTTTATTTATTAAAGAAATTAGCAAAGTCATTATTGCTTGTCATTCAGAATGAGTTGATTTTCTTAATAAAGAAATAGAAAATAATTTTAATAGCGAAGATATTAAAAAAATATTTATATGCACAGGTGGTAATAGCAGAAACGAGTCGATCATTAATGTGATTGATTTTATTAATAAAAAATGAAATTATGATGATGCTGTTTTAGTTACTCATGATGGAGTCCGTCCGTTTGTATCTTTAGATACTATTTTAGCAAACATTAATCAATATGAACCAAATGTATGCGTTGGTACAGTAGTGCCTGCTACGGATACTATCATTGAAAGCAATGATAGTATGATAGCAACAAAAGTTCCGTTGAGAAAACTAATGTTTCACGGAATGACACCACAAACTTTTTCAATGAAAACTTTTAAAAAGTTATATTCAAAAATTAGTGATGATAATTTTTCTGACGCTTGTGGATTATTTATGCATTTCAACTATAAAGTTAAATTAGTCTATGGTAAGAAATCTAATATTAAAATTACGACACCATACGATCTCAAAATAGCTAGAGCAATTCTGGACATTGATAATTAATATATAAAAAAAGGTTTTAATTCGTTAAAACCTTTTTTTATATATTAATACTATTATTAGATGCTATTGTTTAGAAATATCAAAAATTGAAACCTTAATGCTCTCGTTATTAAAAAGTAGCAGGATTTCACCTTAAAAACGTTAATAAGATGAAATCCTCAAGTAGCCAATCAGCCAGATCTTATCAATAGTAATATTTTCAAAACTGAAAGCTTTAAAAATAAAACTATTGATAAAACTAATGTTTCAAACTATAATAAATTTAGTCATTGTTTTCAGTTTCTTAATAGATAAATAAGCTGCTGTTGTTATTTAAATTTCATAGCTATTAAAAACTGAGTATAATTTGACACTTTTTAAGATTAGTCATCATAATTTTAATTTTAAAATCTCAATTTTCTAGAAAAATCAATCGCTATTATTAATGATTATCATAGTAATATAATTATTTTAATAGCGTAATTAATTTAATCAATAATCTTAATTTTAATAAGTATATTAAAAAAATTAATATATGATATAATTAATGCGAATAACTAAAAATAAGCAAACAATATTTTTCTAAAAAGTTTAAACAATCAGTATAAAAGAGTTCTTAAATATCATTTTAAAATAAAGAAATAAGGAGTTTTCAAATGTTAAATGTTAGTCAAAAAATCAGCGATTTTAATTTTTCAGGAGTAACTACAGATGGAGAAATCAAATCACAAATCAATTTTAATAAAAATGAATATAATGTTTTATTCATAATTCCTAAAGCAGGGACATCAATTTGTAATAGTGAAGTTTTTCAACTGAAAGAAATCTATAATGAATTTTCAGATGTTAATGTTATCGTAGGGTCATTAAACAGTCCCGAAGAACTAGCAGAATGACAGAAAAAAGAAAAATTACCATTTACTTTTGTGTCAGTTTCTAAAGAATGAGCCCAAAAACATGATTTTTATGATCCAGAATTTAAACTAACTTATCGTGTTACTTTAATCTGAGATGAGAAACAAATTCTTTGAAGTAAAACTATAAATGCCGTTAAATTACCACGTTCAGTGAAAGAAATTGCTCGACTTGCTCAAGCTATTAAAAGAATTAATGACGGAAAAACAGAACTTTGTAGCGTTTAAATATTAGTTTTTTTATCTTTTAATTAAAAATATACGTAAAAAGTTAGTTTTATTATATATTTATTAATAAAACTAACTTTTTATGTATATTTTTACTAATCTATGGTATGATACTTATTATTCAAAGAAACGAAATTAAAACGAAATTAAAACGAAATTAAAACGAAATTAAAACGAAATTTAAAACCAAATTAAAAAAGGAATAGGTATAAAATATGAAATCAACATTCGCAAATAAAAGTTTAATATCTCGTAAAACTAAAGGGATAATATCGGGAATTAATTGTTCATTCTTTTATGGTCTTTACCCAGTTTTATTAGCATTATTAGCATTCAATCATGGCTCAGTAAAATGACCATTTGGACCTAATGATACTCATAAAATCGTTATTTGAGGATTTGTTTTAGTAGGATTAAAAGAACTATTTAACACAATCTTTTCTGTCTTTTATGCTTTAATAAAAGGACAAATTAAAAATTATTTCCAAAATATTTACTATTTATTAAAAAATAAATGAGGTTGATTAATAGTTTTTGGAGGAGTTTTATCTGGACCAATTGGTTACACTTTTTTAACTTTAGGAATTTTATTTTCAACACCTGCCTATGGATCAGCATTTAGCTCTTGAATGCCAATCTTTACGATGATCGGAGCAGTCTTAATTTTTAAAGATAAAATTAATATTTATGGCTGAATTGGAGTTATCTTAACTTTTACATCAGCATTAATTATGGGGATTATTGCGATCACTAATAGTGGCGATGCCTCACATAGTAAACACTTATTAATTATTGGAATCATTCTAGCGTGTTTTGCACCATTATGTTGAAGTGCGGAAAACATTTTAATTGATGTTACTCTGCGTTATTCCAACATGAAAATCTCAACTGACACAATTGTTAACCTAAAAGTTTTGTCAGGAGCAATAGCAGCGCCATTCATAATAATGATTGCGACAACGTTTACGCCAGTAGGAGTTCCTCAAGCGTTTAAATGATATGGTGAATTTTTCACTAATTGAAATTTCTTATGAGGAATTACTTTAGTCGGATCAGTTATGTTTATCGGTAGATTCTTCTTTTATGACTCTGTGAGAATGGCAGGCTCAGGCTTAGCTTCTGCCTTTTACAACAGCTGTACGCTGATTACAGCGATCTTACAATCGATCTTTGCAAGTTTTGGTTTACTGAAAAGCGTGACCGGAAATAATAACTATAATCTACACTGATGATTTTGAATATTTCTACTAATAATGATTGCTGGAATATTGCTCGTTTCTCGAAATAACAGACGAAACCCAAAAGACGATCAAAAAATTGTTTGAGAATAATTAAAAAAATCTTTTGCTTTTTACTATTTTAGTGCTATAATGGAAATTGGAATAATTTAAATACCAAAAAAGACTTTTAAATTGTCCCATTTTATTTAACTTTCAATTTTAATCATTTTTAAAATAAGTTTATTTTATTTAAAAAAACAACAATACATTCTATAATTGTATAATATTTATTTTTATTAATATTAGTAAGGAGATATTAAAGATATGTTAGCTAGATTACAAAATCTAGGGAAAGCTCTTTTATATCCAATTGCTTGTATGCCTGTCGCAGCTTTATTGATGCGTGTAGGAATATTTGCCGGTAGTTTCCATAATCATGGAGTAGCCGATAATTTACAAGCTATTTTTGGAAATATTGTAGCAGCCCCCGGAAATGCATTTTTCGGTAACTTAGGTCTTTTCTTCGCCATTGGTGTTGCCTTTGGTTTAACGAAAGACTCTCGAGGTGAAGCAGCTTTAGTAGGTGCTTTAGCTTTATTAGCTTTAAAGGGATTAGTATCAGAAAATGCAATTCCTAGTTTATTTTACAGTCACGTCTTAGTAAGTGACTTCACTTTAGATGCAGGTGGAAAACATCTTGTTCTTAAAGGGTTCTCACATTTATTATATACATTTAAGGGATTTAACAAGGCCGATGGTAGCATCGGTGGATTAGTTCAGGTTTGAAATATTCAACCAGGAGTGTTAGGCGGAATCTTTTCTGGATTCATCACAGCATTCTTATATAACAGATATCGTGAAGTTGAATTACCAGCAGCTTTAGGATTCTTCTCAGGTAGACGTTTCATTCCAATGATAACAACTTTTGCAATGTTAGTATTAGCATTCGCAATTGCTATAATTCTACCTTGAATTAGTCTTATATTCGATGATTTTGGACAATGAGTTGTTAAAAAATATCAAGGCTCAGGGTCAAATACATTATTAATCGGAGCATTAGCAGGACTTTATGGAATATTAAACCGTTTCTTATTACCATTCGGATTACACCATATTGTTAATACAATATTCTGATTCCAAATTCCATTCACAGGAACAAGTGTAATTGGTGACGGACACAAAACAATTACAGCATTCGGAGATATTTCAGCTTTTGCTCTAGGGATCAAAGGCGCGGGGGTATTCCAGTCAGGGTACTTCCCAATAATGATGTTTGGATTGCCAGCAGCAGCAATAGCAATGATCTATTGTTCTGATACTGAAAATCGTAAAGCAACTATGGGTATTATGGGATCAGCTGGATTAGTTTCATTCTTTACAGGAATCACTGAACCAATTGAATTCTCATTCGTATTCCTAGCACCAATGCTTTATGGATTACATGCATTATTAACAGGTCTTATATCAATGATAGTTGTCGCGATGAATATCCATATTGGATTTGGGTTCTCAGCCGGATTATTTGATTACTTAATTTCAATGCCTACATCATGAGATTACTTCAAAAACATCGGTACAATTTGATCTAACCCATTATGAATTTTACCAATCGGAATGCTAACCGGAATGATTTACTTCGGCTTATTCACATTCTGTATTAAGACATTCGACCTTGCGACTCCAGGACGTCACTCAAACATCATGTCAGATGCAACAGAAACTCCTGAAGATCACAAAGGATATAACGAAACAACAGCTGGTGCAGTAAACAAAATGGCAACAGCAACTAAAAAATCACAATGAGTTATTTTAGCAGAACAAGTATTACCTCTATTAGGAGGAAATGATAACTTAGTAAGCGTAGGAAACTGTGCCACTAGGTTAAGAATTGTAGTAGTTGACGGCTCTAAAATTCAAAAAGAAGCAATTAAAAAACTTAAAGTCTATGGAATGATTGCTCCTTCAAAAACTTCGGTTCAAATTATCGTTGGACCTAAAGTTGAATTTGTAGCTAACGCTCTTAAAGAAATGACAGGAAAATAAAAATCTTCTATTTACATCTTTAAACAAACAATATATAATAATAATTAATTAAAATTTATTAAGAGGCAACGAGACGGAGAACGTCATCGACTTGCGCCAACCTGATATCAATTATCAAGGTGGTTAGTTCCAGGGTGTTAAAGCACTAACAATAATTAATTACATTATTATCAATAATTAATTAACATTAAAAACCTCTTTCTGATTTTATGAACAAATTAAAATTAAGAAAGAGGTTTTTTATGTTTAAAAAAAATTTATTATTATTCTCATCGGAATCAGTATCAGAGGGACATCCAGATAAAATTTGCGATCAAATTTCAGACGCTATTTTAGACGCTTGTTTAGAACAAGACCCTTATTCTCGTGTTGCTTGCGAAACGTTCGCAACAGCTTATAAATTAATCATTTCAGGAGAAATTACAACACAAGCTCACGTCGATTATGAAAAAGTTGCCCGTAGTGTATTAGCCCATATTGGTTACAGCGCATTAACAGGTATTGACCCAGCTACTTATCCAATCGAAGTACTCCTTAATAAACAATCGCATGATATCGCTATTGGCGTTAATCATGCTCACGATAAAGCCCAAGAAGTTGGTGCTGGAGATCAAGGAATAATGTTTGGTTATGCTACTGATGAAACAGCGAGCTACATGCCACTAGCATTAACAATAGCGCACGATTTAGTTAAAACTGCATCAAAGTTACGTAAAGCAAAAATCTTTAAATTTGCCGGTCCAGATATGAAATCAGAAGTAACGATTGATTATACAGATAAAAATAATCCTCAAGCACATAGCGTATTAATGTCAATTCAACATTATGATAAAATTGATTTAAATAAATTTTATGATTATGTTAAAGAAGCAATTATTAAACCAGTGATTGCCAAATATTTTCCTAACAATGATGAGTTCAAAATGTTAGTTAATCCAACTGGTCGTTTTGTAATTGGGGGTCCTGTTGGAGATACTGGATTAACTGGTCGTAAAATCATTGTTGATACTTATGGTGGGTCTGCTCGTCATGGAGGAGGAGCTTTCTCTGGTAAAGATGCAACTAAAGTAGATCGTAGTGCTGCTTATGCTGCGCGTCATATTGCTAAAAATTTAGTAGCAGCGGGTGTTGCTAGTGAAATTGAGTTACAATTATCTTACGCAATTGGAGTTGCTGAACCAACTTCAATTTGAGTTGATACTAAAAATACTAGTCAATATGATACATCAACAATTATCAATATTATTAGAAAAGTCTTTAATTTAACGCCTAGTGGAATTATTAAAGAGTTAGATTTACAAAAACCATGATATTTCAAAGTTAGCTCTTATGGTCACTTTGGACGCGAAGATATTCAGGGATTACCTTGAGAAAAATTAGACAAAGTTAACGAAATTAATAGCATCTTAAAAAATATATCATAAGTTTTTACTAAAAATTTACCATTTTTTAATGAAGAATAGTATAATATAAAAAGAGGTGATTATTTTTGAATAATCTATTAATAAATACAAACGCAGAAGCAGATACAAGTATTATCATTTTAGCGGTGATGTTATTTGCTGCAGGAATAGCAGTAATATTGATTGCAATATTCTATTGTTTCTATTGACTAAAACATTCATGATTTTCCCAAAAAAACCGCAAACGCTTTACTGGTCAAGTTTTTGCTCGTAAAACAATGCAATATTATGGAGTTGCTAATCCCCAGATTACATCAAGTTGAATATGGGGTAGTTTCAAAATGTGAAACTATCGTCGTCGCGAAAAACGACTATCTTTAAAGCCGTGAACTTTTAATCGAAAATCACGTTGAACTTTAAATGAAGCTATGGAAAATGCTTACTTTGCAACTCTAATAGATAAGCACGATAAAAGAATTTGATTATATCGTTTTGCTTCAAGAATCTCGGGATTCTTATCAGCAATCGCATTCTGTATTGGGTTCTGACTTATTGCACCAATTCTTAATTTAACTAGCGGTACACAAATAGCAGATTGAGAATTAAATATCTTTACGTTTATTTTTATTGCTTTTATAACTTTTACTTCTTGAATAGCAGTTATTTGAAGAATTGAAATTCTAAAAAAATCAAAACCATTCTTAGATGATGCGCTTAAAAAAGGCGATATAACGACTTATGAATATACGATAATCAGAAGAATTTTAAAATTACGATTATGATATGCTACTGCTGAAGCAATCTATCATTCAATCCAATTAGCGATCCGTATAGCAATTAGAAACTCAAACAAACTAAAACGTTAATAACACAACAGAAGGTGTCGAAATGAAAACTGTTTTAAAAAATATTAAAATCATTAATTTTAACGAAACTATTAATAACGCGACGCTAACTTTAGAAAATGAAATTATTAGCAATATAACAGCTAATAATTTTTCTAAAGTCAGTAAAAATGAAATCGATGCAAAAGACTTGATTGCCATTCCTGGCTTTATTGATATGCATATTCATGGTGCTTTTGAAAAAGATTTTATGGATAGTAAAATCGCTAGTTGAAAATCATTATTAACAGCGCTACCAAACGAGGGTACAACTTCCGTAGTTGCGGCATCAATTACGGCCGATTTAGTAACATTAAAAACTGCCCTTGAAGTTATGAATCAAGCTATGGAACTTCAAAAAGATCATCAATTAGCACCTAAAACAGCAACGCTGTTAGGTTGCTATATGGAAGGTCCCTATATTTCTGAAGTTTTTAAAGGAGCTCATAAAAAATCATTATTAAGAAAACCTAATATTGATGAAATTAAAGAACTTCAAAAAGCGGCTAACGGGAATATTAAAGTGATAACTTATGCCCCAGAATTAGGCAATAAAACTTTCACTAAGGATTTATGTGAATTAAATATTATTCCATCAATTGGTCATTCAAATGCCAATCTGGAAGAAACTTTAAGTGCCTTTAAAGATGGCGCTACTCACACAACTCATTTATATAATGCAATGAGTGGATTTCGTCATCGTGATCCTGGAATTGTTGCTGCTAGTCTTTATCATAAAGGTAATGTTTTAAATGAACTAATTTGTGATGGTTTACATGTTCGTAAAGAAATTATTAAAGTAACTTTTGAAATCTTGGGTCCTGATCGCATCGTTATAGTTACTGATGCAATCAATCCTAAAGGTTGTCCTGATGGAGATAACTATATATCTGGGGGCATTCGTGTCGTCAAAAAAGGTCCAATATTAACACTTTATGGAACAGATACGATCGCTGGTAGCGGAGCTACGATGATTGGGTGTTTCCGTAATGTTATTAAATTTAGTGGAGCAACTATGTCTGAAGCTGTCAAAATGAGCTCTTACAATGCTGCTAAGCAACTAAAAATTGATCACAAAGTTGGTATCATTAAAACTGGAATGATTGCTGATCTTGTTGTTTTAAATGCTGATTTAGAAATAGTTGATGTTTTTGTTAAAGGACAATCAGTATTTTCTAAATTAATTGCTACTAATTCAACGAAAGAGGAACATTAAAATATGAAAATAATAATATTAAATAATACACAAGAAGTTGCTCAAGCTGCTGCTAAGATCTTTATTAAACAAATTAATAAAGATCCCCAATCAACGTTGGGATTAGCAACTGGTTCAACACCAATTGAAACTTATCAACTATTAATTAAAGCTAATCAAAATCATCAAGTTGATTTTAGCAAAGTTAAAACTTTTAATTTAGATGAATATATTGGTTTAGATAAAAATAATCTCCAATCATATTCTTATTATATGCATCATAATTTCTTCGATGATATTAATATTTCACAATCAAATATTAATATCCCTTGCGGAAAAGGTGACATTGATAGTAATATTAATGACTATAATAATTTATTAGATCAGAACAATATTGATATTCAATTATTAGGAATTGGAATTAATGGTCACATTGCATTCAATGAACCAGGCACTGATTTCAATAGCATAACTCATAAAGTTAAATTATCAGAAAACACAATTAAAGCTAATTCGCGCTTTTTTGATAATGATGATGATGTTCCTAGATACGCTATTACTATGGGTATCAAGAGTATTATGAAAGCCAAAGCGATTGTTTTAATCGCTTATGGTAGTAACAAAGCGATCGCTGTTAAAAAATTAGTCGAAGGATCAATTGATCGACAATGACCTTGTAGCGTTTTACAATCACATAAAAACGCTACAATCATTCTTGATAAAGCAGCCGCAAGTTTATTAAGCGAAAAACAAAGGTAGTTGAAAATATGAATAGTAATAAAAAACTCACAAAAGATCAAATGGATAATACTAAAAAACTCTCGTTAAATTTATTATCAAGCGCTCATAAAGTGGCCGGAACTGGTCCTGGGTCAGCTTGAAGAGAATTTCTTAAAAACTTCAAAAACAAACCATTTGTTGATGAGTATGAAGTTTTTGTTAATCGTAAACGTGACGCTGATATTGTTCATATCAACTCCCCAGATCCTCGCTATAAATTTCAAATGCGCCACGGTCGATACCATGGGGTAGTTTTACATAGTGTGCATTTTATTCCTAAAACACATACAGATAATTCTTTTGAACCAAAGAATTTTCTGCATCGTTTATTTCTAAAAAGTATTTTAAAATGATCTTATTACTTTTTAAAAAAATCAGATGAATTAATTGTCGTCAACCCTTTATTTATTAAAGACTTAATAAATCTAGGCGTTGCCAAAGACAAAATAACATATATCCCTAACGTAGTTCATAATTCTGAATTTCACAAAGTTTCAGCTGCTCAAAAAGCAGAATTTCGTAAAAAACATAATTTCTTTCCTAACGATAAAATTGTCGTTGCCGTTGGGCAATTACAAACTCGTAAAGGTGTTAAAGATTTTATCGAAGTTGCCAAAGATCTGCCAGAAGTTAAATTTATTTGATTAGGTGGGTTTGCGTTTCGCAAACTAAGTCATGGTCATAAAGAAATTCAAGAATTTCTAGCAAATCCTCCAGCAAACGTCTTCTTTAAAGGAAGAGTTCAAATTAAAGAAGTTAATGAATATTTAAATTTATCTAACATCTTTTTTATGCCAGCTTTAAATGAATTATTTCCAATGTCAATTTTAGAAGCAGCTAATGTTGGGATTCCAATGTTATTACGAGATTTACCAGAATATGCTGAAATATTTAGTTTTACTAAATATTTAAAAGCAAACAATAATACTGATTTTGTTAATATTATTAAAACTGTTTTTACAAATAAAGCAGTTGCATCAGAAGCAGTCAAAACAAGTAAAGCAATTGCTGCTACATATTCAGCCGATATTATTGCTAAACAATGAGACGAATATTACCAACGCATTAGTCATAAATACAGCGAACGTTTATCAAAGCGTCACGCAATAACCGCTAAATCAGAAGCTAAAAAACGCTTTAAGTAATTATGAAACCAAATATTAAAAATAAAGAATACGAAAAATGACTAAGTTATAAACTTTTAGAACCAGAAATTAAAGCCCAAATTTTAAAAATTAAACCGACCAAAATAAACGATTATTTTGGTGAAGAATTAATTTTTGGCACAGCTGGTATTAGAGGTTTAATTGGCCCTGGTAATAAGAGATTAAATATTTATACTATTAGAAAAGCTGCTGCTAGTTTAGGAATTTATTTAAAAAAACAAAATCTTAGTAATCTGAAAAACGGAATTGCGATTGCTCATGATAATCGCCATATGTCAAAAGAATTTAGTGTTTATAGTGCACAAGTTTTAACAGCACTAGGCTTTCGAGTATATTTGTTTGAAAATAACGAATTACAGCCAACACCATTTCTATCTTTCGTAATCAGAAAATTAAAATTAGTATCTGGAATTGTCATTACTGCTTCTCATAATCCCAAAGAGTATAACGGATTTAAAGTGTATGATAATAACGGATGTCAATTATTGCCAGAGGATACTAATGCGATTACTAAAATATCGCAAACATTAGATTTTTTCAATATCTCACACGATAGTAAATCAAAATGATTAACAATTCCTAATAAAGTTAGAGATATTTATATTAATAATTTATGTAAAATTCCGATCAAAGCTAACGTTTCAAAAAAAGCCTCAATTGTGTTCTCGCCCCAACAAGGAACAGCCACAGTTATTATGGAAGCCGCTTTTGAAAAATTAAACTATCCTTATTTTACAGTACCGCAACAAAGAGATCCAAATCCTGATTTTGACCAAACAAAAACACCTAATCCGGAAAATCCTGAAGCTTATGAAAAAGTTATTAAATATTTAAAAAGCAAAAAATATGATATTGGAATTACAACTGACCCCGACGCTGATCGCGTCGGTGTTGCTTTAAAAGTAAATAATGAATATAAAATTTTATCAGGTAATCAAACTTCAACAATTTTATTTTATTATTTAGTTAATCATCATCCAAAATTCAAACAAGACCATTATTATATTGCGAAATCAACAGTATCAACAACTTTAGTTGATCGAATAGCTAATGATTATGGCGTTGAAGTTAAAGAAACTTTAACAGGCTTTAAATGAATTGGTAATCTGATAGAAGATTATCAAGATAAAGAATTTTTATTTGGTTTTGAAGAATCATTTGGTTCACTAATAAACGCTAGTTTATGTCGTGATAAAGATGCTCTTCAAACAGCTATCTTAATAGCTGATGCTGCTAGTTTTTACAAAAGTCAAAATAAAACGCTTTATGATGTTTTATTAGAAATCTATCAAAAATATGGTTTGTTTTACGAAAAAACAGTTGCATTAACTGTTAGTTCTGAAAAAGATATTACTTCTTTTATGAAAACTATGCGTCAAAACATTACTGTTTTAGGTGAATTAAAAGTTATCAAATTTGAAGATTATGCTAAAGGTATTAAAGGCTTTCCAAAAACTAACATGTTGAAGTTTTATTTAGAAGATGGTTCTTGAATCGCAATTCGACCATCAGGTACTGAACCAAAATTAAAAATCTATTATTCAACAATTGCTAAAGATAAGATCGATGCTATTATTAAATTTAGAAATATTGATAAAGATATTAAAATATTAACCAATATTTCTAAAGATAAAGAAATATCAAAAAAAGAAATCGGAATTTGATTATTTTGATGTTCAACATTAATGGCAATTTTATTTTTATTAGTTTACAAATTTTATAGTAGTAGTGGGAAAAACCCTTGATTAGTTTTTAAAGTCATTTGAAATCATAGTTCAAAAGATTTAACAGCATCAACAGTTTGATATTTTTTAATATTCCTTATTACAATTTTTCTTAACTGAATCCCATTCGCCGCTTTAGGCGTCTGGATTGTTGGAAAAAAATTCAATACTGGATTAAAATATCGTCATGCACTTGTAGCTCAAATTCTCGATAAAATTGTTTCGGGAATTACCCCTTTTTCAACTGGTGGAGAAATTATTCAAGTTTGATATTTGCGTCGTAAAAAAGTTAATACAAATAAATTAATATCGGCATTATTTGTCGAGACAATTATTAATCAAGTTGTTAAAATTATTATCGCTTTGATCTTAATTCCGGCCGGATTAGTCATTTTAAAACAAACTTTTTTCGAAAGTGGTAGTACCGGTCATTGAGCACTAGCACTAGTTATTATTGGATTTTTTATGGACATTGTGGCTGCGATTATCTTTTTAATCGCTGGTTTGTCATCACGAATTCATCGCCTTTTAATTCGCGTTGTTTTAAAAATCGGAGTTTGAGTGAAATATATCAAAGATTATGATAGTGAATTAGGTCGTTTAGAATATGAAGCACATAAGTTGCGTAAAACTCTAAAAGAGATCTGAATGGATAAAAAAATGATGTTAATATTAGTATTAGTTAATATTGCACCATCATTCATTGCAGTTTATTTTTTCGCCCAAAAAGTTATGGGACCAGACGTCTTACAATCTAACGTTAGCTACTTTGCTTTTCTAGCATCACAAAAAGTTGTTAACGTCGCTAATACGTTCATGCCGACTCCTGGTGGAGCCGGCACAATGGATGCCCTATTTTACACGATTAACTTGCATTCGTTCATAAACCCTTCAAAAGACGTTATCAAGGAATTTACTGCCTTCTATCGCTTCTGAACGTATATTATCCCCTTAGTTATATCAATGGGATTCTTAGTTATGATTGCATTTAACGAAAAAATTTATGACAAAATTAATAAAGAAAATTTACGAAATCGTTTATACGGTAAAAAAATTGCCAAGAGAGTTAATTACTTTAAATTTTATATGGCACTCGTCGTTGGTATTATTGCCTTAGTATTTCTTTATTTTATGGTTCATATATACAATTAACGATTACCAAAAATACATCATTGAATTATGATGTATTTTTTTTATTAGTTATAGTTTATTAGTTATTTCCGTCATATGAAATTATTTAAACTAGTCAATTTCTAGTTAATTTGACCAAGATCAGTCCGATTATAGAGATCCTGTTGCTAACTAGGAGCGATTAATAGCCTGATAGGTTGGTTTAAGCCTGCTAAATAGGACAGATTAACAATAGTCAAGTAATTAACCACTTTGAATTCATATTGCGCCTGTGGGCCACGAGAGCGCTTTTAATAATAGTTTTACAAATTAACTATCGACAATAAAAAAAATACATCATTGAATTATGATGTATTTTTTTGTTTGTTAATTGCTTAAGTATTTCACAATCGTTGTTTTGATTTGATCAAAATCAGTTAAGACTTGTTGTTCATTATTTTTATAATAGGGCACAATATGAACATGCGTATGCATAACTTGTTGATCAGCATCAGCGCCGTTATTAACATGAAGTTGATAACTAGTAGCGCCTAATGCGTTGATAACTTGATTTGCTAGTTTAATAGAAATCTTAAATAGAGGCTCGATTTCGCCTGCTTTTATTGTTATCAGGTTTTTACTATAATGTTTTGGAATCACTAAGAAATGACCTTTGTTTTTAGGGTTTATATCTAATATAGCAATATAGTGGGCGTCGTCATAAATTTTATGAGCCCCAATATCACCATTTATGATTTTAGAAAAAATAGTTTCCATTTGTTAATTAGTTGTCTTTTCCAGTTCCGGCTGGTTGAACTTTCTTAACATCATCATTTTTAACATTTATGTAATAAAGTGTTTGATATAAACTTAGAGCATCTGTTTCGATTTTAGATGTTAATTGTAACTCGATATATTGTTTTAAGTTTTTGTTACCTTGCAGTTCAGTTGATAAACCATATTGTCCGAATGGTAATCCTGAAGTTGCATCAATATATAAGTCAGCAATTTTCATATCGTAATAAATATGATAATTTTTCTTTTTCCCTTGAACATATATTTTAGTACTTTTATCTTTAGTACCATCTGCTTTAGTTTTGTAAGTGTATAATAATTGATTTTGTGATAAATCAGTTTTTTGATCAGCTTGCGTATAATCAAATAACGCAGAAGTTGATGCATCATCAGCTAAACTATCGCCTAAATATTTCATTCCTTGATAGTTGTTTAACTTATTGAATAATGATAAGTTTGTATCATTATCGAATGATGTTGCACTAGGAGCGATTCCTAAACTTGATAATTTAAATTGAGGAGTGATTGTCTCAGTATTGAAATAATGAGGTCGTGTTCCTCCAGTAGTACCAGTATCTTCTTTTTTACCGAATCAATTATTTCAAGTTTCTGCTTTTGAAATTTTTCCATTAGTAGAATCTTTAATAATTGAAGCAGTTAATGATTCTAAAGAAGTACTTTGATTATCTTTTGAATTATCAATACTTCAAACCATTGATGGTTTGAATTGTTGGATCGCTTGTACTAAGTAAGAATTTTTATAAATTGAATTATATGATTTTAAATCATTTAAATAAAACATATCAATCATTTGTTTGTTAATTGTAATTCGCACATCTTGATTAAGGTTGTAATAAATGTTTAAAATTTCAATAATTTGTTGCGATGTAATTGCAACTCCATCAATATTTTTAACAGTTCCGTTTAAAACGTTATGTAAATTAGTAGAGTTTAAAAATTTTAAAGCTGGACGATAATTTTTTTTGTACGTTTCTCAATCTCTTGTTTTCATCAGGTTGATAAAAATATCAGTTGATGAAGTGGCATGACTTTTTGATTGATTAGCAGCATTTCATAAATTATTTAATAATAAATATTCTTTCATATTAATATAACTGTTTGATGCTAGATCTTTTACTGAATCAACTTTATGAGCTCCTAGAGTATCAAGATCATTTGAATCATATAAATCATTAGCGATTCCTGTGTAATAAATTTCTTTTATTTCATTAGAACCGTATTGAGAAACTCAATGACCATCTTCAGCATTTAAACCAGATGATGACCCACAACTTATAGTAGATAGACCAATAGCTGCTACAGAAGCAAAGCTAACGAATACTGTTAATAGTTTTTTTCAAGAATTATTGTTTTTCATTTCTATCTCCTTATAAATTTCCGATTTCTGGAATAAAATCTTCTAATTGTTTTGTTATTGTAGCAGAATCTGCTCATTTAGTGTTTCATTGAATTTGTGAATTGTTATTATTTTGAACGAAAGTTTCATTACCACTTAAGAAACTTTGAACGTTAGTTAATAAAACCGATAAAATATTAGTATTAATTAATACTGAAGTATATTTGTTGTATTCATCACCAGTTAAAATTGGTGCATAATCATTATCTTTTGAAGTACTATTTTTAACTAAGTTTAATGCGTTCATTTCAAATCAAAATTTAGATGAACCCATTCAAGTATTAAATTTATCTAAAACACCGTAATTAATTTTACCAGCAGCGTTTCCACTTACGGCATTATTTACTTTTTGATTTAGATCGCTTTTAATCATAGTTACTATATTGTCTTGAGTTTTGAAAAAATGGAAACCATCTTTACTAATCATCGCATTTATACCAGTAGTACCGGCAATAGAATAATAATCTTTAAAACTTGAGAAGTTACCAGCGACATCTTGAGCGATTTTTTGACGTCATGAGCCACCTTCTTCTTTATTGTCTAATTTAGTTCAATCAACGTTTTGAGAATTGAAATTAACCCCAGACGCTCCTCAAGCACCACTATTTTTTAAAATAGTTGTAAAAGAATCAATGTTAATTGGGAAAGTAGTAGCATTACCTGTGCCACCGTTGATAATTTTATTATACATTCCATCGATAAATCCTGGAACGTAACCACTTTTTAGAAGATTAACAGTTCCTAAGTAACCATCTTTGGTACCAGAACCAGTATCTTGACTATCATTATTAGCAATGTATGCTAAATCTTTTGTTGGATCATTCTTTAATGTAGCTAACGTATAATACATTGCTTGAATGTCGGCATTCGCCATTGATGGCTCTTGTCCGAAATTGTTAGCTCCAGTAGTTGGGAACCATTGGAACTTCACAAGTGAATGTTGAACAGAAACTGGTAGGCTAACAATGTTATAAATATAAAAAGCCTTAATACCATTTTCATTCATTACATAATAGTCACCATTTGATAACTGTTCACTAGAAGCGAAATTAGCTAAAATATCATCGGCAGTTAAAGTAACTGTTGATGTATTTTTTGATTGGTCATAACTAATACCAGGTAAATTGTTAGTATTAGCTGTTGTATCTTTTCAATGGTTCTTTAAATTAATACCTTTAATAACAAAAGATAAGCCACTTTTATATTGAGTTTTAATTTGAGCTTTACTTTTTGTTTCCATCGTATAACCGAAGTCACTTTTTACAGTACCCTCAATTGCAGCTGTTATTAAGCTATCAATATAATCACTATTACTTGTATAACCTTTACTTTTTAATGATTTTATTCATTTGCTTTTTCAATTATGACCATATTGTTTTTTAAAACTTTTGATCTCGTCATCCATTTTGTCTTGAGCGTCTTTTTTGTAAGCGTTAAATTCGCTATCAGAATGATCACTCTTAAATAATAAATTTATTGAATCGTTATATATAACGTCATCAGTTTTACTGAACTGACCACTGTCTCTTTTAATATCTTTGATAAAGTCTTTCATCGAAGTTTTAGCACCGTTGTTTCAATCAAAAGCGATATCGCTATTTGATTTTCCACAACTTACTAGTCCTAACGATGAAGAAGCAAGAGCTATTAACCCTGCTGATGTAATTAATTTTTTTTTCATATTCTTAGTTTGTTATACTCCTTTATAATTTATAGTATGACTATTATTAATTATATATATATTTTAAAAAAAAGAAAGTAAAAGTGTTATTTTTAAGAAGTTTGGTCCTTAAAAATAACACTATTTTGTAATTTTTTCTTCGCTCTTTGTAAGGCGTTATCAACAGTTTTATAAGAAATTTTCAATAATTCAGATATTTTAATAATTTCTTCTCCTTGGAAGCGCATCGTAAAAACTTGTTTTTCTAAATCGGATAATTTTATATCATTAATATAATCCTGTAAATTAAAATCGCTTAATTCAATATTATTCTGATAAGGGATAGATTTTATGTTATCCAAATTGAAATAATTATGCATTGCATCTTTTTTCGGTGGGATCATTTTTTTGATTTGATCATTTAAACGAAATTTTAAATAGTTATTTAAATACGTTTTAAAAGATGCTCCCTTGGGGTTATTAAAATCATAAGATTTAATAATGTTTAAGAATGAAATCTCTGCTAATAAAAAAATCTCGTTATAATTAAAAAATTTATAATATTTATGATATGCCATTTTCGTATGAATTTCTAAAGTATTAAAAAATATTTTTTTTAATTTAGAAAACGAATAAAAAGCTTGATTTTTCTGATACTCCCCTACTAATATATCAATAGCGTCGTTATCCATTTGTAGTTTTCTCCATTTTCAAAATATATAATTAACAGCTAGATTAACCCTTTTATTTTATAAGACAATATTCCAGTTGCACAAGCAGCGTTGAGCGATTGAACACGACCTTTCATGTTAATCTTAACTTTAATATCTATTTTGTTCATCAAATTTCTGCTAATACCTTTTCCCTCGCTACCTATTATTAAACAAATAGGTTGATTATAATCATAATTCTTTAAATCTTGAGCATCTTCTGATAATGCCGATCCGACAATTCAGTAACCCATTTCTTTAAGAGTTTCACAACTTCTAGATAAGTTAGTAACTTCAATTAATTTAACGCTATACATTGCTCCGGTAGAAACTTTTGCAATTGTTGAATTAGGCTTAACTTGTCGATTTTTTGCATAAATCAAAGCATCAGCACCAACAGCATCAGCGACTCTTAATATTGCGCCAAAATTATGAGGATCAGTAATTGAATCTAGCATAATAACAAAACGGTCTTCGGCAGTATTGTTTGCTAGGCTTGATAAATTATAAATTGAAGGAACTTTAACTTCAGCAATATAATTTTGGTGGTTTCCATGTCGACTTAATCGGTCTAGTTCTAATTTTGTTTTGTAAATTATTTCGATATTTTTATTGGGATAGTCATTAAAAATATAGTCATTTTGCAGATTACGAACAGTATATATTGTAAAAATAAGTTTCGGGTTGATGTCTAAAATTAACTTTAAAGTATTTTTTCCATAAATAAATATTTTTTCCATAGTTTAAATTATTCCTTTTCCAGATAATACTGTGCGGATAAGGTCCGCTTTATCGTAATCTTGATTTTCTTTGTGGCGATTTCAATCTTGTAATAGTACTAAATCCTCATCAGTTAATGTTTGTAAATCTAGGTGAAATCCTAAAATTTCAGTCATTTTTTTAATGATTTGTCATAATTTATTAGCTTCATATAAATCTTTGATTTGATTTAATTTTTTAATGCTATTTTCGATAACACTAATTGCATTAGCGGTGTTTAAATCAGATTCTAAAAAAGTGATAAATTCTTTTCAGTTAGATTCTGATAAATTAGCATAATCACTAATTGTTTCAAAATTAAGATCGCTTAATTGTAATTCGTTAGATTTTTTTTGTAATTGATTTTTTCATTTAACAACAGTTTTTTGGGCCTTAATAAAAGTGTCGTCATTAATGTTTATTGGAGATCGATAATGATTGTTTAAAATTACAAATTTTAAAACATCAGGGTGGTATTCTTCTAAAAAGTCTTTTAATAAGATCGTATTTTTTAAAGATTTTGACATTTTAACATCGTTAATATTTAATTGTCCATTATGAATTCAAAGATTACTTAGTGGTTTTTTATTCAATGCAATTCATTGAATTCGTTCATTTTCGTGATGCGGAAACTTAAGATCGATACCTCCAGCATGGATATCAATAGTTTCTTTATTGAATAATTTTTGATTAAAGAGCACACATTCAGTGTGTCATCCAGGACGTCCGCGTCCTCACGGAGAGGCTCAAGTAACACCGATGTCGGTATTTTTTCATAAAGCAAAATCGCGATGATGATTTTTTTCTAAATTTTTTAGTTTTTTCAAAGAGCCTTCATCTATAACATAAGCATTTTTGTCCGATTTTCCTTTATTTAAATTTATTATCTTACCATATTCGTCAAGATTTTTAGCTACATTAAAATAAACACTGCCGTTTTTTACGTAAGCATTTTTCGATTTTACTAGTTTAGCAATGAAATTAATAATGTCACCAATATAGTCAGTTACTTTTGGTTGCTGATTAGGTTTTAAAATTTTTAATCTCGATAAATCTTGATTATAAGCTTGAATATAAAAAGTCGTTATTTCAATTTCACTACTCTTATTATGATTGGCTTGTTCGATGATTTTATCATCGATATCAGTAAAATTATGGACGTAGTTAACTTGGTAGCCTCTTAACTTCATTAATCGATTTAAAACATCGAAATTAATCAAAGGTCGAGCGTTCCCGATATGGATATAATTGTAAACTGTTGGACCACATAAATAAAAATTAATGATTTTTTTATTAGTCGGAATGATTTTTTTAGTTTCACTTAGTGAATCTCATAAAAACATATTTTTAACCCCTTTAAATTATTTTGTGAATTTTAATTAAATTTAACAGTAAAAATGTTTCAAAACGATTATACACATAAATTATGCGATAAACAAGGACTTATTAAAATTTATGAATTCTTTTTAGAGCAATTATTAACGATTCGTAATTGTGGACTATCAAAATATATTTGTTATTAATATTGCTCGTTGATTCGATTATAACGCGGTGTTTTTTGATATCGATTTTATTTTTAATTTGATTGTTTAAAAAAATACTTTTCTCGACTTGATCATTAACAAAAACTATTCTTTTGTTAGTTATATAGATATTGCCAAATCATGAAGGAGGTCGTAATAATTTATATTTATTATTACGACTAATTATCGTTAATCGACTTTTCAAAAATTGAAAATAAATTTTTTCCATTTTTAATTTTTGAAAATTACCAATTTGAGTTTTTAATGGTCTAATTTTATTAAATTGATTTTCATACAATTTAATAATATTTTCATATGAATAATAATCTAGATCAATTTTTAAAGTATTAATAATCTTAGAAATATCTTTCAAACGTTTACTATTATAATTTTTATTAATGTTAAAATATTTAGCAAAACAATTGAAAACATAATCATCAACATAAGACTTTTTATATTTGCTATAAAGAACTTCTAAATCTTTATATTTAATATTTTTAAGATTACGATAAGTAATTTTTTTACTAACTTGCTTATACATTAAGTAGTATTTTAAATTTAAATTAACTCGGTGTGTTAATAACATTGATTACCCCCATATGGCCTTATTACTATTTTCTCATATTTCCGATTGTTATTGCTATTATATAATATTTTGGCTAAGTATAATAAAAAAAGCACTTTATTAGTAAAGTGCTTTTTTTGGTCAACATTTATTGATATAAATGGTGGTTCAGGACGGAATTGAACCGCCGACACAGGGATTTTCAGTCCCTTGCTCTACCGACTGAGCTACTGAACCATGGCGGTCCTGACGGGACTCGAACCCGCGATCTCCTCCGTGACAGGGAGGCATGATAACCGCTTCACTACAGGACCTAAAATGGTTGCAGGGGCAGGATTTGAACCTACGGCCTTCGGGTTATGAGCCCGACGAGCTACCAAACTGCTCCACCCTGCGATATAATGGCGGAGGAAGAGGGATTCGAACCCCCGCGCCGCTTTCGCGACCTGCCGGTTTTCAAGACCGATCCCTTCAGCCAGACTTGGGTATTCCTCCGTGGTGGACCCTACAGGACTCGAACCTGTGACCAACCGGTTATGAGCCGGTGGCTCTAACCAACTGAGCTAAGAGTCCGAAAAAAATTCGTTGTAGTTTGTCCATATGGTGTCGGGAGCGAGACTCGAACTCGCGACCTTTCGGGTATGAACCGAGTGCTCTAGCCAACTGAGCTACCCCGACATGGTGGAGCGGACCAGAATCGAACTGGCGACCTCCTGTGTGCAAGACAGGTGCTCTACCAATTGAGCTACCACCCCATGGTCGGGAAGACAGGATTCGAACCTGCGACCCCTCGGTCCCAAACCGAGTGCTCTACCAAGCTGAGCCACTTCCCGATGCACAATATAACGTGTAAATTATTTGATGAATTTTATAAAAAATTATGAAATCATATTGGAATCAAATAAAATTATTTATGCCCCATTATTATATAGTTTTTTTTAGGAAAATACAAGCATTTTATTTAAAAAACAAATATATTATTTGTTTTTTTAATTTTTTTAACTTATTTATATTACAATTATTAAATAATGGGGGTCGTATAATAATATGAAAAATAAATTTTTATGAGGCAGTGCCTTTTCCGGACCACAAACCGAAGGAAATCCAAAAAGTAAATCAGAATCGACCTGAGATTACTGATTTAAACATAATCCTGAAAAATTCTATCAACAAAAATTTGTTCAAAATGACTTTATTAATAATTATCAAACTGACATCAATTGAGCTCAGCAAGCTAATTTTAATTCTTTAAGAACTTCAATTCAATGAAGCTTTCTTTTACCAGACGGAAAAAACCTCAATCCAATAGCAGTTACTTTTTATAATAAGATGATTGATTATATGATTGGTTCAGGAATTGAACCAATCATTAATCTCTTTCATTTCGATATGCCAATGTGATTAATGGATATTGGAGGTTGAACTAACAAAGATAGTATTAAACATTTTAGTTATTATGCTAGTCAATGTTTTGCCCTATTTGGCGATCGTGTCAAAAAGTGAGCAACGTTCAATGAACCAATCGTTCATATCGAATGTCAATATTTATATAAGCATCACTATCCCGCTAAAGAAAGCATTAGTGATGCTTTGCAAGCAATGTGAAACACAATGCTTGCTCATAAAGCAGCTATTAAAGCTTATCGTGCGACTAATAACGATGGCTTGATTGGAATCATCCTAAACATTAAATTACCCAAACCACGCAGTAATTCAGCAGCTGATCAATTAGCAGCTAAATGAGCTGATATTTGACAAAACAGCTATTTCTTAGATGCGTGCGTTCATGGTAAGGTTCCAGAAATGCTAATTGAGGAAGCAAAAACTCGCCAATGAATGTGAAAAAGTTCACCTACAGATTGAGAAACTTTAAAAAAATACCGCGTTGATTTTTTAGGAATTAACTATTATCAACCTTTAAGAATAAAAGCACCAACTGATCCAATCACAAAAGAACTACCAAACCAACTCTATTATAATGATTATCATAAACCAGGAATTCGCATTAATAAATCACGTGGTTGAGAAATTTATCCTGAAGGAATTTATGAATCATTAATGCATATTAAAAATAATTATGAAAATCTCCCAGTTTATATTGCTGAAAATGGTATTGGAATTATGGGAGAACGTGATCTTTTAAAAACTAGCGATCAAATTATTAATGATGATTATCGAATTACTTTTTTAACTGAGCATATTGCTCAAGTTAAAAAAGCTATCAAAGCAGGTAGTAATTGTTTTGGATTTCATATGTGAACTTATATTGATAACTGATCATGATTAAACGCTTATAAGAATCGTTACGGAATTGTTTCTTTGGATATTGAAACTAAGAAACGAATTCCTAAAAAATCATTTTATTGATTTAAAGATTTTATTAAAAATGAAGGGAATTGATAATGATGGCTAAAAAATGAAAAATTGATGTTGTCGTTCATACGCATTGAGACCGCGAGTGATATTTTACTCAAAGTCGTGCTAATACGTTATTTTCTAATAATATGAAAGAAATTATGCAAGTCTTGAATAATAATTCTCAATTTAAGCATTTTGTTTTAGACGGTCAAGTTTCAGTTTTAAACGATTATTTAGAAAACAATGTGGCTAATTATTACAAAATTAAAAAATTAGCCCAAGCTGATAAGTTATTACTAGGTCCCTGATATTCACAACCCGACACGTTTAACTCGATCGGTGAAACTATTATTCGTAATTTAGAATATGGCATTAACATTGCTAATAAATTTAATAAGACGATGCGAACTGCCTATTTACCAGATTCATTTGGTTTCAATATTAATTTACCCCAAATTTTTAAATACTTTGGGTTAAATAATATGGTGTTTTGACGCGGGATGAAAAAAGAAGACAACGACAAAACACTATATTTCAACTGAAAAGGAATTGATGGAACAACAATACCTACGTATTGTTTCCAACATGGTTATTGAGTCTTTGGAGGTGTTTTCCCGTATGACAAAATTAATGAAACTAATTATCAAAGCTACACAGTTAAAATTCTCCAAGATTTAAAACCGTTCTTAAAAACTATTAAAGAACGCTCACATAGTGAATTAAATCATCGAATCTTGTTACCTTTTGGTGGTGATGAGGGCCCGATCGTCAACCAACTAACTAATGTTATTAATGAACTTAATTTGATTGATGAAGAGCATCAATGATCAATTAGTAACTTTGCTAACTTTTTTGACAAAGTAGAACAACCTAGTTATCAAATTGATACTAGTCTACATTGACCATACTTATCAAGAATTCATCGTACGATCGCATCATCACGTTATGATATTAAACAATTGTTTCGTCAATGTGAAATCAGTTTGTATTATGAATTAGAACCGTTGTCAATTATTTATTGACAACTAAACAACGATTATAATAATCAAGATATTATTGATAGTATTATGAAAAAGATTTTAGTGACTCAAGCACACGATAGTTTAGGAACTTGTAATAGTGATGAAACTAATCGTGATCTAGTTAATCGTCTTAACCAAGCATTAGAAATGATTAAGATGGAAATAGCTATTATTAAAAAGAAAATTTTTCACAATTTAAAACTTGATGATAATAGTGATTTATTATGTTTTAATCTTAGTCCTTATGCTCGTTCAGTGACACTAGATACTAAGATTAACTCACTTAACAAAATGCTAACACCAGTTAATAAAAATTTCATTTTAAAAA
Organism: Mycoplasmatales bacterium; assembly: GCA_965237585.1. Classification (GTDB taxonomy): domain Bacteria; phylum Bacillota_I; class Bacilli_A; order Mycoplasmatales; family JABABV01; genus JABABV01. The sequence continues at coordinate 553,237 of OZ250146.1, read as the reverse complement.
TTAAAAAAACAACTGCTTTGAAAACGGCCTTAGAATATAAAACATATTATCAACATCAAATAGCGATTAAAACACCAATAATGGAACCGTTAAGTTATCAAGTTTTTAAAATCAACCATCATGATGGGGTTTTAAAAACTAATAATAATTACACTAACATTATTGGTGATCCCGATAATCATCTATGAGTTCATCGTCATCAAATTAGATATATTAATAATCAATTATCATTGGATAATTTTATTAATATATTACCTTATGATGATTTTGGAGATAGTTATGATTTTTCACCTAATCCCCAAAAATTAACAACGACCAAAATATCAGCAATCAATAAAATTACTCAAAATATTACTTCGCAACTTTATCATATTATTAAACTAGAACATCAAGTTATTTATAAAAATAATTTATCACAAATTTTTAAGATTACAATTAGTAAATGATTTGGTGAACCTTACCAAATCAAAGTTGTTACTGATAATCGCTCAATTAATACGAAATGAGTTATCAACTTTGATTTTGCTAGCGAGTTTGATTTAGCTGATGTATTAGCTAGTCAATCGCTAGCGCTAGTTGCTAGAAAAGATTTTGTTGAACTTGACTGAGTTAAAAAAGGTTATAAAGAATTTCCATGTCCAATCACAACTAACGACAACGCTATTAAGATTAAAAAGTTCAACAATTTCACTTTATTAACAAAAGGTAATAATGAATTTGAAGTAGCTAATCAAGGATTAGCACTAACGCTATTTCGTAGTTATGGTTATATTGGCAATGAAGAACTGTTGTGACGTCCAGGACGTCCATCAGGAGTTCATATAGCAACCCCAGACGCCCAATTACAAAAAGAGTTAGTCTTTGAGTTAGCATTTTCATTTAATGATGATAAAACAGCTAAATTGATCAATGGTTGAAATTTTAAGAGTGATCTTTATTATAGTAATAATCCCGATGACCTAGATTTCTATGCTGATCGTTTCGTGATTAATTTTGATAATAAGGCAACTCTATCTAGTGCCTTATTATCAAAAATTGCCATCAACCCTAATTTATTAATTAGTAGTTTTCGTAAATTGAAAGACAATCTAGTTCAATTACGAATTGCTAATTTAACTAATGATGTAATTGAAGTTGACTTAAAATTAAATGCTAAAAAAATTAACTTTGCGATTCAAGATAACTTCGATCAAGAAAATTATCTTTTCGATAATATTAAGTATAGTTTAACTAGTCAAAAATTCATTACAGTAATTTTTGAAATTCCCACAGTAAAAAGCGAGGTTTAAATTATGAATCAAAAATTCTTATCAGTTGATATTGGGGGAACTTTTATTAAAATGGCAATTATTGATCAAGATGCCAAATTTTACGTTTCAAACAAAGTAGCTACAGTTAACAATTTCCCAGATTTAATAACTATTTTAAAAAAAGAAATTAAAGATTATCAAATATCAGCAATCGCTTTTTCATTACCAGGATCAATTTCTGATAACGAGGGCACTGTTAGAGGTATCAATGCTGTACCTTTTATTATTGAGGGTAATTTTAAAAATATTATCCAAAAGGCTTTTCCAGGAATGACAATTAGCATGGAGAATGATGCTAATTGTGCTATCCTTGGTGAAATTTGAAAAGGCGGCTTCACTAAGAAACATATTTTAGTTTCCTTAGTAGTTGGTACTGGAATTGGGGGAGCGATTGCTATTAATGGTAATCTTCTCAAAGGGGCCAACAATTTAACTGGTGAATTCGGGTATGCAATTTTTAATGATAAAAAAGAAATTTTATCATTAACTTCATCAACTAAAGCAATGCTCGACAAATATAATCAATTGTTTAAAACTGATTTTAAAACTGGTAGTGAATTTTTAAATGATTATCAAAATCATAGTAAAAAAGCATTACAGCCATTTCTAGATCATTGTTTAGCACCTTTAATAAATACAATCTTTAATATTAAATATTTTTTAAACCCTGATTATATTGTTATCGGTGGCGGCATATCAAACGATATTCAATATTTAAATATCATAAAAGAGCAAGCACGATTAAAAGTAGCCCAGATTCCTGAATATGACAAAGTGCCCAATATCATAGCTTCTAAGTTAGGTAACAAGGCAAATTTATTAGGTAGTTTATATTTCTTATTAAACAAAAAATCAGATAATTAATTTTATCTGATTTTTTTTATTTGTAAGTTTAAAGATTATTTATTTTAATTTTGATTTTTCAATTTGGTTTTTTATTTGGTTTTGTTTTTGTTGTTCTTTTTTAATTTCATTTTCTTTAATTTTTTGATAATGGGTTTTAATTTTATTAATTCTTATTTCGATTTTTTCTGAGACTTGTATTTTTTTATCAGTAAAATAAGTTTCTAATTTTACTAATTTATCATTATTGCGAGCACGACTTTTTAATAAACGATTACGCCCTTTTTCACTAACGTCTTTGGCGATTAATGTATCAAATCCAATATTGATATTTTTAAAGTTTTCAATCTTGGTGTTGTATTTTTCTAAAAATACAACTTCAACATTTTTGCATTTATTAATTTTATAAGTTTCAGGATCACCCGATAAATTAGGATCTCTTAATCATTTTTTAGGATTAATTAAAGAAAGACCAGCATAACCGATTGCTTTACTTATATTAATACTATTAAATTTAAAGATACTTCCTTTAGTTGTTAATCCTTGTTTACGATATTCGGCATTTTTAACATTTTGTTCTAAAATGTAGGCTTCTTCGTATTCAACAACTCGAGGACGACTAAATCCGAAAATTAAAGCAGTTATTGTTGCTCCAGTCATTACTGAAATAATTCATCCAGCATAAGGAACATCACTTGGGATATATCCGGCAAACGTACCAATCGGTGATCCTAGACCAGCGACGAAACGACAACCAAATAAGACAACCATTCCCCCAGATACGGCAGCCCCGATAACGTTGGCACAAACTGCTCTTAATGGATTAGTAATTGCGAAAGGAATAGCTCCCTCACTAATTCCAACTAATCCCATTCCAAATGCAGCTTTACCAGTTGTACGCTCTTGTACTGAAAATTTCTTTCGAAACAACACAGTAGCTAATCATGCTCCTAATGGAGGTACTGAAATAGCGGCTTGAGTTGCAGTTTGAGGTGCAATATCACTATAGTTTATATTTAAAGGAGTTGCTCCATGAGGTATTAGCGCACTAGTAAATATAGCGGTTCCTACTAATAGAGCAGTTTTATTGAACGGTCCACCTAAATCAAGTGCTATCATAGCGGCAAACAACATTCCGATTAACGGCAATACAAATTTGCTAGCGCCGCTTGATTTATGCAAGACTGTATAGAATTCACTCATAATAAATGTTAATGGTAATGCGGCTACATAAATAACAAATATATAAGTAATGAATGTTGATAAAACCGGAATTACCATAATTGGTACGACAGGTTTTAATATTTTAGGAAAATTTATTCACTTTATTCCACGAACTAAATATCCGGCAAAGAATCCAACGGCAATGGCGCCTAAGAATCCTGCCTGGACATTAAATGCTCCACCATTTAAATTATCTAATAAATCAGTAATAGCTTTCGGTAGGGCAATTTTTAATACTGAGGTATCATTGATTAAATAAGTTCCAATCAAGCCCGCGGGCATTGCTGATCTACCAGCAATAGCGAAAGCTAGATACATTCCAAAAATTGGAAGCATTAATTTTAAACCAATAGCCCCAACTTGAAATCATCCGGCAACGAAATGGTTAGGGAAATGTCATCCACCAGTTCCGTTATTAGCACCAGATCCATGAGCAGCAATAATATCAGGAATGGCCATTAAGATTCCTCCGGTAATTGTAATCGGAATCATATAACCAATCGCTGTCATTAGCGCTTTCATAATTGGGTTTTTATTTTTTGATGATAAGTTGAAAATCATATTATCATCATCACTATTTTTTGAACTGCCATCATGGACTTTCGTTTTATTAGATAGTCCCTTTTTAATAACAGCCTCAGCATTACGAATTGCGGCATTCGTATCAACTTCAATAATTTTTTTACCTTTAAATTGGTTCATATCAATTGCTAAATCAGACGCAATTACGACTAAAGTTGCTTTTTGAATTTCTTGTTTTGTTAAGACATTTTCAGGACCAATCGTTCCGCGTGTTTCAAATTTATGTTTTCAACCATTTTTTTCACAAGCTTGAACTAGTTTATCTTTTGCCATATAAGTATGGGCAATTCCGGCAGCACACGAAGTAACTCCGATTATAAACTCTTCATTTTCAGCTGAGTCTTTTTTACTTTTTTTAGTTGAACCTTGATTAGATTTCGCTAATTTTTGTTTTTTAGGTTTTTTATCGATTTCAATGTTATTTATTATATCGATGATTTTTGTTGATTTTCCTTTTTTTATTAGTTCACAAAATTTATCATCATTCATTTTGACTGCTAGCGCTGCTAAAAGTTTTAGATGTTCATCGCTGGCTTTTTTGGGAACTAATAAACAAAAAATGTATTTAACTTTATTTGTATTATCAATTGTTTTTCAATCAATATCGTGCTTGTTAATAATAATATAAACTGCTGGATGCAAGACTGTATCACTAATAGCGTGAGGAATAGCAAAGCCTTTTTCTAATCCAGTTGAGATTTCATTCTCACGCGCAATTAATGATTTCTCTAGTTGATCTTGATTCTTAGCATCTTTATTTTCAAAAGCTAACTGTGCAATCTTTTTGAAAATATCAGTTTTAGATTTAAAATCACCATTAACAATTATTTTATTTTTGTTAATTAAATTTATCATTTGTCTTGATTCACCTTTCTCATATTCATTAATTTACTTAAGTCTGGGTAAAAACCCTGACAATTCTATAATACTACTTTTTACAATCTTTACTAAGAGATAAATAAAATATTACAAAAAAATTAATTTTAAAAAACAATGTCATTCAATAATTTGACATTGTTTTTTAAAATTAATTACTGTTTTAAATTCATAATGGATTGATTTTATTTGTAATAATTGCTCCGCTTCATGATCGATTTTGACGAACAGCAGTACCAATATGAAAATGGACTAAACCAGCATCTGAGAGAGTTTTGATATTATCTTGGTTGATGCCACCGCCAGCCAAGAGATCAATATGCTCTGAAATGGCTTTTAACAGCTCTATATTGTCAACAATCTTTTGATGAGGGTTACCAATCGTCATTACTCGATTGATGCCCATTTTGTGTAATATTTGAGCTCCTTTAATTTTATCGGGAACTTGATCAAAGGCGCGATGAAAAGTAATTTCTAAATTGTTGGCAGCTTTTTTGATCGCTTGCATTTGGTCAATATCAATTTCGTTGTTAGTTGTTAGACAACCAACAACGATTCCTTTGATTGGTAGTTGTTGATATTTTTCTATTTGTAGTAACATTTCTTGGAATTGGACTTGGTCGTAAACAAAATTCTGATAGTGATTACGAATCATTACCATAATTGGAATGTTAGTTAAAGCAAGACTTGCTTTAACTAACTCAAATGATGGTGTTAGACCATCGTGGTCCATATCAACACATAATTCAATTCGATTAGCACTTGATTTATTAATTGCTCTAATATCGTCTAAATTATGAGCGATAACTTCTAAAGTTTTCATAATTATTACCTTTCATTTATAAGTTAAATTAAGGATAGTTTATAATCTTGTATTAAATATAGATAAATTATATAATTTATTTATAAAAGATTAAAGAAAAATAAATTTTAATTTAATCAGAATCTAAAAAAATAAAAAAGAAAAAAGAATAGAGGTTATTGTATGAAGTTAAAGCATAAGTTATTTTTAGCGATCGGTACGATCGGGATTCCGTTAGGAGCGATAGGAGGCACACTAACAAGTTGTGGCCATCATAGTACTCCGTCATCTAATCCTGGTTTTGATGATTTTAAAACAGCGGCTGCTGCTGAAACGGCAGTTAACATTGTTAACCAAACTCATCCCAAAGGATGAGATAAAAATATTGATAGTGACCATTTAAACATCATATCTCATAGTGAGGGAACAAACACTTACACAGTAGTTATTAGATACACTGGTTCACAACCAGCTGATCAAACGGCCACATTTGTTGCTACATATATAACAGACACTAAATATGATATTAGTGCTTGAACTTGTAAAACACCACCAGTAACAAATTGAACGTTTGATGACTTTGCCAAAGCAGCCGCTGATGAAACAGCAGTTAACATTATAAAGAAAACTAAGCCAGCTGGATGAGATAGTCCAACTGATAAGAATGCACGAATTGCAACTAGAAAGAAAGGCACAAATACTTATACAGTAACTATTGAATACATGAAGAGTTCTGATTCTGATACTGAAATAGCAACGTTTGTTGCAACGTATATAACAAATACTAAATATGATATTAGTGCTTGACAATGTACTGAACCACCAGCAAAAGATAAATCTTTTGCACGTTATAAAGGTGCTATCGAAGAGTCAACTCCCACAGTTATGTGAGCTACAATTTTAAGTTATAATAGTAATCATCCTAGTAGCCCATTACCACATATCAACGCTAATTTACAAGTTGATTTAGATTCTGGAGATGATATAAAATATGATGATACTTCAGAACCTAATACAGTTATTTTAGTTGTACCATTAAAAAGTAAAGGCGATCTATCAGTAAAATTTCAAAGCGAAATTAAATTAAGAGCGGTTTGAAATAATTCGGAATACAATATTACTGATTGAACATTAAATTATACTTTTACTGATTTTAAAAATAGCTTTACAGATTTAGTTAAAAATAATACAGCTTATCTTTTTAGTTTTTTAGATATTGGTGAAACTGATCACAAATGAACTGAAAATAACTCAACTATTGGTCAAGGAACAATAGATCCGCAAAATCCTAATCGTTATGATTTTATCATAACTCATTATTACTATTATCATAATAGTGTAACTAATAAAGATGAAAAAACAAATCTAAAACAAACTTTAAATATTTATGCTGAAATGAAAAAAGACCCTACTACTAAACTAGTTAATATTTTTGGTGGTAATGGTGGCTATGAAGCAGAAGTACAACACGATAAAGCCAACATTGATTATTTCAAAATTTATCAAGTTCAGGCAAAAGGATGAGGACAAAATACTTATGGATTCCGTGTTGTTGATGTGTTACAAGATCTTAAAAGTGGAGATAAAATGCCACAAGATTGAGGAATACTTATCGAAAACACAGCAATTTTCACAGGAACACTTGATACAGATGGCAACGTTGGACCAAATCCCGACGCTATTAATAAAAAACTTATTTATAGAATAACAGCACCGGCTAATTCTGGTAAAGCTAATAATCAAGATCTTAATCTTACATTAACAGAGAAAAATACAACAGGTAGCCTACCTCATGGTGATAGTATCCAAAGAAATGATTTTACAATTTCCGCAGTTCAACCAGCGCCCAATGTCCCCCCAGCAGCTAAAACATGATTGAACGATGCTAAAACAAAATTATCAACTTATAAAGGAACTTCAACTAATGATCATATTTCTGATTTCATTCATATAAAAAATAAAAATGGTGATTTACAAGATTACCCTAATTTAGCAAAACTATTTTCTGCTAATAAAAGTCGCTTTGGAGGACTGACAACGCTTGTGGCGGCTGTTCAAAGCACAACAATAAATTATAAGACTAGATCAGTTGAATTCACAGTATTATTCTATAAAGAAGATACTAACTGAGTAACTCCACTAGGAGGTCAAGGCGGTAAGTTCTCATACGCTTGACCAGGAGGAACTACAACGGCATTTGATATAGTAAAAGAAATCCCAATAGTAAACCACGATATCGATGCAACATAAGAACATAATATAATTAAAATAAAAAAAACAATTATTGTTGAAATAATTGTTTTTTTAATGCTAGACATTTTGTTTAAAATGATATGGCTGGGGTAGCTGGATTTGAACCAACGCATACACGGATCAAAACCGTGTGCCTTACCGCTTGGCTATACCCCAAAAATGGTGGAGGGGGAGGGATTCGAACCCCCGAACCCGAAAGAGTTGAGTTACAGTCAACCGTGTTTGGCCACTTCACTACCCCTCCAATAAGAATTGCTCTTATTATTTTATATTAATAAGCGCATAAAGTCAATATAAATTTTTATTTATTGATAGTAATTTTATCGTCTTTTAGTTTTTTGTTAACGATAAAATTATCTATTAACAAAAAACTAATTAATAAGAGTTCTAAAAGAGTTCCAAAACAGAAACTTTGCTAATTTGTTATACATTTAATTATATGTTATAATTTGTATTACAAATATATATTAATTTATTTTATATTTATTAACGTTTATCAGTTATTTTGCTGATCTATTATTGAATGATGTTTCATTTTAATTTAGATCGATTTATTTAACAGATAGTTTGACCGATTATTGGAATTGTATTGCAGGATTTTACAAAAATAATAATACCTTTATTAATGTCTCATTTTTATAAAAGACATTAATATGATATTATTAGGTGTTAAAACTTTATATAAATAATCCTTATATTATATCAATTAAATATTACGTGATATATATTAAATATATGTAATATAAGTATTATTTAGATTTATTTATTTTATTATCCTTAAAAAACTTATTGTAAAACGAAAATTAAAAATGTGTACAAAGATTATTAATTTTAAAAAACATATAAGGAGAAATAATTATGAGAAAAAAAATGAAGATAATGATATCTAGTTTATCATCGGTAGTTGTGTTAGCAGGCGCATCAATACCGTTTATTATTCATGGGGTTAATTCACATCACGGTAATGATAATCCCTCGATTAAAGAAAGTACATTATCACCAACAACGCCACCAGCATTAAAGCCAACTACACCAGAAATTCCATCACAAGCAGCAAAAATAACAAATGCTTCAGGAGTTTTCAGTAACGCTAAACTACAAATCCCTTTTAAAGCAAGCTTATCAGAAAAATTAGTAAACACTAGTCTTTCTGCTAGTAATGTTTATCAGTTATCAGATATTATTGCGAGTAATATTGTTGGGACAACTATTATGATTAAAGGGCAACCAAACGCTATTAAGTCTGCTGACTTATTAGCGTTAGCAACAATCTCTGGTGTTCAAAAACAAGTAAATGCTAAAGTTATTTATGACTTAAATTTAAACCAATATGATGTTTATAATTTAAAAATAAATGAAGGAAAAACTTCTGATATAACACCAGACACGCTAAAACCAGCTTCTGATATAACACCAGCAATGTCTAATATAACACCAGCACCTGCTACATTAGTACCAGAAGCAACAGTACCAGGATCTAACATAGCACCAATAATATCTAACCTAACACCAGACAGACTAAAACCAGCCTCAGATCTAACGCCTGGAGCAATATCTAATATAACACCAGCAACATCGATTTTCAGTAATAACAGATTACGTAATCCAATCGAGTCAGAAATAAATAATCATTTGATAAACACTTATCAATCAAGTGTTTATCAGTTATCAGATATTATTGCTAGTAATATCACTACAACTAATAGTGACTTTTTAATTCATGGACAACCAATCATTACTAAAACAGCTGACATATTAACAATAGCAACAATTGCTGGTGTTAATAAACAAGTAACTGCTAAAGTATCTTATCGTTTAGATACTAATACTTACTATGTTTTTGACTTAGCAATAAATGAAGGACCGGCTTCTGATATAACACCAGACACGCTAAAACCAGCTTCAGATCTAACTCCAGCAATATCTAACCTAACACCAGCTACAATGATTTTTGGCAATGACAAATTACGCACGCCATTTCAAACACAAGTAGCAACTATATTAGCAAAAAATAATCAATACAAAGTCTGAACATTATCAGATATTATTGCAACTAATATTAAAAATGTTAATAGTAAATTTTTAATTCATGGAGATTTAATGAATTTTAAAACAGCTGACTTGTTAGCGATTGCCACAATAGCTGGTGTTGAAAAACAAGTAACAGCTAAAGTAGTTTATGATTTTACTACAAACAAATACAATATTTATAACTTAAAAATAAATTGATCATCAACTTCTGACCTAACACCAGACACACTGAAGCCAGCTTCAGATCTAACACCAGGAGCAATATCTAACCTAACACCAGAAACTACAGTACCAAACTCTGACTTAACACCAGAAGCAACAGTACCTGGTAATGAGCTAACACCAACTATAAATATTTTTAGTAATAACAGATTACGCATTCCTTTCCAAGCAAGTTTATCAGATCATTTATCTGCTAAATCTTCTCACGAAATTTGAATGTTATCAGATATCATTGCGAATAATATTAATGATACTAATATTCTAGTTTCAGGGAAACCAGTGACACTAAGATCAGCCGACTTATTAGCGATTGGAACAATCGCTGGTATCCAAAGAGAAGTAACTGCTAAAGTTATTTATGACTTTTCGACAAGCAAATATACTATTAGTGACACCAAAATAATTTATCGATCAATGGATAGTCTAACACCTACTGATAACAAATTTAATATTTTTGAAGTCAAAGCCAAAAACGATTTAACAAACCATTTATCAAGTATAACTAATGCGTTATCAGTTGATGGTTGAAATCGTATCAAGTGAAATAATAATGATGATTATCATGTATCTGTGATTCAAACTAATCATCAAAATAAAACAATCAGCGCTAGATTAACAAATGATACACAATCACAATATGTTAATATTAGAATTGGTTTTTATAACAATCGTTATAATGCTCTAAATTGAGAAACTTCATCAACAGTAACAAGTTTCTACACATGAGAAATTTTTGCTAACAAAGCAATTAAAGATTTAAACAACCGAGCTAACTATATTGCTCAAGAATTTGCTTTTACAAATTGAAAACCAACTGATCATATTGTCAGCAGAAAACATTATACTACTGACAAACGTTCTTGAATCGACACACAATTAATCAATGAAACTAGAAATGAATGAAGTTCACATATTTCAATTCATTATCATAGTGATCGACCATATACAATCGATCAATGAGTTTGATAACGATTAACAAAAAAAATAAAAGGTCTAAAAAGGCCTTTTATTTTTTTATCGACTAATTACATTACACTAAGATTAACACAGCAATAGCGACCTTAAAAAGACACTAGAGTAATACTCTATTAACGAAGCACAGTGCCAATCAAAAATAGTTCACAACAACTTTTGTTAATGGGGACCTGAGCTAAGCGTCAACTAGCATAATTTGATAAAACACGACCGCAAACAAAAACACGACCGCAAACAAAAACACGACCCCAACAAAAAAGCACTAAAAAAAATAGCAAAATTTAATTTGCTATTTTTTTATTTGAGTTTTGTTTTGGTAATTGTTTTCCAAGATCAGCAACTTCATAATATAGAAAATATTTTAAAATTGGATTCTTGAAAGTTGTTTTTTGTTTACTAAATAATCAGTAATACGTAATAATTACATAACCTTTAATTAAGAAACAAAACACAACTGTTGAAATTAACAATTCAATAAATCCGATTCAAATAAACAACTCAACAGCATAATGGCTATCTAGTGTTCCAAAATGAAAAGCAGAACTAGGAGCAAACAATTGTGCAAACAAGATTGAACCAAATGCTTGCGTAATTAATGAGAAAGCAAATGATGCGAAATGTTGTTTGAACAATGTGCGTCAAATTTTAAACATTGAAATGTATACAATTAACGTTGTCACTGTTCCGAGAGCAAACAAGAGAAATAATCAGAAACCATGGCTATCTACAATCGCTTGGTGGTCAAAGGCCACTAAGCGAGTTACGAATAACAAAGGCATCGCTGATGAATAAATCCCAAATGATGAGAAGTCGGCTGCTGGCTGAACAAATAAATAACGATACGTCATTAATAAGAAAGCAATTAGAGCCCCGATTAATGCGATGTATCAGAAGAAATGAACTAAGCCAGCAAAGTTACTATAAATGTGACCAGCGTGGTCTAAAACAGTAGCTACAGCTGGTCCTACGACTACAACATATAGCGAAGCATCAATATCACTTAGTTTTCCTTTTTTAATAAATAAGACAGCATATAAGATCATATGAGCGAATTGGATAATAACACCAATTCATCATAATAAGATTGCAAAACTACCAAGTCATGGTGTTATTCCAAAATGATACGTTGAAAACGAACCAATTGAAATATTGTCAAAGATGCCTGCAAAAGACATAATAACTAACCCAATAACTGGGACGTGTGATGCTGTTTTGATATTAGTTGAGTGCTTAACATAATCACTAGGATGAACTAAGACACGTGCTAATATGAATAAGATAAAGATTCCACTAAGTAAGACTGTTAAAAACGGTACTCAGCTAGCATTGAATGATAAGTTAACGTTGAAAGCAGTTTTGTTATTTGCAAAACTGTTTCAAGCGTTTCCTAATGTTCCAAGTCCCAATGCGATTGAACTTAGTCCATAAGGAATTTTTAATAAACGATTTTTAAATTTCATAATTTTAAATAGGATCCTTTCAATTTCAATGTTTTTTTAATCATGTGATCGTCTTATTTTTTAAGACTATCTAAAATACTATCAATACGCATTCCATTTTCTGTTGAACTGTCTTGTTTGAAGACTAGTTTTGGAATGATACGCGTTGTTAATCTTTGGCTTAAAGCGTGACGTAAAACGCCGCTAGCGTTTTTCAACGCTTCTAAGCCTTTAACACGGTCTTTAAGAAATGTTACATAAACATTAGCTCAAGAACCATCATTTGTTAAGCGGACTTCAGTAATTGCAGGAAAGCCTAAATTACTATTAGTTAATTCGCGATTAATTGTCATTGATAAAATTTGACCAATTTCTTTTTCTAATCTTTTTAGTTTAATACTATTCATTATTAATTACCTCTTCTTCCACATAAGCTTCTAAGATGTCATTAACTTTAATATCGTTGAATTTTTTAATAGTGATCCCACATTCTTTACCAGTGGGAGCCGATTTGATATCGTTCTTTTCGAATTTTAAAGAACCCATTTGACCACTATAGACAATAACCCCATCACGAAGGACGCGTAAATCGGCCCCACGTTTAATAAGACCACTAGTTACCATACAACCAGCAATAGTTCCAATTTTTGAAAATTTAAAAATTGCTCTTACTTCGGCTTGACCAAGAATTTTTTCTTCAAAGACTGGTTCTAGCATTCCTTTTAAAGCATCTTCAATTTCTTCAACAACTTTATAGACGATCGTGTGAAGTCTGATTTCAACTTTTTCCTTAACTGCTAGCTTATTAATGGCCGCCATTGGGCGGACATTAAATCCATAAATGATTGCTTGTGATGCTTTGGCTAAAATAATGTCGGAGTCAGTAATTGAACCGACACTAGCGCGTAGAATTTTGATTTTGAAATTACTGACAGTAACTTTGTTAATCATTGCTACTAGCGCTTCTGAAGTTCCGCTAGTGTCACTTTTAATAATTAAATTTAAAGTTTTAATAGCGTTGTGTTCTTTAGAATGGTCATTACTAATGTCCATTAGTGAGATTGCGGTATTATCTTTTCTTTGTTCTAAGAAACGATTTTTATTTTTTCGCTCAGTCGCTAATGTCTTACCAAATTTTTCATCAGCAAAAACCATAAATTTATTACCAACTTCAGGCACATCATTCAAGCCAGTAATTTTTACTGGCGTTGAAGGAGGGGCCATCTTTAATATTTTACCATTTGCATCGTATAAATTACGAACGCGACCTCACACGCCACCAATAACAATAAAGTCTTTAATATGTAAAGTTCCATTTTTAACGATTAACGTTGCTATTGGACCCATTCCTTTATCGAGGTGAGATTCTAAAACACTACCAGTTGCAAAAGTTGTTGCATTAGCACGTAACTCACACATTTCGGCAACTAATAAAATATTGTCTAATAGTTTATCGATGCCGACATTGTTTAACGCACTCCCACTAGTATAAATAGTGTCCCCACCTCATTCTTCAGGCATTAAGCCATAATCTGAGACTGTTGAAATTGTACGATCAATATCTGCATTTGGTTTATCAGTTTTATTAATAAAAACAATAATTGGCACATTGGCAGCTTTCGCATGATCAATGGCCTCTTTTGTTTGTTGTTTTAAGCCATCATCAGCCGCAACTACAATAATAACAATATCAGTAACTTTGGCCCCACGAGCACGCATATTAGTGAAAGCAGCATGACCGGGAGTATCAATAAAAGTAATTAATTGTTTTTTATAGTTGATTTGATAAGCACCAATATGTTGAGTAATGCCCCCACTTTCATTAGCGGCGACATTTGCTTCTCTAATCGTATCTAATAAAGTTGTTTTTCCATGATCGACATGTCCCATTATCGTAATAACTGGTGGACGATTATGTAATAAATCTTGATTTTCGATAATTTCGACATTTTCAATGAAGTTAGCTTTTGAAATTTCTTTAACTTTGTTAATTAAATATTCAAAAGACTCACATACAATTTCAATTTGGGAATCATCTAATAACGTACCAACATTAATGATTTGACCACGCATAAAGAAGATCTTGACAATGTCAGAAATACGACATCCTAGCACTTCTGCTAGTTGGGATACAGTTAAGGACCCACTATATGTAAAGACGCCATCTTCTAGTTTTGAAGCAACTACTTTAATTTGTGATTTTAATTCATTTTGGTTAGCACTATGTTTACGGTTTTTCTTTGATTTTGCCATAGGTTGTGCCCCTTTCAATTATTATTGTTCGATTTTTAAATTTTCTAAATCAGTTAATAGTGATTTGATTTTTTTAGCAAAGTTATTATCATTAATTGATAAAACTTTAATATTATGATTACCAACAGCTTGACTAATGAAGTCAGTATCAAAATCAATATTATAAGTTACTTTATAATTAATGCATTTGTTAGTGGCGCGTTTTTGAGTATTTTCACTAGCGTCACTAGCAATAAAGACGAATTTAGCTTGGCGCTCAGCGATTTTAGTAATCGCAGTAGCGCCATAACTGATTTTCGAAGCGCGTTTGCCTAAACCAATCATATTAAAAATTTGTTTATGAAGATGATCCATCATTATCACAATTCTCCTTTGCATAAATTAATAATTCTTGATAAAAACTTTTATTAATTTTCGTTTTTAACGCTCGATTAAGTAAACGTTTCTGAGTTATTAATATTACGTTAGCAATTGATAGTTGGAAATAAGCCCCTTTGCCATCAATATTTTGTAATACATCGATTTTGACAAGACGATTTTTCATTCTCACAATTCGTAACATGCTAGTTTTATCATAATATTGATGGCTAACAATGTCTAGACGACTATTTTTAACTTTTTTAGTTTTAAGTTTAGTAGTCGGCATCGTTATCGTCATAGTAGTCATCGTAATCATCAGTTGAGAAATTATCTTCATCTAAATGTTTCTCGATCTCTTTGATCGCAGTTTCATTAGCTTCCGTATCAATTTCTTCAACAATTTTAGCAGTTTGTTCTGCTTTTGTTAAATGATGTTCTGCTTTTTCTTTAAGATCTTTAACTTTCTTAAATGAAGGATAACGATCTGATCTTGGTTTATCTCTTTTAACTTTAGTTGTCGTTTCAACATTATCAATTGTTTTAGCAGTTGCTACTTCAACGATTTCTTGAACTGGTTGAGCTGCTGCTTCATCAGTTGCTGATTCAGTAACGGGAGCTTTATCTAAAGCTGGCGTTGCTTCTGGAAGTGGTTTAGGAGCAATTGGGGCAACGATTAAAGGATCAGTGATGTTATTCATATTGTTTTCAATTTGGTCTTGATTTAGTGCTTCTAAATCAACCGCATCAGCAACTTCTTTTTTAAAGTCGACACCAGGTTGATAAGCTGCTAATTTAGTAACTTTGGCTTTTTTAAAATTATCAAGATTTACTTCTTGATATTTTAAATTCTGCTCTTGGGCTTCACTTAGACGCATAATGTTAATGCTTTTGTTTGTTAACTTAGCGGCCATTGAAGCATTTGATCCACGACGACCAATTGCAACTAGGTAGTTTTTATCGATAACAACGACAGTAACATTGTTACTTGGCGCTGGTTCGATTTTAACACCGATTACTTTAGCTGGTGATAATGAGGCTGCTATATATTGGTGCATATCATCAGAATAGCGAACAACGTCAATTGGTTCTCCGGAAAACATATTACTAATAGTAATGATTCGTTTTCCGCGTTCCCCAATAATTGAACCAACCGGGTCAACGTTTTCGTTATGACTACGAACAGCAATTTTTGTTCTTAGACCGGCTTTACGGACGATGTTAACAATTTCAACTGTTTTGTCATAAACTTCAGGCACTTGTTCTTCTACTGCTAGACGAATTAATTCTGGTGATGTTCGACCGGCAATGATTTGGGGACCAGTTGCTTCAGCAGAAACACTTTCAATTAAAACTAACAGTTTTTGACCGTTATAATATTTTTCTAACGGGTTAACATTTTCGGGCTTCATATGGGCGATGTTTTTACCATCGTTTAGTAATAAGATATAATCGCCACGTGAAGTTTTACGTTCAAGAATAACTTTTTGAACTTTACCTTCAAATTTAACTCAGCTTTTATAAGTATTTTCGCGTTCTAATTCACGCATTTTCTGAATAATCATTTGTTTAATATGGTTAGCTGCTGTAATTGTGAATGATTTAATATTAACTGGCGCTGCTACTAAATCACCAACTTTAGCATCGGGATTAATACGAAGGGCATCAGCTAGGGGAATTTCAATGGCACGCATTGCATCATCACTAACTAATTTAATTTCATGGGGACTTTCGTCTTCATCTTTGCTATCATCAACAACTGTTTTGCTGTTGTTGATGATTTCAATTGCACCACTTTCGATATCAATTTTAATATCTAATTCTGCTTCTGGGTCAAAGTTTTTGTGAAAAGCCTTCACAAAAGCTTCTTTTAAAATTTCAATAATAGTTGCTTCATCAACGTTACGTTCTTTGGCTAATTCGTTTAACGCTTTGATGAAACTTTTTTCATTTATCATTATAAAACCTCCTTGGAAATACTGATTGCTTGTCGGATAAAAGTCGTTGCTCCATATTCAAGATAAATTGTTTTAATGCGGCCCTTAATATCAATTCTCATCATTAGTTGACTATTGATAACATCAAGGAGTTTTCCTTGATGTTCACTATCGTCATCCATAATAACGTTAATATATTTACCGATATTAAGTTTTAACTCATCTAGCGTAGTGATTATTTGTTCGGCTCCAGCGCTAGAAACATCAATCCCAAAATCCATTTTTCAAAACAAAGGTGTTTTGTCAAGATTTTCGTTTAAAATTCTAGCGATCTTTGCCGTCTGTTTAACTAGCAAAGCATCATCATTAGCGTTTTTAATCGTTAAAAATAATATTGGCCTAGTACTTTCGGGCATAAATTCATTTCGAGCAAATTTAACTTCAGCGATTTTTAAATTTTGATCATTTAAATAATCGACTAAAATATTATTAATGAAATCAATTTGTTTCTGATTAATTAAAATCATAGTATTCATCCACCTTTGTTAATATATATAAAATCCATTGTTTTTATAAAAAGCAAAATAAAGAGAAGGTTACCCCTCTCTTTATTATTTCATATTTTTATGTTAAGCGTAACCCTATTGCTCTATTTTACCATATTTTAATTGTTTGATAAAGTTAAAAAAATTAAAATATGATAAACAAATAAAAAGCTTCTTTTTAAGGGCGTTTATTAATAGCCAGGTTTTCCTAGTAACTTAAACATATTAATTTTATAAACTTCAACACCAGGTTGGTTAAATGGATTAACACCTAATAAATAAGCACTCATGGCACAAGATAGTTCAAAGAAATAAACTAGATATCCAAAATGATAACTATCCATTTTACCAATTTCAATATGAATGTTTTGCACGCCACCACTAGTATGAGCATCTAAAACACCACTGAAAGCTAGGTGATTAATTTTTTGCATTGAAAATTTATGTAAGTAGTTAATTTTGTTAATGTCGCCATCAACTAATGGAATTTCTAAATCATCATCAGTCTCAACAACGGTGATCGTTGTTTCAAAGAAACAGCGAGAACCGTCTTGAATAAATTGACCAAGTGAATGAAGATCAGTTGAAAAGATTGCTGAACTAGTTAATAAACCAGTATGGTCTTTTCCTTCTGATTCCGCAAATAATTGTTTTCATCATTCGCCAAACATATTCATTTGCGGTTCATAAGAAATTAAAAATTCATTACTATATTTTTCAATTTTAAATAAATGATAGCGCGCTACTGCATAACGATAAGCGCTATTAGTTTCTAGATCGGCATTATTTAATAATGCAGTTCTAGCATCGTTGGCTCCATCAAAAACTTCTTGGGGATTAACACCACTACATATTAGGGGAAATAAGCCCACTGCTGTTAGAACTGAGAAACGACCACCGATGTTATCGGGAATTACAAATCTAGGATAGTCATTTTTTTGAGCGATTGCTAATAACGTTCCTTTATTTTTATCAGTCGTAACAACGATTCGTTTTTGATAGTCTGAAAAAGATTTTTTTAATAAATTTTGCAATATCGTAAAAGCGATCGCTGGTTCAGTTGTTGTGCCTGATTTAGAGATTACATTAATAGCTCATGATTTCTTATCTAAATATTTCATTAACTGTTTTAAATAAGTTGGTGATATTGAATTTCCGGCATATAAAATTTCCATTCCGTTATCATTATCAAATAACCCATTGATCATTTCATTACCAGCGCGAGCTCCTAAATAAGAACCCCCGATACCAATAACGACTAAAATTTTAGTTCCAATTTTTTTCAAGTCGTTAGCGACTTGAACCATTGTTTTGACTTCTTCACGATCGTAATTTTTTGGTAAATCACGTCATCCTAAAAATTCGCCACCTTGATTTTTTCCAGTTAAAATATCGTTATGTAATTTCGATATTTTAACTTGGTATCCACGGAGTTGACGTTCACTAATAATATCATCAATATCTAATTTAAACTGTTTCATAATTAAATCATTCTCCTAATAAAATTTTTTTTAAATTAACTTTATATAATTATATCATTTATTTTTATATTATAATTTATATATAGTAATTAATAAAAAAAATGATTAATTAAAAAGTTGGTGATATTTAATGACCGAAATTATCATTTCAGTTAGTACGATAGTTATTTGTGCGATAGTGTTTGTGATTTGAATCTTTTGAAAAAGAAGTATGATCTATCGCAACTTATATGTAAAGCATCATAAAAATAAAGTTAATATTGAACATTGTGTAGTTAAAAAAATTCGGATCTATTCAGTCTCAGCCCATCGCAGTTGCCGTTATGATTATCGACGAGTGCTCTTATTTGCTGATGAATTAATTTTTGCACGGGAAAACATTAGTAGTAGCATTACTAATAATGTTTTCCACATTACTAAAAACCATCCCTACTTATCATTCGATATTAAACATATTGTTTGTTTAAAAACAAAATTTATTGATCGTCATCGACGTTACTATGTTTCTAGTAATCGTAATTATATTAAACAAGAGATTACTTTTTTATATCGTAACTATATTTATGTGATTGATTTTTTCAATAATGATTATCATTTAATCTTGAATGATTTTCATAATAGTAAAACATCGATTATGCATTTGAAAAGAATTAAGAAAAAATGTTATCTTCGTAATAACTATCGTCAAGCTGTTAGTTTAGTTGTTCATAATAGTAAAAAATAGGAGCTTATTATTAAAGCTCCTATTTTTTATTATTATTGTCTATTATTCATCAATTACAATATCTAAAACTTCGGGAACTTCATCTAGCATAATCATTTTAATACCATCGTTCATAGTACTACCGATTAAGCCACAACCAACACAAGCGCCAATCATTTTAACATATAAAATACCATCTTCAAATTTCAAGTACTTAATGTCACCACCATCAGCTTGTAAATAAGGTCGAACAGTGTTGAGAACTTCTTTGATTTTTAGAATTGTTGCATTATCTGTCATAACTATGCCACCTTAATTAATTTGCTTTCAGTCATGACGTAGTTCATAACTACGTCATGTTTTTCATTTGGAAGATCTTGGTCATATATTTGGAAATTAAAGGCCGCCCCAATTAAAGTCGTTTTCGTGTTGGAATTTAAATAGCGGTCATAAAAGCCAGCACCGAAACCAATGCGGTGTCCAGCGCCATCAAATGCGACTCCTGGAACGATCATCGTATCGATCTTTGTTAAGTCATAGATCGGTAATTTTTGATGCGGTACTTTGAGACCTTTCCAAATTGCGAACGGATAATCAAAATTAGTAATTTGGTGAAAGACCATCGTTTTATTTTCAATTCGAGGAATAACAATAATTTTATTTTGACCTCAAGCTTTTTTAATAAATAGCTTGAGGTCAACTTCTTGTTCCATTGCGATATAAACAGCAATCACTTGGCTATCTTTAATGACTGCTAAATTTAATAATCGTTTAGCGATTTGGCGACTATGGAAATAACGAGCAATCTTATTGTGGTTATTACGAAGACTTAGATAATGTTTTCGTAATTCTGATTTATTCGTTTTCAATAGCGATTTAACCAAGATCGCCCTCAATTTCCATTGCTACTAAACGATTTAATTCAACAGCGTATTCCATTGGTAATTCGCGCGCAAATGGTTCAATGAATCCCATAATAATCATTTCTCGAGCTGATGCTTCATTTAGACCACGACTCATTAAGTAGAATAATTCTTCTTCCGAAATTTTTGAAACAGTTGCTTCATGTT
The DNA here is from genome assembly GCA_965237585.1 of Mycoplasmatales bacterium. Lineage (GTDB taxonomy): Bacteria > Bacillota_I > Bacilli_A > Mycoplasmatales > JABABV01 > JABABV01. Next base: position 532,334 of record OZ250146.1, on the reverse strand, counting down.
CAATAGCTGAATCATTATTAAATACTTTGTTCGTTGGAATTGTATCTGATTTAGAATGGTCATCTAATAACATCGTGTCACATTCAACTTTAGAGCGTGAATTACGACTTTTTGGCATTATTTGAACTAAACCTCGATAATTAACTTCGCCCCCATTAGAAGCGATTGATTTTGATACAATTTGTGATTGAGTATTATCTGCTAAATGGATCATTTTAGCACCAGCATCTTGTTTAATGTTTTTTCCATTGGCGATTGCAATTGAAATACAAGATGCACGTGATCCCTCACCAGCTAATAAAACAGCCGGATATTTCATATTAATTTTTGAACCAATGTTACCATCGACTCATTCCATATTAGCATTTTTTCACGTTTTTGCTCGTTTAGTAACTAAGTTATAAACGTTATCTGATCAGTTTTGAATTGTTGTATAGCGCATTTTAGCTTCGTCATGAACATATACTTCAACAACGGCAGCATGTAATGAATCTTTGGCATAAATTGGCGCGGTACAACCTTCAACATAATTAAGGTCACCTAACGCATCAACAATAATTAGAGTACGTTCAAATTGACCAGAGTTTTCAGCATTAATTCGAAAGTATGATTGCAATGGCTTATCTAGTTTAACGCCTTTGGGAACATAGATAAATGAACCACCTGATCAAACCGCAGTATTTAGGGCAGCAAATTTATTATCACTATAAGGAACTAATTTACCAAAATATTTTTTTACTAAATCAGGATAAAGTTGCACAGCTTGGTCAGTTGATGTAAAAATAACGCCTTTTTTAGTAAATTCATCTAACATATTGTGATAGACCATTTCACTATCGTATTGAGCGGCAGCGCCGCTCAATCATTTAGCTTCTGCTTCAGGAATTCCTAGTTTATTAAAAGTATCTTTAATTTTAACAGGAACATCTTTTCAATCAGTAACTTCACGTTCACTAGCTTTAACGTAATAAATTGTTTCGTTAAAGTCTAGTTGACTTAAGTCAGGACCTCAAGTTGGCATTTTGGCTTTTTCAAAATAATGAAAAGCTTTTAAACGAATGTCTAACATTCATTGAGGTTCTTTTTTAATTGCTGAAATTTCTCTAATTGTTGCTTCAGTTAACCCTTTTTTAATTTTTTTGATCGCTTGATCGCCATCATTAAAACCGAATTCGTAATCTTTGATTGGTGCTTTTTTGTTCATAAAAAGATCTCCTTAATCGATTAGTTGTGTGCTATACCTGATTCTGATAGTTTTTTAATACTTAATTTATAATTATAACATAATCAGTTTAAAGATTTAAGATATCTACTTAGAAGATAATTGAGTTACTTTTCAAAGAACTTCGGCAACTGCTTGAGGAAATCATTTGCGCATTCATTTGAAAAGAGCTTTATATTTTTTTTGAGTGTAGGGACTTTTTACGAAAACCATTTCATTAATAGTGTCTTGATCATCTTTATGATCAAGCACTTTATTAACTAAATTAATATCGTTAATTAAAAAATCAGTATCATCTTTAAATATTGGTACTAATAATTCTCGATGTTTCCCTGACTTGATTAAATCACCTAGTGAACTACAAAGTGTTTCCCCAGAATGTTTCCCTGACTTACGACGATAAAAAATATCAACATTGTCAAATATTGTTTCATCCGATAAATCAAGAATCGGGTCATGAGTAGATAGGAAGATATAAATATTGTCATAATCTTGGATCGCTTTAGTGAAATACAAAGTTAGTGTTTTTCTGAGATTATAATGGAGATTTTTACATGGTTCATCAAGTAAAATTATATTATAGTCATAATATGATTTCATTGATTCTGATTTTTGTAACGGAATCAAAGGCTCGTTATTATCATTATGATAATTTTTTTTAAAAGCACTATTGATCTTAGCTACTTCTAAATCCATAATAATATTGAATAACATTTTATAACCCTCAGAACGCTCGGTCCCCTCGCTACTGTCAACTTTATATTTTTTTGATTTAATTCTTAACGTTAAAGTTTCGTCTGAAAAAAGAAATGATGGTTTAGCAAAATACTCATCTTTAGTTGCGAAAAAATCGAATATTTTATCGATTTTTTCTTCTGAACGTTTTTGAATATTATCAATTAGTTTGCGTTTTTTAACATTATTTTTTTCATTTAATATTTCTTCAATATCATTTTTCTCTAATTCTAATACCATTAGAATTTTTCTAAAATAATATTGTTTGATTGATCTATCTGAATCATCAGATGCTTTATCAATAATATCATTATAAGAGAATGTTGTAATATCTTTGATGAAAGATAGATTGTTACGATAACTATGTAAACTGATATTTAGAAAATCTTTTTGATATACAAAAATATATTCTAATTCGGCAAATTGTTTAGCAATATTATGTAAATGTGATAAATCTTTATTTTTACAAATGTCGATATAATTTTTGTAACTTAGAGTTAAACCTTGATCATCGAAAAGTGGTGTTTCGTCTTCTTTTTTGATTGGGATGTTTTTATTTTGAACGCTATAATCAAAAATTTTTCGAGCGATCTTTTGGTGGAATGGATGATTGTAAAGAAAACCAGTTTTTGAATCTCGAACAATATTAAAATAAACATTATCAAAATCAAAATCTTTAAATTCCGGAATATAGTTTTCATAAGAATTGATAATTTTTTTTAATATTGTCATTCGACGACTGTGAGTTTTTATTTTAAATTTATAAGCTAAATTAGTATCAGCATCACGCGTGTTTTTAGCACCTTTAACAATAGTTTTATCTCTTGATTTATCAATATCACTTCAAGAGTTAGCATAACTAGATAATGTCATCATATCTAAAAAATTAGTTTTACCAGATTCATTCTTACCTAGAAATGTGTATAAGTTATTTTTAATTTCTTTTTCAAAATTAATAAAAGTTCGATAATTTTTAACTTTAATTTTTATCATTATGTTTGAATCCTTTCGATATTATGAGTTGTTATATTTTTTGTTGATTTATTATTAGGGAATTATTTTTTTTACATTTTTTTATGATTTATAAAAGTTGGTATTTGTGGTTACTAACAATTCCGATACAACTTCATGATTAGAAATTATTAATTGTTTAATTTTATTTTTCATTCTTCAAGCAGTTTTATAAGTTACTCCAATGCGGCGTTCAATTTCTTTTGAACTAATATCATTACCAGGAATAGAGAAAATCTGAATGATATAGAATCACGAAGTTAAAGGGGTTGAAGAGTTGTAAAAAATCGTATTCTTAGTTGGAAATATCGAATGCCCACATTCGGCATCAAAACGCTTACGATTTTTTATTAAATAAAAATTAGTAATTATCTTACATTTAGGACAACGTTTAATATCTTTATAAAGTTTTAAAAACAAATATTCTAAACATTGATTTTCAGTTTCGAATTTTTGATTTCATTTTTTAATATTAGTAGTAGCTTGTTTCACAAATTGGTACTCCTTTTATATGTGATATTATACCATATCTACCTATCATTAAGGTATAGTTATTGAAATTTTTAAAGATTCAATTATATCTTAAAAATAGCATTATACCTTAATTAATTTAAGATATAATGCTATTATATAAAAGATAAGCAATTAATAAATCTTTTTTCAAAGGAGTTGTTTTATTTTATGAAAAAAACAATCAAAGAATATAATTACCAATATAGTGTTAGTTTTAATTATCTGTTTCAAGAACATCATTGATCACATTCAACAAAATTAAACTATCATTTTGTTAAATGTGTTGGTGGTATTAAAGTAGTTGCGATCAACTTTATCGTTGATCGCAAAGGCTATATCGATCTCCCAAAAATAGACCTAGATAAATTCAATAATAAAATTTATCGTTCATTGAAAGCGCTCAAAATCGCTTGAACAAAAGCAATCATTAAAAGTGTCTTGCCAGTTAATAAGTTTAACGGCAAGCAAGCACTAATTCCAAAAAGTGAAATTATTAACGTTGAAAATACTGAATTAGAATTTTGTAATTAATAGCATTTAATTATCTAAAATTAGACAAAGTTTAGTGATATTTTATATAATTAAAGAGTAGTCCGCTACAACACTCTGTACCAATTAAAATATTTTTACTTTAGGAGCGTTTATATATGACGTTTTTAGCAAATGTAGTAAAGTTAATTGGTGACATAGTTATGTTACCAATATCTTTTATTAGATCGTTATCCACAGTCGTTAAATTAGCCTTTATTGCCATTATTGTCATCGGAGCAATCTTAGTTTGACAATTATGCTTTAATTAAAATAAAAAAAATAACTAATTAATTTTAGTTATTTTTTTTATTAATTAAAGTTAGGAATCCACCAACCCCAATTTTGGCACATTTGATACGGGCTAATTGTTTATAAGTGTTTTGAAAAACATTAGCTGTCTCAATCAATCTTTGGTCATATGGTTGTTGGTCAATCATTGCGAAGTAATTCGCAATGATGTCTTGGGCTTCAATTAATGTTTTATTAATTAGAAGCGCTCCAATAATATCAGTTGAAGCAGTTGAGATTGCGCAACCAACACCATCAAATCCAGCATCAATAATTCGATCATTAACAATTTTCAATTCAACAGTTAAGTTATCGATACAAGTAGTTGATTTTTCATAAATGTTTTGATATTCAGGATCATCTAGATGTAGTCCTTTTGTGACTGGTTTTTGATAATGCTCAACGATAATTTGGCGCATGATCATTGGGTCATTAAGTTGTGAAAAATCCACCAAGGAAATCACCTCCATTTTTAATTGCATCTATTAGCATATCAACTTCTTTTTTAGTATTATAAAAATAAGTTGATATGCGAACATAAGCGGGCGTGTTTGTTTTCAAAATCAAGAGCTTAGCGCAATGATCGCCGGCCCGAACACAAATACCTAACGTTCCTAAATAACTGGCGACATCTTGCGCAAAGACCCCTTCTACGTTAAATAAAACAATTCCCGAACGGCTATGAGAATTATAAACGATGACATTGTCTAATTGGGATAGTTTTTTAACTAGATAGTATTTTAACATTTGATCGTGTGATCAAATGTTATCAAGACCAATTGTTTCCAAATATTGGACGGCAGCTCCAAAACCAATTGCACCGGCAATGTTTGGTGTGCCAACTTCTAAACAGAAAGGAAACTCTTTGGCGATAATTTGGTGATTTTCAATTTTCATAATTGAACCACCACCATAGCTTGGTGGTTCTAAAATTGAAAATCACTTACTAGCAATATAACCAATTCCAATTCCAGTTGGTCCCAAAATTTTATGACCACTAATTGCTAAGAAATCAATCGCTAAATCTTGAACATCAATTTTTATATGGGGGGCACTTTGGGCAGCATCAATTAAAGTCATAATTTGATGCTGCGAACAATAATTTCCAATTGCTTTAATTGGGCGCAGATCACCAATTGTATTAGTGATCTGGGCTAGAGCAACTAATTTAGTTTTTGGCGAAATTGTATTGACAAAATCTTCATAAGTAAAAGTTAGCTGATCGTTAAGATCGATGTATCTTAGTTTTAAATTATACTTTTGGGCAAAAATAATTAACGGCGAAATTAATGATGAATGTTCTGAGATTGTTGTAATAATTTCATCACCAGGTTGAAACTGGTGGGGCAACATATCTAAAATTGTGTTAATGCTTTGACTAGCTCCGCTACTGAAAAAGATTTCTTTTTCAGTAGCGTTAATAAAGTTAGCGATCGTTGATCGAGCAGCATCATATGCAATATCAGCTTGATAACTAATATCATAATCACCACGATGAACATTGGCACTATAATAATAATAATATTTACACATTGCATCAATTACTACTTTTGGTTTTAAAGTTGTTGCGCTATTATCAAAATAGACTAGTGGTTTTTTATTAGCTTGGGCATAGTTATGAAAGATTGGAAAATCTTTTTTAGTAGTTTCTAACTTCATAGTAGAGCCTCCTTATTAATATTATATAATATCATATTCTACAAACGATGATTAAATAAACTCTATCTAACGAACAAAACTCTAATTATCTAAATTAAAATAGATAATTAGAGTTTTGTTAATAGATATGTGAAATTATAATATTTTTAATTATTTAAATAATAAATTTAATTTAGGTAGTGGATTAATGTCTGCATTAACTCCACAATCTGTTACAAGTAATATTTTGCCTCCTGAGTTTGTAATTTGAAATATGCCCCCAGATGTTAGAGGAGTTTTGTGGGGAGTATCTGATATTAAATAGAAAACCATATTAAAAGTTACTATTTCCTTTACTGTACCAGTTGCTGCTACGTCTTTGAATGAACTCGCATCAATGATAAATTTTAATTTTGTTATGTCGCTATTGTTTGTAAAAAAAGTATTTAAATTAGCGCATGCTTTTGGTTTAGCTTTAGCAGCATTTTTAATTTGACCAATTAAATCTTGAGAAGCTGTATTATCTTTGTTGTTATCACCACGATTAATAAAGTTCTTAGCAGTAGTTAGAAACTCTCCTGGGGCTGTAGTTATTCTTCAGCCACCAGGAGAATCTTTATCTCCCATTTGTTCTCCATAAATTCAAACTTTACTATTTTCATTACGGAAAGGTAAAATTAAAGTTTTTACCGTCTTATCAGCAGTAAGAGTAATTGATACTGATAGAGTATTGTTAGCAGTAGTAGCAGTAATAGGACCAACTGTTGCTGTTTTATCAGTTCAACTTGGGTCAGCTAGTTGTTTGATGATTCCAGATTTTCAATCCTGAGTGTTTGTTCATAATTTAGCATCTGTTGTAAAATTAGTAAATGTATAATCAGAAGCTCAATTCTCAACATCATAAGCAACACCAGTTCATTTAATTGTTAAAGTGATCTTAGGTTCGATATCAAATGGTAAATTATTACCTCTTCCAAATCCTAATACTAGAGTAACAGTATCTTTACTATTGTCAGTAATAGCACTCTTAGAGGGATCTAATATTAATGATGCATCAGAAATACTTACTAAATCAATATTGACATTGTTTAAATCAGCTTTTTTAAGATTGGCAAAGATAGTAGTAACATCACTATTTTCAATACTTGTTTTAAAAGCTGTTCATAATACTGTATCTTTTGGTCCATCAGGACATTTTCAAGAACTAATATTATATGCAGTATCTTTTACATAAGTTGCCACGAAAACAGCTGTTTGGCTGTTGGGTGTTGAAGTAATCGAAACAACTACTGTTTCACCAACTACTACGGGAGTAGCTTTTATTAAATCCTTCTTAGGAAGTGATTTTCATACTTTAGTTTGAGCCACAATGTTGACTGCTGTTTCTGCTTTGGCTGCCTTTGTAAAGTCACCAAAAGTAGTTTTTGCTGGTGGAGTTTCTTTTTTACCACAACTAGCAACGACCCCTCCAACACTAGCAATTGGAATAACTAGTCCAAGACCAATTAGACCACTTTTAAATTTTTTCATTAATTTCATATTTTTATAACTCCTAAATTTTTCATTAATCTTAATTTTTCCATTAAGTTTAGTGCTATAGTTAAAATTATATGATAAATTGATAATTTATGATAATAATATTAATATTGAAATAAAAAAGTGATTAGTAATCTAGTCACTTTTTTAAAAGACTAATTATATTTTAACTATTTCATTTATTAATTTTAAAACTAATTAACGCTAATTCAGGATGTTTGTCATTAAAATTAATTGATAAATCTAGCAACAATGTAATACATTATATCTTTTCTAAATCGAGTACTAATTTTTTTAAACAACATTGCTATTTTCGTTATCCGTTTGTTCAGCATAGATTCAAACTTTTTTATTTTTTTATGAAATAATAAAGTTAGAATCACTGCTTGTAAATTGTAGGATTAGCTATTTTAAATAGCATATTCTACAAACGATAGATTAAATAAACTCTATCTAACGAACAAAACTCTAATTATCTAAATTAAAATAGATAATTAGAGTTTTGTTAATAGATATGTGAAATTATAATATTTTTAATTATTTAACAATTAATTAATTATTGTTATATTTTATTAATGTCTGTATTTACTCCACAATTTTTTATAGCTGGTAGATTATCTCCTGTGTTTATAATTTGAAATACGCCCCCAGTTGTTAGAGCAGTCTTGCTGTCAGTATCTGATATTAAATAGAAAACCATATTAAAAGTTACCATTTCCTTCACTGTACCATTAGCTTTTACGTCTTTGAATGAATCTGCATCAATGACAACTTTTAATTTTGTTATGTCGCTATTGCTTGTAAAAAAAGTATCCACATTAGGATATTTTTTTAACTGAGCATCAGATTTGTTAATTTGATCAATTAAAGCTTGAGAAGCTGTATTATCTTTGTTGTTATTAGCAACAAGAATTAAGTTCTTAGCAGTAGTTAGAAAATCTTTTGGTGCTTCACCTATTTTTCAGCCACCAGGAGAATTTGTATCTCCCATTTGTTCTCCATAAATTCAAACTTTATTATTTGTGTCTTTATGAAAAGGTAAAGTTAAAGTTTTTACTGTCTTATCAGCAGTAAGAGTAATTGATACTGATAGAGTATTGTCAGCAGCAGTAATAGCACCAACTGTTGCTGTTTTATCAGTTCAAGTTGAATCAGCTATACTGATGATTCCCTTGTTTCATTCATCAGTTTTTGTTCATGTGTTAGCATCTGTTGTAAAATTAGTAAATGTATAATCAGAAGCTCAATTCTTAACATCATAAGCAACACCAGTTCACTTAATTGTTAAAGTGATCTTAGGTTCGATATCAAATGGTAATGTACCTCTTTTAAATCCTAATACTAGAGTAACGGTATCTTTACTATTGTCAGTAACACTACTCTTAGATGTATCTAATATTAATGATGCATCATTAATACTTGCTAAATCAATATTGACATTTTTCAAATCAGCTTTTTTAAGAATGGCAAAGATAGCAGCAGCATCATTACTTTCAACACTTGTTTTAAAAGTTGTTCATGATACTGTAGCTTTTGGTCCATCAGGACATTTTCAAGAACTAATATTATATGCAGTATCTTTTACATAAGTTGCCACGAAAACAGCTGTTTTCTTTGTCGACGTTGAAGCAATCGAAACAACTACTGTTTGACCAACTACAGTGGGAATAGCTTTTGTTAAATCATCCTTAGGAAGTGATTCTCAACCTTTTGGTTTAGTTTGAGCCACAATGTTGACTGCTGTTTCTGCTTTGGCCGCCTTTGTAAAATCACCAAAGGTCGGTTTTGCTGGTGGATTTTCTTTTTTACCACAACTAGCAACGACCCCACCCACACTAGCGATTGGAATAACTAGTCCAAGACCAATTAGACCACTTTTAAATTTTTTCATTAATTTCATATTTTTAATAACTCCTTAATTTTTCATTAAGTTTAGTCCTATCGTTTAAATTATATGATAAATTTATAATTTATGATAATAATATTAATAATTAAAGTAAAAAAGTGATTAGATTACTAACCACTTTTTTTAAAAGATTAATTAAGTTTTAACTATTTCATTTATTGATTTTGAAACTACTGAACGTTAATTTGGGATGTTTATCATTAAAATGAATTGATAAATATAGCATGTACTTGGTTGCTATCGCAACGTCCGTTGTAAGAGCAACAATGTAATACATTATATCTTTTCTAAATCTAGTACTAATTTTTTAAATAACATTACTATTTTCATTATCCGTTTGTTCTCCATAGATTCAAACTTTTTTATTTTTTTATGAAATAATAAAGTTAGAATCACTGCTTGTAAATTGTAGGATTAGCTATTTTAAATAGCATATTCTACAAACGATAGATTAAATAAACTCTATCTAACGAACAAAACTCTAATTATCTAAATTAAAATAGATAATTAGAGTTTTGTTAATAGATATGTGAAATTATAATATTTTTAATTATTTAACTAATAAATTTAATTTAGGTAGTGGATTAATGTCTTTATTAACTCCACAAAATGTTAAAGTTGGTACATTATCTCCTGTGTTCATAATTTGAAATACGCCCCCAGATGTTAGAGGAGTCTTGCTGTCAGTATCTGATATTAAATAGAAAACCATATTAAAAGTTAGTTTTTCCGGAACACGACCAGTTGCTGGTATGTCATTGAATGAATTTGAATCAATGGCAACTTTTAATAATTTTATGTCAGTATATTTTGCGAAAAAAGTATCCAAATTAGCGTGTGCTTCTGGTTGATCTTTACTATTGTTAATTTGACCAATTAAAGCTTGAGAAGCTGTATTATCTGTGTTGTTATTAGCTTTAAGAATAAATTTCTTAGCATCTGCTTGTCAATTAACTGGTGGTTTAGCTATTTTTCAACCACCAAGAGAATCAGCATCTCCCATTTGTTCTCCATAAATTCAAACTTTATTATTTTCATTATGAAATTTTAAAGTTGCAGTTTTTATTACTTTACTCTCATCATCATTAGTATGAGTGATTGGTACTGATATAGTAGTATCTTTAATCGTAACTGCACCAACAAGAGCTGTTTTTTCAGTTCAAGATGGATCAGCTTGAGTGATGATTCAATGTTTTCATTCATAAGTTGAAACTGATGCTGTAGCTGATGTTGTGAATTCTGCAAATGTATAATCAGAAGTTCAATTCTTAATATCATAAGCAACACCAGTTCACTTAATTGTTAAAGTAATATTAGTTGGTGCAATATCAAATGGCATACTAGTACCTTTGGTAAATGATAATGATAAAGTAACAGTATCTTTATCATTATCTTTAATACTACTACTATTTACATCTAATTTTAATGATAAATCAGTAATTCTTGCTAAATCAATATTGACATTATTTGGAGCTGCTTGTTTAATATCTGAAAAGATATTAGCAGCATTCTTGTCACCTTCAGCATCTTTTTTAAAGTCTTCTCATGTAAATGTATGTACTGGGTCACTAGATTTTCAACTATTAACATTATAAGCAGTATCTTTTACATAAGTTGCTGTAAAAACTGCTATTTGTTCTTTCGATTTCGAAGTAATCGAAACAACTATTGTTTCCTTTACTACTGCGAAAGTACCAGCTGTTAAATCACCATCAGGAAGATTCACTCAATCTTTTGGTTTGGTTTGAGCCACAATGTTGACTAATTTTTCTGCTTTGGCCGCCTTTGTAAAGTCACCAAAAGTCGGTTTTGCTGGTGGATTTTCTTTTTTACCACAACTAGCAACGACTCCACCAACACTAGCGATTGGAATAACTAGTCCAAGACCAATTAGACCGCTTTTAAATTTTTTCATTAATTTCATATTTTTAATAACTCCTTAATTTTTCATTCGTTTAGTCCTATCGTTTAAATTATATGATAAATTGATAATTTATGATAATAATATTAATATTGAAATAAAAAAGTGATTAGATTACTAACCACTTTTTTAAAAGATTAATTATATTTTAATTGTTTCATTTATCAATTTTAAAACTATTTAACGCTAATTGAGGATTCTTACTATCAAAATGAATTGATAAATCTAGCGTATTATCGGTTGTCAGCAGAGCAACAGTGTAATACATTATATGATTAGTCTCATCAGTATTTTTATTATTTGTTTTGTCTACTGTTCAGTCATCATCAATAATTGGGTTATCAATATGAGATTTTCAAGTTATGTTAAAATTTGGAGTATTTTCCAAATTTTTTAAAACTGCTAATACTGATAAAGGTTGAATAGGAGGATCGCTACTAGTTTTGTGTGACCATTTATCAGTATCATCTTTAAACTTAGATCAATAGTCAGTTACTTTTCCATTAAAGACTCAAGCACCAGCAGCAGAGGCACTGGCTCCCATTTGTTCACCATAGATTCAAACTTTATTATTTTCATTACGAAATGTTATTGTTGCATTTATAGTTGTAAAATTTAACTTATTATAAATTTTAACGATTAAACTATTTTTAGCAACGACGATCTGATCAAAATCACAATCTGCTACGTTTCAGTTTAGTTTTGAATGAACAGCGAAGTTTTTTCAAGAATCAGTCAAAACTGATTCTTGAGTATCACTAGTAAAATCTTGGAAAGTATAATCAGGAGCAGTTCAATCATCTTCATTATAAGCGGTGTTATGAAAGTGAATTGTCAGATTGATAGTTTTGTTAATCTTGAATGGCGTTGTTGTTGATGTAAAGATTAGAGCTAAACTGAGGCTATCTTTAGCGTTGTCACTAAAGTTATTCATATTGTCATCGATCGAGAATGAGTCGGCTTTAATATGTTTTAAATCAATATTAACTCATTCAGGTTGAGCTAGTTGAATATTTACAAAAGTAACTTTTGGTCCATTAGCTTTAGCTACTTTTAAAAAAGTAGCTCATGAAACTGTTGGATCAGGTTGATAACTACAATCTCAATCACTAATGTTATAAGCAGTATCAGTTATATAAATTGCGCTAAAAATTGCCGTTTGTGTTTTTGACTTTACACTAATGTCAAAAATAATTGTTTGATTACGGATTTCAAAATTACCAGCTGTTAAATCGCTCTCCTTAAGAGCGATTCAATCTGGGCTCGGTTTCGTCTGTTGCACAATTTTATACATTGATTCATGTTCAGCAGCTTTTGTAAAATCAGTAAAATTTGGGGGTGCTGCTGGTGGGGTTTCTTTTTTACCACAACTAGCAACGACTCCCACAACTGAAGCAACTGGAATAACGAGACCAAGACCAATTAGACCGCTTTTAATTTTTTTCATTAATTTCATATTTTTATAGCGCTCCTTAATTTTATAATAATTAAATTATATTAATAACAAGTGGTTGTTTTTTTATTGATTATTGTTAAGTACAAAGGCTATGTATTATATCAACATCTGTTAAACAACTACAATTTTTATAATTTGTTGGTAGTGAAGTCGCGCTAGCGCGATCCATATAAAATAAACCACCAGACGTTAGCGGTGTTTCGTTTTTAGCGTCTTTTATTTTATAAAATACTATTTTAAAAGTTTCTTCACCAAAACGATTATGATCGACTGCTGGGATTGGAGCAGGGACAAACTTTAAATCAGTTATTGTAAATTTTATTTGTGATCAATCTTCAGGATCAGTCTTATTAGTAGCTAAAAAACCATAAAGATGAGGAAATTTGCTCTGACTAATATGAGGAGACATTGCTGTAAGAAAGTTATTTTTAGAAGTTGAAACATCATTACTTGCTTTAAGTATTAAAGCTTTAGCTGGAGTATCTCAACCTTTGGTGATTGGATTACTAAACGATCAAGCAGCAGTAGTGTTAGTGAGATTCCCCATTTGTTCTCCATAAATTCAAACTTTATTATTTTTTTGATGAAATCCTAAAGTTGCAGTTACTGATTGTAGAGTTGTTTTATTGTAAATTTCAGTCGTTAAAACATTCTTCCCAGCTACTACAGGATTAAATTTACAATCGCTTAAGTCTCAGCTTAATTTTTCACCAGCTGCTCAAGTTCTTCAACTATCGCTAGCTTTAGGTGAAGTAACTGATGAATTGGCATCTGTTGTAAAGTCCTTAAAAGTATAATCAGGGGCAGTTCAATTCTTAGGATCATAATTATTGTTATCAAAGTGAATTGATAAATTGATTGTTTTAGTAATATTGAATGGCATTTTTTCAGAAGCCTCTAATAATAATTCTAAAGAAACAGTATCTTTACCATTGTCGCTAAAGTCATTAGCATTATCGTCTATTGAAAACGATGCTGTTTCAATATTCTTTAAATCAATATTGATTCCTGGAGGATTAATTTTTCAAATACTATGGAAGACACCTTCTGGACCACCTTTTTCAGCATTAGCTTTAAAGTCTTTAAAGTTAGGTATTGTTTTTGGTCCATCACTACATTTTCAATCGCTAATATCATAATCAGTATCAGCAACATAAGTCGCAACAAAAGTTGCTATTTGACTTTTTAATGTTCAAATGATTGAAATAACTACTGTTTGATCAACAACTTTAAAATTACCTGGGTTTAAATCACTATCAGGAATATTGACTCAATCTTTTGGTTTAGTTTGAGCCACAATGTTGACTGCTGTTTCTGCTTTTGCCGCCTTTGTAAAATCACCAAAGGTTGGTTTTGCTGGTGGTGGAGTTTCTTTTTTACCACAACTAGTCACAACACCAGCAACCGAAGCAACTGGAATAACTAGTCCAAGACCAATTAGACCACTTTTAAATTTTTTCATTAACTTCATATTTTCATTAACTCCTTCATTCTTTAATATAGTCTCTTATTAATTAAATTATATGATAAATTGATAACTTATAATAATATTAATAAAAATATATTAATAGTTGTTTAGTTATCTTAAACTTAGATTATATCCAAATAGGAAATTTAGTAACCGTTTGTTCTAAATTGTAATCGTTAAATAATTGCTCTTGATTAGGATCTTATAGCAATCGCAGCTAACAATAAGATAGTCTTTTAAAGGTCGATTTTAAGCGATTTTTGATTATCATAATTAAAGTATCATTACAATTTAGTTTTGTTGCTGGTGAGCTTCTTTTGCTACCAGCAACAAAATCTATATCTAGATCAGATAACTAGTAATGATTAGATGAGCTTTATTCTTTATATTATTGTAATATCTTCAAAACAACTACAGTTTTTATAATCTTTTTTTGGGTTTGTTGGCATTGAAGTCGCGCTATCGCGATTTAGATGAAACATACCACCAGATGTTAAAGGTTTTTTATTGCTTGTATTGGCATGATAAAAAACCATTTTAAATTCTTCGGAACCATAAGTATTATCATATGCTGGAGAACTATTATGCTCAGCAACATACTTAAAATCACTAATGACAACTCTTAAGTTGTTTCAAGTATATGCTGTTACTGGAGAATTTGCATCTTTGTTTGTATTTAAAAAGCCATGAAGTTTACGATAGTTATCTTCTGAGTTAATATAAAGCACATTAAATAATAAATTTTTATCTTTTTTATCTTGTGTATTAGTTATTCTATTTACAAAATCTTGAGCTTTCTTATCTCAACCTTTTGTAAATGGAGTATTAATTTTTCAAGCACCATCAGGATTTCCATTACCCATTTGTTCTCCATAAATTCAAACTTTATTATTTGCACTATGAAATTTTAAAGTTAGTGTTACTGCTTGTAAAGTTGTTTGGTTGTCGATCGTAACTGTTAAACCAGTTGTTTGATCTCCTAACAGTTCATTAAATTTATAATCATCGTTTGTTCAATGTGATTTTTCAAGAGCGAATTTTTTTCAAGCATCAGTCGATACTGATGCTTGGGCATCGTTTTTAAAATCAGCAAAAGTATAATCAGGAGCTGTTCAATTAGTGGCATCATATGCATGATGATTAAAATTAATTGTTATATTAATAGTTTTTCTATTAACGAACAGAATTTTTTCTGTTGGTTTAAAGATTAGTGCTAAACTAACGCTAACATTATTTATAACTGTAAAATTCTTCATATTAGTATCAATAGTAAAAGATGTTGATTCAATGCTGCCTAAATCAATATTGATTCCTTTAGGATTAGCTATTTTTATAGCATCTAATACAGCTTGGGGACCACCTTTTTTAACTTGTCTTACAAAAACATCTCATGTAACTGTTGCTGTTGGTAGACCAGTACACGCCCAAGCTCTAATAGTATAAGCAGTATCGACCGCATAAAATGCGGTAAAAACTGCTGTTTGACTTTTTCGTGTTGAAGTAATTGAAACAACTACTGTTTGATCAATGATACTATAATCACCGCGTGATAAATCATGAGCATCAAGCGCAAGTCAATCATTATCTGGTTTTGTCTGTTGAACGATTTTGTAAAGACTTTCAGTTTCGGCAGCCTTAGTAAAAGCATCAAAAGTAGTTTTTGCTGGTGGTGGTGTTTCCTCTTTACCACAACTAGCAACAATCCCAACAACACTAGCGATTGGAATAACTAGTCCTATTCCAATTAAGCTACTTTTAATTTTCTTCATTAACTTCATAGTTTCATTAACTCCTTAAATTTTAATAGAGTGTCTTATTAATTAAATTATATGATAAATTGATAACTTACAATAATAATATTAATAAAAATATATTAATATTAAAGCAAAAAAGTGATTAGATTAATAATCACTTTTTTAAAAATGTTAATAGTTGTTTAGTTAACTTAGACTAAGTTAACTAATAGATATAACTATAATAAGGATAATTGTTCTTAATGTTTAGCATTAAACGATGTTATCGAAGTGATGACTAACAATAAGATATCATTCTATTGTAAAATCCATAGGTTAGTCTTTTAAGTATCGGTTTTAAGCGATTTTTGATAATCATAATTAAAGTATCGTTACAATTTAGTTTTGTTGCTGGTGGGTCTCTTTTGTCACCAGCAACAGTAAACTATCAAGCTTAGATAATTAGTAATCATTAGATGATCTTTATTATTTTATTACCGTGATATCTTCATAACAACCACAGTTGTCATAATTACTTGGTATTGAAGTCGCACTAGCGCGATTAATATAAAATCAGCCAAAAGTTGTCATAGGTTTTTTCAGGCTTGTATTAGAATGATAAAATATCATTTTAAACTCTTCTGAACCATAGTAATTATAATGCGTTATAGGATCGTTTACTGGAAAATATTCAAAATTATAAACTACAACTCTTAACTTGTCTCAAGTATTATTGGTCGGATCCAAGGGTTTGTTTTTATTGTTATTCAAGAAGTCACGAAGATTGGGCACGTCGTCCCATTTGGGATTCTTGTTGGATTTTGGGTATGAGTGTTTAAAGACATTTTTTAAAAATAAATTTTTATCCCTTTGGTCTTTGACATTAATTATTTTATTGATATAATCTTTAGCTTTGTCCGATCAAATACTATTAATTGGTTCTTGACCACCAAATTTTCAAACACCATCAGACTTAGGTATTCCCATTTGCTCGCCATAAATTCAAACTTTATTATCTTTTTGATGAAATTCTAAAATGACAGTTACTTTTTTTGCGATTGATTCTTTATTATTGTTGATTGTTACTGATAAAGTTTTTGTTTCTTTGTTAACTACTATAGGTTTAAACTCACAATCCACTACGTTTCAGTTTAAAGAATCAATAGCATTAACAGCAAAGTTTTTTCAAGCATCAGTTGCAACTGATGCTGTTGCCTCTCTTGTAAAGTCATCAAAAGTATAATCAGCAGCAGCAATTCAATTTTTAGCATCGTAGGGACTATTGTTAAAATTAATTTTTATATTGATAGTTTTGTATACAAGGAAAGGCAGATTATCGTTTGGTTTTAAGCTTAGTGCCAAACTAACGCTAATACCACTCTCATATGTAAAGCGACTCATTTTAGTGTCAACAGAAAAAGATGTTGATTCAATGCTGCCTAAATCAATATTGATTCCTTTAGGATTAGCTATTTTTATAGCATCTAATACAGCTTGAGGACCACCTTTTTTAACTTGTGTTAAAAAGACATCTCATGTAACTGTATCTTTTGGTCCATCAGGACATGTTCAAGCATCAATATTATATGCAGTATCTTGTACATAAGTTGCTACGAAAACAGCTGTTTGGCTCATCGTTTTCGAACTAATCGAAACAACTACTGTTTGACCAACAACGTTAAAAGTACCTGGTGATAGATCACCAGCGTCAAGCGCAACTCAATCTGGGCTTGGTTTCGTCTGTTGAACGATCTTGTAAGGATTCTCACCTTTGGCTGCTTTAGTAAAAGCATCAAAAGTTGTTTTTACTGGGGGTGCTTCCTTCTTGCCACAACTAGTAACAATACTAGCAACTGAAGCAACTGGAATAACTAGTCCGAGTCCGATTATACTACTTTTAAATTTTTTCATTAACTTCATATTTTCATTAACCCCTTCATTCTTTAATAGATTATCTTATACTTAAATTATATTATAAATTGATAATGATAGTTATAAAAATAAAATAAAATTATCTAAGTATAATAGTTAGGAGAAAATAAAAAAACGCAAAGATTAATAATTCTTTGCGTTTTTTTGTTATATAAATATTATTGTTATTGTGCTTGTTTATCTATGTCAGTTACAATTGCTACATTAGTTGCTATGTCTTTATCGTGGTCTGAATTTTGAGTATTACGATAAACACTAAATAAACCACCTGTAGTTAATGCTTGCTCACCATTTTGTCCAAATCAAAATGCCATTTTGAAAGTGACGATTCCACATTTATTAGGACCACCTGCGTCATCATATTTATATGATGTTGCATCTATTTTGACTCATAATTTTGATTTATCATCATATGTATTTAAAAATGTTTCCATATTAATAAATTGGTCACCAGCAGTAACTTGTTCGTCTATAAGAGTTACAATTGATTGATTAGCCTTTGAATCAGTATTATCGTTTATTAAATCCTGCTCGATAAATCGTCCTCAATCACTAACTCCTTTAGGTGTGTCTGATGAAATTGAAAAATTATCTAGACCTAAAGGATCATTCCCTTTTTGGGTAACATCAACATACAATGTGAAAACTGTTGGATCTGTTATTTGGTCAAGAGAAACCTCATAATAAATTATATGTTTTGTTTCATCGTTAGGTTTTCTTTCTTTAGCAGTAAATGAACCATCAGTTGTACCACCAGGTAAATAGTCTTTTCATACGGTAGGGAAAGCGGGATCGCTGTTTAAATTATTTAACACGTCTATGATTGTTAAAGCACCAGCTTGTTGTTGTCCGTTAGCTCATTTAGTTGCAGCGTCTTTATATTGAACTCAAGAAATTGTAACTGGTGCACCAAATGATCAAGCACCACCAGACTTAGCTTCGCCCATTTGTTCTCCATAAATTCAAACTTTATTATTTACACTATGAAATTTTAAAGTTGCTATAGCTAATTCGCTATTAGCTTTATTTGTAATTTTCAGAGTTAAAGTTTTTGTTGAAGGATCAGCTGCTATCGTACCAAATTCACAGTCTGCATTTTCTCAAGTTTTTTTGTCAGCATCACTAATATTTTTTTTAGCATATGTTTTTCAACTATCAGTTAAAACTGATGCTGTTGCCTCTTCTGTAAAATCGGCAAAAGTATAATCAGGAGCTGTTCAATTAGCGGCATCATAAACAACGTTTTTAAAGGCGATTGTTAAATTAATTGTTTTAGTAGCAAGAGTAAATCCAACTGTTGTTGGAACAGAACTAAAAACTAGTGCTAACTTAACATTTTTCCCGTCATCACTAAATTTGCTAGAAGCATCAATAACTAACGATTTTGCTTCAATGCTCTTAAAATCAATATTAATTCCTGCTGGATTAGCTGCTTGTATATCAGCTAATACAGCTTGGGGTCCACCTTTTTCAGCCGCAGTTTTAAAATCGATTCATGAAGATGGTTTCACGGGTTGCTCACTACATGTTCAAACATTAACATTATAAGCAGTTTTATCAACATAAGTTGCGCTAAAAACTGCTATTTCGGTTTTTGAATTTGAAGTAATTCTAATAACTATTGTTTGACCAGAAACTTGAGTATCAACTTTTGTTAAATCATTCTTAGGTAGATTCACTCATCCTTTTGCTTTTGGTTTAGCGTTCATTACAATATTAACTGGCGTTTCAGCTTCAGCTGCTTTAGTAAAAGCATCAAAAGTTGTTTTTGGTGCTGATGGTGTTTCTTTCTTGCCACAACTAGCAACAACACCAGCAACTGAAGCCACTGGAATAACTAGACCTAGTCCAATTAAGCCACTTTTAAATTTTTTCATTGATTTCATATTTTCATTCACTCCTTAATTTTTAATAATTAATAAATATCTCTTATTAATTAAATTATATGATAAATTGACAACTTATAATATTAAAATATAAAAAAGTTGATAGCGATATCTTTTACTAAATGCCTAATTAACCAGATAGTCTTTTAAGGTCCAGTGTTAACTAATTGCTAGTTATGTGGAATAAATATCATTACAATTTAGTTTTGTTGCTGGTGGACCTCTTTTGCCACCAGCAACAAAATCTATTGAACTAACAAATTGTTAATTTCTCCATGAAAGCAAAAAAGGTCATTTGTTCTTTGATTAGTTATGATTAGTTATTACTAGATCATCTTATAATTTTTTAATATCTGTTTTAGTACCACATCATAGATAACCATTATCTATGATGTGGGAGTTCTTACTAAAACGATTCATATAAAATGCCCCACCAGATGTTAAAGGTTTAGAATTAGTTGTATCAGATGATGCATAAAAAGTCATCGTAAAAGTTTCTTGACCAAATTTATTGTCACTAAGAGGTGGATTAGTTGCTGGGATGAAGTTAAAAGTTGCTAAGACAACTTTTAACTTTGGTCATCTGTTACGTACAGGATCGCCCTGATATAGTAAAAAATTACGCAGCACTGGATCAGTTAGGCGATTTGTTTTTACATAGAGATATTGTAGTAATTTGTTTTTACTAGTAGCATAACTATTTGCTTTCAGTAAAAATGCTTGAGCATTTTTACTTCAAGGATCAGGGGCCACATTAAATTTTATCATTTTACAATTTGAATTTGCAAATGTTGGGTCTTTTGTACTGTTATAAGTTATTGATATATCTAGAGTAACTAAGATAGCTTTATCTGTATCACTAGAAGCTAGAGAAATAGTGTAATACATTACACTATTAGATACTAGTTTATTTATTGTTGGTTTTGCGACTCATTGATTATGATTATCTTTCTTAGAACCAGCTAAAATTGCAGCTGCTCACGTAGCGTTAAAAGGAATCTTAGAATCAGGATGTGCTTGAAAATATTTGACAGTTGCTAGTATTTGTTGGATATCACCATTAGCCCAAGATATTACATTCTTTTTAAATTTAGCTCATGATATTGTATCTTTGGGTCCATCTGGACATTTTCAAGCACTAAGATTATAAGCACTATCTTTTACATAAGTTGCTACAAAGACAGTTGTTTGGTTTTTCGATTTCGAAGTAATCGAAACAACAACTGTTTGACCAACAACTTGAGAATCACCTTTCGTTAAATCATCACTAGGAAGATATTTTCAATCTGCTATTTTAGTTTGTGTCACAATGTTAACTGCTGACTCGGCTTCAGCTGCTGTTTTGAAAGTGTTGAAAGTTGGGGTTTCCTCTTGACCACAACTAGCAACAACACCAGCAACAAAAGCAACTGGAATAATAAGACTAAGTCCAATTAGGCCACTTTTAAACTTTTTCATTAACTTCATATTTTTGATCAACTCCTTAATTTAATTAATAAAGAATCTTATTAATTAAATTATATGATAAATTAATACTTAATATAACGATATTGATAAAAAACTGATAAATAGTAATATCGTTATTAGAGTTATTTTATATAAATAACGAATCTAGAAAGATCTTTCTTAGATAACTCGTATCTAATTTATTGGAAGTTTTATTTATACAAAGATCAATTATCAAATAAAGAAAAAGGTGATTTTAAAAAATCACCTTTTTAAACGTTAATTATTTTTTTATAGTAATATCACTATCAATTCCACATTGCTCATAACCAGGACCTGCTTTATGAGAAGCATCAAAGCGATCTAAATAAAAGAGACCACCAGATGTTAAAGGTTTAGAGTTAGTTGTATCTGATTTATCATAAAATACGATTGTGAAAGTTTCAGAACCATATGTTAATCCGTTATGACCAGTATCAGCAACAAATTTAAAAGAACCAAGATCTATTTTAAATTTTAATGTGGTTGCTAATGTAGGTGTTCTATGAGTCTTAAGTAAAGTTGTCATATTAGGAAACTTAGTTTTGTCTGCCTTGGCGATAGCAGATATCGCGTTTATGATATTGTCTGAAAGATTATCATCTTTGTCGTTGTATGCTTTTGATATATATTCTATTGCGTTTACTGATCAATCAGATCATTTAAGCATTTTACAATTTGAATTCTTAAATATTAAATCACCACTATTATTATAAGTTATTGATATATTTAAAGAAATCAATTTAGCAAGAGCATCATCACTGCTTTTTAAAAAAATCGTATAAAACATTTGATGAGTATCATCATTAGTTGATTTTGTTGTTATAGCTTGTCAAACATCAGTAGTGCCTGGTTTATTAAGATGAGTTGTTCATTTATCCTTAAAAGGAATAAATCCTGGTTTCGTATCATTGTTTTGAAAGTATTTTAAAGTATTTAAAATTTGGTTATCATCATTTTTTGCTCACGCTTTGACATTACTTTGAAATTTAGCTCACTTATCTATTATTGGAGCACCAAATGATCAAGCACCAGCAGACTTAGCTACACCCATTTGTTCGCCATAAATTCAAACTTTTTTATTTACACTATGAAATTTTAAAGTTGCGATAGCTGATTGATCATTTGTAATATTTGTGACTCCCACAGTTAAAGTTTGTGTTGAAGCATTAACTGTAATCTTGCCAAAGCTACAGTTTGCTGTTGCTCAATTTTTATTGCTAGCATCATGAATTTGTGTTTTAGCATATGCTTTTCAAGAATCAGTTGCAACAGACGCTTTGGCGTCTGTTGTGAAATCATCAAAAGTATAACTAGGAGCAGTTCAATTCTTAACATCATAAGCAACGTTATGAAAGTGAATTTCAAAATTAATTGTTGTAGTAACAGCAACTGAGTCGCCGACTGCACTTGGCGGAGACTTTAATACTAAGACTAACGTAACAATATTACTATCGTCGCTAAATTTACTATTCTCATCAATAACTAATGATGTTGATTCAATACTGTTTAAATCAATATTGATGCCTGTTGGATTTGCTGTTTTGATAGTTTGAAAGATAGCATTAACATCTTGTGAATCGCCTTCAGCTGATTTTTTAAAATCAGCTCATGAAACTGTTGGGGCAGCTGGGGCAATACATGTTCAAGCATTAATATTATAAGTAGTGTTGGCTTTATAAACGGCGCTAAAAATTGCCGTTTGTTCTTTCTTTTTTGACATAATCGAAACAACAACTGTTTGACCAACAACTTGAGGATAAGTACCTTTGGTCAAATCATTCTTAGGTAAAGAGTCTCATCCTTTTGGGGTAATTTGTGTCACAATGTTAACTGCCGATTCGGCTTCAGCTGCTATTTTAAAAGCATCGAAACTAGTTTTTGATGATGGTGCTTCCTTTTTACCACAGCTAGCAACGACACCAGCAACTGAAGCTACTGGAATAACTAAACCAAGTCCGATCAATCCACTTCTAATTTTTTTCATTGATTTCATATTTTCATTTAACTCCTTAATGTTCAATAGTTAATAGAATGTCTTATTAATTAAATTATATTATAAATTGATAACTTATAATATAAAAAAAGTTGATGGGGATTTTTTATCAATATTATTGAAACGACAATTAGCTATCTGCTTCATTAATAGATAATAGATCAGATAGACTTTTTAAGACCTATTTTGGAGCGATTGATCGCTATGTGTAATAAAGCATCATTACAATTTAGTTTTGTTGCTGGTGGCTCTTTTTTTGATAGCGACAACTAAAACTATGAGGTTGATTCACTTAAGATGTATTTAATAATATTAACAAGACTAATGATTTGTTATTAAAAAAAAGGTAATCAGAATTCTGATTACCTTTTTTAAAATGTGTGTTTTGATTGGTTATTATTGGGTTGATTTATAATTTTTTGATATCGGTTTTGGTCTCACAAGTTTGATAACCAGTATCTTTAATTTGTGATTTTGCAGAAAAACGATTCATATAAAATGCCCCACCAGATGTTAAAGCTTTAGTTGGAGCTGTTTTTAAATAAAAAACCATTGTAAAAGTTATTTGACCAAATTTATTATAATCAACATCGGGGTTGGCGCTAACAAATTTTAAATTAGCTATAACAATTTTTAACTTTGGTCAAGTGTAGTTTACGGAATCCCCATTATCTATTAAAAATTGGTGAATTATTGGATTGTTTGATGAACTTGAAAGTAGAAAGATACTTTGCAACAATTTATCTTTACTAACATCATCAGTATTTGCTTTAAGCAAATACGCTTCAGCATTATTTGCTCAAGGATCTGCGGCTACATTAAATTTTATCATTTTACAATTTGAATCAGTAAATGTTGGGTCAGCACCAGCAGTATAAGTTATTGATATATCTAGACTGACATCCTTAGCCCCATCAGTATTACTTGAAGTTAAAGAAATAGTATAATACATTACATAGTTATTGGTTGGTTTACCTGTTGTTGGTTTCGCTACTCATACATTATTATCATCAGCTGAAATTGCAGTTGCTCACGTAGCGTTAAAAGGAATCTTAGAATCAGGATGTGCTTGAAAATATTTCACAGTTTCTAAAACTTTATCAGAATTCCCAGCTCACGCTTTGACATTACTTTGAAATTTAGCTCATTTATCTAGGACTGGAGCAGCAAATGATCAAGCGCCACCAGATTTATCTACACCCATTTGTTCTCCATAAATTCAAACTTTATTATTTACACTATGAAATTTTAAAGTTGCGATAGCTGATTCAAAATTTGTAGTATTTGTAACTTTAACAGTTAAAGTTTTCGCTGAAGCATCAGCTGTAATCTTGCCAAAGTCACATTTTGCATTCGATCAATCAACATCACCATCATTAATCTGTGTTTTAGCATATGCTTGTCAAGAAGTAGTTCCAACTGACGCTGTCGCTGCTTTTGTAAAATCGTCAAAAGTATAAGGATCAGCAGTTCAATTCTTAGCATCATAAGCAACGTTATGAAAATGAATTTTTAAATTAATTGTTGTAGTAAGATCAAATCCAACTGTTGTGCTAACAGATTTTAGCACTAACGCTAACATAACATTTTTCCCGTCATCACTAAATTTACTAGAAGCATCAACAACTAATGATGTTGCTTCAATGCTTTTGAAATCAATATTGATTCCGGCTGGATTAGCAGTTTGAATACCTGTGAATATATCTTGTGCACTACTTTCAGCTGATTTTTTAAAATCATCTCATGAAACTGGATTTGATGGGTTCTGACTACATATTCAATCACTAACATTATAAGCAGTATCTGCAACATAAGTAGCAGTAAAAATTGCTATTTGTTTTGTTTTTGTTGAACTAATCACAAGAATAACTGTTTGACCAGAAACTTCTTGATCACCTTTTACTAATTCACCATCAGGAAGATTCGCTCAACCTGTTGGTTTAGTTTGAGCCACAATGTTGGCTATCGTTTCGTTTTCTGCTGCTTTAGTAAAGTCATCAAAAGTTGGTTTTGCTGACGGGGTTTCTTTTTTACCACAACTAGCAACAACTCCCGCAACTGAAGCAACTGGAATAACGAGACCTAGCCCGATCAATCCGCTTCTAATTTTTTTCATTGATTTCATATTTTATAACTCCTTAATTTTCTTTATTCATTTTATCATTTTTAACTATAGCATATTAATTATACAACTAAAATAATATTATCAAATAATTATTTTAAACTGAAGTTATCAATTATCTGTTATGGCAAATAGAATTTTGCCATAACAAGATTAGAAGTTACTAAAGATATAATTTTAAGAAGATTCTTATTTAATTGCAATTATTTAGTTGAATAAAAGTTATAACAAGATACTATCATATTAAAAGTGCTCCAAGAGTCACTTTTAAAGCTTATAAAGAGTGTTTTGATCAATGTGCCTTTATTAACATTAATAGCGCTTTATTCGATGCTAGCGCTATTAAATTTTATCATTTTAAAATTGCTATTTGTTAGTTTAGGATTACTGCCAGTAATATAAGTTATTGATATATCTAGAGAAATCTTTTGTGCTTCTGGGAACTCAGGAGACTTAGATAAAGTAATAGTGTAATACATTACTTTATCACTACTTGTTGCTGGACCTTTACTAGGAGCTGCGCTTCATGTGTTATCGTTATAACTAATTGCTCCTGCTCACTTAAGGTTAAAAGGAACTTTAGTATCAGGATGATGTTTAAAATATATTACAGTTTTTGAAATAGCGTTTGAATCTCCAGCTCATGTATTTACATTAGCTTTGAATTCAAATCACTTATCTATGGCTGGAGCACCAAATTGTCAAGAACCATCAGCAACACCAGTTGCTGTTTGTTCTCCATAAATTCAAACTTTATTATTGGCGTCTTTATGAAAACTCATCGTTGCACTCATTGATTTGTAATCGGGGTTTGTTTTAGGAGTGTGATTAATTTTAATTGTTAAACTAGTTTTATCTTCATTGGCAACAACCGCACCAAAGCTACATTCATTTAGATTCCATAATGTTACTTTGGCAGCATATGCTTTTCAACTATCAGTTTTTGCTGATAGTTGAACATCTTTTGTAAAGTCGCCAAAAGTATAATCAGGAGCCATTCAATCAGCAGGAGCATAAGCAATGCCTTGAAAATTGATTTTCAGACTAAGCGTTTTGCTAACAGCAAAAGCAGTACCATTAGCAGACTTCAACACTAATGATAAATAAATATGATTTTTACCATTGTCACTAAATCCACTAGCTTTATCAACGACAAGAGATGTCCCTTCAATACTTTTTAAATCAATATTGATTCCGGCTGGATTAGCAGCTTGAATTCCTTTGAATATAGATTCAGCGCCATTGTTTTCAGCATTACTTTTAAACGTATCTCATTCTACTGTTGGCGTTGGTTGAGTACTACATCTTCAATCGCCAACAGCATATCTTTCGCCATTAAAAGTAATGCTAAATACGGCTGTTTTGTGTTTTGAAGTTGAACTAATCCCAACTGTAATTGTGGGATTATTATCAATAAAACCACTATCAACAATATTTAAATCATCTTTTGATAAATCTTTTCATCCAGTAGCTGTTGGATTAGCGTGTGCGATGATGCTAGTAAGTGATTCATGAATAGCTGAATCTTTAAAATTATCAAAAGTTGGTTTTGCTGGTGGGGTTTCTTTTTTACCACAACTAGCAACAACTCCC
This sequence comes from Mycoplasmatales bacterium, assembly GCA_965237585.1. Lineage (GTDB taxonomy): Bacteria > Bacillota_I > Bacilli_A > Mycoplasmatales > JABABV01 > JABABV01. The sequence continues at coordinate 505,362 of OZ250146.1, read as the reverse complement.
GCAACTGAAGCAACTGGAATAACGAGACCTAGTCCGATCAATCCACTTCTAATTTTTTTCATTGATTTCATAATTTTCATTTCCTAACTATTGTTTTTATTTTTTCAATGTTGAGAGTTAATTTTTATTGAGACACACATTGTCAATTATTAAAATCATATTTAACCTTACTATTATAACTAATACTAAAAACAGCGTTTTTATGTAATTTAGTATTAGTTATCCCAGCCCTCACTTTTGTCTCATTAACAGTATCAAAATCAGGTTTTGATAAGTCTTTAGCATCGATATAACCCCAACCATTAACGGACGGATTAGCATTCATAACAATGTTGTAAGCTGATTCTGCTTCAGCATCCTTTGCAAAATCAGCAAAAGTATATTTGTCTGATGGCTTATGACCACCACCACTATCACTACTACCACAACTAATACTAACAACACTAATAGTTGCTAAAGGAGTTAGTGCAATTAAACTAAAAATAACTTTTTTAATTAATCTATTAATAATTTTCATAATTGATAACCACCTTTATAAATATTATATAACAAGATAATTATTGATGATTATTAATTTAGATTAGAATAACCTATCAATAATTATATTTGATATAATTAAAGTGAATTCAAAAATCTTTTCAACTATGGAGACGATAACTATGACAACTACTAAAAAAACGACCAGAAAACCAAAAACTACTAAACTCAAAACAAATTCAAACGAATTAAAAATTTCACGACCAACAATTGAAACAACATTAAATAATGAAAATTTAAAACTTAATTTTAAAGAATATAAACACCAATCAACTATTTGCGATGTTGAAAGAATGCAAAAAAACCTTAAACCATATGTTTGAGAAAACGTTCCCATTTTTGGCTGCTTTGCTTATATGATTAGAATTGCTTTGAAAAACAGTGATATCGATCACGGAACATTACGCCGTGAAATTGTTAAATATCAGATTATCTTCATTTTTTGTTTATTACCATTGTTTACATTAACAATGTTAATAACACCATGATTTCTTTATATGATTCACGCTCTAGCTATTAAGAGAACAAAAGTAATCCTCAACAACAATGTTTAATTTTAATAATCATCATAAAAAAGAGCGTATCATTAAAGAAGAATTATCTGATTTAGCAATTTATGCCAAACCACATTTTTGAGAAAACATTCCTATTCTAGGAACGTTGCATTATGCAATTCGAATGCAACGTAAAGATTATCAAATTCGCAATAACTTACTTCACAAAGCAATCATGCACTATCGCTTTAGGTTTATTCTATATACTTTAGTGATCGGCTTCATTATTTTGTTTTTACTAACACCATGAATGATCTATTACTTTCATATGATAGCGATTAAAAAAATTACCAACAAATTAATCGTCTAACTACATAAAAAAAAGTTGTTTTTCTTAAACTGAAAGACAACTTTTTTTAATTCACTAAGTTTAACTAAGGTTAATTAGTGCTTCGATTTTAGTTCTAACATCATCGTCGAACGTATTTAGAACAGGATTGAAATAACCCATAATAATTAATTTAGCGGCATCACTTTTGTTGATTCCGCGAGAATTTAAATAATACAATTGGTCTTGTGAAATTCGCCCAATTGAATTAGCATGTGATGCCTTAACATCATAGTTATCGATTACTAAGTTAGGATGGGCACTCGTTTTGGCGCGATCACTAATAATGATAAAGATTTTTTGGTGCGCTTCACTACGAGCCATTTGTTCTTTAATCACTGACGTAACTTTGATACCTAGAAAGCTATCATCTTTAGCGATTCCATAAAAACGATAATCAGAGAAAGTTGATTGATGACAATGGTTAATAACAACAGTTTCATCGTAGCGATGTTTTAGATTAACTAATGTTGAATCATAAACATTAAGATGTGATTGAAATGATAGTAAATTAAAAATAATATCATTTTTAGAAACAACTTGAGGAATAATTAAAGCATTAACGTGCAAATCACCATAAATATTAAAAGTGATTTGACAATTATAAAATTCTTTAAAGATTTCAATCTTGTGTCCTTGAAGAATCTCAACAACAACATTACTATCTTTGATGATTAAATGAATCTTCTGTTCGTTTTTTAAGATCAATTGTGATTTTACAGAATCATAATGATAGTCTTGATTAATAATTAAATTACTAGTTACCTCATTATTATCAACGATTAAATAATGAGGATAAACAATTAATTGTTGTGCCATTATTTATCAGCCTTATTATCACTAGACTTTACATTAGCACCACATAAACCAAGACTGCTGACTGAACTACGAGATTTAACTTCGTTTTCATTACTAGGAAGATCTTTTAAAAATGAGTAACCTTCACTATCAATTTTATTGATTAGTGAATAGTCACCATTTTCAACGATCTTACCATCGATTAAAATATGCACAAAATCAGGTTTAACAATTTCAAAAATTCTTTGGTAATGAGAAATAATAATGCCACAGAATTTATTATCTATACTAGCATTAATTTGTTGACCAACTAAACGCAGTGCATCAACATCTAAACCAGAATCAATCTCATCAAATAATGCGACTTCGGGATTTAGTAATTTCATTTGAAGAATTTCGTTACGTTTTTTCTCGCCACCTGAAAAACCTTCATTTAAAAAACGATGTGATAATTTAGGATCCATTTTTAAGTTATCAACTTGTTTTTTTAATTGATTAAAAAAATCATAAAAGTTGATTGCACTTTCACGTCTAGCATTAAGAGCAGCTTTTAAAAAGTCACTATTAGTTACTCCGCTAATCTCTTGGGGATATTGCATCGCTAGAAAAATTCCCGCACGACTACGTTCATCAACGCTTCAGTCTAATAATGATTTACCTTTGTATAAAATGTCACCTTTAGTAATTTCGTATCGAGGATGACCCATAATAGCTGATAGTAATGTTGATTTACCATTACCGTTAGGTCCCATAATAGCATGGATTTTCCCAGCATAGAACTTAACATTAATTCCTTTTAAGATTTCTTTATTATCAACTGCAACGTGCAGGTTCTTTACTTCTAAAACTACGTTCATTAAAACTCACCTTTTCTAAAAAAACAAATACTAGTCAAATAACTAGTTAAAATAACTGCTTGATTAATTTATAATTATATATTAGTTTATTTTGAAATCAAAGCAATATGCAAATAATCTTGCAATTAATTATTAGTTTTTTAATTTTTATTAAAAAACTCAAACAGTTAAAAACTAAAGGTGAAAGCTTTTTTTCTCAAAAGTTATCAGTCAAATAAAGAACTGATCCCTAATCGCAAATGCGATTAAAAAAGATCTCATAATCAGGAATTGGGATTGTTAGTTTTATTTATTGAATTCACGTTATAATATTAATATATATATTTAGTAATTAATTGATGAACCTCAATATTTTTAAATTCAATAATTTTAAAAATATTTTAAGGAGGGCAAGTTATGAAATGCACTAAACGCAATCAGCCATATCGTAAAATATTACCATTACTATTAATTTTTATAACTATCTGAATTAGCATTCAAATTATTATGACTTATCATTTTGGGTGACATAATTTTAAGAAAAGTTTTACTAAAGCAGTGGCCAATCGCGATGTCGTCCTTTTTCAAAACGTCAACGCGATTGCACCAATGGAAAAAACAATATTAGTTAGCACAAATCACCACACTGTTGTTTTTGAAATTCAAAATATTGAAACTTTATCTGGTCAAGAAACGATCAAATGAAGTTCCCATTATTCTTGAAATCAATTTAATGCTGAGAAAGTTACGCGAACTATTATTAATTATTAAGCAATAATATTTATACAAATTTATTTAATATTATGGTATTATTAGAATTACAATATATTGAATATAATATATTTTTTAAATTCACTAAATAATGTTGAATACTGGGGTTGATTAAGATAAATTCTAAAAAACTAAAAATGATTTTAGTGTGTGAAGAATGTTTAAATCGAAATTATCGATTAAACAAAAGTTTAATACCACGCGCTGAAAAACTAACGATCAAAAAATATTGTCCTCATTGTCACAGACATACAAATCATTACGAAAGTCATTAACGATTCGTTAAATTCTAATATTAGCTTTTATAAAAGGAGCAATTCTTATGAGTAAATATTCAGAAAAAAAGCCGACAAAAAGATTCTTTAAACAAGTTGGGAAAGCTTTAATTGCGGGGCCATTATTCATTGGTCAAATTTTTTATAACAATCCCACAAGTAATAAATTTAAAAGATCACAAAAAATTTTGATTTGTAATAAATGTGACAATGCCAACTATTTAATCGATATTAAATCGGGTAATAACAATTTATATCGTAAATGTAGTCATTGTCATAGCATACAACAACACCGAGCAGTTAAAGCAACGAAAGCAAAACTATTAACAATCAAAAAGAAACAAACTTCAGCTCGTCAAAAATCACATGCTAGTGTCCGTAATTCTTCAGCAACAAGAAGAAGATTAAAATAACGCAATATAAAAACTCTAAAAGGAGAAAAGTTTATGAACGAGCAGTCAAAAAATAAACCTAAAAAAGGATTCTTCAAACAATTAGGAAAAGTTTTAATTGCGGGACCGTTATTTGTGGCTCAAATTTTTTATAGCAATCCCACAAGTAATAAATATAAAGGTTCAAAAAGAATTCTAATTTGTAATAAATGTGACAATGCCAACTATTTAATCGATACTAAATCAGGTAATGATGATTTATATCGTAAATGTAGTCATTGTCGTAAAAAACAACAACACCGAGCAGTTAAAGCAACAAAAGCAAAACTGTTAGAAATTAAAAACAAGAAAATAGCAAATAATAAAAAATAACCATCGTGACGAAAATAGAAGATAGAAAAATTATTAAAGTAAAGGAGATGACCAATTATTATGTTTAAAGTATTTAAAACAACAATGTCTAATATGAAGAGATTTTATTTCATTATTAAACGTGAATATTTAAGAGTTCGTTGACCAGAAGGTAAAGCGTTAAAAAATCTATTCATCGCTTCAGTAGTAATGATGATTATAAGCGCAATCATATTTTTTAGCTTTGGATTCGGAATCGGAAAATTATGAAAATTATGAGGCATTAACAATTAAAGTTTAATTGAATAATGCAATAACCTAAACTGACAAAGATCGGGGAATCACCAAAATGACAACAAAACTTGAAGAAAAAAAACCATTAACAGAAGCTGAAAAAAATATCGCTTCAATGAAATGATATATGGTAACTACAATTAGTGGTAAAGAATGAAAAGTTAAAGAATCATTAGAAAATCGTATTATTTCAGAATCATTAGAAAATAATATTTCTGATATTTTTATTGCGACTAATGAAAGTTTAACGCCTAAAGGAAAAATCAAAGTTAAAAATATTTATCCAGGATATATTTTTATTAAGATGCATATGAGTGACCGCGCATGATTTATCGTTCGTAATACACAATATGTTACTGGCCTAGTAGGATCTAGTGGACAAAGAACGCAACCTACACCAGTAAGTAAAGAAGAGATCAATCGTATCTTTAAACAATCAAGTCAAAGTTCTGACATGGCAAATATCAAAATCAACTTTATTATTGGTGACCCAGTTAAAGTTATTGCTGGTGCTTTAGCTGGTAATAGTGGAGTCGTTACTAATATAACGAAAACTCACTGTGTCGTTGATATTGAAATTTTTGGCCGTCTAACACCATCAGAAATTAAATTAAATGATGTTGAAAAAATATAAAAGGAAGCAACAACATATGATAACAACACTAAATAATAAGAATGATGATTTAACATTAATCGCCTGCTTCGCTGACGATGCTAATTTAAATCCTCTAATCGTTAAACAAAAATTTAGTCCAACTTTAATTGCATCAGAAAAGAAAGTTTATCTTTTTTTAGGTGAATCAGAAAAATGATTAGTTAAATCTCAAGGTTGTGCTTTTAAGCGTCAACGTAAAGAATTATTCTTTACGTTGAAAGATAAGCTAACAACAGTTTTAAAGTCGTTAAAATACAACTTAAACATTGATCTTAACAGTTTTAAAAACAATGCTTTAACTAACGTTGAGTTAGTAACGCTATTATTAGATATTACTAATCGTCTGAATTATAAATTTGATTATAAAACTAAAAAAGCTAGCGCTGATGAAAATAAATTTCAATATAATTTAATCGTTGAAGCTAGCGCTGAAGTTTCAGCTAATTATCAAAAACAATTAATTCTTAATCGTGCAATTAACGATGCTCGTCAATTGCAAGAAACACCGCCAAACATTTTAAATTCAGTTAAACTAGCTAATACTATTAAAAAACAATTAAGCGTTTATCCGAATCTAAAAGTTTCAATTTTAGGTAACCAAGAATTAAAAGAATTAGGTGCTGGGTTAATATTAGGTGTCAACGCTGCTAGTGAATATGAAGCTCAATTAGTAATTATTGAATATCATTATGATAGCAAGGCTCCAACTGTTGGTTTAGTTGGTAAAGGAATCACTTTTGATTCTGGTGGTTACAACTTAAAACCAAGCGGTTATATGTTTGGGATGAAGTTTGATATGTCAGGTGCTGCGATTATGGCGCATACAATGGCCACAATCGCCCAATTAAAACCAACTAAAAACGTCATAGCTGCCTTAGCTATTACTGATAATATGATTGGTTCAAAAGGAATCACTCCCGAAGCAGTCTTAACATCAATGAGCGGTAAAACTGTTGAAATTGTTAACACTGATGCTGAGGGTCGTTTAGTAATGGCTGACGCAATTACTTATTTAATTAAACATAAAGGTGCTGATTCAATTATTGAAGCAGCAACATTAACTGGAGCAGTATCAGTTGCGATTGGATCGCAACTGACTGGAGTATTCTCTAGTTGTAATTGTCTATACAAAAAATTTGAAGAAGTAGCCGAAGTTACTTTTGAAGAAATTTGAAGATTACCATTTCATCGTTGATTCAGCAAAGAAATGGCTAGTTCAAAAATTGCTGATTTAAAAAACTCTAGTAGAAAACGTCAAGGTGGAGCCAGTTGTGCTGCCAGCTTTTTAAAAGAATTTGTTGAAGATAAAAAACTAATTCATTTAGATGTTGCCGGAACAGCAACTAATGGTCGTTACGGAACAGGAATTATGATTAAAACAATTTCTGAATTTTTATTAAAATAAATTATTAACATTAAAAAAAGTAGTAACGTGATACTACTTTTTTATTTCCTTTAATAATTTAATAGTTGTAATTATTTAGAATATTATTTGCATTGGAACACCACAATTAGGACATGTTGGATTCGTTAATCAACGTTGAGTACTAATCGTTATATTACAAGCATAACAAGTTCATTTAACTAAATTATCGATATGATCACCTCCTATGATTTAGTGATTTCTGATTTTTCTTTACGGAGTTTAATTTTGGCGTCGGCAACTTTTTGATGATTTTCTAAATTACTAGGAAATCATAAATCAGCTTTGGCCTCGTTGTATAATGCGCTCGCAAAATTACTTCGACTAGCGGCAAATTTGGGATTGTTATAAAAGACTTTTTCTAAAGTTAGTTTCATCGCACTACGACTAGTGAAACCATCCATTGGACAACCACAAGGTAAAATCGCTAACTTAGTGTTAGGATCAGCGACAACTTTTTTAATTTGCTTTTCGTGAACTAAGGCCATTGGGCGAATGAATCAGATGTCTTCGCGATCCATATATAACTTTGGTCGAAACGTTGAAAAACGACCACCAAAAATTAAATTCATGAATAAAGTTTCAATCGCGTCATCGATATGATGACCCATAGCAATTTTATTACAATTTAATTTTTTAGCACGACTAATAATAATCGCTTTTTTGAACTTACTACATAAAGAACAAGGAATTTTCTTGTTAATAATTTTACTACGTAGAATTTCAGTTGTGTTATTATCGTCCTCAATAAATAATGGGATATCTTGGTCTTTAAATCATTGAATCATATCTTGATAATCAAGTGCACAAAGATTTAATTTTAAATGAATCGCTACTAATTCAAAATTAATATTGTGTTTTTGTTGATAAACTTTTTGTAATATTTTCAATGATTTCATTAATAGCATTGAATCTTTTCCACCGCTAACAGCAACCGCAATTTTATCGCCATCGGCGATTAAATTAAAACGTTTATCGGAAGCAATAATTCCGGCAATGATAGTTTGCATAAATTTTCTCCTTGATGATTTAATGTATGCTATTATATCATAAAATAACTTATCTATTTCAAAAGTGAGGCATCGATAATTATGACTAAAAACGGTTTTTACATTATTAATAAAGCAGCAAACATCAGTAGTTTTGGCGTAGTCGCTAAACTCAGAAAACAACTTAACATTAAAAAAATTGGCCATTGTGGAACACTTGACCCAGAAGCTAAAGGAGTATTAGTAGTTGCTGTTAACCAAGCGACTAAAATTATTGAATATTTAGTCAGCGATGATAAAAAATATCAAGTTACGTTTGAACTTGGAAAAACTAGTCCTAGTTTTGACATTTGAAGCACGCTAACAAATGATCCTAATTTTAAAAATTTAGCACTTAGCGATGCTATGATCAGCGATGCTATCAAATCATTTAACAATATTAAATATGATCAAATTCCCCCAATTTATAGTGCCATCAAAGTTAAAGGTAAGCGCCTTTATCAATATGCTCGCGATCAAGAAAAAGTTGAAATTAAAGCTCGTTCAGTAGTGATTAATGAAATCACCAACATTCAAAAAATCAATGACACACATTGATCTTTTGAATGTTGAGTCAGTAAAGGGACATACGTCAGATCACTCGTTAACGATATTGGTAAAAAACTCAATACTGGAGCAGTAATGAGTGATTTAGTACGAACTCAATCAGGAATTTTTTACCTTAAAGATGCTATTAAAATCGAAGATGTGACTGATAATAATTGTATCGGTATCGAAAAAGTATGACCTTATGATATAATAAATAACATTGAAACTAAGCAATTAATAAATTTAAAACACGGTCAAAAATGTTTTCTAAATTTAGCAGATGGCATTAGTTTATTAGTAGTTGAAGGTCGACCCCAAGCGGTATTATTGACCGAAAATCAAGCTACTAAAGTTCATAAAGGAATGTGATATCAACATGAAAATATTTAAATTTGAAAATAAAAAACCGACCGAAATTAAACAAGATACTGTTTTTGTTTTAGGTTATTTCGATGGTTATCATCTAGGACATCGTAAGTTAGTTGAACATGCTAAAAAAATTGCCCTAGAAAATAAATGAAAAGTCGGCATCATTACGTTTGATCGTAGTCCTTTTTGTTTTATTAATAATCTAGAATCAACTTATATTACACCGATCAGTCGTCGTCTAGATTTATTTGCTTGAGATGAAATTGATTATTGTAGCATTATTAAATTTGATGATAAATTAATGAATACTCCTGGAGTCGATTTCATTAAAGAACTAGTTGCTAAATATAATGTTAAGCATTTAGTCGTTGGTAAAGATTTTCGTTGTGGTCAACAAAATAAACTACAAGCTAGCGATTTATCAAAAATTATCCCCACTGATATTATTGATTTTTTAACAGTTGGTCAAAATCGTAAACTATCAAGTTCGCTATTAAGAGAATTACTAACTGATGGCTTTATTAACATTGCCAACAGTTATATGCGTGAACCATTAACGATCACTGGAAAAGTAATTTATGGTAGCCAAAAAGGTCGTACACTTGGATTCCCAACTGCTAATATCGAACCAGCTTATAGTTACTTTCCAATTTCACAAGGTGTCTATATTGGTTATACAATAATTGATAATTTAAAATATCCATCAATTATTATTAATTCCAATAAACCAACTTTAGAAAACTTAAACAACAATGTTTTAGAAAGTTATATTCTAGATTTCAAGCAAGATATTTATAATGCAAATATCTCGCTTGAAATCATTGTGATGATGCGATTACCTAAAAAGTACAACTCGATTAATCAATTACGCGATGCTATCAAACAAGATGTTGTTAAAGCTCGTGAATGATTTTGAGATAATCGTTTATAATATATTTATAAAATTAAAAGAAATATTTATTAAAGGGGTAGATAAATGATTAGTTCAGTTAATAATAATGACGTTAAATATTTAGTAAAATTACAAAAACGCAAATATCAAGAACGGTTTAATGAAATCGTTGTTGAGGGTTTTCATTTAGTCCAACAAGCTAGCAAAAACAATTTGATTATTAAAAAATACACTATTGATTCTAAAAGTGATCGCGATGCTATTTTAATTAGTGAAAATGTCTTACAAAAAATTACTACTACAAAACATCCCCAACCGATCATAGCGCATATTAAAAAGCCCCAAAAATTATCATCATTAGCAATTGAAGAAATTGCTAATGATCCTAAAAGTCGTATTTTAATCTTAGAAGAAATCCAAGATCCTGGTAATCTAGGAACAATTTTACGAACAGCTAAAGCGTTCAGTTTTGATTTAGTGATTTTATCAAAAAACTCTTGCAACGTTTACAATCCTAAAACAATTCAAGCTAGTCAGGGAGCTTTTATGAGTATCGATACTGCTATCATTGATGACATAGCTACTTTTATTCAAAAACATCCTCGCCATTACGTAGCGACGAGTTTAAGACCTAATTCAACTTCACTACAATTATCAACAATTGCTAATCCAACGTTAATTTTTGGTAACGAAGGTCAAGGTATTAGTGACCAAATTTTAAAGATTGTTAAAACCCATCTTAAAATTATGATTAATGATAATGTTGAATCATTAAATATTGCAATTGCTAACGCGATTGCTTTATTTCATTTTTTCAAATAAGCCAATTTATCGAAAGGAGTATCTTAATATGAATCAAGTAAAAAATAAAAAACCAATTATTTTTTTTATCCACGGTTTTAAAACAATCACCTGAAATAATTATGATGATTTTGTTATTTGATTAGGGGAGAAAAACACTAATTTAGACATCTTTACATATGATTATTATGACAATACAGATAAGAAAACTTTGAACTGAAAATTAATGTGAGAAAAAAATCGTGAAGCTTTTAAAGGAATTGTGGCCCAAAACCGCGATATTATAATTGTAAGCTATTCATCAGGAGCACCAATATCAACAAGATTGATTAAAGAATTTCCTGAAGCAAGAATTAAAAAAATCTTTTTTGTTGCTCCTGCTTTTAAAATTAGTTTATTTTACATTATTAAAAAGTTCTTCTCAGGACTTTTTAAAAAAGTGATCTTATGATTCAAAATGAATAAACAGCAAAAAAAACGTTACAAACGAATTAAAAATAAAAGTGTCAGTGAACCACATCTTTATCGTTTGATTATTTCGATGATCAGATTACAAAAACACACGATGAATAGTTTAGCAGAAATTGATGTTAAAGAAATCGAAGTTTTTTATGGTGATCAAGATATTACCGTTCCTTTTGATAAAAATATTAAATTTATTATCAAAAATGCTAAGAAACACAATATTAAAGTTAACTTTCATAAAATAAAAAATCGTAATCATGTTAGTGTTTTCACGAACAGTAGTATTGAGGAAGTTTTTGAAAAAATTATTAAATAAAGGGGCTGATTAGCCTATGCGTATGCGCAATAAAAAGTGAACCAAATCATTTCTAGAAAACAATTTAGATATTCATTATGAATTAAAAAATCCCCATGATAATAATTCTGAACTAGATCAAACATTAATAGATATTTTGGCCAAAATTAAAAAGATCAGTGCTGATTATAAATATTTAGCTTTAGAAATTGGCACTGGTAAAGGCCAATTTATTAATACTTTTGCTCAACAAAATCCTGATTATTTTGTGATTGGTTTTGAAAAAAATACTTCAATCGCTGCCAGCGCAACGCGTAAACTAGTTGAAGATAACACTAAAAACACTTTTATGTTTATTGGTGATTTTGCTTGAATTGCCGAATTATTAATTAAGAATCTTTTCCAGTTTGATAAAATTTTTCTTAACTTTTCCGATCCTTGATTAAAAACTCGTTACCAAAAACGTCGTCTAGTTGATGATTGATTTATAAAAACTTATCGTCAGTTATTAAGTGACAATGGAACGCTTAATTTCAAAACTGACAACTTAACTTTATTTGCTCATGGAATCTTATTATTAAACAATGACCAATGGACTTTTCAGACATTAACACTTGATTTACATAACAGTGATTTTGTCGAAAAAAACATCATTACAGAGTACGAACAAAAATTTATTGATCGGGCAATTAAAATTAATTTTTTAATAGCAAAATTGTAAAATTAGACAAAGTTAGTTAAAATTATCTTATAGAGATATATTAACCCCTAATTTGCAAAGGAGCTATTGTTATGAAAAAAAATATCAAAAAAAATCAAAAAGAAGAAATCCAAGACGATCAAACGATAAATGATTTAAATAAAGATTTTGTTAATTTTAAGTCAAGGAGACGCCATTATATTTTTTATAATGCTTTTATATTAACGATCTCTTTAGTCGTTATTTTGGCAGCCCTATTTTCTTTCTACGTCTTATTTAACAACCGTCGTAGTCAAATTTATAAAAATAGTTTTAACGATGCTGACAAACCGATAGTTACTAAGAGTGATGATTGCATGACTATTTCGATTCCTCATAATAATTATTTTGTGATGCGAGAAAATAAATTTGTCGTTCCGGCAACCAAAAGTTCACCATCTTATAGTGGTTTTTATTTAGATGAAGATCATTTATTAAATTTTTATCAACAATATTTTTTAAGAGATATGTTTCATGGTCCAGAAATTAGTAACTTAAAAAGTATTTCGATTGATACGCAATCTTATAATCCGGGTAATGATGCTGTCGGATTCTATATTCCTTATGCTGAAACGATTAATTTAAATCCGTCAGCAACATTTCTGATATATGGATTATCAGGTATGGATCAAAAAGATCGCGAAAACGATCTAAAATACGTAATGCAACATGAATATCTGCATCATATGGTTAATACTTATTATAAAACTTATGATTATGATAATAGTAGTAATGTTTTAACTAGTTCAAATTACGATAATATTGCTAGTAATGGAAAAGCATTAAAAATGGAAAATGTTCGTAGTGAAGATTGAAATAAAAGCATTATGACTAATTATTTTAAAGATCGCCACTACGATAGTAGTAGTGATATTGTCGCAGATAAAACTAAGACTTATTATGATTCATTAAGTACTTTGGTTGATAAATATAAAAGATTTCCTACAGCAACTGATCTACAAAGTCAATTAAATAATGTCCAATCACCAACAGAACCAAAAGAATTTATGGGTAGTAGTTTAATGAATATGTTTAATTCAACTAATAAGCCATATTATGACGTTAATGACGATCAGATGAATCAACATTTATCAACTTTTATAAATAATCATCAAAATGATTATCAACTATCTTTAAATAGTAATTATTATCCTAAGTCAGGAACTAATTATCAATGAAGTGGCGTTGGTTATTATCTAAATTATGATGAAGTTTTAGTACGCGATTATTGTCAAATGCTTCTTAATAACCCTTTAATTACTGATGGAAAACCATCAGAAATTTATGCCGGTCAAGCTGGAATTGTTAATGGTTATTATGAAGATTATGCGATTCGTTACAACTATTTATCATCATTGTATAATTATACTGGTAACAATGATGCTAATAGTGATACGTATAAAACTTATGGTAATTTATTAACTGCAATGAATTATGGTAAAACTGTTTCTTATTTAAATCGTAACGATAATAATTATAGTTTTGGGGGATATAGCGATCAAAAATATGATTGAGTTGTTTTTGATAATAGCAATGACAGCACCCCTGCATCATATAGCCATTATGCTAAATTAACTTATAGTCCCTTTTTCAACAATTTAAATATGAAAGATAGTCTAGGGGCGAGTGATAAAACAGTAACGCCGTTATCAGCAATAGATAATAACGATAAAAAAATGTTTTTTAACAATACTAATCATTACGCTTATCAAACTTCAACGTTTGCATCTGGGGAAAATTCTCAATATTTATATTTCATTAAAAACACTACTGGTAAAAGTAGCCCTAATGGTGATGACCAAATTGAGCGCGTTAAGTTAGATGCTAATAATTGAAACGGTAATTCAAATTTAATATTCAACGGAAATGGTTCTTGATACAATGATAATAAAATTTATCAAAACAATGATACCGGAATGCAATTCGAATTAAAATCAAAGGACAATTTACTATATTTAAAAGTATAATCATTATTAATTTACATTGACTTAATTTGATTAATACATTATAATATTTAAGGTAAAATTATTCAAAAGATTTTACCTTTAATATTAATGGCGGGCATGGTGAAGTAGGTTAACACACTGGATTGTGGTTCCAGCATTCGCGGGTTCGAGCCCCGTTGTTCGCCCCATATGGTTTATTCCATCCTATTAAGAAAGAAGTTTGAAAATTGATGATTAAGTTTTTCTTAGAACACAAACACAAAGATCTTGCGTGAAAAACATTATTAACGCTTTTCGTTATTAGTTTAGTTGTGGTTTTAACGATTGGTTCAGTTTATGGCGGGATTGCGTTATTTAAAACGCATAATCAAAATAAAACTAACTGATTATTACGTGAAACAATATATCATTTTTCGAACTTTATTTAGTAAAATAAAAAAAGAATCAATTAGCTTGATTCTTTTTTTTATGCAATTATTTTTTATTTTTTAAAACTGAAGTATAGAATATTGGACTTAATTTTGGATTTAGCGCTTTGGAAATAGCACTAATCGCATTCACGGCATCGCCCATATCAGAACTTAAAACATGCGTTTTACCAGGATAAGTACAACAGCCCCCAGCAGCATAAAAATTTGCCACATTAGTTTCTTGTAAACTGTTAACTGTGATTTTATTCATATAGCCTCTAGTAAGATTATTAAAAATATCTTGTTTTAAAATAATACACATTTGACCGTATTGAACTAAGAAAGCATCACTTTTTAAAATTTTGATACTATTATCAAGATTGTGTTTAATAGTAACTGAATTAATGATTTTATCAGTGCTATCATAATCAACGATTGAATAATTATTATAAAAATTAATATTATTATTTTTAGCTTTGTTAACATTATTGCTTTTAGCTCTAAATTCATCGCGTCGATGAATAATGTTTACTTCACCACTACTGTGTTTTTCTTTGAAATGATTTGCTCAATCGATCGCGCTATCGCCACCACCAAAAATTGTTAAACTATTTTTGATTAAATTATTGTGAGTTACTTTATAAAAGACGTTATCAAATTCTTGGTTTTTTAATATTGGCATTTTTCTAGGTGCGAATTTTCCATTACCAGTTGTCATTAAGATTTTTTTAAAATTAGTAACTTTTTGATTATTAAAAGTTACTTTAAAAAAATCTGCTTCTTTAAAATATTTGACACTAGTAATTTCAGTATTTAAATTTAGGGCAAATCCATTAGCATTATATTGAAATTGATCGTATAAATTTTTAGCAATATCATTACCAGTAATTTTTACATATCCGGGGAAATCATAAACATATTTATCACCAAATAAATATTTAGGTTGACCCCCATAATCATTATTAGCATCAATGATACAGCCACTAAGTTCGCGTAAACCAGCATAAACACCAGCAAATAAACCAGTCGGGCCAGCACCGATAATTAATAAATCTTTGATTTCATTTTTTTTGTTTTCCATATTGCCTCCTCTGTTAAAGTCTGTTTAATTTTAGCACAATATCTTAAGATGGACAATTAATACAATTATATAAAATGATATATTATTGTTTTATCTTGTTAAAATAGGAGTATAAGTAGTATAATAATAAAGGTGAAAATATGAAAAAAATTATTACAAATGAGTCAGAAACAGCCGCTTTAGCTGAAGAGTTATTACCAAGTTTTTTAAAGCGAAAAATTATTTTATTATACGGTGATTTAGGTAGTGGCAAAACTACTTTTACGAAATATTTAGCAAAAGCTTTAAAAATTACTGATAATGTTAAAAGTCCAACTTTTAACATTATGAAAAGATACCCAATTAATAATCCTTTAGTCGATGATGAAATTAAATATCTAATTCACATTGATGCTTATCGCATTAGCGGTGGTGGGGAAGAATTTTTAGACGAAATATTCAATAACTTAACTGTCATTGAATGACCGGGAAATCTAGATATTAAATTTCCTGACGCAATTAGAATTGATATTACAATTAACGATTTACATCAGCGGATTTTTGAAATTTGTAGTTGTGCCGATAGTTTAGAAAGGTAGTGATGAAATATTATGAATTTATTTTTAGACACTTCAAATACTAATTTTTGTTTTTTTCTCTTTAATGAAAAAAATGAATTAGTATTTGAAAAAAATGTTAATGGAGATCGCCGTCATAGCGAATTACTACCAACAACTTATTATCAAGCTTTAACAGAAACTAAGACTAACGTATCTGAATTAAAAAATATTTATTTAGCACTAGGTCCTGGAAGTTATACCGGCATGAGAATTGGATTAACTTTTGTAAAAACTTTAAAATTAATTAATCCTGATTTAAAAATTTATTTTATTCAAAGTCCCCAAATTTATGTTGCTGCTAATTTTAGCGGGTTCCATACAATTGATGCTCGTGGAGGATTTTATTATATTAGTGAAATTAATAACGGTAATTTAATTAATATTAAAGTTTCTAGCAACGTTTCCGACAGTAATTCTAATTTAAAAGTTTCGTTTAGTGATTTAATTAATCATATCGAAAAAAAACATTTTAAATTAGAAAATAATATTTTTGAATTCAAATTAAATTATTATAAATCATTGAATTTTAGAAAGTTGAAATAATATGATTAAAAAATCACAATATTTATTAGCGATTGAGAGTAGTTGCGACGAAACTGGAATCGCTATCATTAAAGATGGTAAATTAATAACTAATAAAATTATTTCTCAAATTAACAAATTTGTTGATTATGGAGGTGTCATTCCTGAATTGTCTTCAAGATTTCACCAATATAATATTCCTTTTGTTTTAGAATCAGCGTTAAAAGAAGCCAACATTAAACTTTCCGATATTGATATTATGGCCTACACTTATGGTCCTGGATTAATCGGAGCTTTACAAATGGGGGCCATTTTTGCCAAAACAATTGCCATTTCTTATAATATACCACTAATTCCAATTCATCATTTAGAGGGTCACATTCATAGTGCTGATATCGAAGGTGAAATTGTTTATCCAGCGATCGCTTTAATTGTTTCTGGAGGTCATACTGAATTAGTTTATATGAAAGAAATGTTTGATTACAACATTATCGGAACTACAAGAGATGATGCTGTTGGTGAATGTTATGATAAAGTTGCTCGTGTTTTAGGTCTTGATTATCCAGGAGGTCCCAAAATTGATGCTTTAAGCGTTGAGGGTCACCCTGCTTATAAATTAAAACTACCATTAGACGATGATAGTTTTGATTTTTCATTTTCAGGATTAAAGTCTTCATTTTTAAATTTATATAATAAATTAAAAAGATCACATGAATTAATTAATGAAGCTGATTTAGCAGCTTCATTACAATATAGTGCTGTTTCAATTTTAGTCAAAAAAACTAAAGCAGCAGTTGCTAAATACGCTCCAAAAACAGTTGTTGTTTGTGGTGGAGTTAGTGCTAATGCTTATTTACGTAACCAAATTTCAAAACTTCGTAATGTCGATGTTATTATGCCACCATTAAAATATTGCACTGATAATGGAGCGATGATTGCCCAAGCTGCATGAAACCGCTTTAGTAATAACAATTTTGAAAATACTTATTTCAAAGAAACTAAATCTAGTACTAAGTTGCAATAAATTTATATTTTTGGCCTTTTTTTTGATATAATATAACTAATTTATTTTATAAAATTTGGAGGTAAAATATGAATAATAAAAACCCTAATAATTGTAATTGTCGCCACGATAATGAAGTTTACATTGGTAAACCGGCGCCTGATTTTACGATGGAAGCTTATTTACCAGATGGCACATTTGGTAAAGTTAGTTTACAAGCGAACAAAGATGCTAAGAAATGAACAATCCTATATTTCTACCCAGCAAATTTTACATTCGTTTGTCCTACAGAAATTAGAGAACTATCAAAATTAACAAATGATTTCCAAGAACAAAATGCTGAAATAATCGCAGTGTCGGTTGATTCTACATTTGCTCATATGCACTGATTCAAAGGTGACTTGGGACGCATCGAACATCCAATGGCATCTGATAAAACTCATAAATACGCTAAATTATACCGTGTTTATGATGAAGAAAAAGGTGTTTCTTGACGAGGGTTATTCATCATTGATCCTGAAGGAATTCTATGAATTCAATATGTAACTAACGGCGAAGTTGGTCGTAGTGCTCAAGAAGTGTTGCGTTTATTACAAGCTGCTAAAGCTGCCAAAGAAGGTAAGTTAGTACCATGTAATTGACAACCATCAGACGCATTCTTAGAAAAAAAATAATTCTTTTATTTAAAATAAAATGTTTTTATAAAACACACAAATTTAAGAGTTTGTGTGTTTTGCAATTAATAAGGAGTTGCTCATAAATGATTAAAACAGCAATCATAGTGACTAAATATTTAAATAAAACACCTAATATTAAAGGCGATTATATTGGCGTTGAAAATGGTATCAATTATCTATTATCACAAAATATTCCAATCGTGAAAGCAATGTGTGATTTAGATAGTGTAGTTGATATCGAAGACCGTCAAAAAATTATTGCTATGCCTAATTTTATTTATAAAAAAGATCAAATTATTAGTGATAGTGAATATGCGATTAAATGAGCTTTAATTAATGGATATCAAAAAATTCATTTATTAACTGGCGGCAATCGTCTAGATATGGATATGCATACTTTTAACTTAGTAGTAAAATATAATATTTCGAGTATTATTAACGATCAACATTTAATCGTTAATTTAAGATATGGAATTAATAAAATTTCACCATTAACAGAAAACGCCTTTTTTAATATTTTTGCTTTTGATAAAACAGTTATTAATATTAGTGGAGCACGTTATAATGTTAAGTCTTATGAAGTCTCAAAATACGATACTAGATTAGTTAGCAACGAGTTTGTTAATAAAGAACCAATCATCATTGAAGTTTTAGATGAAAATGCTAAATTAATTTTAACAACTAGTCCTCGAGATGATAAATAAATCAGAGAAAGGAATTAAAAAATGACAAAAATATTAAGTGGAAGCCAACTTGCCAATGATATAATTGCTAATATTAAAAAAGAAATTCAAACTAATAATTTAAAACTTAAATTAGCAATTATTTTAATTGGCGATGATAAAGCTAGTCAAATTTATGTAACTCATAAAATTAAGAAATGTCATTTAGCTAATATTGAAACTGAATTAGTGAAATTAGAATCAACGATCAGTGACGAAATATTAATTGCTAAAATTAAAGAATTAAATAATGATAATTCTATTACAGGAATTTTATTACAATTACCACTGCCGAATCATTTACGTAAAAATCAAAAATTATTTTTAGATTCAATTGCCGTTTCAAAAGATGTTGATGGTTTAAATTATTTAAATATTCTTGAACGTAAAATTCATCAACAAGGAATTATTCCAGCAACACCAAAAGGAATTTTGGAGTTGCTAAAACATTATAAAATTGAACTAGTTAATAAAAATATTTGCATAATAGGGAAAAGCATTATTGTGGGAGCGCCTTTAGCAATTGAACTTTATAATATTAAAGCTAATTATGTCTGCTTAGATCGTGATAGTGATAAAACATTTTTTAATGACTGTTTGAAAAACGCTGATATTATTATTAGTGCTACTGGAGTCAAACATTTAATCAACAAACGTAGCCAAGTTAAAAAAAATGTTGTGCTAGTTGATGTTGGTATTTGTAAGACAAAAACTAAGAAAATTTATGGTGATATTAATACTGCAGAATTTATCGATTATGCTCAAGCAATTACACCAGTTCCTGGCGGAGTTGGGCCAATGACAATTGCAGCTTTATTAGAAAATTTATTAATTATTGATAAATGGTAGTAAAATATATAATATAAAAAAAGAATAAATGAATAAAGTAACTGAAAGGAATTTTAAATATGATTTTACATGATATATTATCAAAACCTGGAACATACTTAGAAAAAGAAATTACTATCAAGTCGTGAGTGACGTTCAACCGTAGTTCTAACCGAATTGGTTTTTTAACTATTAATGATGGTACTAAATTTGAAAGTTTACAAGTTGTGTATAAAAAAGACGTTTTAGATAATTTTGTTGAAGTTAGCAAATTATTAGGTGCTAGCTCAGTAAAAATAACTGGTAAGTTAGTTAAATCAAATGCTAAAGGACAAGACTTTGAAATTTTTGCTAACAAAATAGAAATTTTAAAAGCTGTCGATGCTGATTATCCATTACAGAAAAAAGAACATAGTTTTGAATTTTTAAGAGAGATTGCTCATCTACGTCCAAAAACTAATGTTTTTCGTGCCGTTTTTAAAATCAGATCAATCTTGGGACAATTAATTCATCAGTTTTTTATGGAAGAAAAATATCTTTGAATTCATGCCCCAATCATTACTGAAAATGATGCTGAAGGAGCTGGAGAAAGTTTCATCGTAACAACTCGAACAGATAATAAATATGAAAAAGATTTCTTTGCAAAAAAAGCTTCATTAACAGTATCGGGACAATTATCAGCTGAAGCATATGCTCAATCATTTCGTAAAGTATATAGTTTTGGACCAACATTTAGAGCCGAAAATTCAAACACGCAACGTCATGCTGCTGAATTTTGAATGTTAGAACCTGAATTAGCTTTTGGTGATTTAATGGATGATTTAGCATTAGCAGAAAAATTAATTAAATTCTTAATCAAAAACACATTACGTTTATGTGGGGCTGAATTAGAATATTTAAATAGTAAAGTAGACGATCAATTAATCGCTAAATTAAGCGCTGTTGTTGATAACAAATTTCATATTGTGGAATATCGTGAAGCTATTAAAATTTTAACAGACGTTCAAAATAAAGGTCATAAATTTGAGTTTAACGACATTAAATTCGGAATTGATTTAGCAACTGAACATGAAAAATATTTAGCAGAAGTCCATTATCAAGGACCGGTGTTCGTGATTAATTATCCTAAAGAAATTAAAGCGTTCTATATGCGTTTAAATGATGATAAAGCAACAGTTGCAGCCTTTGATTTACTAGTTCCTGGAATTGGTGAATTAGTTGGTGGATCACAACGTGAAGAGCGTTATGACGTCTTAAAATCACGAATGGAAGAATTAAATTTAAACAACAAAGAATTACAATGATATTTAGAAATGCGTCGTTTTGGAAGTTCAAAAAGTTGTGGTTTTGGATTAGGTTTCGAAAGACTAGTTATGTATTTTACTAGCATGTCAAACATTAGAGATGTTATTTCATTCCCAAGAACACCAAAAAATCTTAAATTCTAAGGAGAGTATATTATGGAAATATTAGTTACCGGCGGAGCCGGATATATTGGTTCTCATACTGTAAAAGAATTACAAAAAGCTAATCACAAAGTTATTGTGATTGATAATTTAAGTTCTGGTCATCAAGGAACGCTTAATCAAGATGTTGTTTTTTATAAAGGTAATATTAATGATGAAAAATTATTAGATAAAATTTTTAGTAAACACAATATCAATACAGTTATGAATTTTGCAGCTGATATTTCAGTTCCTGAATCAGTCAACAAACCTTTAAAATACTTTACTAATAATAGTAGTAATTTTGCGATATTACTAAGTGCTATGAAGCGCAACAATGTTAACAATATTGTCTTTTCTTCAACAGCAGCAGTTTATGGCGAAGTCACTAAAACTCCTTTAATTGAAATAACACCATTAGCACCAATCAATCCTTATGGATTTTCAAAAATGGTTAGTGAACAATTGTTAAAATATTGTCATGAAGCTTATGGTTTAAATTATGTAATTTTTCGTTATTTCAACGTTGCTGGCGCTGACGCTAGTGGCGATATCGGTCTATGTCCACAAGCAAATCCTCTAACGCATTTAATTCCAGTAGTAGTTGAAAAAGCTTTAGGAATTCGCTCAAAACTATCAGTTTATGGTAGTGGTCTAAATACTCGTGACGGTAGTTGTATTCGTGACTATGTTCATGTTAGTGATTTAGCGTATGCCCATGTTTTAGCATTACAACCATTATCAAATAATAAATCTGGAATTTATAATTTAGGTTCAAATAGTGGCTATAGCGTTTTAGAAGTTATTCATACTTGTGAAGAAATTATTGGTTCTAAAATTGCTTATGAAGTAATTGATCGTCGTCCAGGAGACCCAATTGCTTTAGTAGCAGATGCAACTAAAGCTCATCAAGAATTAAAATGAACGCCAAAATATAAATTATTAGATATTATTAAAAGTGACATTGCTTGACGTAAAAAACTAGCCGCTGGATTTAAATATGAATAATCAGAAATACGAAGATCACGTTGTTTTCGTTGCCGCTGGTTTCTGAAAAAGATTATTATCACGAATGATTGATAATAGTTTTTTTGTTATTTTCATAATTACTTTTTTCATTAGTTCAATTAATAATAATCATTATCGAAGTGAGTGATTACGCGTTATTGGTGTTTTATTTACAATTATTATTATTAGTTGTGCTAGCATTGTGCCTTTATTTTTTGGTAGTGGACAAACGTTAGGTAAAAAATTACTAGGAATGAAAATTATTGATATTGAAGAACG
Organism: Mycoplasmatales bacterium; assembly: GCA_965237585.1. Lineage (GTDB taxonomy): Bacteria > Bacillota_I > Bacilli_A > Mycoplasmatales > JABABV01 > JABABV01. The sequence continues at coordinate 482,490 of OZ250146.1, read as the reverse complement.
CGACGATAAGAAGTATTTAATTAAACGCGAAATTATGTTTTCATTTTTATTAATGCTTAACTTTGTAATGTTTTTTAGTTTCGTTAATAGTCATTTACTATTTGAAATGAATCAACCAAAAAACAATCTATCTAGTGTTGAAATCATTTTATTAAATTCAATTTTAAGTTCAATGAGTTTTTGATGAATCTTTATTATCGGTTGTGGATTAGTGATGGTTTTTCGTAAAGACAAAAAACATATAGCTGATTTATATAGCGGAACTATGGTTATATCAATCGCACAAACACATGAGGTTAGAGTCGAAATAGAATCTAGTTTAAAACCAATACCAGCCAAAGTTAAAAAGAAATTGGAGTTTGTGGATTAATATGAAACAATTAAATGCTAATCAAAAAATTGCGGTTTTATTAAACGATGTTCCGTTAAGGATTATTGCTGGGGCCGGAACTGGAAAAACAACTGTTGTTTGTGAAAAAATTAAATATTTAATTAATAATGTTGCTCTAAAACCATATCGTATTTTAGCAATTACTTTTACTAACAAAGCTGCTAGTGAAATGCGTGATCGTGTTTTATCAGATATTAATAGTCGCTTTGGAGTTCCAGTCATTAAAACTTATCATAGTTTTTGTGCTAAGTTTTTACGTAGTGAAATCACTGCTTTAGGATTTGGAACTGACTTTATTATTCTAGATGCTGATGATCAAAAAGCATTAGTATCTAACGTCGTCACAGCTCGTGGTTTTAAAAAAAGTGATTTCAAACCAAAACAATTATTAAATATTTTTAGTAAATGAGCTAAAGAAAAATATACGATTAATGATCTTAAAAAAGCTAGCGATGAAGAAGATGCTGATCAAGTTTTATTATATGAAGATTATTTAAATATGAAATTACAACATAACGTGCTAGATTTTGATGACTTAATTTTAAAAACAGAATTGATTCTTGCAAAATTTCCTGAAATTGCTGAAAAATGAAGTAACTTTTATGATTATGTTTTAGTTGATGAATTTCAAGATACGAGTTTTTTCCAATACAATATCGTTAAATCATTAACGATCAAAAAACAAAATTTATGTGTTGTTGGTGACCCTGATCAAACTATTTATTCATGACGAGGCGCCAACGTTGACATTATTATTAATTTAAAAAATGATTATCCTAAATTAGAAACGATTGCTTTAACGAAAAATTATCGTTCACCGCAAAAAATTCTTAATTTAGCTAATGATTTAATTATTAATAATCAAAATAGGATCGCCAAAGAACTTCATTCTGATGACCAAGAACAACTACCAATTTTGTATTACGATGCTCCTTCTACAACTGGAGAAGCTCATTGAGTTTGTGAACAAATTAAAGAGCTACAATCAAAAGAGAAAGTAGCTTTAAATGAAATCGCCGTCTTGTATCGTTTAAATCGTATTAGTTTATATTTAGAACAAGCTTTAATTAATGAGGGACTACCATATAAAATTATTGGGAACATTAATTTCTTTTCACGAAAAGAAATTAAAGATCTTTTAAGTTATTTATGAGTAGTAATTCATAATAATAATTTTTATTTAGAAAGAATTATTAATGTTCCAACGCGTGCTATCGGTAAAAAAACTTGAAATAAAATTCGTGATTATGCTAATGATAACAAACTTCATTATTATGATGCTCTTCGAGATGATTTATCAAAAATAGGATTAACTAATAAAGTTTCTCAAAAATTAGAAGCTTTTATTGCTGTTATTGAAAATGCCCGCGCTAAGTTAAATGTCGTTGAACCAAATCAAATTTTAACTATTTTAAATGAATTACTAATTAATAGTGGCTATAAACAATATCTATTAGATCTCTCGATTACTGAAAAAAAATTCTTAGGAAGTCGTATCGATAACGTTATTGAACTTTTTAAATTTATTGATATTAGAATTAAAAATAATCCTAATAAATCACAAAATAATTTTGAAATCTTAGCCGATATTTTAGCCGATTTAAATCTATTATCAAATCATAACAACGACGAATCACAACAAGCTAAACCACGACCAAAAATTCAATTAATGACAGTTCATCATGCTAAAGGGTTAGAATTTCCCTATGTCTTTATCGTTGGTCTAAATGAAGAAATTGCTCCTTTTTCAAGATCACTGTTAAATATTGAAGAAGAACGCCGTATTATTTATGTGGCGGTCACTCGAGCACAAAAAAGATTATTTATTACTAGTGCAACCCGTTTTAGTTTTGATAAGATCGATACACCATTACCAGTATCACGTTTTATTAATGAGATCAGAGGCCACTTAACAGTGGCGACACCGATTCCACGAACAAAACTGCGTTTTGAAAGTTTTGAAGAACCGAAACTTAAGCGGGAACAAAACTATTCTAACGAAGAAACTCACTTTATTATTGGTGATGTAATTGAACATAAAATTTTTGGTTTAGGAACCGTTGTTAATATTGAAAACGATATTATTAGCGTTGCTTTTAAATTCAATACTGGGGTTAAAAAATTTTTTAAAAACCACAAATCTATCACGAAACACTAATTATTATTATTAAAAATCGCTATTTAGTGATAAAATACTAATAAAATAGATAATTATGTTGATAAAATTGGAGGATTATATGATTTATGCAATTATTAGTTTACTTATTGTAGTTGTTGTTGTCGGGATTTCCTTTGTAATCTGGTATAGTTTTCCCAATGTTGGGCGTTTAAGCGACCTGCTATTCAAAATTGATATCGACAATAACATCATTATTATTTATACGCTTCAAGATTGGAAGCATAATTATTATTTTCAATCTTTAGCAATTATTTTTAATAAAAATATTACTAGTGATGGAATTTTAACAGTTTCTTGAATTGAATTTTCGAAACTGAATAAAACAACAGCAACCTCTTTATTAAATAATTTTTTAAAAACTTTAAAAAAATTTCACAATACAAGACCAGACATTAATTCACAACATCAATTTAATATTCATTTTAACAATACTACGAAATGAAAATTTCCGATTAAATTTAAAATGATTTTATTAAATTATGAACCAGTTCAACAAATTTTATACGGTAAGCTCGTTCATCATTTATCGTTCTATCATAAAGAGTTCGACAACCATTATAAAAATAAGATTATTAGTTATGACATTAATAAAAAAATAACTAATATCGCATTATTGAAAAACCAAAATTCAGGCGTAGTATTTTATTTAAATTTTAATCGTTATTTACTAAAGTTAGTTGGTAAACAAACTGGCATGATTACGATTATTAAAAATATTATCTTTGAACTATTAACTAAAAAAGGTTTTATCATTACGAATAAAAATAATTTAGAATTTTATATTTTCAAATTTGGAAATTTAAAATTAATGTCAGTTAAAAAAATTATGAAAAAAGAATTCAAAAAATGTTATGATGCGATTGATCGAAGTTTAGCTTTTAATTTACCGTTTGAATGTGGTGTTGCTTATATTAGAAACATCAAAAAAACTAATAATATTATTAGTGCCCAGCGCAAAGCAAAATTTGCCTATGATAAATTATTAGAAAATAATATTAATTGAGAAATAGATAAAAAAATTAATACTAATTTCTGTTATCGACTGTTTAAAATTTTAAAAGATGAAGATGAATTTAAACGGTTCACCAGTTCTTATTTAACATTTACAACCGCATTACAAAATTCTAATTTCATTCTCCGATCAGAACCAGTAATCAATAATGATAAAAGTTTACTGATCGGTAATTTAATTGATATTGTACCAGTTGAAAATATCTCGATATTCAAAGAAAGAAATCTGACGCGTCAAATCAAATATTATGGAGTGACAGTCGCTTACGATATTTTCACATTAAAAAAATTAAAAGATCATTTAAAGAAAACCAAAACTGAAGAAACTCATATTGTGAGAGTTTTTGCATGAACGTTGTTAAACAACATGGAAGAATTCATTAGTCCCAAAGATCAAAATTATAATAAGAAAATTATTATTTTGATCAACGACTTTGAAAAACTCTCAGTTAATCAAATGTTAATTATTAAAAAACGTTTAGTCGACAATGGGTATCGAATTGCGTTATACAATGTTTATAGTTACGATAAGTTAGAAAAATTTATCGTCTCACTAACACCAGAATTAGTTTTCATTAGTCGTCGTTTAATTTCGGGTATTAGCAATAACGCTGAAAGTAAAACTAGAATATTATCATTCAAAAAATTATTGAAACAAGATTATGGTACGATCATTGTCAATCAACCAGACAACACTGAGGATAGTTTATTTCTAACAAGTTTTGGCTTTAAGAACTGAATTTCCTAAATTAATTTCAAAAGCATAATTACAAAAAGAAAGAAGTGAATTCGATATGAAAAGAAGAGAAAGAATTACACCATTAGAGACCGATTTTGCAAAATGATACACTGACGTTGTTAAACAAAGTGAATTAATGACTTATGGACCTGTCAAAGGAACGATTATTTTTGAACCTAGCAGTTTTGCAATTTGAGACAACATTAAAAAAGTTTTAGACAACAAATTTAAAAAATTAGGTGTTGATAATGTCTATTTCCCTTTACTGATTCCCAAAAAATATTTAGAAAAGGAAAAAGATCATATTGAAGGATTTTCTCCTGAAGTTGCCACAATTACTAAAATTGGAGAAACACCACTTGAAGAAGAAGTAATTATTAGACCAACATCAGAAGTATTGTTTTGTAATTATTTCGCTGACAAAGTTAATTCATATAAAGATTTACCAATTTTATATAATCAATGAGCTAACGTTGTCCGTTGAGAAAAAACAACTAGACCGTTTTTAAGAACGTCAGAATTCTTATGACAAGAAGGACACACAGTTCATACTAATGCGATTCAAGCACGCCAAATGGCGCGCCGAATGATTAAAGTTTATAGTAAGTTCTTAGAAGAATATTTAGCAATTCCAACATTAATGGGTAAAAAAACACCATTAGAAAGATTTGCTGGAGCTAAAACTACTTATACGATTGAAGCGTTAATGAAAGATGGCAAAGCGCTCCAATCAGGAACTTCACATTATTTAGGACAAAACTTTTCACATCCTTTTAATATTAAGTTTCAAAATCGTGATAACAAGTTAGAATTTGCCTACCAAACATCATGAGGCGTTTCAACACGTCTAATTGGCGCTTTAATCATGTGTCATAGTGATAACTATGGTTTAGTGATTCCTCCCAAGATAGCACCTATTAAAATCGTTATTATGAGTATTTTCGCAGACAAGAACCCAAAGGTTGGCGAAGTCTGTAAGTTTCTTTATAAAAAACTGCACCGTCGTTTTAAAACAATCGTTGATAATAGTGACAAAGGCCCCGGCTATAAAGCTGCTGCTAACGAAATCAAAGGAATGCCAATTCGTATTGAAGTTGGGCCCCGTGATTTAGAAAACGATGAAGTTACGATCGTGCGTCGCGATACTCTAGAAAAAAAGAAAGTTAAAATTGATGCTGTTAGTGATCTAATTAAAGATTTATTAACTGATATTCAAAATTCAATGCTATCAAAAGCAAAAAAATATTTAAACGATAAAATTGTGACTGTTGACAATTATCAAGATTTCAAAGAAAATATTAAAAAGAACAATATCGTTTTTGCTCCATTCTGATGTAACTCAGCCGCTGAGTTAAAAATCAAAAACGAAACAACAGCAACAACACGTTGTATTCCCATTGGTAAAATTTCTAAACCAAAAGCAGGAACACGTTGTTTTTACAACCCTAAGAAAATCGCAAATAAAATGGTTTATTTTGCAAAAGCTTATTAATAATAAGCTTTTTTTCTACTCTAAATCAGTGTTAAGTGCTTTTGCTTGACAGATAGCCAAGAGAACGATATAATTGTTAAGAAAAACTAGATGATATAAGGAGGAAATTTAATGGTAAAATTACGTTTAAAAAGAATTGGTAAAAAACATCATCCGATTTATCGTATCGTTGCAGCTGATGCAAGAGCACCTCGTGATGGACGTTTTATTGAAGAGTTAGGAATTTATAACCCTCACAATAAAGAAGTTAAAATCAACGCGGAAAAAGCACTTAAATGATTAGCTGACGGTGCTATCGCAACTGACACAGTTAAAAACTTAATGTCACAACAAGGAATTTTAAAAACATTTCACGATTCAAAAACAACAACTAAAAAAACTCCGAGTGCGAAGTAATTAATTTATGAATTATCATTTAATTGGTAAAATAGTTAATACTCATGGAATTCGTGGTGAATTAAAAATTCTATCAAACAGCGATTTTATAAAAGAGCGTTATGCTGTTGATAATGTTATTTTTGTTAAAGAAAATAACAATTATCAACAATATAAAATTGTTGGAATGAGACAACACAAAAAATTCGTCCTTTTAAAATTAAATACTTTTGATAACATTAATCAAGTATTATATTTAAAAGGCAATAACGTTTATGCGACTGGCCGAATAGAATTATCAAGTAATGAATATTATTATGATGATATTATTGGTTTCGAAGTCTATGATCTTAATAATAAATTTTTAGGTATTTTCACTAGTTTTGCCGAAACACATTCATGTGATGTGTGATTTATTGAAGGTCCAGTCGGAAAAATCAATATTCCTAATCGTCCAGAATTTGTTGAAAAAGTTGATTTAGAGCATCGCAAAATCATTATTAAAAATTGAGAAATGGAATAATCTAATGAAAAAAATTACGATTTTAACATTATTTCCTCAAATGATTCAAGAAGCTCTTAATCACTCAATTATCAAACGGGCCCAAACCAAAAACTTAATTAGTTTTCAAGTTATCGATTTTCGAGACTTTAGTACTAATAAACATCATAATGTTGATGATGTTGCTTATGGTGGCGGTCCGGGAATGGTTTTAAGTTGTCAACCAATCGTTGATGCAATTAAGTATTATCGTAACGATAATACTAAAGTAATTGCCCTCACACCTGGAGGAACAACTTATGTTCAAAAAATTGCTTATCAATTAGCTAATGATGACAAAGATTTAATTATTGTTTGTGGTCATTACGAAGGTTTTGATGAACGAATTTTCCAATACGTCGATCAACAAATATCAATTGGTGATTTTATCTTAACTGGGGGCGAGCTAGCAGCGCTAGTAGTAATTGATAGCATTACGCGTTTAACGCCTAATGTTATCAAAGCCGCTTCTCATTTAGGTGATTCTTTTGCTAATGGGTTATTAGATTATCCCCATTATACAAAACCAAGAGAATTTGATGGTCACGTTGTTCCGGAAGTGTTATTTAATGGTAATCATAAACTAATTAATGCTTGAAGAAAACAAGCCGCTTATGATAAAACTTTAAAAAATCGACCCGATTTAATCAAAAAAATACAAGGAGGTAACTAAAATGGATATGAATTTAATTAATAAAGTAACTAAAGATCAAGTTAAACTAGATATGCCAGAAATTAGAACTGGCGATACAGTTAAAGTTTATGTTAAAGTTCGTGAAGGACAAAAAGAACGTATTCAATTATTTGAAGGTTTAGTAATGAAAACTCAAGGTAGAGGTGTACAACGTACAGTTACAGTTCGTAAAATTTCTTACGGAATTGGTGTTGAACGTGCATTCCCAATCAATTCAGCAACAATTGATAAAATTGAAGTTGTAAAACATGCTAAAGTTCGTCAATCAAGAATTTATTACATGCGTAATCTACGTGGTAAATCAGCACGTTTAAAAGAAATTCGCGTTAATAAAACAAAAACACCAACAATTAGAAAATCAGCAGCTAGAAAAGCAGCTAAATAATTATTAAAAAAAGTAGTATTTAATCATACTACTTTTTTATTTTAAAGCTCGATATTTAGCGTTAGCAATTTCTTGAAAAATTTCATTGTTAGTATTTTCCCACATAAAAATCGCCCAGACACATCAAAGTAAATTTTGATAATTAATTAATTCAGTCACGCGTTGATAATCGTTTGGTGATAATTTTGCGTATCTAATTAAATGTTTAATCTGTTCAGCATTAAGATTTGATTCACTAATAAATGATGCCACATCAAATAAAGGATCATTTAATGTCGCGAAGTCATAATCGATCAGATAATATTTATTATCTTGATCGATTAAAATATTATCTTTAATTAAATCATTATGTGATAATACTCATTTTTTGGGAGCAGCTAATTGATAAACATATTTTTCATATTTTTCTAAATCAAAAATTTTAGTTTTAATATTAGTTTTAAAAAAATTATATAATTTTTGATATTGTCATTTTTGAACATTCTCTGTTGGTAGTTGATGAAGCAGCGATACTAAGTCTCAGACAGATTCGATTGCATCGAAATCAAGACGATGATCTGACAAAGTAATGGCATTATCAATAATGTCTAAAACAACCTCGATATTAGCTTGTTTATTATTGTCTTTGATGATTTTGTATGAACTAATAAAATCCCAAGTTTTGGCAACAATTGCCAAAACATGAAACTTATTATGAATATTAATAAATCTTAATGCAGGTTCTTGCAAAATCTTAGTAATTGTATTATTTTGATGATTTATTTTAATGTAATTTGTTAAAGAATTATTAAAATCCATAAAATACCCACTCTCTATTTTATTTAAAATATGGTATTATTTTTTATATCACTGGAAAACCATTATACAAACTATTATACTATATTAAAGGAGTAATAAATTGTTAAATATTGTTTTATATGAACCAGAAATTCCCCAAAATACTGGTAATATTATGCGCACTTGCGTCGCATTAGGGGCAAAACTACATTTGATTAGACCACTAGGTTTCTCGCTTGATGCCAAATATGTTAAGCGCGCTAGTGCAAATTATATGCAAGATCTTAATTATCAAGTTCATCAAAATTGAGATGAATTTTTAGTTGAAAATAAGCAGCAAAATAATTTCTTTTTTTCAACCAGATATGCTAAAAAACCTCATAGTGACTTTAATTATAAAGTTGTTAAAGGTGATATTTATTTAATTTTTGGAAAAGAATCTGCTGGGATTCCCAAAAATATTTTACGCGAAAACATTGAGCATTGTTTTCGCCTACCAATGGTTAAAACGGCACGCTCACTAAACTTATCAAATTGTGTGATGACAGTAGCTTATGAAGTTATGCGTCAATTAGACTACCCTAATTTAAGTTTAGTGGAAGTCCAGAAAGGGGCTGACTTTTTAACCGATAAAAATTCAGCAGATAATTAATATGTTCTTAACACACGATTTAGTTAAAGATACTAATAAAATTTTATTCAAAACTTCGAAAAAGGTACCATTGCCTTTAAGCCAAAATCACCGTGATATTTTGGCCAACATGATTAAACATGTTCGTGTTTCACAAGATGAAGAACAAAATCAAAATTTTAATTTACGACCAGCAGTCGGCATTGCCGCTATTCAAGTCGGTCATTTATTAAATATGTTTTTTGTCAAAGTTACTAATCCAGATAATCCTGATCGCGATGATGAATATGCTTTAATCAACGCTAAGATTATTTCACACACTTCGCAATTAGCAGCGATTAAATATGGTGAGGGTTGTTTATCAGTTGATCGTGACCATGAAGGTCTAGTCCGTCGATTTTACAAAGTTATCGTTAAAGGTTATGATTATCTTCAGAAAAAAGAAGTTATCATTACTGCTAGAGGTTATTTAGCAATGGTATTACAACACGAACTTGATCATTTAAAAGGTCGTGTCTATTATCAACATATTGATAAGAAAAACCTGTGAACAGAAGCACCGGATTTAATTCTTATTAAATAAACTATTATAAAAATCCTAACAAAAAATAAAGATCAATATATTTAGAAAAAATATTTTTTTATTTATATTATTTTTCTTAAAGCTACCTGGGGTAGCTTTTTGTTTTTAAAGATCCGTGATTTATTTTTTATTTATTTATAAATAATTTTATTAAAACAAATAAATAATAATATTTAGTTATTAAATTGTATAATATATTAACAAAACTACATATACTTAAATTTTGTTTAAAATGGGAACTAGTTTAAATTATGAGTATTTTTGAAAAATATTATTATATAAGATAATAGAAATTCAGAATATTTCAAAACAGACTAACGTTTGTAATGAAAAAATCAGAAATAAAAATATATTAAGATTATAAAATTAAAGTAATTTAATAATCTATATAATTTTTTTATTTCTAAAAAAGGAGAAATAAAATATGGAACAATCAAATAAGAAAATATTTCCTAATACTAATAACTCAGAAGATGAAAGTTCAATCAACTTAAAAAAGATATTATTGAAAGCTCAGCAAAGTTTTAATGATCAAAACTATGACGATGCCATAATACATTGAAAAGAAGCCAGCGCTTTAAAAGATGATAAAAACACAAAAATCCTAAATTATATTGCAAAGGCATATTCTAATAAAAAAGATTATGACAACGAAATCAAATATCTAAAAAAAATCAGTGCTTTAAAAGATGAGAAAAACTCGGCAATATTTAATTGTATTGCCGGAGCGTATTCCCATAAAAAAGATTATGATAATGCCATTAAATGCCTAAACAAATCAAGCGCTTTAAAAGGCGACAAAGACCCAAAAATATTGCTTTATATTTCAGGATTATATTTCAATAAAAAAGACTATGACAACGAAATCAAATATCTAAAAAAAGTGCTCGCTTTAAAAGGCGACAAAAATATAAAAACATTAAATTATATTTCAGTGGCATATTCCAATAAAAAAGACTATGACAACGAAATCAAATATTTACAAAAAATCAGCATTTTAAAAGACGACAAAGACCCAGAATTACTAAGTTGTATTGCAAAGGCGCATTCCAATAAAAAAGATTATGACGGTGAAATCAAATATCTAAAAAAAATTAGCACTTTAAAAGGTGACCAAGACCCAGAATTCCTAAGTTATATTGCATTATCATATCACGACAAAAATGATTATGAAAACGCTATCAAATATCTAAAACAAGCCAGTGCTTTAAAAGACGAAAAAGATCCAAAAATATTATTTTATATTGCGAGCGAATATTCTCTTAAAAAAGATTACGATAATGCTATAAAGTATTTAAAACAAACCAATATTTTAAAAGGTGAGAGAGACTCAGAAATATTATTTCATATCGGGAACTCTTATGGTTATAAAAAAGATTATGAAAACGCTATCAAATATCTAAAACAAGCCAGTGCTTTAAAAGACGACCAAGACATAAATATCTTGACTGGCATAGCATATGCTTACACGTATATAAAAGATTATAAAAATAGTATAAAATATCTAAAAAAAACAAGCATTTTAAAAAGACACAATGACATATATCTTCTAATGTCTATTGCGCACGCTTGCAAATATATAAAAGATTATGATAATGCTATAAAATTTTTTAAAAAAGCCAGCGCTTTAAAAAATTATAAAGATGCAAAAATACTGAATTATATTACAAAAACATATTATGAAAAAAACAAATACAATAACAGAAAGGAATCAGAACAAAGCACATTCTCTTCAAAATCCAAAGACAAGTCAAAATTAATCAATTAATTTTTTAACTATATATCATTAAAAAAATTTTTTTAATATGTATTATTTTTAAACTTCGGTTCCAAGATTAAAATATTGTAACTGTCAAAATTTTATTAACAAGAGTTTTTAATATATTTGTATTATCATTTTAAACAAACTTTATTTATAAAATTAAAAGGTAATACAAATCTTAAATAAATATTGTTATTAACTAATAGTAATTTTTATAACTATGATTAAATTATTTCTTTTAATATTATCAAAGATATCTCTAAACAGGATATCTTTTTTGTATTCATAATTAACGTTTACTCTATTAGTATAGTACTTTATGGCAGATAGCAGTTTTATTAATAAATTCAGAAAAGATCTTTTTTAAGAATGTATTTTTTTGTTAATAAAACTAATGAATTTCAATAATTTTTTTATTAATTAATTGTATGCTATAATACGTTTTTATAAACTAGTTTAAAATCTAAAAATTAAAAAACAAACATTTTAATGATAGATAAACTAACAATATTTATTGATTGAGGAGCAGATTAAAGTTATGGACGCAAAAAACATGAAAACAGGTAATAAGGTATTTATATTTTTTCTATTATGATTTTTTATTGGAATATTTATTTTGATCAAGTTTTTATTTAAAATTATTAAAAAAATTTTAACAGTAATATTAATATTTCCGTTATTTTTAAAAAAAGAAAAAATTGAGCCAGTAACTTATACTTAATTTAAAAATTAATTATAACGTTTTCGGTAAAACTTAACATTAGTTGAGTTTTTTTATTTTGCATAATTAATGATTTTTTCAATTTATTAACTAAGTTTAATTAATACTATTCATTTAACTATTTACTAAGTTTTACTACTATATAGGATAATCTATTATTAAAAGTTGCGAGTTTGCCTTTGCAAAAAATTATTGATATACTTTATATATATAATGATTTAGTGTTAAAATCGATTAAAAAAATTTCTAAAATAAAGGTGTTGTTTCGATGACTGTTAAAAAAACCGATAAATCAAAAGATTCTAAAAAAAATATTAAAATTCCCGAAAATCCTAATATGCAATCTGTGATAGATGGAGTTATAAATAAACAAGATATTAATAACTTGTTTATTTTATTAGTATTTATTCCTGTGATAGGCTGAGGTTTGCTTATAATATATTTTGTATATAAAGCTTGTAGCATTAAAGATACTTTATTGCTTAATAACATTCAACCAATTAAAAGATTAAATCATTTAATCTGATTATGAGCAGTTTTAACATTTTTCATTTTACTGATCGTGCCAGTAATTTATTATATAATTCGTGCTAATCAGTATGCTAATCAATGAAAAATTTATAAATTTACGCAGCATTAATAATATTAAACTACAATTAACAGAATAGATCCTTCTATAATAGACAACTTAAAAAAACAATTATAATACTTTCACTAAAACTTAACTGATGTTAAGTTTTTTTTGTTGTGACATAATTTTAATTATTACTAGTTTACTAATTAGTTGAAAGCTATTTATATTGTTTTTTTTATTACAAAATTATTTAGTTTTTTAAGTTTTAGTAATTATATCGAGATATAAGTCAGTTTATTTAATAATTTTTTTTATTGATTGATTATATGTTATAATTATCATTAATACTTTAATTATTTCATTAAAACAAAAAGATAAAATTTAAACTTTTATTTTATGAATTAAATATAATTTAATTTTTTAACATAATTTTATAAATAATAATTTGAATAATTAATCAATCCTAATAGCTTAAAATAATTTCTAAAATGAATAAAGCAAACTATTTTGTGTTATTTTTTTACACTTGTTTTTAATGATTAGAGTAATTATAATTGTATAATATTTATAGATAGAGAGGTTACTTATGGAACAACAAAAAACTCAAAATTTAAAAGATAAAAACTTCAACAAAATGTTGAATGCTTTTCAAAACAAGATTCCAACTGCGATTTTTTCACTCGGAGGAATCCAAGAAATTGGAAAAAACACTTATGTTATGGAACACGGTGATGAAATTTGAATCATCGATGCTGGAATTAAATTTCCTGAAGATTGAGGAACAGGAATTGAGGGAATTATTCCCAATTACCAATGATTAAAAGAGAATGAATCTAAAATTCAAGGTTTAATCATTACTCATGGACATGAAGACCACATTGGGGGGATTCCTTACTTATTAAAAGAAATCGACCTTAAATGTATTTATGCGCCTCGTTTTGCCCAAGAATTAATCAAAGCAAAACTACGCGATAAAAAAGTCGTTTTTAAGGGCGATTTAAACCTAATTGATGGCGACACAGTAATTAAGACTAAAAACTTCTTAATTGACTTCTACAGCATTAATCACTCGATTCCTGACGCTTATGGGTCACGCTATCGCACGATCAATGGAACAATTGTCACAACTGGAGATTTTAAATTTGATTATTCACCAATCGCTCAAAAAACTGATTTTTGAAAAATAGCGCGTATTGGACAAGAAAAAGTCGATTTATTTATTTCAGATTCTACTAACTCATTAATTCCGGGAATTACACCTTCTGAAAAAGATGTTATGGCTAGAATTGAAGAGATTTTTAGAAAATCACTTAATAACAGAATTATCTTAGCGGCGTTTGCCTCTAATGTTTATCGCTTAAAGACGATTGTCGACTGTGCTATTAAGTATAATCGTAAAATCTTAATATTTGGTCGTTCAATGAAAAAAGGGATCGATATCGCCCGTAAAATTAAATATATCAAAGCGCCTTTAAGTGTATTTGTGGAAAATCGTAATTTACACAAATACAAACCGCATGAAATTTTAATTTTATCAACTGGATCACAAGGAGAGCCACTAGCAGCTTTATCAAGAATTGCGCAAGGAATTCATCCTTATGTAACGATTCAAAAAAACGATATCATTGTTTTCTCATCTTCACCAATTCCGGGTTCTTATGCTCGTGTTGAAAATTTAACTAATAAATTAATTAAATTAGGTGCTGTTGTATTAGAAAATAGTGCAATGAATACTGTTCATACTTCTGGACATGCTTCTCAGGGCGATCAAAAACTGATGTTTAATTTAATTAAACCAGTTCATTTCGCACCAATGCATGGGGAATATCGTATGTTAGCAGCTCATATTGACACTGCCGTTTCAACTGGTGTTGACCGCGATAAGACATTCCTAATTCATAATGGAGATCGTTTAGAATTACTAAATGGTAAAGTTACTCAATCTGAATCAGTTCCAGCAGAACCGATTTATATTGATGGTAACGATATTACTGGTCATACTAGAAGAATTATTTCTGATCGTAATAAATTAGGAAAAGATGGTTTAATTTCAGTTGTTATTACGATTGATTCACGTAAAAATGTTATTATTGGGAAACCAAAAATTATTAGTCGTGGAACATTTTATGTTAAAAACTCTTTACAAACAATTATTGCTTCTCAAAAAATTGCTCTATCAGCAGTTAAAGATTATTTCCAAACTGCCCAAAAAGTTACTTTTAGCGGTTTAAAGCAATCAATTCAAAAAAGATTATTACCATACATTCACCGTACTAAAAAACGTGACCCAATCTTAATTCCAGTCATCTTAAATATTGCTAATACTAGTTTAAGTTCATCAGCTAAACCAGCAACTAAGCCAACAGTTACTGTTGTTAAACCAACAATAGCAACTGTTAATAAAGTGGCTAAAAAACCATTGACTCCTAAACCAAGTCAAAATAAAATTAAAGTACTAAAGCCATCACCAAAAAAAGTGATTCCAAAAGTTACTAAAATAAAAGTTATTCAAGGGGCGCCTAAATCAGAAATGAATCCAGTGCCAAAACCAAGATATAGTAAAGTTATTTTAAAATCAAATAATGATAATAAAAAATAAATTACAATAAAAAAAATAGCATATCAATTATGCTATTTTTTTTTATTGTAATTTAAAATACTATGACATGCTGCTGGGATCCCTTTAATGTTTTTAAAAATATAACTACCCGATACAACAACGTCAACTTCGGCATCGAAAACTCTTTTAATTGTTTTGTCATTAATGCCCCCATCAACTTCGATGAAACAGTCAATAAAATTATCACGACAATATTTTTTCAATTTGGCAATTTTAAGTTCACTGCCTTCAATGTAACTCTGACCGCCTTTACCAGGTTCAACGCTCATCACTAATGCGACGTCCATATCTGGTAAAAATTCATAAATCTGTTCAACATTAGTTTTTGGTTTAATAGCGATTCCAAGATGAAGTTTTGGAAAAGTTCCTTTTAAATTACGAATCATTTTTTTAGCGACTTTATATCTTAATGCTTCATGGTGAAAAGTTACTAGATCAGCACCCATTAGAGCAAATTTATGAGTTCATTTTTCAGGATTAGAAACCATTAAATGAACATCGATAAAAATTTTGGGATATTTTTTTCGAATCGTTGTAAATAAAGCAGTTCCTAGTGCTAAATTATCAACAAAGATGCTATCCATAACATCAAAGTGTAATCATTGAGCACCACCAGCAATAGCTTGATCAAGATTATTTTTAATATCTAAATAATCGATTCCAAGAATTGATGGTGCCAGAATAATTTTATGTTTATTTATGTTTCGAATTTTCATAATCTCAACTACCTTTTCTAATTTTCAGTTTCGCTAATAATTTTTAAATAATCATCATAAATAAATTGGGGAATATCGTTGTTTTCAAGTGCTGTTTTAACGCTACATTTTGGTTCTTTCATATGTAGACAATCTTGAAATTTACAAGTGCGATAATCTTGAAAACTATAAAAGTTTCGCGCAATTCATACAGCTGAAATACCATCAACTTCAAAAGAACTAAATCCCGGACAATCAATTAAGCCCCCACCTTTAAAGTTATAAATTTTGGCGTCTCTAGTCGTATGACGACCACGTCCTAAACTTTTAGAAATAGCAGCCGTTTTAATCGTTCAGCGTTTATCTAAATTATTCATAGTTGATGATTTTCCAACACCAGTTTGACCGATTAAAACACTAATTTTGTTTTTTAAAATCGCCGCCAAACCATAAAATCCACTATGATCAATATTAGAAATAATGAAACTTTTATAAAAATGTTTAAATCATTGAATTTGTTTTTCAATCTTTTTTCAATCTTTTAGATGATCAATTAAGTCATACTTTGTAAAAATTAATATCGGTTTAATATTATGAAATTGGAGCGTAATAATAAACTTATTAATTAAATATGTTGAAAATTTTGGTTCCGTCAAAGAGTTAAAAATTAAGCCTTGATTAACGTTTGCAACTTTTGGTCTTAGTAATTTATTTGTTCTTGGTAATAAACTAATAATATAACCAACTTTAAATTTAGCATTATGTTCAATAACTTGAATATTAACAAAATCACCAACGACAGGTTTAATAGTTTCTTCGCTTAAGCGTAATAGTCCCCGAGCGCGGCATTCAAAAATGCTGCGCTTAACTTTTACATAATAAAAACCGCCAAGTAAATTTATAATTTGGCCTGTTAAATTTTCTTTCATTTCCATAAATCAATCCTCCTTTATTAGTAATCTTGATCGTTAATATTTAGTAATTTTATAATGAATAATTATCACTATGAGAATCAATAACAATATTACCAAAAACAAAATTATTAGTCCAGTTACAGGGGCGAAATAATTATTATCAATTCACCTTTTTTTATAACTAAAAAAACTAATATTATTAAGTTTGTTAGAAGATATTGGTTTTTCATTAAGACGTTTTGGTTCTAGTAAAGTTTTTAAGTTATCTTCAAATGCAAGCGCATTACCAAAACGATTACTAGGGTTTTTAGCAGTTGCTATTTTAATAAAATTATCAATTGAATTAGGAATATTATTGATAATTTGATTAACCGAAACAATTGGATGTTCGATTTGCATAAAAGCAATTTTTAACGGATTTTTATCATTAAAAGGCAAGGCTCCAACTAGCATTTCAAAAAATATTATCCCTAAAGCATAAATATCCGATCGCTCATCAGCTTTACTGCCACGAATAACTTCTGGTGCTAAATATTGAATTGAACCAATGATGTTATTTGTTTCAGTTAAACAATAAGAATTCGGAGTGATTGCGATCCCAAAATCAGTAACTTTAACTAAACCAGAATTGGTCACTAAAATATTCTGAGGTTTAAGATCACGATGAATGATATTGAATTTATGAGTCATTTTAATGGCGTTGATAATTTGGGCCATAATAAAAATAGCCTCTTCTTTTGGTAAAGTACCGCGTTCTTTGATCAACGTTTTTAAATTTTTACCCGAAATGTATTCCATCACAATAACAAAACTATTATTCTCTTCAAAAATATCAAAAACTTTAACAACGTTTTCGTTATTTATTCTAGTTGAAATTTGAGCTTCGTTATAAAATCTTTTAATTTTTGAACTATCACTTCAATTATAAGGAATAATTTTTAAGGCGACCTCTTTGTGGTTAATCGTATCAAAAGCTAAAAAAACTTTAGCACTAGAACCATCGCCAACTGATTTAATAATTTTATATCTTTTTTTTATTAGTCCTAAGTTACTCATACGTCGCACCGACTTTTACTTTACTTTTTAATTTCAATTAAAACACCAGTTAGATTATCGTTAGAACCTTGTTCTAACGCTTGAGAAATCAAGCGATCTAACTTAGCATCAATTGCAATTTCTTTATTCAAAATAGTTTCAATTTGATGACTATATAAATAATCATGAATTCCATCTGATGTTAATAATAACGATTTAAAATTTTTAATATTTAAAAAAGAAATATCAATATTAGTTTTTTTATCAATCCCAATCACACTAGTTAATAAACTAGCATTAGGAAAATGAATTGCCTCTTCATAAGAGATATCTCAAATTTTTTGAATTTCTGTAGCCATATTCTGGTCAGCAGTTATTTGTTTTAATTTATTTTTATTATCAATAATATAAGCTCGGCTGTCGCCGATATTGAAAATCGCAATAATATCTTGTAAAAATAAGGCACAAACTAGCGTTGTCCCCATTTCATCAAGATTTTTTTTAACTTGATTAATTTCTTCTAATTTAAAAGTAACGTTATCAATTTCTTTTTGAAACCAATCAACAATTTCTTCTAATTTAAAGTTAGTAAAACTTTGTTTTTTAAAAGCGGATTTTAAACTATTTAAAGCAGCTTTTGAAGCAACCTCACCACCTTTGTAACCGCCCATACCATCACACAATATTGCGATGAAATTATTTTGATGGTGGACAACAGCAGCATAATCTTCGTTTCTCTTACGTTCGATCCCAATATCGGTTTTTATACAAGAATTTATTTTCATTATCAATCATCACCAATCAAAATAGAGCAACCATATAAATATATTATAGCAATCATTAATTAAATATTAATGTTGTTTTTTATTATTTGAGTTATTTTATGAGCTGCATCTTCAACATTATCGTTAGTAACGACATATTGATAATAGTGAGTAGTGTCCATTTCGATTTTGGCTTTTGCTATTCTATGAGCAATTTTTTCTCTTGATTCGGTTGCTCGCTTAGTAATCCTTTCTTCCAAAATTGCTAAGCTTGGAGGGATTAAAAATATTGAAATAATATTTTCCATATTATTTTTATATTTTTCCAAAATTTGTTGAGCACCAATAACTTCAATTTCTAATAATACATTTTTTCCAGCATCTAATAATTGGTTAACATATTTAGCAGGAGTGCCATAATAATTATCAAAAAAGTTAGCTCATTCTAAAAATTGATGATTAGCAATATTTTTTTCAAAGTGATCGCGACTGACAAAGAAATAATCATGACCTTCTTTTTCATTTTCGCGACGTAATCTAGTAGTCATCGAAATTGAAAAAGCCAAATTTAATTCTTTGTTTTTAAAAAATAATTCTTTGACAGTTCCTTTACCAACTCCGCTTGGTCCTGAAAATAAAATTAGTTTTCCACGTTTGATATGATTGTTCATTTTCTCGCTACTCCTTAGTTGTTGATCGTAAATATGGAAATAATGTTTTTTCCATATTGACGATTTTTTCACATGATTAATTTTTGGTTTTCAAAAATGATTTCCTGATCGGATTCACAAATAATGTAGGCGTTTTTCGTTAACATATTATTTTCTAAGAGAAAATTAATAGCTTTATAATAACTATCAATATTTTTATAAGGAGGATCAAGGAAAACACAATCATACTTTGTGCCCGATAAACGTTGTAAGCAATCGATATAGTCTAAATTATAAATATCGAAATTTTTAACGCTAAAGCTTGCTAAGTTTTTTCGGATAACTTTAATTGCATCATAATCTTTATCGTTAAAAATAACTTTCATCGCGCCACGTGATAAACATTCAATTCCTAAACCACCACTACCAGAAAATAAATCCAAAACAATACTGTGATGAATTTTATTTTGTAGAAGATTAAAAATTGCTTCTTTAATTCGGTCTTTCGTTGGCCGAATAGTTTCTTTATCAACTGCTAATAATTTTTTACCACGATATTTACCAGAAATAATACGCATCTTCAAAAACACCCTTTCATAAAAATAATAATATAAAATTAATTTAAATATATTATACCAATTTTATAATACTTTAATTAATAAATTGTCGTCATTTTGTAATTTTTATTATATTTTTTTAAAATTCAATATTATAATTAAAATTAAGGAAACGATTATGCTATAATAATTAACAAAAATTAGTAGATTAAATAATATTTTATCATTAAGGATGAAAACAAATGAATACAATTACTATATTGATATTTAGTTTATGCGGCTTCATAGTAATCACAGCTGTCGCTGCGGCAGCAGAAACAGCTTATACATCAATCAATTTTATCAAACTAAAGACAATGTCTATGGGCGAGCATTATCGCGCTAAACAAGCTCAAAAAGTAATCGCCTTATACAAAAACTTTAATGCGACCTTAGCAACAATCCTGATTATTGGAAATGTTGTCAATATTTCGGCCAGTGCCGTCGTAACTTTCTTGTTAGGAAAATTAATTGCTGATCAAGGTATCGCTGCTGTTATGGCAGTTGTCATAACAGCACCAACAATTATTTTGTTAGGAGAAATCATTCCCAAAATGTTTGCTAAAAAATATGCAATCTCTTATTCAATTTTAATTGTCGATATTATTGTAATTTTAAATTTCATTTTTTTACCAATAACTTATTTTATTAAAAAAATGAATTTACAAAACGGACCCACAGCAACAGAGTCAGAAATTATTAGTTTAATTAACATTGCTGAAAAAGAAGGCATCTTAGAACGTGAAGAATCAATTCTAACAGCAAACTCATTACGCTTCGATTCTTTTGATTTATCAGTAGTGATGACTAACATTGATGATATGATTAGTATTAACGCTGATGCAACTTTTAAACAAATTATTAAAATGTTTAAAAAATACGGTTATACTAGAATACCAATTAAAAATGAACAAAATAATTATAAAAAAATTATTAATTATAAACTAGTTCTTTCAAACATGGATAATAAACGGACTCAATTAATTAAGAATTATAGTTATAATATTATTACTTTGAATCAATCGATGAAATTAAATAAAGCACTCCAAGAACTTCAAAGAGAAAAACAACATTTTGCGTTAGTTAAACACAATCGCAAAATCATTGGCTTTGTTACGCTTGAAGATATTATTGAAATTTTAGTCGGAAAAATTTATGATGAAAGTGATAAAACAGGCAGCGTGCGCGAAATTGGTAATAATAAATTCCTAGCACTAGGTAGCGTCAACATTAAAACGTTGTTTAAAGTTCATTTAAAAAATGATAAATTAATCGAAGGAATTACAACTTCAATTAGTCTAACTAATTGATTTAAAGAAGAGTTCAATATTAAGAAACTGAAAAAAGGAATGTCACAAACTTGAGAAAATTATAAATTTCAAATTAACAAAGTTAATAAAAATAAAATTATTTTTATTATCGAAGAACTAAGTGATAAAAAATAAACAATTAAGGAGAATCGTTTAATGAAGACCGTAATCGAAAATAATAAGAAAAAACTAATAATTTTATTAATTGTTTATTTTTTAGCAATGTATGGTTACAATATGGCCCATGTTATTACACCAACTTTTATTAGTGAATATTATCATAAAAATAGTATTAACACTGGTGATTTATACGCCATTATGTCAGTTGGTTCAACGCTAAGTATGCCGATATGAGGTAATTTAGTCGATCGGGTTGGTCGTAAAAAAGTCTTAATAGCAACAGTCTTTTTTTACGGTTTCTTCCAAATTGGATTTGGATTATCAAGAGGAAACTTAACTGCTTTAGTAATCTGTCGTTTAATGGCAGGATTAATTGGGGGCCAAGCTTTCAGAGTAGCAGCTCGTAGTTATGTAACTGATATTACTGATGTTAAAGGACGTACTCAAGCACTAGCAAACTTAATCGTTTTTGATAGTTTATCAATGGCAGTTGCTTATTTATCAATGGGATATGCCGATCATTTAATCGGCATTAGCCATATTATTAGTGGCTACCATGAATGATTAATTTTAATCATTCAAGGTATCTTTTGTTTTGGTTTAACAATTGTGATCATTATTTTCATTAAAGAGAATCAATGATTGAGCG
Organism: Mycoplasmatales bacterium; assembly: GCA_965237585.1. GTDB lineage: Bacteria > Bacillota_I > Bacilli_A > Mycoplasmatales > JABABV01 > JABABV01. The sequence continues at coordinate 460,282 of OZ250146.1, read as the reverse complement.
ATCAAAAAAATAATCGCTCATTTAACTTATTTAAAAACATTGCCCAAGATATTAAAAACGTTCGCCATACTGGCTTACTCTTTTTGCTGCTATTGACGATTCCGGCCGCCATTACCCGGACAAGTAGTAAAATGATGGACGTTTATTTAACGACCCCTTACGGGTCCAATAAATCGCCCTTATTCCTAGGAATGGTATATACCGGAATTGGTATTACATCATCAATTTTTGTATTTATTATCTTTCCAAAAATTAAAAAATATCTCCATAATAATAAATGATTATTAATATTAGGGCTTGCATCGAGTATACTATTAGCAATTGGTTGAACGGTGCCACACATTTTTACAAGCTTACATTTTTTCCCATTTATTTATATTTTTCAATCATTGTTTGATATGTGTAACCAAATATTTTTAGCATTAATTATTTCCTATATTTCAAAAATGTTTCATAAAAATTATGGTTCCGTCATGGGATTAACCAACATTGCTTTTACGGCCGCATCGGTCATTGGACCGATCGGTTTAAATCAATTATTACTAATTAAATCATTCAACACTTATATTTTCGACGTTGTTGCTGTTTTTAGCGCCTTCAGTGCCATTAGCATCTATTTTTATATGAATTACTTAGATAAAAAAACTGCTAACAAATTAACCATCCAAATAGAAAATCCAACAACTACAAAACTAATAACTAATATATCAGATATTTCTTAAGTGACTTAAGTAAATAAAGGAGATCATTATTATGACTGAAAAGTTAACTGACAAGTTAAAGAAAAAGAAAAAAATCATTCCTAAAGAAATCGTAAGTTTAGATCGCTATATTGGGTTTACTTTTTTTCGTAATCAAATGACGAAAAAAACTTGAATTGGTAAATGCATGTATGCGATCATGGCGGCTTTCTTATTAACGTTTGCTTTTGATTACTTCATTTTCCCATCAGGTGCTTATAATGGTGGACTATCAGGTTTATGTCAAATCTTTGTCCGTCTGCAATATCCTAATGTAGGAACAGCTTCACCTGAAGCGTTAAAAAATAGTTTAATGCTTTATTGAGTTTTATATTTTACGCTAAACGTACCATTAATAATTTTTGGATTTTTAAAAATTGGAAAACAATTTACAATTTTATCAGTAATATTAATTGTCTTTCAAAATGTTTTCCATTATATTTTAATTGCTATTCCCGATGTTGCTCATTTTGTATTTATGAAAAATGTTCACGATCAAGAAAGAGTCTTGTGACAAGTGCTAACAACAATTGCGGGAGGAATTATTTATGGGATTGGAATTTCTTTTGCCTTTTTAGGTGGTGGTTCTAGTGGGGGGACCGATTTCGTAACAACATTCTTTTCAATTAAAAAAGATAAACCAATTGGTTATGTAATGAAATTTATTAATCTAGCTGTTTTATTTTTAGCAGTCGTGCTCGATCACGTGCTTCGTAATAAGGAAAATTTCTTTTCCGTTATTTTCCAGCAACGGTTCGTCTTAATGTCAATATTTTTAATAATTTCGGTTTCTTTAACTATTGATCAAGTCTATCCGCGTTATAAAAAATTAAACTTAAATATTACAACGAAAAAATCTGATTTAATTATTCGTTCTTTAATTTTAAAAGGTTATCCTCATGGTTTTACAAAAATTAATGTTTTAGGTGGTTTCTCACAAAAAACAACTAATTTAGTTAAAACAACGTTAACCTTAATGGAATACAAATCCGTCGTCGCCCACGTTAAAAAAGTTGATCCTAACTGTTTTATTGTTGTCGATAAAGTTTATTCAGTTATTGGGCGTTACAAATACAAATCACGAAATTAAATAAAAAAAAGATAAATATCATTCAATATTTATCTTTTTTTATTGCATTAATAAGTTAATCCAACAGCCTTTTTAACTTCAGCTAATTTTGCTTTAGCAATTATTTTGGCTTCTTTGGCACCTTGTTTTAAGATTGCGTCTAATTTTTCATCGTTAATTATCGCGTGATATTGTAGCTGAATCTTTGTTAAAAATTCAGCTACAATATTAGCTAGGTCAGTTTTAAATTCACGATAACCTAAATCTTGATATTTAGTTTTGATATCATCAAAACTAAGATCAGTAATTCCACTCATAATTGTCATTAAATTTGCGACTCCGGGTTTATTAACTTTATCGTAATAAACTTTATTTTCAGCATCAGTTAATGATTGTTTAATTTTTTTAGCAGCCTCTTCTGGCGAGTCTAATAAAAAAATAACATTCTTTTTATTAATGTCAGATTTCGACATTTTTTTAGCCGGATCTTTTAGTGACATAATTTTGGCTCCAATTTTTGGAGTCATAAATTGGGGGATTTTAAAAATTTCGCCATATTTATTATTAAATCTTTGAGCTACGTTTCTAGCTAATTCAACATGTTGTTTTTGATCTTGACCAACTGGGACTAAATCAGGACTGTATAATAAAATATCAGCAACCATTAAAGCTGGATAAGTTAAAATCCCAGTGGGGATAAAACTAGTATTATTATTTAGTTTTTGTTTTTGTGATTTATCTTTGTATTGCGTCATTCGTGAAAGTTCACCAATCGTTGTTGAACATAAAATAATGTGTGATAAGTTAGCGTGTTCACTAATATCTGATTGAACAAAGATTGTTGTTTTTTGAGGATCTAAACCACAAGCTAGATATAAAGCTGCGATATTACGAATGTTAGAACTTAAAACTTTAGCATCAATTGGAACAGTGATACCATGTAAATCAGCAATAAAAACATACATTTTATATTGCTTTTGAAATTCGATAAATTGTTTAATAGCACCTAGATAATTTCCGATTGTTAAATTGCCAGTTGCAGTAATTCCTGATAACATCTTTTTCATTATTGTACTCCTTATTTAATTTATTATGTTTTTGACTTGTTATTTAATGCAATATTTATTATAATATTTTTTACTTTGAAAAAAAACATTTTTTGAAAAGAAGGAGTAATTTATGATCGTTATATATACAACACCGTCTTGTGGTTCTTGTCGAAAAGCGAAAAAATGATTAGAACATTACAATATCCCATATATTGAAAAAAACATTTTTATAAGTACTCTACACAAAGAAGAACTAAAAAACATTTTAAAATTAACTGATAATGGGTTTGCTGATATTATATCAACTCGTTCAAAAATCTTCAAATCTAGTAATTTAGATATTAATAGTATGAAGATTTCTGAAATTATTAATTTTATTAAAAAATATCCAAGCATTTTAAAAAGACCTATTATTGTAGATAGTGCTAAAGAAACTTTACAAATCGGCTATAATAATGATGACATCAGAATATTTTTACCAAAATATTTACGTCGTTGATCTTATGATTGCGATAGTTGTCCATTAAAATCAGAAGAATGTCGAGCTTGTGAAAGTGATTTTGTGAACGCTAAGGAAGCTTTAGAAAAAGATCGTCAAATTAATTTAAATTAAAAACTAAAAACGAGGTTAATATTATGAATTATTTAATTTATCATAACAATTATCCACAATCATTAGATTTAATTGCAAAAATAGACCATTTTTTATCAAAACACAATCTCAATAAAGTAACTACTAAACCCGATATTGTTATCGCCGTTGGTGGTGATGGCACCTTTCTACGAGCAGTTAATAAATATTTTAAATTTAATAAGCAAGCAATTTTTATTCCGATTAACAGCGGTAAAATTGGCTTTTTTAGTTATTGTAATTTAACTAATTGAGAAGCAAAATTAACAGAATTATTTATTAATAACCATTTAAAACAAAATATTTTTCAACAACCATTATTAACGATTGAGCACAATCAAGAATTATTTTTTGCTTTAAATGAAATTAGATTAATTGATAATAGTCATACTATTAGTGGTCAACTTTTTATTAATGATCAATTATTTGAATTTTTCCGTGGTAGTGGTTTAGCACTAGTTTCAGGAATTGGCTCGACTGGTTATGGTAAAAGTATTGGCGGGTCAATTATTTTTAGTGACGCGCCAGTATTTCAACTGCTAGAAATTGCCCCAATTTCACATAATGACCATCGTTCAATTGGGGCACCAATAATAATTTCAACTAATAATTATGTCTTATTCAAACCAAAAGTATTGATCAAACCAAATTTAGTTTTGGATGGCATCAATGTTAATGTTAAAATTACTAATGCTGTAAAAATTTCTTATGGCCAAGAAAAATTACAAATCATTAGTAATTTAAAAAAGAATCAAATGAAATATTTACGCGAAAAATTAACAATCAACACAGAAGTGGAGCACAAATAAAATGAATGACATTATCAATTTATCTATAATTCTTAATTCAGTATCAGGCTATGACATAGCAACAGTTAGCTTAGTTATCTTTACAGCTATTTCAATTCCAGCATTATGATGATACGGAATGGGAAGCGCCCTTAAAGTCCGAAAAAGTAAAATTGATGAGAGTTTATCAAAACTACCATTTAAATTTGAAAGTTTTTTAAAGATTATGGGTGGGGATCAAAACATTTTAAAAGCGAAAGCAGAAACTAGTAAAGTTAAAATCTGAGTTCACGATATTGAAGCGATCGATTTAGATTTATTAAAATCGTTAAAATCAGTTTCAGGAACTTTTAAAATGAGTGATTCAGTAACGTTAATTATGGGAAGAACTTCAAAAACACTGGCCAATAAATTAAACGAACTCAATAGTCCTAAAGAACTTAGCGACAAAATTGAAGATAAAAAAAGTTAACATAACGTTAACTTTTTTTATTGACTAATTATTTATTTATTAATATTCTCGATTTGAATAACATGATTTTCAATAAATTTTAAAGCGTATTTACCAACACCTGAATTATTGTTATCGTTTTTAGTAATATATTGGGCGACTGCTTTAACTTCATCAACGGCATTTTTCATCGCTACGCCATGTTCGGCAATCGTAATTAATTCAATATCATTAAAGTCGTTTCCAAATGTTAAAGTATGATTTAAAGAAACGTTATAATGGATAGCGATCTCTTTTAAGGCGGTTCCTTTATCGGCCCCGATCGAAGACATATCGATAAAGAAACTACCATCTTTAACAGGTCATAATCTAATATATAGAGCGTTGTTATATTTGGCGATTAGAATTTGACGAATTCTAATCGCGGCTTTATAATCAACTACTTGAATAATTAAAATCAAAGGATCAATGATTAAATGTTTTAATAAATCACCTTCATAAATACTAGTTAAATTAGTAAAAAAGAAGAATTTTTCAACCATAACATCACGTTTACGCATTACGACAGCGCGATTATCTTCCATAACAATATTGATAATGTCGCGATCTTTATCATACGATTCTAAAATATCTTTAACAATATCGCGCGAAATTACGCGTACTAGTGGTTCAAATGCTAAATCATTTGGATTGTGAATAAAACCACCATTATAATTTGCCACCATTGAATTTTTAATACCTAGTTGATTATAAATTGGGAGCGTTCCTCTTCAAGGACGCCCCGTAATAATCGCCACATAATGACCAGCATTAATTAAATGATTCAAAACTTTGACATCATGTTTAGAAATAATCCCATCATCATTTAATAATGTGCCATCTAAATCAATCCCAATTAATCATGGCGTCGTCGTTTTATTAATAATTAATTTATGATCTTTCGTTTCACGAATAATATTTTTAGCTTTTAAGCGATCAACTTTTTTAATTTTCTTACTTTTATTATTTTTCATAAATTTATAAACACCTATCTTTCTTAGAGACCAATTTAATAAAATTATACAAAAAAAACTACCTTAATAGTAGTTTTTTAAACATCTTTAAACAATTTTACCTTGTTTTCTTAATGTTTTCATTGTTCTTGCACTAACTTTTAAAGTTTGTGGTTGACCTTTTTCATCTAACACTTTAACTTTTTGTAAGTTTAAGTTTCATTTACGACGAGTAGCGTTAAGCGCATGTGATCGGCGATTTCCACTTAAAGCGCCTTTTTTAGTAATATCATCTTTACGTGCCATTAGTAAAACTCCTTTGCAATTAAATTTTTAATAAAATATAGTTTATCGTTTATTATACAACAAGAATTACCATAATTCAAAAATTAATAAATATTTCCTGTGTATTAACGTTTCTATATAATAACATAATATTAATAATTTTCATAAATATTTTACTTTTTTTAAAAAAATAAGTATTTTTAACATTGTTTTATAATTTTAGTTTATAATAACTTTGCTACATAATTTTAGAAATTGATTTTTAGATTTTAAATATTTTAATAATATTGCCCAAATATTAAAATGATAATACAGAAATGATGGATATTATATGAAAAAATCAGCCGAACAACAAAGACATTTATTTACCGAAGTTAATATGTTGAGAACAATCTTAACAATATCAATTCCCGCCGTTATAGGAATGGTTGTTTTAGGACTTTATAATTTTTCCGACCGTCTCTTAGCAGCTCATTTAGTTAATGACCCAACTTCAACTTTAAAAGCCATGGCGCTAGCTAGTCCAGTGTTTTTATTGATGAATGCAATGGGGGCCTTGTTTTCTTTAGGAGGGGCGACCCGTTTTGGAGTTGCGATTGGTGCTAAAAAACCAGGACTAGCTCGTAAAATTGTGGGTAATACAATGGCGATTAGTTTTTTTCTAGGTATCGCAATGACAATTTTTATGTGATATTTCCAAGGCACATTTATTAAATGACAAAGTAGTGGATCAATGAGTGAACAAACGATCGCGAAAGCAACCGCTTACAATCGTTACGTTATTGTTGGTTTTGTACCATTGTTATTTTCTTGAATATTTGCCGGATTTTTAAGACAAGAGGGCCATTCGAAATCAGCCGCTATTATTAGTTTCGCGCCTGCCTTTCTTAATGTCTTATTAGATTATATTTTTATGGGACCTTTAAAAATGGGTCTTAAAGGGGCGGCAATCGCTACTTCTGTTGATCAAACTTTCCAAGCATTGCTAGGTTTAATGCTTGTCTTGTTTGTTTTCAAAGATTCACTCTTAAGAGTCAGATGACATCATTTCCGCTTTGATTTCCGAATCTTATGATTAATATTTGTTATTGGTCTAACACCGTTTGCGCGTTACTTTGGACTTTCACTAACAAGAACATTTACAAATATTTTTGTTAGTGATCTTCATTTTCATAACGGCATTTCAGCCGGACAATATTGAATCTATATTTTAGGCGGCATCATGCCGATTCTCTATTTAATTTTTCCCCCCGCATTTGGCTTCGCTCAAGGGGGACGAGCCGTCATATCATATAATTACGGTGCCAAGAACTATAAGCGCGTTATTCAGGCCTTCTATTACACGTTAGGGGCAATGACGTTGTATCTCTTATGTGTTACTTTGATTTTGGAAGTTTTTCCGAAAGAATTATTACGGATTTGAAAATTTCGCGACAATGGAATTCAAATCTATAATAAAGGGGAATTTTTAAATGCTCTCAAGCATTTAAACATTCATTTATTTAATCAATATAAAAATATTGATAATAATCAAATCATCAGTTGAAACGGAACTAGTCCTTTATCTGGACTACCAGGAACAATTTCAGTTCATCCGTTAAAAGATGGGGCGCTAGGAGCTCGTGTTGGTTGAATCACTTTATGTACTTTAGGAATGTATTACTCAGTCTTATCACTTTATCAAGGTTGTGGAATTGGTAAATGAGCATTTGCGATTAGTACAATCCGCGTAGTTATTAATATTCCGATCACTTATTTAGGAGTCGTTGTTTCAGAAGCAATGAATCATAACGTTGTATATTACTGAATCTTCCAAGGGATGGTCAGTAATATACTAGTCTGTAGTGTTTCAGGAATATTGGGTGTTTATTTAATTAAAAACTTCAACAAAAACTTCAAATTAGTAAAAGAATCTAATGCTGAAGAAAAAATTCTAGAACAACAAGCAGCAACTACTTAATAATAATATTTAGTGATAGCAATAAATTAAAAAACAAAATATCGAAATATCTACTTATTGTATGGTCTCGAAGTTTTGTTTTTTAATTATGTTCGTGGTATAATATAAAAACGTGTTTTAACAAAAAGCGTGTTTTAACCAAAATGTTAAAGTCTGATTAGTTATAGTATAATATATCTATCTTTTATGAAGATTTATGAAAAATAAATTAGGAGAACCTTATGAATTTAAAATTAATAAATGCTGATTTATTACACAAGATGTTAATTTCCGGCACAAACAATCTAACTAACCACAAAGAAGAGATTAACTCTTTAAATGTCTTTCCTGTCCCAGATGGTGACACTGGTTCGAATATGGCAATGACGGCCGTTTCGGGAATTAATGAAATTAGTGATAAAGAATTTGATACTCCTTTTAAATTAATGTCTTCTTTTGCTAGAGGTTTATTATTAGGAGCTCGCGGTAACTCGGGAGTTATTTTTTCACAAATCTTCAAAGGCTTCTCTTTAGGGATTAACGAAGAACGCACTGAATTAAGCGTTGTTAATTTTAATGCTTGTTTATTAGAAGCTAAAAAATCAGCATACGCTGCTGTTATGAAACCAGTTGAGGGAACAATCTTAACAGTTATTCGTCAAGTTGGTGAAGCTTTAATCGATAAAATTAATAGCGACATGAGCTTTGATGAATATTTTGGATTATTAATTACTGCTGCTAAAAAATCAGTTGCAAATACACCTAATCTTTTACCAGTATTAAAAGATGTTGGTGTTGTTGATTCTGGTGGACGAGGACTATTATTATTTTTTATTGGGATGCAAAAATCATTTTTAGGTAAACCAATAAAAAATAATAGTTCAATCATTACTAAGATTAAAGAAAAAAACCAAAAATTAAAAGACATCAAATTAAAATCAAAAACTTTAAGTGGTAATTTTGGTTATTGTACTGAATTTATCGTTATCGTTGATGATGTTAAAAAATTAGCAATCTTTAATAAAGGACGCTATATTAAAGATTTAGAAAAATTTGGAACATCAGTAGTTGTAGTTGCTGATGATAATATTATTAAAACTCATATTCATACTAAAAAACCAGGACACATTTTAAATATTTCTCAAAAAATTGGTTATTTTAAATCGATCAAAATTGATAATATGACATTACAAGTTTCTGAAAACCATTATGGATCTGAAACTGAAATCAAAAATAAACCACATACTAATGTCGAAGCTTTACAATATAATAAACAAAACTTCGAATTAAATAATGCTTTAATTGCCGTTGCTAACGGCCAAGGAATCATTGAAGAGTTCAAAAACACTAACGTTAATTATGTTGTTAGTGGCGGACAAACAATGAACCCATCAGCGAAAGATTTCATCAACGCGATCGCTCATGTTAACGCTAAAACAGTTTACATCTTGCCAAATAATAGCAATATTATTTTAGCAGCTGAACAAGCTGCTGCTGTTGAAAAACGCGCTAAAGTAATTGTTATTCCTACGAAAACAATTATGCAAGGTATTTTAGCAGCAATGTATTTTAATAATACTGAAAAATTAAAAGTTAATCGCAAAAATATGCGCCAAGCTATTAAAACAGTTGCTAGTGCTGCGATTACAGTTGCTATTAAAAATACAACTTATAAACGTTTTCACATTAAAGAAGGACAATTTTTAGGAATTATTGAAAAAGATATCGCAGTTGTTCGTAATGGTATTTTAGATACTGCAAAACGCATCTTGAAAAAAATGATTACTAAAGATTCAGAAATTGTTACTTTATTTTATGGTGTGGATACAACGCTTGAAGTTGCTAACCAAATCAAATTATTCGTTGAAGAAACTTATAATCTAGAAGTTGAAGTAAAACAAGGGGATCAACCAATTTATCATTTTGTTATTGGCGTAGAATAACAAAATGAGGCGTGAATAAAATTAAATTACAAGATTGTAGTTTAATTTTATTTTTGCGTATTATCAATAAATCTAATTATTTTTAGACATTTTTTACTAATATAATGTAAAATTAATAAAGAGGTGTTTTAATCAAAATGACAACAACGACAAAAAAAATAATTGCCCTAGATATTATGGGTGGTGATTGCGGCCCAGAATCAAATTTGATAGCCGTGAAAAATTTTCTAAAAAAATCTTCTAAATATCAAATTACTTTAGTTGGACCAAAAGCAATCATCGATCCGTTTTTGGCCGAAAATAAAAATTTAAATTGCCAACCTTGCTATGCCAAAAACGCGCTAGCTATGGATGCATCAAACTTAGCGGGATGTCGCGATCGCGAATCATCAATGTATAAAACATTGGCCTTAGTTAAAAACCAAGAAGCTGACTTAGCGCTAAGTTCAGGGCCAACAGGGGCACTTGTGGCAGCTAGTTATCATATTATTCGAAGCTTTCCTAAAATGAAAAAACCAGCCTTATTAGCGACTGTTTTAAATTCTGATAGCAAACCAGTAGTAATGCTTGATGTTGGTGCTAATATTATTTATACAGCTGATGAATTAAATAGATTAGCAAATTGTGGCAGTATTTATTATCGCCAAATGTATAAAGTCAGCGATCCCAAAGTTGGTTTAATTAACAATGGGACTGAAAAAAGCAAAGGAACACCACTATATGTTGAAGCTAATAAAAAATTAAGTGCCAACAAAGACATTAATTTTTATGGTAACATTGAAGCATTTGATATTTTAAATGATAATGTTCAAATTGCAATTGGTGATGGTTTTTCAATGAACATTGCTTTAAAATCAATGGAAGCTGGTGCCGAAACTGCTTTTAGAATTTTAAAGCAAAAACTTACTAGTTCTTTTTTTACGAAAATGAAAGCTTTATTAATTCGTAAAAAAATGCGTGAACTTCATCGTGAATTCGATCCGAAACGTTTCAATGGAGCGGTCATTATGGGAATCAATGGGTTAGTTTTTAAAGCTCATGGTTCAAGTGATAGTGAAGCAATGACTAATGCCCTTATTAATGCTTCAAAAGCTCTAGATACGAACTTATTCGATACCCTGAAAGAAGGATTTTCTTAATGAACAACAATAAGACTAATATAATAAATAAAAACAAGACGAATAATAAAGTTAACCCAAACAAGGCTAACCCAAACAAGGCTAACCCAAACAAGGCTAACCCAAACAAGGCTAACCCAAACAAGGCTAACCCAAACAAGGCTAACCCAAACAAGGTTAATCCAAATAAGGTTAATCCAAATAAGGTTAATCCAAATAAGGTTAATCCAAATAAGGTTAATCCAAATAAGGTTAATCCAAATAAGGTTAATCCAAATAAGGTTAATCCAAATAAGGTTAATCCAAATAAGGTTAATCCAAATAAGGTTAATCCAAATAAGGCTAATCCAAATAAGGCTAACCCAAATAAGGCTAACCCAAATAAGGCTAACCCAAATAAGGCTAACCCAAATAAGGCTAACCCAAATAAGGCTAACCCAAATAAGGCTAACCCAAATAAGGCTAACCCAAATAAGGCTAACCCAAACAAGGCTAACCCAAACAAGGCTAACCCAAACAAGGCTAACCCAAACAAGGCTAACCCAAACAAGGCTAACCCAAACAAGGCTAACCCAAACAAGGCTAACCCAAATAAGGTTAATCCAAATAAGGTTAACCCTAACAAGGCTAACCCAAATATTAAAGTTAACAAAAATAAGAAAAATAATAAACCTAACAAAGCACCAATAACAAAACCTAAATTAAACATTGCTGATTTATTAAAAATTTTAAAAATCAATTATCGTAATTTAGATTTATATAAAGAAGCGCTAACGCATTCATCTTATGTTAACGAATATAAGAAAGGCCGCGACTACCAACGTTTAGAGTTTTTAGGAGATTCAATTATCGAAATGTGTACTTCTGTTTTCGTTTATAAATATTTTGGCGAAATCAATGAAGGTCAAATGAGTCTGATTAGAACTAAAAATGTTAACAAAACCGCCCTTTCAAAATTAAGTCAAAATCTTGGCATTGGTAAATACATTCTTTTAGGAAAAGGTGCTTTAAGCGAAGATCGAATCAACCAATCTTCTTCATTATTAGAAGACGTTTTCGAAGCTTTAGTAGCAGCCATATTTTTAGATTTAGGAATGCAAAACGTTAATCGTTTTCTAGATTTCACTTTATATGAAGCAATTCGTCAAACGCCGTTGACGAATTTAAAACATAGTAAAACTAAATTACAAGAATTAGTGCAAAGTGAAAAAAATTCTGAAGTTTATTATCAAGATATCGCATCATCTTCAAGTAACTTTCATTCAAAAGTTTTCATCAATGGGATTGAGTATGGTCAAGGTTATGGAAAAACTAAAAAAATGGCCGAAGAAGCAGCCGCAACAGCAGCACTTTCTAAACTAGCAACAACTAATAATTAACAAAAGATCAAATAAATAATATAATTAATATATAAAGAGATCTAATTTTTAACAAGAGGTAATTAATAAATGAACTTTTTAAAAACAATTAAAGCTCATGGCTTCAAATCTTTTGCTAACCCAATTACAATTAACTTCGATCACAATTTAATTGGTTTTGTAGGTCCTAACGGCAGTGGGAAGTCAAACATTAACGATGCTATCCGTTGAGTTATGGGCGAGCAATCAGCAAAACAACTACGTGGTAAGAATATGGAAGATGTTATTTTTAATGGTAGTACGCTAAAAAAACCATTAAACATGGCAGAAGTAACGCTAATTTTTTCAAATCACAATAAACATTTTTCGCTTAATTTTGATGAAATATCAATTACGCGTCGTTTATATCGCAGTGATCGCGCCGGTGAATATTTAATCAACGGCGTGAAATCACGCTTAAAAGACGTTCAAAAATTAGCAATGGAAGCCGGAATTTCCAAATCATCATTAAGCATTATTTCTCAAGGAACAGTTTCAAAATTAGCAGAAGCTAAACCTGAGGAGTTTCGTGATTTTTTAGATGAAGCAGCCGGAGTCAGCAAATATAAAAAACACAAACTAGAATCTTTACGAAAACTAGCACGAACAACTGATAATTTAGAAAAAATTAATATTTTAGTTGAAGAACTAGAAAAACAAAAAGCACCACTAGCACGCCAAGCTAGTAAAGCAAGCACTTATTTAAAACATAAAAACGAATTAAAAGCGATCGAAATTGCTTTTCTAGCACAAGATATTAATCACTTAAACAAAGATTCTCAAATCAATATTAGTAAAATCAAAACACTAGATCAGCAACATCAAGATCTAAGTGCAACAGTCACTAATTTAGAAATTCAACTTAACGTTTTAAATCAGTCAAAATTTAAAAACGAAAAACTTATTAGTGATTTACAAAATTCTTTAACAGAAATTAATGAGAATATTAAAGAATTAGAAATTGATATTGTCCGCGAAGATGAAAGAAAAAAATACGAAATTGCTAATAGTAATAAATTAACTTTAAGTGAAAAAGAAGTTAAAACTTTAGAATATAAAATTAAAAATGCTAAAAAAGAATCTGATACTTTAGAAGATCGTATTACAATGATTAAAAAAGATTTAGAATCATTAAATAGCGATATCGATAAAAGTAATAGTGAAAAAGAAACACTATCGGAAAAAATCAATAATTTAAATCGTAACTTAAATGTTAACGATACTAGAGTAGTTATTTTAAAAGAAAAATTGTTAAAGCAAGATTTCTTATTTCCTGGTGTTAAAATTATTTTACAACATAAAGAATCACTTCCAGGAATTCATAACATTTTAAATAATTTAATTACTTATGATTCTAAATATCAAATGGCAATTCAGAGTTGTTTATCACAAAATTTACAAAATATTATTTGTCATGATAGCAAAAGTGCTAAAGGGGCAGTCGCTTTCTTAAAAAGAAACCGTGCCGGAAAAGCAACTTTTATCCCGATCAATAATTTACGAATCCGTCATTTACAAGACCAAGATTTAATCATCGCAAACAATACGCTTGGATTTATCGATCTTATTAGTAACGTTATTAACATTGATCCTAAATTTAAAAAAGCACTAACTTTTTTAACTAATCGGATCTTCCTAACAGATAATTTAACTAATGCGATCGAATTAAACAAACGTTTAAATTCTCGTTACCGTATTATTACGCTTGATGGTGATGCTATTTTTCCTGGCGGAACAATTAGTGGAGGATTTAATAAAATTAAATCTAACAATGCCCAAGCTATCAAAAATGAGATCAAAACTCATAATGATGAAATAACAAACATTAAAAATAATCTTAATATTACTAATGAAGCATTAACAAATTTAGCACAAGTTAATTTAAAGCTAAAAGAAAATTATCAAGAAAAATATTTTCTTTTAGCTAAATTAGGCGAACAAAAAAAGATTGCTTTCATTAATTTTGATAAGTTAGTCGATAAATATAAAGCAATTTCTAATAATAAAGCTAAAGATTTAATTTATATCAAAGATAGTAAAAGTCAAAAACTCGGTTTCTTACATAAAAAGCAAGATAAAATAGTAGCTAATATTCAAAGTCAAAGAACTGAAATTTTAACAACTGCTAAATTAATTCAAAATTTAGAATTAAAATTAAATGGAAACAATGCTAGAGTTAATAAAATTATTGAAGCAACTAGTGATTTAAAAGTTCTTAATAATAAATTTGAACTTTTAATGCAAAATCATATTGAACGTTTAAATCATTCATATAAATTAACTTTTGAATATGCTTTCAATAATTATCAGTTAACGTTGCCGATTGAAGAAGCGCGTCAAAAAGTTAAAGAGTTAATCTTGATATTGGAAAAAATTGGTAATGTTAATATTGATGCTATTTCAGAATATGAAACTATTAAAAATCGTTACGATCATTTATCAAAAAATGCTGCCGAAATTGAAAAAGCCAAAACTGAAATTGAAACTGCTATTAAAAATATGGATAAATCAATGCTAGAACAATTTTCTAGTTTAATGATTGATGTACGCTTAAATTTTAAAAAAGTTTTTAAAATTATGTTTGATGGCGGAACTGCTGATTTAAAATATAGCGATCCTGATGATATGTTAAATAGTGGGATTGAAATTATCGTACAGCCTCCAGGAAAATCAATTAAAACATTAACTTTATTTTCTGGAGGCGAAAAATCATTAATCGTGATTTCGTTATTATTTGCTATTTTGGAAGCTCGTCATTTACCGTTAGTTATTTTAGATGAAGCCGAAGCGCCGTTAGATGATTCTAACGTCGCTCGTTATGGTAAATATTTAAAGAGTTTTGCCGAAAGAACTCAATTTATCGTAGTTACTCATCGTGCTGGAACAATGGAATATTTAGATATCTTATATGGAACAACGATGCAAACTCCTGGAGTTACTAAAATTGTTGGTGTCAAATTAAAAGATGCTATCGATTGATCACAAGAAGCGGAAGCAACGTTACCAAATCAAGAATCACCAAATTAATAGTAAGGAAGCAAAATAATGGGTCTTTTTAAAAAAGTCAAAGCCAAATTTAGCAAAAACACTACTTCTGATAAAAGTAAAGCTGTTTTAAAAGCTGAAAAAAAATCCCTAAAAGCAACTCGTAAAGTTCATAAAACTAATAAATATGTTGCCGGGATGACTAAATCAAGCTCTAATTTTTCAAGAGCGTTAAAATTACTATATAAAAAATCGGAAATTAATGAAGAGTTTTTTGAAAATTTAGAAGAAATGTTAATCATGAATGACATTTCTATGAATATCGTAATGGAAATTAGCGATGCTGTGCGTCAAGAAATCACGCTCAATAAAATTAGTGATCCCTCAGCTATTAATGAAATTATTGTAGATAAAATGTTTTTGAATTATGCTAACCAAAAACATTCTCAAACAACGCTAAATATTAATCCTAATGGTTTATCAATTATTTTAATGGTCGGCATCAACGGCGTTGGTAAAACGACCACAATTGCTAAATTAACGCATAAATTTAATCAAGAAAATAAAAAAGTTACTTTAGTAGCAGGCGATACTTTTCGCGCTGGCGCTGTCAAGCAACTTAACGTTTGAGCTGAGCGTTTAAATGTTGAATGTATTAATCCTCAAAAAGCTCATCAAGATCCCCCTTCAGTTATTTTTGACGGCATCATTGCCGCCCAAAATAACAATAGTGATATCTTAATATGCGACACTGCTGGACGATTACAAAACAAAGTTAACTTAATGAACGAATTAAGTAAAATTCGCCGAGTTATCGCTAAAAAAGCACCTCACGCTACTGTTGAAACATTATTAGTTCTAGATGCTACTACTGGTCAAAACGGAATTAATCAAGCACGTGTTTTTCAAGAATCTGCCAAAGTTGATGGTATTGTTTTAACTAAAATGGATGGTAGTTCTAAAGGGGGAATAATTCTCACGATTAAGGATCTTCTCAACATTGATGTTAAATTTATTGGACTCGGAGAACGAGTTGAAGATTTAGCTGAATTTGATTTATTTGAATTTATTAATGGTTTAACCCAAGAATTATAATACGATTATTTAAACAATAATTTATAATATTATTAAGGAGATGGTTATCATGGAATTTGAAAAATTATTAAATCTAGATTTCTTGAGCGGTAATTTCGGTTTAGAACGAGAAACTATGCGAGTGCGCTTAAACGGTGATATTAGCGACGCCCGTCACCCATTTAAAAATAAATGAACTAATCTTTATTTCCAAGTTGATTTCGCGGAAGCGCAATTGGAAATCATAACACCAGTAACAAAAAGTTATCAGGAAGCTTTTTCATTTTTAAAAATGCAAAATTATTTAGCAACTAAAGCAATCGTCGATGATGAATATTTATTAAATTATTCATTACCTTTAAAATATGAAGATATTAATCAAGTGCCGATTGCTTCTAGTGGAATTACAAAAATGGGCCGTGACGCACATACTTATCGTAAACACATTATGAGTAAATATAGTCACCAACAACAATTAATATCGGGAATTCATTTTAATTTTAGTTTTAACAAAGAGTTCTTAAAAGAATTAGCAGCGCTCAAAAGCATCGATGTTCCTAGTTTAAAAAACGAAATCTATTTCAAAGGATATCGTCAATTTATAAGACACCAATCAGTGATCACTTATTTATTTGGTGTTAGTAATTGTTTAGATGAAGAATATCAAAAAATGCTGAGTGGCGAAAAACAAGTTAAAAAAATTATAAAACATATTCGTTCTTTTAGAAACTCAAAATATGGTTATCCAATAACGGGTAAAACTTTAGTATCAAGTAATAATTACAAAGATTTTAAAGAAAAATTAAACACGTTATTAAATAATAAACAGCTACTATCGAAAGGTGAAATCTTTCAACCAATTCGATTAAAAACTAAATTCAAAGACATCGTTGAATATTTAGAAGTTCGCAATATCGATATTGATCCCTCAACACCATTAGGGATGAAAATGGATGTTATTAAATTCACTCATTTATTCTTAGTCTTTTTAATGCTTGATAACTTTAGTGATGAAAACGAAGTTATTGATAATATTAAATTTGCTCAAATTATAGAAAGAAATAATAATATTGCACTAGGAATTGAATCACATGAAGATTTAAAAGAAGTTCATCAAATTTTAAAACAAATGGAAACTTTTTATAGTAAAATAAAAAAACCAGAAATCCATAAATTTGTGAACCACTTTATTAAACATCAAGATCAAATAATTAGCCATACTCGTAAAAAATTTAAAACTTTAAAAGAATTAACTGGTAAACTATCCGAGTATAAAAAACAAACTTTAAATAATGAAATTGATGAATTTGATGATAAATTCAAGAATTTAGAATTATCAACTAGAATATTGTTAGGAACAGCGCTAACAAATAGTGTAAAAATTTTAAAAGTTGCTCCTGAATCAAATTTATTATGTTTAGAAAATCAACGTACGAAAAGAAAAGAATATATTATTCAAGCAACTCGTACTTGTTTGAATAGTGAAGTTGGAACATTGTTAATTCAAGATAAAGCAATTACTAAATATATTTTGAAAAATAATAATATTTTAGTTCCTTACGGCGTTGTTTTTGAAAGTTTAGAAGCTGCTAAAAAAGCCGAAAATACGTTCGTCGATAAAGAAATAGTTGTTAAACCAAAATCTGCTAATTTTTCAGATGGAGTAACGATTTTAAATCGCAAATGAGACAAACATGATTATGAAAAAGCAGTTAAATTAGCACTGACTCATTCAAAATCAGTTTTAGTTGAAGAATTTGTTGAAGGTAAAGAATACCGCTTTTTAGTAATCGATGATAAAGTTGCTGGTGTTTTAGAACGTCGCCCAGCTAACGTTGTTGGTGACGGAATTAAAACTATTAAAGAATTGATCGATGACAAGAACAAGCATGAAAAAAGAGGTAAAAATTACGAGAAACCGCTTGAAAAAATTGCCACTGATAAAATGACATTAGAAAATTTAGAACATCAAGCATTAACATTAAAAAGCAAACTACCAAATAAAGAAATTGCTTGATTAAGATATAATTCAAATGTTTCTAGTGGTGGAGAAACTATTGATGCGACTTCAAAAACTAATGTTTTCTATAAAAAAATTGCCATCAAGATTAGTAAAATTTTAAATTTAAAAATCACTGGAATTGATATTATTATCAAAAATAATACTACTCCTGGAGATTATCGAGTATTAGAAGTTAATGACAATCCCGCAATTCACATTCACCATTTTCCTCTTGAAGGAAAATCGATTGATATGTCTAGTAAAATTTTAAAAGCGTTAAAATTAATATAATTAGTTATGCTTAGTCTTCAAAAAAGAACCTACTATTTAAAATTATTTGATTTATATAGTAATTTATTAACGCAAACTCAAAGACAATCAAGTTGGTTATATTTAGCAGAAGATTTGTCACTAAAAGAAGTTTCTGAAATATTAGCTGTTTCACGAAGCGCTGTTTTTGATGCTGTTAAAAAAAGTTTATTACTGCTCGATCAGTACGAAGAAAAATTAGGATCTAATAATAAAAATAATGTATTACAAAAATATTATGAGGAATTAATTGCACTTAAAATAAAAGACGTCAATATTATTGTTGATAAAATTAAACTAATTGATTAAAATCGCAAAGCAAAAAGCTTTGTGTTTTTAATGAAAAAATGTTATACTTATCTTAGTGTTTTAGTGGTAAATTAGTCTGTCATTAGAATGCCCAGTATATTTTAAAAAACACCTTTATTTTATCTTTATCCAAGTGCAGAAATATTTATAATATTAGAAGTTTTTGTGGATAAAGTATTTTAATTAATAAGGGAAAGCCAAAACAAACAAGGAGAGTACCATAATATGACACCAATCATATCAAAAATCAAATTATTAGAAGCTGGTACACATTTCGGGCACGAAACTAAACGTTGAAATCCCAAAATGAAACCATATATTCATGGTGTAAAAGGAAAAACCCATGTTATTGATTTAGTAAAAACTATCAAAGGTCTAGAGGTTGCTTACAAAGTAATTAAATATCATGCCACCAAAAAAGGTAGTATTTTATTTGTATGTACACGTCGTAACGCCCGCGACATAGTTAAAGAACAAGCAGAACGCGCTGGAAGTTTTTATGTTAATCAAAGATGACTAGGTGGAACGTTAACAAACTTTAAAACGATTCAATCAAGAGTTCGTCATTTATTAATTTTAGAAAACAAAGCTAAAAACAACTTCGAAGGTTATACTAAAAAAGAAGGAATTAAATTTAGCAAAGAAATGCTAAAATTACAAAAATTCTTAGAAGGTATCAAAGGAATGCACAATTTACCATCATTAATTGTTGTATTAGATCCTAACGAAGAACAAAATGCAATTCATGAAGCTCGTAAATTAGGTATCCCAATTATTGGGCTAGTTGATACTAATGCTGACCCAGATAGCGTAGATTACATTATCCCCGCTAATGATGATGCTTTAAAAACTTTAAAATTAATTATGACTTTATTAACTGATGCAATTGTTGAAGTTAAAGGTGGAACACCAGAAATAGCTTACCAAAATATCGCAAGTGAAAATCCATATTTCGGTAACCGCGGATTAAACAAACCGGGATTCAAATCTCAAAAATTTGTTAAACGTAATACTATTAAAGTGCTTCAAACTGCTGCTGAAGCTGCTGAAAATATACCAGCAACTCCAGAAAAATCAGAAACTAAAAAAATCAAAGTTATTGTTAAAGCTGCCGATGTTAAATTAGCAGATGCAAAAGCTGCCGATGTTAAAACAGAAGCGGTTAAAGAAGTAGCGCCAACTCCTGTTGTTGAAACAAACCCAGTTGTAGCGCCAGCTCCAAAACCTGCTGTTGAAACAAAATCAGAAAAACCAGCAACTGAAATTGATTTTTCAGCTAAAAAATTAACAGAACTTAAAGTTATTGCGAAAGAAAATAATTTAAAAGGTTATTCTGCACTTAAAAAAAGTGAACTAATACAGTTATTGAAAACTGAAGGAGTAAAATAAATTATGGCAATTACTGCAAAACAAGTTAAAGAATTACGTGATGCAACCGGAGCCGGAATGCTAGATTGTAAAACAGCTTTAGTTGATAGTGACGGTAACATGGAAGATGCTATTGTTTGATTACGTAAAAAAGGAATTGCAAAAGCTGCTAAAAAATCAGGGCGTATTGCTACTGAGGGATTAACATCAGTTTTTGTAAAAGGTAATAAAGCAGTTGTTATTGAAGTAAATTCAGAAACTGACTTTGTTGCTCAAAATGATAATTTTAAAAAATTAGTAAATAAATTATCAGTAAACATTTTAAATAACGATCCTAAAACATTAACAGAAGCATTAAATATTAATGTTGATAGTAAAAAAATCAGTGATTTAATTACTGATGCAACTGCTACAATTGGTGAAAAAATCGCCCTTCGTCGTTTTAAAATCGTTACTAAAAATTCAGAAGATGTTTTTGGTCCTTATGTTCATATGGGCGGAAAAATCTCAACTTTAATTGTTTTAAAAGATTCAACAAACGCTCAAGCTGCTCGCGATATTGCGATGCATGTTGCTGCAATGCGACCAACTTTTTTAGATAGAAGCGAAATTAGCAAAGATTACATTGCTAAAGAAACTGCTATTTTAAAAGAACAAGCTTTAAGTGAAGGTAAAAAACCTGAAATAGTTGAAAAAATGGTAATTGGAAGATTAAATAAACAATTAGCCGAAATTTGTTTAGTAGATCAACCTTTCGTGAAAAATCCCGAATTTAAAATTGGGAAGTTTGCTTTACAGTCAAGTAAAGGAATCAAAACTATGATTAGATTCGAATTGGGAGAAGGAATTGCTAAAAAAGCAACTAATTTTGCCGACGAAGTTAGTCAATTAACTAATTAACATCAATCTTATTTGAAAAAAATAATTAATATTTTTTAATTATTTTTTTTATTATATAATTGTGTTATATAATCAATAGTTATCTATATTAAAACTGAGGTGAAGTTCATGTATAAAAGAATTTTATTAAAATTAAGTGGAGCGGCCTTGTCGAGTAAACAAAAAAATGGCTTAATCATTGATAACGATAAAATCAAAGATCTAACTAATCAAATTAAAGAATTAAAAAAACAAAAAATTTCCCTAGCTATTGTTATTGGTGGGGGTAATATTTTACGAGGAGCTAGCGCTGCAAAGTTAGGTATGGATCGAGCTCAGGCTGATTATATGGGAATGATTGCCACTGTTATGAACGGACTAGCACTAGAAGTAAGTTTAAAAAAATCGGGCTTAGACGTTTGTTTAATGTCAGCAATACCGATGGATAAAATCGCCGACCCCTATATTTTACGAAATGCTATCAATCATTTAGATAATGGTAAAATAGTTATTTTAAGTGGTGGAACCGGGTCGCCTTTTTTCACAACCGACTCAGCAGCAGCATTACGCGCTGCCGAATTAAAAGCTAATTTAATTATGATGGGAAAAAATAAAGTTGATGGAATATACGATAAAGATCCAATCAAATTTAAAGACGCAAAACGTTATTCACGTTTAAGTTTTAAAGAAGCTTTTGAGAAAAAAATTCAAATTATGGATTTAACCGCAACTACGATTTGTATGGAAAACGATATTGATATTTTAGTATTTAATATTAATCGCCCAAATAGTATCGTTAAAACACTAACTAATACTGACCACAGTATTACAACAATCGTAAGTAATAATTTAAAAGATAAAAATTAATTAGAAAGAAGAGTTACTATGAATAATTGAGAAAATAATTTAGATACAGATTTACAAAGTATTATTAATAAAATGTTAAAACGTTTTGATCTTATTTCAGCCGGAAGAGCAAACCCAAAAATGTTAGAAAATATTAAAATTGATTATTATGGAACATTAACATCAATCTCACAAATAAGTGGAATTTCATCACCAGATGCAATGCAATTATTAATTAAACCGTTTAATCAAAATGATGTTAAAACTATTTCAGCGGCAATCAATAAATCAAATTTAAACTTAAATCCTTTAAATGAAGGTAATCAAATTCGTATTAAAATTCCTGCTTTAACAGAAGAAATCAGAACAATTAAAGTTAAAGATGTTAAAAAAATTCACGAAGATACTAAAATTCAAATTCGTAATATTCGTCGCGATTATAACAATAAAATTAAAGCTAATTCTGATTTAACAAAAGATGAAATTCGCGAACAACAAAATATTGTTCAAAAAAATATTGATGTTAAAATTGCTGAAATTGCTACGTTAACAAATACTAAAGAAAAAACATTAATGACAATCTAGATAGATGATTAATATCGCTAATAAATTAAATCATATTGGATTAATTTTAGATGGTAATGGTAGATTTGCTAAATTAAAAAAGCAAAAAAGAACGTTCGGACATAAAATTGGATTACGTAATTTAAAAGAGATTATTCTTTGTGCTAATAAAATTAATTTAAAATATTTAACGATTTTTACGTTTTCAACTGAAAATTGAAAACGACCAGAAACAGAAGTTAAATATTTAATGAGAATCGCAAATATTTTTTTCAGCTATAATAACGTTGAAATTATTTTAGCGCAAAATATCAAAATTAAATGAATTGGCTTTGAAGAAAAACTTAGTCCTAAATTAATTAAAAAAATTAGAAAACTCGAACTATCGACTGCTAAATGTAGTGGTTTAACGTTAACAATAGCGTTTAATTATGGATCAAAACAAGAAATTATTCATGCTATCAATAAATTAATTATTGATAAAAAGAATAATAATGATTTTTCCGAAATTAATAATCAACAATTTAATAACGTCCTGCTGAGTGGTTTTTTACCACCGCTAGATTTATTAATTCGAACATCAGGAGAACAAAGAATCTCTAATTTCTTATTATGACAATTAGATTATTCGGAAATTATTTTTCAAAAAGTGAACTTTCCAGATTACAATACTTCATTATTTATTAAAGATATTGAATGATTTTTAACGCGTAATCGCAGATTTGGAAACATAACATAAGCTAAAAGGAGTAATCATAATGGCATCATTTAAAATGAACAACCATCGCAAGCGCATAATAACGGGAACAATATTAGTTTTATTGTTTATTCCTGTGATATTTTTTGCGTCATCGCAATATATATACGCTCGCTATGCTGCGATTACTTTTTTTAGTGTGATTATTATATTTGGAACTTATGAATTATTAAATCATCGTAATTGAAATCAATTTATAGTGTGGAGCATGGTTTTTCTAACTATTTTATTAGTTTTTTTACCTAATTACTCCTTCTTAAAATTCATCACAATGAATACTAATCATAAAATTAAATTAGAAAATATTATCAATGATTTTTTTACGATCACACCATATCTTTTTTTCATTCCCTTTTTATTATTAATATTAACTTTATTTGATAAAAAATTTCTCGTAGAGGATATTTTATACCCTTTTGGAATTATCGTATTGATGATTTGTTTTGGTAAAGTTATTATATTATTAAGTGTTTTTGATTATAAATATACTGTTTATATTATCGGGGTTGCTGTTTTAAGTGACATCGGTGGGTATGTTGGAGGACGCCTGCTTGGTAAAAACAAGCTAGCGCCTAAAATTAGCCCCAAAAAAACGATTGAAGGAGCTGTTGTAGGATTCTTATCAGCATTTACATTTGCTGCCCTTTATGGCTACTTTCTGCACTTAACAACTGGTTGAAATCAAGGCTTCAGTTTCGGTGATCAAACATTTCCTCAACAAGTTGTTGATATTATCAATACATTAATGGTAGCAGCGTTATTATCGTTCGTTTCACCGTTAGGCGACTTGATGTTTAGTGTTATCAAAAGAAAACAAGGCATTAAAGACTTTTCCAATCTTTTACCAGGACATGGTGGAATAATGGATCGTTTAGATTCAATTTCAATCGTAGCAGTAACATTCGGATTATTATTAATATTGTTATATAGTAAATAATTAATTAAGAGGAGTTATCTTTTATGAATTTAAATAGAAAAAAAATATTATTGCTAGGAGCGTCTGGTTCAGTTGGGCAACAAGCAATATCAGTAATTGAAAAATTTCCACAACATTTCCAATTAGTTAGTGCTAGCATTGGTTACAATATTAGTGTCATTCCAAACTTAATTAATAACTTAGGTGTTAAAAATATTTATGTAATTAAAGAAGAAGATAAAATTAATCTGGAAAAACAATTTCCCAAGATTAGTTTTTTTTCAAGTAAAACTGGGATTGTCGATTTTATTAAAAAGTCAAAATATAACTTTGCTATTAATGCTCTTTCGGGAATTTTTGGATTAAGACCAACGCTCACAATTATTGAACAAAAAAAACCATTAGCATTAGCTAATAAAGAGTCGTTAGTTGTCGCTGGTCATTTAATAATGCGTGCTTTGAAAAAATCAAAATCACAACTATTAACGCTCGATAGCGAACATAGTGCAATTTGACAAATTTTACAAAAAGAAACTTTTTCAAAAATTAATTTCGTCATTTTAACTGCTAGTGGAGGTCCTTTTTTATACAAAGATATTGCCGATTTCAAAAACATCACTATTAAAGAAGCGCTTAATCACCCAACTTGAAATATGGGTAAAAAAATTCTCATTGATAGCGCTTCAATGATGAATAAAGTTTTTGAAGTTTATGAAGCAAAATGATTATTCAATCTATCACTATCACAAATAAAAGTGATGATTGAACCAAATTCCTTTTTACATGGGGGCGTGCAATTTATCGATGGTTCACTCCATTGAGAACTATCGCGACCAACAATGATCTTACCAATTGAATATGCGATGTTTTATCCTGAGCGACAAGCCAACCCGATTAAACCGCTAAAAATTGAAGATTTTAATAAATTGAAATTTTTAAAATTAGAGGAAAAAAGATATCCTTTATTTTTCATTGGAACAGCTTATCTAGATCAAGAACTTTCTTGACCAGTAGTTTTAAATGCTGCTAATGAAATGGCAGTTGCGTTGTTTCTTGAAGGTAAAATTACTTTTGTAGAAATCACTACTATTATTAAAGAACATCTACAAGAACACCAACCAATTGCCTTTCCGGCTTTATCAGAAATCGAAACGATTGATAAAAACATTAGAATAAAAATAAAAAATAAATACGGAGGATAAAATGCACGGTTTACTATTAACTTTTAACGTCATCATTATCGTATTGTTTCTAGTTACTTTACATGAATTTGGGCATTTTATAATTGCCAAATTAAGCAAAATGTATGTTCATGAATTTGCTATTGGATTTGGACCTAAATTATTAAAATGAAAAATTAAGGAAACAGAATATAGTTTAAGACTATTACCTTTAGGTGGATATGTTTTAGTTGCTCAAAAATCAGCTAAATATTTCTTTCCAAATTTGTATGGTTACAAAGAAATCAATGGGGATTTAGTTAAAACCCATGAATCAATTATTCCTGAAAATCAATTATACGAAAACACAACTATGTGAAAACGACTTTTATTTATTACAGCAGGAATTATTCTTAATTTCTTGTTTGCGATGATTGCTTTAGCGATTGCAATTTATATTATGAATTCACAATCAAGCACTAAACATTATCCATTTTGAAAGAATTTTTGATTAGAAAATAAAGGTATTTTAACAGCAATTGGTCATATCTTTACGTTTAACTTTTCAGGATTAGGAAGTTTAGTAGAAGTTGGTAAAGCAACTGGTAAATTAAACATTTGACATAACTTCGCTAATTTCTTTTTCTTAATGGGAAATTTATCATTAAGTTTAGCAATTTTTAATTTATTACCAATTGCACCAATGGATGGTTATAAAGGATTGGGATTAGTTTATCAAATTATTACTAGAAAAGAAATGCCTGAAAAAGTAAACACTTATTTAAGTGTCGTTGGATTAGTCTTAATTATGGCTTTATTCTTTGGCCTACTATTGAAAGATATTTTTACTTAAAATTATGATGTTAGATATTAAAAAACTTTTTCAAAAAATTTCTTTTACACCTAAATATGATTTCGTTGATAGTGAAGTCATCTTTTTTGGTGTTAATGAACTTAATCGCAATCTCCAAATAATTATCAAATTACCAAAAATTGCTAATGTAAATGAAATGATCGCCTTTCAAACAGCTTGCCAAACTTTAAAATACAATCCGATCATTCAATTTCAATTTCAAAATAATAGTTGAAATTTAGCATTATTCAAATCTTATTGACCGCATTTAGCAGAATTAAACAATGATAAACTTCTAGATTTAAATTTATGAAAATTAATCGAATTAGATAATATTGATTTCGAAAATAACGAAATCAATATTACTGTTTCGTCACCTTCTTTAAAATTTGAAATCGAAAAAAAAATTATTATTTGACAAAATATTTTTGCTAAATATGGATTTAATAATTTAAAAATTAAAATCAAACTTGTTAAAATAAAAATTAACGATTTAATTATCAAACATATCGATGAGAGTAATTATGTCGAAGTGCTTCCAGTTTCGCCCCAACAAGAAACAGTGACCAACAAACCAATCGCACCGAAAAACAAACCAGTCTTTAAAAAATATCGTAGTAAATATCAACTAACTAAAATTTCTGATATTAGTCAAGAATTACGTAGTGTTAAAATCGAAGGTAATGTTTTTAAACTTGATTATTTTCAAACTAAAACTGGTCGATTTTTATATAATTTTTGAATTACAAATTTTGAAAATTCAATCATTGTTAAAGGAATCGATAGTCCCAAAAGATTAAGCAAAGAAGAATTAGCAACTATTAAAGTTGGTAATGTTATTGCTATTTATGGTGATGTTACTTTTGATTCTTATAGTAAAGAATTAATTATTTGAATGAGTAATTTTGAAATTCTTGCTGAAATTAATAAAGATATTTTATTCCACGATAACGCTCCTGAAAAACGCGTTGAATTACACGTTCATACGAAGATGAGTACGATGGATAGCGTGATCGACCCAGAACAATTAGTTAAAACAGCGCTAGCTTGAAAACACAAAGCAATCGCCGTTACGGACCATGTTAGTGTGCAGTCTTTTCCTGATTTGTATAATAGTTTATCAAAATATCAATCTAGCAAAAATCCCTTAAAAATTATTTATGGTTGTGAACTAAATGTTATTCCTGAATTAACAGAGATAGTTTATAACAAAAAATCAGCCCCAATATTAGATAATGAATATATTATTTTCGATTTAGAAACAACTGGATTATGAGCTAATTTAGATGATGTTATTGAATTCGGAGCTGTCAAAATCAAAAATAATGTTATCGTTGACCAATTACAATTTTTTATTAAACCAAATAAAGAGATTCCGCCTAACATTATTATGCTAACTAGCATTAATAACGAAATGGTGAAAGATGCTATTGATCAAGAATCAGGAATGAAAAAAATTGCAGCCTGAATCAAAGACACAGCATTAGTAGCACACAACGCTAATTTTGATTATAGTTTTCTAGCAGCTAAATTTTTAAAATATGGATTAGGCGAAATCACCAACTTAGTGATTGATACACTAGCATTATCACGACTATTAAATCCAACTTTCAAACGTCATCGTTTAGGAACGATTGCTAAAAAATACAATGTTAGTTACGATACAAAAGTTGCCCATCGAGCAGATTATGATGCTGAAGTTTTACAATTAATATTCGTAATTATGATGGAACAAATTAAAAAACATAACATCACTAATTGACAAGATATTGATCAATTACAAGATGCAAAAATTTGAAGTCATTTACGTTCAAACCATGTCACAGCATTAGTTAAAAACAATGCTGGATTAAAAGATCTATTTAAAATAATTTCTTTATCACATACTAAATACTTTGCCCAAGAACCAAAAATTATCAAATCAGAATTAAACAAATTAAGAAGTAATTTATTATTAGGGACTAGTTGTTCCAATAATGAAATTTTTAATTTAGCCGCTAATTCATCGGTCGAAAAATTAGCATCAGCAATGGCCTTTTATGATTATGTTGAAGTACAACCTTTATCAGTCTATGATTATTTAGCTCATCAAGAAAAAATGAGTATTAAGGATATTAAAAACGTCATATTAAAAATCATTAATACTGCTAAAAAAATTAATAAAATTATCATTGCATCAAGTGATGCACATTATTTACGACCACACCAACAAATCTTTCGAGATATTTATATTAATAGTAAAGGTATTGGTGGGCGCCCTCATCCATT
Organism: Mycoplasmatales bacterium; assembly: GCA_965237585.1. Classification (GTDB taxonomy): domain Bacteria; phylum Bacillota_I; class Bacilli_A; order Mycoplasmatales; family JABABV01; genus JABABV01. The sequence goes on along the minus strand of OZ250146.1, from coordinate 431,590 downwards.
ATTTAATCGCGCCAATCCCGGTTATCAAAAACCAAAACAACATTTACGTAATACTAAAGAAATGTTGTTTGAATTTGAGTTTTTAAATGATTCTCAATTAGCTCATGAAATTGTTATAAAAAACACTAATATCATAGCTGATATGTGTGAAATAGTCGTGCCAATAAAAACTGATTTATACACACCGACTATTCCAGGATCAGAAGAAAAACTAACTAAATTAGTTTATGACAACGCTTATAAACAGTATGGCAAAAAACTGCCCGAAATTATTAAAAAAAGAATTTCCTATGAATTAGAAATTATCATTAATAATGGTTTTGCGGTCATCTATTGGATATCACACCAACTAGTTGATAAATCTAACAAGGCTGGTTATTTAGTCGGCTCACGGGGCTCAGTTGGCTCTTCATTAGTAGCGACATTAGCAAACATTACTGAAGTGAATCCACTAGAACCATATTATTTATGTTCACAATGTCACTATCTTGAGTTTCAACCAACTGATAAAGTCCGCAGTGGTTATGATTTAAAAAATAAAAAATGTCCTAACTGTCCAGGTACTTTAGTTGGCGATGGTCACAATATTCCTTTTGAAACCTTTTTAGGTTTCAACGGTGATAAAATTCCTGATATCGATTTAAATTTTTCTGGTGAATACCAAGCGATTGCTCATAATTGAACTAAAAAAATCTTTGGTGAAAAAAATGTTTATCGTGCCGGAACAATCTCGACAGTGGCCGAAAAAACCGCTTATGGATATATTAAAGCTTATGAGGAATTAATGAACATAGTCCCTGCTAAAAAAGCTCAAATAGACCATTTAATTAGTGGTTGTATTGGTGTTAAACGAACAACTGGACAACATCCTGGAGGAATCATTATTATTCCATCAGAATATGAAGTTGAAGACTTTACACCAATTAACTTTCCTGCCAATGATACTAAATCAGAATGGTTAACGACGCATTTTGATTTCCATGCCATTCATGATAATTTATTAAAATTAGATTTACTAGGTCATGATGATCCTACTGCGATTCGAATGTTGGAAAAATTAACTGGCGTTAACGCTAAAAATATTCCTAACAATGATGATGAAGTTATGGCGATTTTTTCAAAAACGGAAACTTTAGGCATAAAACCTTCTCAAATTTTAGGAGAAACAACTGGTGCTGCTGGAATTCCAGAATTCGGAACACAATTCGTTAGAAAGATGCTTAGTGCTACTAAGCCAAAGAATTTTTCTGATTTAATTCAGATTTCAGGACTAAGTCATGGAACTGATGTATGAACTAATAATGCCAAAGACTTAATTAAAAATAATGTCTGTCAGTTAGAAGACGTTATTGGATGTCGTGATGATATTATGAGTTTTTTAATTAGTAAAGGGATCGATAGTTTAGTTGCTTTTAAAATTATGGAATCAGTTCGTAAAGGTAAAGGTCTGAGCGCTGAGTGAATGGCCGATATGAAAAAACATAATGTTCCAGAATGATATATTAATTCTTGTATTAAAATTAAATACATGTTTCCAAAAGCCCACGCCACTGCATATGTTATTATGGCCTGAAGAATTGCCTGATTTAAAAGGTATTATGCCCTAGCTTATTATGCAACTTTCTTTTCAATTAGGTGTGATATTTTTGATATTGAAACTTGTGTTCGTGGTAAAGAATTCATTAAACAAAAAATAATTACCTTAAAAGAACGAATTAATGATAAAATACCAATATCGTCAAAAGAAAAAAATTTATTACCTATTTATGAAATTTCTTTAGAAATGTATGTAAGAGGATATACTATTTCGAATATTGATATTCGAAAATCGTTAGTAGATGAATGGATTGTTAATCACGAAGATAAAACTTTAGTGCCTCCATTTACTGTTATCGATGGTTTAGGAATAAATGTTGCTAAAATGATTGTTATTTCACGAGAACAACAACCATTTTATTCAATTGAAGATATTATGAAAAGAACTAGTATTAATAAAACGGTAGTTTTAAAAATGAGAGAAATGGGAATATTTAAAGATTTTCAAGAAAAAAATCAATTTCAATTAGAACTATAGTATTAAATAAAGGAGATATTTAAAACAATGGAAAAAAAAACTAAAAATTTAATTATCAAAGAAATTTGATTAAAAATAAAAAACTTTTTTGTTGGTATGATCACTGGTTTAAGTGATATTGTTCCTGGTTTCTCAGGTGGAACATTAATCAACATTACTGGTTATATTTCTAAAATTGTTAATTCTTGAAAACAACTTTTAGAGTTTAGATTAAGATCATTAAAATGATGGTTGAACTTTGCTTTTGGAATGGTTTTTGTGGCCGGATGAGCAGCTGGATTTTTAGGAATATCTAAATATGTCGCTTATTTCTTAGATGGCGAATTTAAAAACAATGAATTTTGACAACATTTTAACGACATCCCAATGTCGATTACATGACTTTTTGCATCTTTTGTTTTTGGTTCGGTTTTCACTTTCAACAAAATTGAAAATATCAAAATCTTAAAATTTAATAATAATAAATATAGTCATAGAGAACTTTTCAGTAAACAAAATTTTTTAAGTGTATCTTTAATTTTAGCCGGATTTCTAGCGTTAATGGCAATTGGACTAACGATAGTAATTCATAAACACGGGATACCCGAACAGAATCATGCTCATAAATATAATCGAGCATTAACTGAAAAAGATTATTTAAAATTATTATTAGCGGGATTTTTAAGTTCTTTTTCTTTATTATTACCAGGTGTTTCCGGGTCAATGATATTACTGCTTTTAGGAGTATATAATTTATTCTTTGGCGTTATCGTTAAAAACCCATTTGAACATTTAGGTGGCATTATCGTTTATGGTGTTGCTGCTGTTATTTCAATTATGATCATCTTAACGTTCTTGGAAAAAATTTCCACAGAACATTCCCGCTTAATGCGCTTGTTTTCGCTAGGAATGCTAGGAGCGAGTTGGATTGTAATTTTAATCGTTTTCCGCGGTAGTCTAATTCCTTCAACAATTTTATCTTGATTATTAACTATGTGATTTGTTGTTTTAGGATTATTGTTTAACTATTTAATATTTATCTATTTTAAAAGTTTAAAAAACAAACAAAAATATATCAAAAAGGAATCATATGAACTCAAACATTAATGCTCAACAAAAAAGGTTAATCACTAGATTATTTTTATTTATGATGCCACCCCTAACTTTAATGGCGATCTTTCTAGGTCCTTATTTAATCGGGGACAATCATTTTAAAATAACTAATTTATTTCCTATTAGTCAAGAACAACAAGTTTCTAATAACAATATTCAATCAAGTATTTTTGTATTAACAAATTGTTTATTCTTGTTTAGTTTGATTGCGTTTTGAGTTTCAGCAATATACGTAGTTAGCAAATTTCAAGAAGTATTCGCTTTCTGATTAAAATCAGCAATTTATCAAGCTTGAGCATTAATCATTATCAATTTAATTTTAATTATTAATTACGCTTTTTTCAGTTATAGTAATTTTAACGACATAAAAATATCGTATGTTAATTATACTCATATTAATATTCTAGCTTTGATCTTATTTATAATTTCAATTATCGCTTTAGTTGTTTTCAATAAATGAATTAAAGCCGAAGTAATTAACGAGGAGAACCACCATGAATAAAAAAACACTAGATAATTTACAGAACATTGAAAATAAAACTGTCATCTTGAGAGTTGATTTCAATGTTCCGGTTAATAAACAAGGTAAAATTACTGATAATAACCGTATCTTAATGGCACTACCAACGATTAAAGAATTATTAAATAAAAACATCAAACTAATTATTCTTTCGCATTTAGGACGTATTAAAAGTGAAGCTGACAAAAAAACAAAATCACTTCATAATATCGCGGCCGAGTTAAGTAAACAACTAGATAAAACAGTTCAATTTGTTGCTGCTAATCGCGGACCATTAGTTGATCAAGCAGTTGCCAATTTAGAAGTTGGTAATATCTTAATGTTAGAAAATACTCGTTTTCAAGATGTTGTTAATGGCGAAGTTGTCAATTACGAATCTAAAAATAATCAAGAGTTAGCTAAATATTGAGCTAACTTAGCTGATATTTTTGTTAATGATGCTTTTGGAACAGCGCACCGAAGTCATGCTTCAAACGTTGGAATCGCGGCTAATATTAAAATATCAGCTATCGGACGTTTGATTGAATTAGAATTAAGAATGTTACAAAAAGCAATCAAAAACCCTAAAAGACCATTAGTGTCAATTATTGGTGGCGCTAAAGTTTCTGATAAAATTAATGTTATTAAAAATTTATTAACAATTTCAGATTACGTTTTAATTGGTGGGGGAATGTCATATACTTTCTTAAAATCACAAGGTAAAGAAATTGGTGATTCTTTAGTTGAAAACGATAAACTAGAATTAGCTAAAGAAATCTTAAAAACTGCTAACAATAAATTAATCTTACCTGTCGATATTGCTTGTGTTAAAGAATTTGCTGACACAAAACCAACTTATCGATTAGTTGATGAAATTCCACATACGGAAATGGGACTTGATATTGGACCAAAAACAGTCGCTAAATATCAAGCAATTATCGCTAAAGCTCATACTGTTGTTTGAAATGGACCGATGGGAGTATTTGAATTTAAAAACTTTGCTCACGGGACTAAAGCAATTTGTTCAGCGATTGCCAATATTGGAAAAGATAAAATCTTTTCAATTATTGGTGGTGGCGATAGTGCTGCAGCCGCTATTAATTTTGGATATCATGATAAATTCAGTCATATTTCAACTGGTGGAGGAGCATCACTTGCTTTTCTAGAAGGTAAAAAATTACCAGCAATTGAAGCAATTCAAAATAACTAATAATAATTAATCGTTAAACTAAAAAACCAACATTAAAATGTTGGTTTTTTTTATGTTAATTTTATTATAACTAATGAATATATTTCAAGTATAGATCTTAAATATTATTGTTGAAGTTGTGAGACTTGGTATCTGTAATAAGGTTGTTTTGGAGATCTTGATAAAATTCTTTTTTTTGATTATGATTATTTTTTATTTTAACGATAGTTACAAATATTACTGTCGCAATATGATAAGTAGCGACCATTAAAACAAACATAATTATTAATGATAAATATTGAATATGTTTGTTTTTTCAAGTTACCATTGAGTTAACAATTGGTACAAAAAAACTAAATATAATAATTTCTGATATTAGCAAGGTCATACTAAATATTGCTAACGGCAATAGACGATTAAAAAATCAATACACCATACCAGCATCAGAATAAGAAGCGCAAATATAATTTAAGACAACATATCCGATCGTAATAGGAATCAATAACATAGTGGCTATAAATATTATTTGCATTCTTGTATAAAAATGTACTTTCATCATATTAATTTTCCTTTCTTTATAAATCAAGATTTATTCTACTACACTATTTTTTCACATATATATATTATAAAACTTTTATAAATTTTTACAATATTTATTAATAATTATTTGGTTTTTATTATTAAAATTAAGATTTGATCAGTAATCGATATTTATTAAATAACCCAATAATTTAATAAATATTTATAAAGGAAATATGATTTTTTTAACATATATAATGAATGTGATAAGACATAACTATTAATTTATTTTTTTATATCACAAGAGGAGCTTTTAAATGTTAAAAACAATTATAATGTCATTAGGAATAATCGCAAGTGGAACTAATAGTAATATTGCGCAATTAGTAATACGGAAGCAGTAAAAAAAGCCGCAACAGCCAATATAGATGCGATGATAACTACATATATTAATACTAATAAAATTGATACAAAATCACTATCTAAAAATTTAAATATCATTTATAGTGGTGAAAAGACCAACTTAAAAGATGGTCGAGATGGGTGTAAAAGACATTGATGAGGATATGATATTTGAATTTCTGAATATAGCGGTTCTGAAATTAACAAGATGATCATCGAGGGCACTGCTGGTGTTGCTGACGTCTCTGAAATAATTGGTCCAATTCTAGAATTATCAGCTAGCAATCCCTTCGTATTAGGAGTTGTATTAGCGCTACTAGCTGAATGAGCAATCACATGAATTGCGGTAGATGAAGGTAGTGGAATCCATATATCTGTTGAACGTATTGGCTATGTTATCGTATATGCACACGCTCAATAACAAGAATTATTTTTCAAATAAAATTAGGTAAAGTAAAAGATAATTAAATAATTATTGCAAAATAAAAAACCAATTTTAAAAATTGGTTTTTTCCGATTGATAAAATTTATTTTATTTAAATTGTTTTGTTTGATTTCATTTTTTTCAAAGCGAAGATAATAATTAATAAAATTGATAAACCAAAAGTTACGATTGTTAATGGAAAAATTAAAACTTTTCAAAATATCTTTTTAGGAGTTTTGTTTAAATCAAAATTATGAGTTATTAAAGGAAATAAAAATATCGTTAAAACAATATTCAAAATCAATAATGGCAAGCCCATTAAAATTAACATTACACCTTGATGGGCGATGAAAACAATGAAATTAAGATTACCACTTTTTTGATAATTATCAGGAATGATAAATCAAAAAAATACATTAAATACAATATTGGCAACAATTAACATAACGCTAAACAATAGCATTATTCTGATAGTTTTTTTCGTCATAGTCATAGAAATCTCCTAATAAAATTTTAATAAATTGATTTTAATGATCAATTTGCAGAATAATAAGGTTGGGCATCTCATAAATAAATAACGTTTATAACTTTATTTGTTACATTGGATTCATTATTCGTTAAAGTTAATTTTAAATTAGGGTTTTCGCCAGCAATGCTTTTAATGTTGGAAATTTTAACATTAGCGACTACATTACCGTCTCATCCAGTCATCTTGTCACTGAAGGCACCAATTAAATATGAAACGATCCCTTGTTTAAATTTGATATCATTTGCTAACGCTAAATCACGACTGTGTTTTAAAAAGTCGAGTCATTTATCACAAATTCATTGTTGTGGATTCTTAGTAGTGTAAGGTAGTGGATTCTCTGTATCAAATGGTAGCGAAATGAAACTTAATACTTTTTTGTTAGCAGTTTCTTCGTTAGATATTGTGATAGATACAGTGTGGTTTTTATCAGAAGATGATTGACTTTTAATTGTTAATTTACTAGGATCGATATATCAATTTATAGGAGAGCAAAAATTAATTAATGATTGAGCTGATATAAATTCAGCATCTTGCTGATAATCTGTTCATAAATAATTAGTTCAGTTCTTAATATTATATTGACCATTATTATGATTTAAGTCATTTAAATCTCAAATAATGTCATAAGTTTGAATTTTCTCAATCAATGATGATTGTTGAAGAACAAATATTATGCGAAATTTTTGAGAACCATTATCAAGACTATCAGGTGTTTGAATAATTTTGTTTTTTACAACAACATCAGGTCAATTAATAGTAGGATCAACTTTTTTAATAACTTGGTTAATCGAAGCACTGTTGTCAAACTGAGCATCGACTGCTATTTTAAATAAATTTCAACTATAATAATTATTTCGTCAATTTAACGGATGTCATCCATTTACATTATAAGTACTATTATTAAAATATTGAAGTTCAAAATCAGCAACTTCATGAAGCGTATCATCACTTATTTTGATAATAACAATTTGTTTGTCGTCTTCGATAACAACGGAAACCTTATTAAAATCATCATCATTTTTCCACGATTTAAGACCATTTTTATTATGAACAATATTTTGAATTGCTTCTTTTTTAGCTTCAAGCTTAAAATCAACTCAAGTATAAAATTTTTCATCATTATTACCACAAGCAACGAGAAAAACCGACATTCCTAAAATAAAAATTAAAATCATTTTTTTAATATTTTTCATTATCTATTTAAACCTCGCAATCAACTATATCTTTGAAATCTCATCTTTTTCAAAGATATGTACTACCTTTTATACCTTAATTTTATAATTAATCACAAATTAAAGCAAAAATTATTTATTTAATTATGAAAATAGTTTATAATTATTTAGGTTAAAACAAATCATTTCAAATTAATTAAAGAGAGGTAGATTAAAAATGTCAAGAATAATTGATGTATATGCCCGTGAAATTCTAGATTCACGTGGAAATCCTACTATCGAAGTAGAAGTAACTACAGAAGTAGGCGGATTCGGTCGAGGAATGGTGCCTTCTGGTGCTTCAACAGGAGAAAAAGAAGCAGTAGAATTACGAGATGGCGTAAAATCTCGTTATAACGGTAAAGGTGTCGAAAAAGCCGTTGCTAATGTAAATAAAATTTTAGGACCAAAAATTATCGAAGAAGGGTTTGATGTTACTGATCAAGCTTTAATCGATGAATTTATGATTAAATTAGATGGTACTAAAAATAAATCTAAATTAGGAGCCAATGCTATTTTAGGAATTTCAATAGCAGTTGCCAAAGCAGCTGCTAATGAATTAGGAGTACCAATTTATCGTTATCTTGGTGGTGCAGCCGCTAATGAATTACCAGTTCCTTTATTTAATATTTTAAATGGAGGGTGTCACTCACCTAACAAAGTTGACTTCCAAGAATATAAAATCGCTCCAATTGGTGCTAAAACATTCAAAGAAGCGCTACGTATTGGATCAGAAATTTATCACACACTAGCAGCTATCTTAAAAGCTGATGGGCTTTCAACAGCATTAGGTGATGAAGGTGGATTCGCTCCCGATCTTAAAAATAATGAAGAACCATTAGAATATATCGTTAAAGCGATTAAAAAAGCTGGTTACAATCCTGCGATTCATGGAGATAAAGCCGTTGCTATTTATTTAGATCCAGCTATTTCAGAATTAGATGATGGACCAACTGAAGATAAAAAATATCGTAAATATCGTTTCCGTTTCTCAAACAACGTTGTTAAAACAACTAGAGAAATTATCGATATGTATGAAGAGTGAATTAAAAAATACCCAATTATTTCAATCGAAGATCCATTAGGAGAACACGATTGAGAAGGATTTAAATTAATGCATTCTGAATTAGGAGATCGTTTACAAATTATGGGTGATGACATTTTTGTAACAAATCCAAAAATCGTTGCTCAAGGAATTAAAGATAATATCGCTAATTCAGTATTAATTAAAATTAATCAAATCGGAACGTTAACAGAAACTATCAAAACTGTACAAATGGCTCAAAAAGCCGGTTGAACAACTGTGTTCTCACATCGTTCAGGCGAAACTGAAGATTCATTTATTGCTGATTTTGCAGTAGCACTTAACGCCGGTCAAATGAAAACAGGAGCGCCAGCTCGTTCAGAACGACTATCAAAATATAATCAATTATTAAGAATTGAAGAATCACTTGGTAGTTCTGCTGTATTCCCTGGAATTGATTGTTTATATAACTTAAAAAAAATTAAAAATCTAAAATAATTTTTAAAAGTTAAAATTTTATTAATCGATTAAAGTCCAAAAAAAAACAACATATTAATTATGTTGTTTTTTTATTGATTAAAAATTATTATATTGCCATTTTAACTTCAGTTTTTTTAGTTTTAATTTTAGTGGTTTTTAATATTCGGTTGTATTTTCATTTTAAGAATAATGCAAAAATAACACCAATGAACATATAAATTACACTCGTTAAAATAAAAAGTATTATAATAAATGTTCAATAACGAGATGAACTTTTAAATGTAAAAATATTTTTAGATATTGGTGAAACTAAAATTACAAACATTAAAATATTAACTATAAAATAAAATAAATGCATAGAACCTGTAATTGTCTCTGTAGTTTTTAATTCATTATTATAAAAATATATTAATTGTGAATAAGTTCATGTATCAGAATTTTTTGATACATTTGATAAATAAATATCTTTTGCAATAAAGTTAATTAAAAAGATAATTAAAAAAATCACATTAATATATAAAAATCATTTTATTTTTTTATTAGTAGCAGCACTATCAAACTTAGTTGTCATAAAAGATCCTGTTGTAGCAATGTGGCCTACATTAGAATATTTTATTTTTTTATATTTTGATTTTAAAATTAAAATATAAATTATAGTAGCTATAAATGATAATGGTAATGTAAAGTAACTACAAATTGGTAATATCATTAAAACGCCAATCGCAATCAAGGTTCATGTTTTTTTGGCTGTTGATTTAAAATTTGTAACGGAATTAAAAATTGGCAATGAAGATAGAAAAATCCCAATTTCAAGTCCTATAATAATAAGTGATAAAAAAGCAACTGGTAAAATTTTATATAATAATCAATTCATATATTCATTATCAGTCATGCTTTTAGATTTATTAAAATATAAATCTGGTAAAACAACAATCCCAACAATGAAAAGAATAACACTAAATACAAAAACTATATAAGATAATATCAGCAACTTTTTAAATTTTTTATCTGTACTATTAATCATATTTCGACCCCTTTTCATTAATTATTATTTTTTCAATATATAAATATATTATACTCTTACAAAAAAAATAACAACAACAACAACAAATGCAGCAACAATAACGACTATAATATAAACAAAAAAACAACGACACATTTCCTTATTAATATTATTATTTTAGTATATATTAATATCTAATTATAAAATTTTTAAAATGCCAATATTATTACTTGAACGTTATCAAGTAACACTAACTAAAATTTTATCCTACATAAATAGTTAAAAATCGCAACCAGCTAAAAATAATTTAGTAACTCAAGATTGATTTATTATTGATTTCACAGTAGTGCTTAACTTTATTTTTTTATTCTATAAATTATTTAATTATGATTATCTATTTCCTAATTAAATATATAAAATACCTTGATTTTTATGCTAAATTATACTAAAATTGGTAGTTAAGTTATAAAGAATGCAATCCTGATAGAAAAAAGGTGAAAATAATGGTAAAAAAGATCGCTATTTTAACGTCTGGCGGAGATGCTCCCGGGATGAACGCTGCAATTAGAGCAATATCTAAAAGCGCTTTTGCTCAAAATTTAGAAGTATATTTAGTTCAACACGGATATCTAGGACTTTATCATAATAAAATTAGAAAAATTACTAATAAAGATGTCGAAGATATTTTAAATCAAGGAGGAACGTGTATATTTTCTGCTCGTTTCCCAGAATTTAAACAAGAAAAAATTCGTATAAAAGCCCGTGACAATTTAGTTAGATTAGCAATTGATGCTTTAGTTGTTATTGGTGGCGATGGTTCTTATAGAGGAGCTCAAAAATTATCTGATTTAGGAATTAATACGATCGCAATACCAGGAACTATTGATAATGATATCGCTTCTAGTGATTTCACAATTGGATTCTTCACGGCGTGAAATACAATTAATCGATCAGTTGCCCAAATTAGAGACACAATGAACTCACATAACCGAATTGGTATTATTGAAGTAATGGGGAACAAATGCCAAGATTTGGCATTCTTTTCTGCTGTTTCTAGTGGAGTCGATTATACAGCTCTTCCCGGAGAAATATTAACACCTGAAAAAATTAATAAAATTTATAAAAAAACACTTGCTAAAGAAAAAGCTTCATGTTTAATATTAGTAACGGAAAAAACTTATCCTAATATTCATAAATTTGCCCTAGAAGTTGAAAAAATAACTAAAACAACAACAAGAGCAACTTCACTGGGACATATCCAACGTGGAGGCGCACCAGTACCTATGGATATTTATATCGCAACGATGATGGGTAGTAAAGCTATTGAAATGTTAATGAAATCAAAAACTTCAAGATGTATCGGATACGTTAATAATCAATTCGTTGATTATGACATTGTAGACGCTCTTAAAAAAACCAATATTAATCGCGCTGATTTTGTTGCGACAATCAATAAGATTAATATATAATTTTTATAAAAAAAGGTGATTAAAATGATAAAACCAGATTACTCAAATAATTTAAAAAGAACAAAAATCATAACAACTATCGGACCCGCTACTGATTCAAAAGAAAAAATTATAAAATTATTTCAATGTGGAATGAATACAATTCGTTTAAACTTTTCTCATGGTAACTATGAAGAACATGTTAAAAGAATTCAATGAGCTAAAGAAGCTTCACAAGAACTAGGCGCACCGATTTCAGTAATGTTAGATACTAAAGGACCTGAAATTCGTGTTGGTAAAATGGAAAACGGATCTCAAAAAATTTTAAAAAATACTAAAATTACAATTCGTACAATGACATTGGATTACAAAAACTTTTTAGGAACAGCTAATGAACTATCAGTTTCTCATGATATGAGTAGCGATTTAAAAGTTGGTAATAAAGTTTTAATCGATGATGGAAAACTAATTTTAATAGTTGAAAAAATCGAACCAGGATTAGTATTTACAAGATCAGTTAATACGCACGTTGTTAAAACTAACAAACGTATCAATTTACCAGGAGTATCTTTATCAATGTCATTCTTATCAAATCGTGATAAAGAAGATATTAAATTTGGAATTGAAAAAAATATCGATTTTATAGCTGCTTCATTCGTAAATAGTAGTGATGACATTTTAGAAATTCGTAAAATTTTAAAAATGTACAACAATACTAATATTAGAATTATTGCTAAAATCGAATCACAACTTGGAATTGACAATATCGATGATATCATCGCAACTGCTGATGGAATCATGGTAGCCCGTGGTGATTTAGGCCTAGAAGTACCTTATTACGAAGTTCCCGGCTATGAAAAGATGATGATTAGAAAATCATTGAAAGCTGGTAAACCAGTCATTGTCGCTACGCAAATGTTAGAATCAATGATTGACAATCCTTCACCGACACGAGCAGAAGTTACTGATGTTTTCTTCGCAACTGAATTAGGAGCCGATGCTACTATGTTATCGGGAGAATCAGCAGTTGGAGAATTTCCATTCGAATGTGTCAAAGTAATGTCTAAAATTAATAGAACAGCCGAAAGATTTTTCTTTAGAAAAGGTTACTATGATAAATTTCTTAAAGCAGCTTTTGAAAGTACGCAAGATAAACCGCGTGCTAACATTGCTTATAATTTAGCATTAAAATCTAAAAACGGCGATTACCGCTTTGCAATTGTAGTTTCTAGATCTGGAAAATTACTAGATGTAGTTTCAAAAATGCGTCCGAACTGTTTAGTTCTCGGAATTATCGATGAACCAATTTTAACTTCATCTTATGGAATATCTAATGGAATTATTATTTCATTAACAAAAGATATTGATAAGATTAGCGATAGCGAAATGATCGCAATCGCTAAGCAACGTGGAGCTATCGTTGGTGAAAAAATCATCGTTACTCGTAGCAATGCATTAAGAGAATTAGAAATTAATTAATTTTTTTAAAGGAAAAACAACCTCTTTTACTGATATAAAAGTAAAGGGGGTTTTTATTATGAAAATTATTTTTGTCTGAATTTTAAGTGCATTTTTCTCAATTGGGGTTATTTCAGGTTTTCAAACGAGAACTTTATTTCAACATCAAACTAAGTTAAATCAAATTTACATAACAGGGGCGATTAAGGAGCCAGGAAATTATCAAATGCCTAAATACTCAAGATTAATAAGTTTAGTTCATAGAGCGGGTGGTTTTGACGCCTACGCCAATATTAAAGTGCTTAAGTTGAACCGTGTCATTTCCAAAGGCGAAATAATCATCATTCCGTTTGTTGGCGGTCACGAAATTAAAAAATATTTATTAAGTGCAAAAATATCGGATTTAACAACTTGTGGAATCAGCGTCAAAAGTGCCACATTAATTTTTAATTTTTTACAAATTCACATTATTAAAGTTATTGATGAATTAGAAAACATTAACGGTGTTGGTGCGGTTGCAATTAATAAAGTAAAACTATGATTCTTTTTATAAAAAATGTTAATTAATTTAATTCTAATAATTCTCATAATCACAATCTTAATTTGTAATTTTTGGTGAGCTTGAGGATTATTTTTTATAATCTTATTAATTTTATTAATCGTGAAATCAAATTCTAAAATTTGATTAACACTTCTAATTTTTCCATGCGTTGTTTTCAACAATTATTATTTGAACCATAAAAATAATAATTTATATCATCGTGCTAATATTGTAATGGTCAAAACTAACTATTTAATCGTTAAAGAAAAATCTTATAAATATAAAATTAATTATTTTAATCATCATCTTTATAAAGCATATCAAATTATTGACTATCAAGGACTTTACTTGCCGATCCATAATTCTAAAAAATCAACTAGTAATTTCAACGCTAAATTATATTTTTTATCGCTTGGTGTTAAATACGAACTAACTCCGATCAAAATTTATATCAAAAGTTATTTTCCTAATTTTATCAATAAGCGAATTGATAAAATTAATCACTATCATAAAAATAGATTAGTATTAAAATGATTTAGTAATTTGTTTATTATGTTAAATCATGATAAAAATTTAATTTATACTAGTAGTTTATCTGGGGGTTATGTTAATTTATTAACTGTTTCGGGATTCCATATTGCTTTTATTTATTTTTTAATTACTAACTTATTACGATATTTAACTTTTAAAAAAATTAAAAAAAAGCATTTATGCGCTAGTGCAATAATAGTTATTTGGTGATATATTAGTTTAGTTAATTTTCCAATATCAGCAACGCGAGCAATTGCCTTTCTAACTTTTAACTTTATTAATAACTATTATTTAAAACGAAAATTTAACAATATTGATATTTTGGCCATCGTTGGGATTTTGTTTCTTTATAAAAATTTTTACAACATCTTTTCATTATCTTACATTTTGAGTTTTTATTGCACTTTCATCGTTATCATTATTATTAATATTAGTAATTTATATTTTGCTAAAATATCAAAACTAAATTTAACTATTATCATCTCCAGTGTTATTAATATTATGATTTTTCCAATCAACATTTACCTAGATCAACATATTAATTTTTCATCAATATTTAATAATATTATTATGGAACCTTTTATTATGGTCGCCTATATTTTAGTTTGATTAAATTTTGCTTTTCCGATCATTGGTTTTATAACAAATTGATATTTAGTAATTTTAGTTAAAATGATAATGTTTTTGAATCACTTAAATTTAATCTGTAACATTAATAGTAATATCTTTAATGTTACTGTTGTAGTTTTTTGTTCTTTAGCAATGTTGCTATTATTATGGATTGTCGAGTTTTTTATTATGAAAAAATGGTATAATTAAGAAGGTGATTTTTTGATTTATTTATTATGCGATAAAAACGAAACTTGAATTAACAATCAATATCAACAACTAGTGAAAAAACTTTTTAATAATTATGATACTTATGACTATCAATGAAGTCATGAAAATAAGATGGCGATTTTAAGCCATCTTATTAACAATGATTTATTAGTTAGTAATAAAGTTATACTTATTAAAAATTATACTAATGATAGCGATGTAAATCGATTACTCAGCAATTGAGATGATCAACAAAAAGACATCGTTCTGATATTAACTAGTGATGATAAAAAACTAGCGAAATTAAATTCCAATATCAAGATAATTCAAAACAATAATGCTTTCAATCAAAAAGCGACTAAAAAAAATATTTTAAATTTATTTTTAAATAATAATAATCTAAAATTAGATGCTGATTTATATGAGTGATTAATTAATAATAATTTTTCAGATGCTGAAATTATTAATCAACTTACAAAAATCAAACATTTAAAAAATATTAAACTAGCTGATGTGGAATGTTATTGTGATTTTAAAATTACAAATAAAATCTTTGATCTTTTAGATAAAATTTGAGATTTAAAGTTTCCTGAATTAATTACTATTTATCAGCATTTAGATCTTGAAGATGGACAAATCTTTTATTTCATCAATAAAGAATTTGTCAATATTTATATTATTAAACATTTATCAATTGTTTATCGCCCGGAACAAATTAATGATATTTTAAAAATGCATCCTTTTCGATTTAAAAAATTATTAAAAAAATCTCATAAAATTGATCTTGAACAACTTAATCAAATTTTTGTGATTTTAAAAAATAGTCAAATTAATTCTTATAAAACATTTATAGATAAAGCAACTATCGTTCAGATTTTAATTTATGATATTAGTCGAGTAATATGTATAATATAAATATGGGGTGTATGCATATATGTTGCCAAAATTTATCGATGTTTTAAAAAGATATAGTATTTTTATGATTTTATATATATTTTCTTATATAGCAATTTTAACAATAAAAGATTTCCAATGATTATATATTGCTTTAGGTGTTTTAATTTTTGTATCATTATTTTCTTTTTCAATTTTTAAATATCACAAAAACGATTCATTAGCTGATTATAGTTATGATTTTGCGATTATGTTTATTTTGCTTTTAGGATTCTTGTTTTTCATTAAAACTTCAGCAGAAAATTACGAGTTAATTTTTATGGGAACATTTTTTGCTTTATCATTTTTAGCATTAGTATTTTCTTTGTTTTTAAAAAAATTATCTGATCACACTTTAGTAACTTGTTATACTGTAGCAATTAGTCTGTTTACTTTAGCAATATTTCAAGCAGTTGAAATATTGACAACAACTATAGAATCATTATCTTTATATATATTAATCACATTAATTACAACAACAACAATATCATTATTTGTTAGTACTAGTTTATTCAATAAACATTATCGCAAACATTATCAAGTTTGCCCATTATTAAATAGAGATTTAAGTGCTAAATTAGCATTACAAAATCAGAAAGAAGTGAGTTATGCCAACAACTAAAAATTCAGAAGTTAAAAAAACTGTGGCTAAAAAACCAGCAGTTAAAAAATCGCCTACTAAAAAACCAGCAACAAAACCGGCCAAAGAAATCTTTAAAGAAGGTACAACATTCGTTAAAGATATTTCTAAAAAAACATATGTCGAATCAAAAGACTTTATTCAAAAACACGATTTAATTAACAAATCAAAAAAAGTAACAAAAACAGCAGTTAAAAAAAGCAACAATATTTTTAAAAAGAGCGTCCAAGGTATTAAAAATATGTTTAGCAAAAACAAGAACAACGAGGAATAATTTAAGCTTTACTAAAAATGTCATTTTATAATAAAAGTCATTATCAATTCTCACATCATGCAATCCAGAGAATAAAAGAAAGATTAAACATTCCTAAAAATTCAGAATTAGCTGTTAAAAACTTTGTTATTAAGCAGATCGAAAATAGTTCATATCAATTTATTGAGGATAACTTTTTATATATAGATATATCATCGGGTAATAAATATCGTAATTTTTTTATAGTTATTGATCAAGAGAAAAATTTAATAATTACGGTGACACAAATGTCGGGGAGTAAAATGTTAAGTTTAATGACTTAATATTTTTTAATAAATATGCGAATAAATAAAACACAATTCATCAATTATTTAAAATGTATTCGCCTTTCTTGATTAACTAATAAAAAGAATTTAGTTAAAAATCAAAACAATGTTGGAGATTATATTGATGATGATCTCGACCAAGAAACTTTGTTAGACGGAATGCAAGTCGGTAGTTTAGCTAGAGATTTTTTCACAGAAAATTATAAAAGTATTAATATTGATTTTTTTGAAAATGAAGCTCTTAAAATTTCTGAAACTAAAAAAGCCATCAAAAATAAAGTTAGCGCTATTTTTGAAGGTTTTTTTGCTTCGGAAAAATTAGTTGTCAAACCTGATATATTAATTTATGATCATATCGATAAAGCTTATTCTTTAATTGAAGTTAAAGCATCAACATCAATTAAAAAAGATCATATTTTAGACGTAATGTTTCAATATTTAGCATTAACTAAATTAGGTATTAAAATTAATAATATTAGAATAATGATTTTAAACAAACATTATTGTCGAACAGAAGAATTAGATCTTTCTAGATTATTTATTATTACTAGCGATAGTTCAATCAAAGCATCAAAATCACCACCAAAATCATTTTATGAACTAATTCAAGAATGAACATTAGTTAATGATTTTGATGCTTTAGTTGATAGAATCATTCTTAATAATGAAAAAAATCTGATGCCTAAAATAGAAATGGGTGGTCATTGTAGTGGCTGTCCGTTTTATCAAAATAAATTTTGTGCTAGAGAAGTTGAACATTTACCAAAAGAAGGTAGTATTCAAGATGTTTCTCGTCTAAGTAGTAAACTTGTTGGTAAGTTTATTTATCAATATGGTTATAAAAAATTATTAGATATTGATGTCCTTGATTTTTCAACACCGTTAGCAAAAAGAAAATTTGAAATTCAAAAATCAAGCATCGTTGAAAACAAAACGATCGTTAATAAATTTCCAATATTAGAAGAAATTAAAAAATATCAATATCCTTTATATATGCTAGATTTTGAAACTTGAAAATCAGCTGCTCCTAAAGTTAACAACACAACACCATATGAACAGCAACCATTTCAATATTCGCTCCATGTTATATTGAGTGAAGACTTTGATTGAAAAACAATGAAAAATATTAAGCATTACGCTTATTTACCACAAAATAACAAGGATAATCGCTACGAATTAGCGCTCCAGTTAATAAAAGATTTAAAACGTCATCAACGCGGAACGTTAGTTGCATATAATAAATCTTTCGAAATTGGTAGAATGGTTCGTTTAGCAGAATTGTTTCCTGATTTAGAAGAAGAATTATTAAATTTTTCAAAAGAATTTGTCGATTTATGAGACTTTTTTAAAAATTTTTGAATATATGATCAAAAATTTGCTGGAAAAAGTTCCATTAAAGTAACTTTACCAGCTTTTGAAAAAGATTTTTCTTATAATAATTTAGTTATTCAAAAAGGAACCCAATCATCATTTACTTTCCGTAAGTTCATGGAAGGTAAAATCACTAAATCCGACTGAGGAACAAAATATTATCAAGATATGTTAAAATATTGTAATCAAGATACTTTGGCAATGGTAATTTTATGACAAAAAATTCAACAATTATTAGCTCAGAAAATTGCCTCAGATAAAAAAATAAACAATGTTATTGGCCAATAAAATCACTAATAACAAAATCACTATTTAAAATAGGGAGATGATTAATATTTATAAAATTATTTTAGCAGGAACTCCAGACTTCCCGCTACCAATATTTGAAAAATTAATTAACAATAATAATTTCGACATCATTGGAATTGTTACACAACCAGACAGAATCAACCAACGTAATAAAAAAATTTTATTTTCACCGATCAAAAAATTAGCAATTAAATATCAGATAAAATTATTTCAACCAGAAAAAATTAATGCTATTTTTGATCAATTAAAAGTTTTAGATTTTGATTTATTGTTAACTTGCGCATACGGGCAGTTTATCGCCGATAAAGTTTTAAGCTTACCTAAATTTGGTTCTTTAAACATTCACGCCTCATTGCTACCTCGTTTACGAGGAGGGGCCCCAATCCACCATGCTGTCATTAACGGTGACCAAGAAACAGGGATAACTTTAATGCGTATGGAGAAAAAAATGGATGCTGGTGATATTTTATTACAAGCATCGATACGAATTAGTCAAACTGATACTGTTGGGGATGTTTATAATCAGTTATCAAAATTAGCAACTGATAATATTGAAAACTGATTAAATTTATTCTTTAATAATAAATGTATTGCTCGCAAACAAATTGCATCACAAGCAACTTTTGGTCTTAACATTTCCAAAGCTGACCGCTACATCAAATGAAGCAACTCAGCCGAAATGATATATAATCAAATTCGTGGTCTTAATCCTTGACCAATCGCAATTACAAATTGCGAGGGAACCGCTTTTAAAGTCACTCAAGCAGAACTAATTGAGAAAAGCGATTCTGATAAACTATTAGCAGGAAGCATTATTAGCGTTGATGAAAAAGGCATATTAATTCAAACTAATAGTAGTCAAAATATTTTAATTACTGAATTAATATGACCGTATAAACAAAAAATGAAAGTTGCTAAATTCATAAAAGGAAACCAAGTTTTCCAAATTAAAAAAATATTAAATTAATAAGTATGATAAAATTATGTTTATTAATATATTTTTTTAATTTACAAATTATGGAGGTAATTAATGAACAATAATCACAAACACTTATTATCTATGAGTTTAATTGCTATTTTTGGCAGTTTGGTATTTGTGCTTGCACATTTTATAATGATCCCAATTGGGGTTGGCGAAATTGAGTTTTCAGATATAATTTGTTTTTTATTGTTAATAATTTCACGAAAGTATCCCTTCATAATAATTGCTATTTTCCCAGCTTTCTTTAGTGATTTGTTGGGCTATCCAATATATGCGTTCTCAACTTTAATTAGTAGAGTAATCTCAACAATTATTATTATTTTAATTATTAGAAAATTAAAATTTAATAATTATAAAGATTTTATCCTTTTATCATTAACGCTTATAGTTGCTAGTACAGCAATAATTGCTGTTTATTTTATTACTGATGTGATTGCTTTTGGAATCAGTATAGCGATTACTGATTTATTAGTTAATTTTATTCAGTACACAACAGTTGTTTTAGCAGTAGTGTGGATTAGTGTATTTTATCTTAAGATTTTAAAAAAAGTTATTGAACCAAAGTTACAATAAGTTAAAGGAGTCATCAAATGGCGGATAATACTAACAAAAAATTAATTAGAAATTTTTCTATTATTGCTCATATTGATCACGGGAAATCAACATTAGCAGATCGGCTTTTAGAATTAACTAAAACCGTTACGAAACGTGATATGAAATCACAATTATTAGATTCTATGGAACTAGAACAAGAACGCGGAATTACAATTAAATTAAATGCGGTGCAATTAAAATATTTCGATAAAAGAGATAATAATGAATACACATTTAACTTAATTGATACTCCAGGACACGTCGACTTCACTTATGAAGTTTCACGCTCAATGGCAGCTTGTGAAGGAGCTATCTTAGTAGTAGATGCTAGTCAAGGAATCGAAGCACAAACATTAGCCAATGTTTTTTTAGCGCTTGATAATAATTTAGAAGTGCTACCAGTAATTAACAAGATTGACCTACCTAGTGCTGATCCTGACAAAGTTGCTGATGAAATAGAAACTAGTATCGGACTAGATGCTTCAGAAGCACCAAGAATTTCGGCTAAAAGTGGCTTAAATGTTGAAAAAGTTCTAGATTATATTGTTGATCATGTTCCTTATCCCCAAGATGCCGATGATAATAAGCCTTTAAAAGCACTAATTTTTGACTCTTATTTTGATTCTTATCGTGGTGTTGTTATTTTCACTAGAATAAGAGAAGGAGTTATCAAAGTTGGCGATAAAATTAAATTATTTTCTAATGATTTCTTATGTGAAGTCAGCGCTGTTGGAATTAAAACACCAAAAGAAATTAATTCAAATATTTTACGCGCTGGTGAAGTTGGTTGAATTTCAGCTCATATTAGAGATATTAGTAAAATTCATATCGGTGATACAATTACACATCAAGAAAGACCTTGTGAAATACCATTGCCCGGATATAAAAAATTAAATCCGATGGTCTTTTGTGGATTCTATCCGATTGATAATGCTCAATATCAAGATTTAAAAGATGCTCTTCATAAAATTTTATTATCAGATAGTTCTTTAATTTTTGAACCAGAAAGTTCAAAAGCATTAGGATTTGGTTTTAGAATTGGATTTTTAGGATTATTGCATATGGAAATTATTCAAGAACGCCTAGAAAGAGAATACAACATTCCCCTAATAGCAACAGCACCTTCAGTGCAATATATTATTCATAATAGTAGGAATGAAATTATTAAAGTTGACAATCCAGCTAATTTCCCAGATCGACAATTAATTGAAAAAATTGAAGAACCTTACGTTAAAGCAACCATTATGACACCGGAAAAATATGTTGGTTCTTTAATGGAACTTTGTCAGCGTAAGCGTGGGAACTATATAGATTTAGAATATATCGATGATAATCGTCGTAATCTAATTTATGAAATTCCATTATCAGAAATTGTTTTTGATTTCTTTGATATTCTAAAATCAATTTCACAAGGATATGCTTCTTTTGATTATGATTTAATTGGTTATAAAGCATCCAATTTAGTAAAGATGCGTATTTTACTAAATGGTGAATCAGTTGATGCGCTATCTTTAATTGTTCATCGTGATCATGCCTTTCATCGTGGCCGTGCTTTAGTTAAAAAACTAAAAACAATTATTCCTAGACAAAATTTTGAGATTCCAATTCAAGCAGCAATCGGGTCACAAATCATCTCTAGAGAGACTGTAAAAGCGATGCGTAAAAACGTGCTATCAAAATGTTATGGTGGAGATATTACGCGTAAAAAGAAATTATTAGAAAAGCAGAAAAAAGGGAAAAAGAAACTTAAATCTATCGGAAAAGTTGAATTACCACAAGACGCTTTTATCGCAGTTCTTAAGTTATCAGAATAATTTATTAAAAGGGTTTACATTTAGATATTTTTTTGGTATAATATATAAACATTTTATTTTGAAGAAAATAGAATGTACAAACAAAAGATTACTTATTTATTTTTCATTTTAGAACTTTTTAGTTCATTTTATAATTTATTCTTATATATTCACTATTTTTATTTATTTTTTTTATTGTATATATCCTATATTTTAATAATTTTTATATTCCTACATTTTTACAATTATAATTATTTACACAATTTAATAATTCAAAAAAACCAATTTTTATAATTGGTTTTTTCTTTTGCATAAAATATTCATTATTAAAATAATTAATAGTCACAAATACTTACTAAAAATCTTTATTTTTAAGTTTTTAATATATAATATTATATAGGGGAAGTATGGGAGGAATAAATAAAATGAATAAATATTATACAAAGTTTACAGACGATGTTTATATGTCTAAAAAAAATATCATAAAAAAATTAGGAAACAATTATAATGAATTAGTTTGAAACAATATTAAAGAATATCGATTTCATTATGCTCACCAGTTACCTATCAAAAATAATTTAAACAATAAATTATATTTAGTGTTAACACCAAAAATTATGTTGAAAGAAACTAACATAATTAAAAAGCTATCCTCTTTATCAGTTTACAACCATAACTATATTGATCTATCAAAACAAAATCCAAAACTAAAAAGTTTTAAAGATTTTGAACAAATAAATTTATTGAAAGAAGTTATTGCTCTTAGTGAAATAACTCAATATCCAGTAACATTTTCTGCGATGCTAGATATTATTAATAGAAAAAGCCGCGCTTCTAATAGTGATGAATTAATCGCTTCAAAAATTTTTAAAATTATTAAAAAAGCAATCACTAACCCAGACAAACAAATTAGACTTAAAGAATTAATATGAGCGTACAAAGAATTAAACAATAAAAATCAATTTAATTTAAATAATATTGATAATAAAAAATTAGTAATTTCAGAAAATTTAAAAAGTTTAGTTAATTTTTTAAATTTAGAATCTGATTATTCATTTTTTACAAAAGCAGTCGTATCTTTTTACGCTATTAAAAATAACAAATTTTTCGATAAACATAGTGATATCATGGCATTTGTGTTATTGTATCGTGTAATAGCGACTTATGGATATCAAAACTATTTAGGCTCTTTAAACATCATTAAAAAGTGTTTAGAAGATAATAATCATAAATTAGCTAAATCTTTCAAAGAGAGCACTGATTATCAAGGTGACATTACTTATTTATTAAATGCATTTCTAGATAAGACTAATGAAGCAATTGATGAATACGAAATCAATATGACAAAAGTATTAGCAAGTCATAAAATGACCGATAATAAATTATCTATTTTAGAGAACGAAATCGCGACTCGCGATATCGTTAATCTAAACCCCCTAATATCTTACAAACAAGCTAAATTCTTTATTAACCACAATAAAAATAATATCCATTATGATTTAAACCATTTTCGTAATTTCACAAAATGTAGTTATGAAACAGCCCGTTATTCAATGGACAATCTTGTTAAATATAATTTTTACTTAAAAGAAAAAGTCGGTAAAAAATATATTTATAAAGTTAAATCTAACTAAACTAAATTTTTAGGAGTTTTCACAATGAACTTTTTTTTAAATAATATTACTAATAATGAGGATATTAAAATTTTAATTTACTCTGTTAGTGCATTAGCAATCATCGTTTTAATAATGTTATTTTTTCAAATGTTTAGAATTATTACTCATCGAAAACGTTATAAAAACCAAGCTTGAAATTCAATTGTAACTAATATTGTTGAATCAAATCAAAACAATCCTAAAAACATTAATAAAATTATGAACCACAAAACTAATTGAGATTATGAATATAGTGGTTTAAAAAAAATTCATAATTTAGAAATAAAAAGTGGGAAACATATTAAAATCGTCAATGAACCTGTTGAAAAAATTCAAAAAATTAAAGAAGTTAAAAATCTTAAGCATGAAACGATCAAACTTTTTAAACAATATCAAAATGAAAGTATTTTTGATTCAGCATCACCAGAAACAACTGGGAGCTCAAGAAAGAATAAAAAACATCGTTCTGCTAAAGAAGAAAACTTTGCCCAAGAATTATTAAATTTAGAAGAGTCTATTAAAAATTTAAAATCAAATAACAAATTACCTAAAAAAGAGCAATCTAAAGTAAAGAAGTTGATAAAAGATGAATAATACGACATCTAGAGATGCCGCGATAGCGCAACAAAGTCAAATTTATGATAATCCTCAAAATTCTGATTATGTTAATAAATATTTACATAAAAAAAATAATAAATCTAAAAAATTACGCAACACTAATGCTGAACTTTGAAATGATGGTTTATTTTTATTAATTAAAAGTGAATATCATCGAGTAATAATTTTATTACTACTTTTCTTAACATTATTATTATCTGCCGGAGCTTGAGCTGCTTGTGATTTCTTTTTATGAGATCTTCCGGTAGAAATTAATATTTTTCCTTTTTTCGTTGGTATTATTTCAATCTATCATATTCTTTTACTTTTATTTGAATTTAAATTTTTAAGAAAGGATATTATTGTTCACAACAATAATCTCCGCTATAGTAAATCGCATAAAAGCGAAGAGGGCTTAATTTCGAAAGTTTATTTAAATACGCAATTAAGTCAGATCAAACACAATTGATGATTGTTGTTTACTTCAACTTATATTGCACTTTCAATTTTAATGTTATGAGGCTTACGCGATAAAAATTGATACTTTTTAAAATTTAATCAATGGTTATTAAATTGATTCGGTAATCCTAATTTATTATTGAAAATTTTAATCGGTATTATGCTCTTTAATTTTCTCTTTTACATTATTATCCTAACTGTGAGAAAACGTCGAATGCAGCACATAGAAATGTATTTTGGGCGCGAATATGTGATCGACCCCGAAGAGTTAGATCGAATTTCAACACGTCATCATCGTTTTTACGCTCGTATTTATATTTCAGTCTTGTTTTTAGTACTAGTTGTCCCTTTATTAATCGGGGCTTATATATTGCTCCATTCACATGGTAAAAAAATCTTAGCGATTGCTAAATAATTTTAAAAAAAATAGTAGTCATGCTACTATTTTTTTTTTTTTTTTAAAGGAAATTCTGCTTTTATTCGCTATATTAATTATGTAGTCGATAAACCAAAATTAGAAAGTAGGGATACGATGGAACAACTAACAAAACAAGAATTGGAACAAACATATGCTGGATCAATTATAGATGAAATTGCGACTGGTGTTAAAATATTAATTAGTGGAGCAATTGTAATAAAAGGATTTTTTGCTCACACTGGAGAATTGAAAGGACCTGGAGGAGTTGATGTTAAGTTTGGCAACAAAGCCGCAACTACTAATGTTACTCAAGTAGTCTTTCCGCACATATACGTTGATTAAAACTATTCATAAATCAGAAAACCCCCGAGAAAAAGCGTTAAAATATGGAATTAGTAGTCTTTCTAATTCCGAACTATTATCGATAATATTAAGACATGGTAATGCTCATCAAAATGTTTTAGAAATATCAGATAACTTAATTTCTAGTAGTGCTGGATTTGAAAATATCATTAATTTACATTTTAAAGATTTAATTAAAGTTTTTGGCATTGGCCAAGTGAAAGCGTTAGAATTATTAGCTGTTTTTGAAATTTCAAAACGTTTAAAACAAGACTTTAATATTGAAAACTTATTTCTATGAACTTATGATCAAGTTTTTCAATTTATTATGAATAATAATTTTGATCAAAATAAAGAACATTTTTGATTTTTAATATTTAATCAAAATAATAAATTATTAAAAATGATTCATTCAACTGGCAGTTACAATAAATTAGTCTTAAACAACAATAAAATCTTAAAACATATTATTAATTTTGAAAACAGTAAAGTTATTATGATTCATAATCATCCTAGTGGAATTAATATGTTTTCCGACATCGATAAAAAAACTACATTGAATTTACAAAATAAATTCAATGTTTTTAGTATAGAATTAGTCAATCATATTTTAATTTTTAATAATAATTATAAATTATTTTGATCTAATAAGATAATATCTTTCTAAAAAAAACAACATATTGATTATGTTGTTTTTTTTAGTATTTTTAAATTATGGAATTTATTAATTAGCAATTGCTGCATTTTCTACATTAGGATATTTTAGTGTTTTTTTATATTTATGTCTTAAAATTAAGATATAAATAGTATTAGCGAATGAAAAAGGTAATATTGCTGAAAATCAAATTACAATCAATGTTCATAATTTTCTATTTGGTGTTTTAAAGTTCGTTACCTTATTAAAAATTGGTAACGAAAATGTCACAATTAATACATTAGAAATCAAAATACCAACACCAAGCATGTATCTTAAAAAGATTACTGGTAAAAATGTATATAGAAATCAGCGCGTCATTTGATCGTCAGTCATAGCTTTGCCGTTATTAGAATTAATACCCATTAAAGCTCCGGTGCTAGCAATAATAACAATATTTAATAAAAAAATTACGATAGCACTAATCAATAATTTTTTTATTGTTTTATCCATATCTATAACCATATTTAAACATCCTTTCTGAGATTTGAAATAAAGTTTTATATTCAAAATTATTATTCACCCTACATATAAAATTATACTCTTTTTTAAAAATAAAATAATAAATCTTTGGTCGTCAAATTTTGTGCAAAAATCCGTTTCAAAAGATAACACAACTATTAAATAATCAATACTTAACTTATTCAATATTGGATTTACTAGGTTTAGATTATAAAAAAACAACTTGTTTTTTTGGTATTTTTAAATTATGAAATTTATTAATTAGCTATCGCTGAGTTTTTTTATATTAGGATATTTTAGTGTTTTTTTATATTTAGATCTTAAAATTAAAATATAAACAATGTTGGCAAATGAAAAAGATAATATTACTGAAAATCAAATTCCAATCAATGTTCATAATGTTCTAGTTGGTGTTTTAAATTATTTACCTTATATAAATAATAGTATACTTTTTTGCTTAAAAGCAAAAATAAGAAATCTGGATAATTCAGTTTTAGGAAAAATAACAACCGCTAAAAAATAAGAATACGATATTCTAAAGGAGTAACAATGGAGATAATAATTTTAACTATAATAAATACTACTAAAATGATAAGTAATTTTATCAATTAAGTAGATCATAGAGTTCAATTAAAGTCAGCTTTTTGAAATTGACTA
Organism: Mycoplasmatales bacterium; assembly: GCA_965237585.1. Classification (GTDB taxonomy): domain Bacteria; phylum Bacillota_I; class Bacilli_A; order Mycoplasmatales; family JABABV01; genus JABABV01. Next base: position 403,862 of record OZ250146.1, on the reverse strand, counting down.
TCGCTACTAATTTATCAAACAATATTGTGTTGATTATTATCAAATTCAAAATCACAAAATTTTATTTATTTAATTATCAAAATAGTTTATAATATTGGCGTTAATAAAACATTTATTTTTAAATGTAAAAATAGGTAAATGACAAAACGTATAGAAGCATTAAATATTGGTTATCAGAATAATGAATCAAAATTATAATGCATTAAAAACGAAAGTTGGATCATATGAATTATTTAATTGTTATCGCCGGTGGTAGCGCTAGTGGAAAAACAACAGTTGCTAATAAAATAACCGAATTAGTATCTGAGAGTATATTAATTAAGATGGATGATTATTATGAAGCTAATACAGAAATTTCGTTATCTGAAAGAGTTAAAAAAAATTATGATCACCCATTAGCTTTTGATTTTGATTTATTAGAAAAACATATTAAATCATTATTAGCAAATAAAGGAATCGAAAAACCAATCTATAATTTTATTACTCATTCACGCGAAACAGAAACGCAAATAATAGCACCAAAAAAAATTATCATTTTAGAAGGTATTTTAGCTTTATATCCAGCATCATTACAAAAGTTAGCAAGTATTAAATTATTTGTTGATACTGATAGTGATGAGCGTTTTATTCGTCGTTTAAAACGCGATATGTTGGAAAGAGGACGAACACTAGATAGTGTTGTTAAAGCATATTTAGAAATCGTTAAACCAATGCATAATCAATTCATCGAACCGACTAAAAAATTAGCTGATATCATTATTCCCGAAGGCGGGAATAATGAAGTCGTCATAGAATTATTGAAAAACCAAATTAAAAGTATGGTTTCTAAATAAATCTTATTAAATTATCAAGCTCAATAATAATATATTTTGTTTTGTTATTTTAAAAGTTAAATTTAAAAATCTGGAATCGATAATCACATTAAAAAACTATCATGGAAATAAAAACCTTAGTGATAGCATTCTTTTTATTTAATGAGATATTTTAAAATTTCAAGTTGTAAATTTAGCAATAAAAGTGTATAATAATTAAACGTATAATTTGAAAAGCACAACCGTTCTTTTAGGGTATATTATATCGGAAGTATTAATTTAATTATTTAATCACCTTAAACGACGAGTCTTTTTTTTCGGAGGTAAATTTATGTTTGCAATTATTGAAACTGGTGGGAAACAAATTAAAGTTCAACAAGGAGATACTATTTTTGTTGAAAAATTAGAATTTGAAGTCGGAGATACTGTTAATTTTGACAAAGTATTAATGATCGACAACAAAATCGGAACACCATTTATTACAGGTGCTTCAGTTACGGCTGAAGTTGAAAAAAACGGTAAACAAAAGAAAATTATAGTTTTCAAATACAAAGCCAAATCTAATCGTACAAAAAAACAAGGACATCGTCAACCTTATACAAGATTACTTGTTAAAGAAATCTTAACAAAACCAGCTGTCGCTAAAAAATTAGCAAAAGAGGTGAAATAATATGGCATCAAAAAAAGGTGTAGGTTCTAGTCGTAATGGCCGTGATTCTCAGTCGAAACGTTTAGGTGCTAAATTAGGAGATGGACAATTCTGCCAAGCAGGTTCAATTATCTATCGTCAACGTGGTACTAAAATTCACCCAGGTAACAATGTAGGTAGAGGCGGAGACGACACTCTATTCGCAAAAATTACCGGTCTTGTTAAATACGAAAAATTTGGAAAAAAAACTAAAGTTTCTGTGTATAAAAAAAACGATTAGTCGTTTTTTTTATTTTTATATATAGTAGTATAATTTATGTAGTAGATATCAATTATAAATAAGGGAGTCTATATGAAATTTATTGATTATGCCACAATATCTGTCTCAGCTGGTAACGGCGGTAATGGGATAGTTGCCTTTCGTCGCGAAAAATACATCGCTAAAGGTGGGCCATCTGGTGGTAATGGTGGTAGTGGAGGAAATATATTTGTTCAAGGTAATAGTGGATTAACAACGCTTTTAGATTTTAAATTTAAAAGAAAAATCGTTGCAAATAACGGTCATAATGGTGGTAATAAAAATATGAATGGTCATGCTGGAGATGACATCATCATTCAATTACCACTAGGTACAGTTATTATTGATAAAGATACTGATAGAATATTTATCGATGTAACTGATGAAAGTAAACATTTATTAGCTAAAGGTGGTAAAGGTGGATTAGGGAATGCTCATTTCAAAAATTCAGTAAACCGTGCTCCCAAAATTGCTAATAATGGTAGTTTAGGTCAATATTTTGATTTAAAATTAGAATTAAAAGTTTTAGCAGATGTTGGATTAGTTGGTTTACCAAATGTTGGTAAATCAACATTATTAGCAGCTGTTACGAACGCTAAACCACAAATCGCCGATTATGCTTTTACGACAATTAATCCTCAATTAGGATTAGTTCGAACTAGAAGTACCGATTCTTTTGTTATCGCCGATTTGCCAGGTTTAATCGAAGGAGCTTCTTTAGGTAAAGGTTTAGGAGATGTCTTTTTAAAACATATTGAAAGATGTCGAATTATCGTTCATATTCTAGATTTATCATTAGAAGATCCTGAAGAAATTCTACAAAATTACAAAATCATCACTCATGAATTATCAGCTTATAAAAAAATTGATTTAACGAAAAAAACAATTATTTTAGCAGCTAATAAAATGGATAGTGAAAATTTTGTTACTAATTTTGAATATATCCAAAAACAAATGCCAGGTAAAAAGATTTTTATGATTTCTGGTTTAAAACACAAAGGTTTAGATGCGTTAATCGATTATGTCGGGTCAACTTTAAAAACAATCCCCTTAACGATCAATGTTCACAATCAAGATTCCTTTGTACATATCAAATTAGACCCGACATTGCGAAGTTTCAAAGTTCGCAAAACAAACAAGGGCTTTGTCGTAACTGGGCCTGCTGTCGATATAATTATGCAAAAAATTCCCGTAACTACTTATGAGAATTTATTAAGAGTTAATAAAGCTTTAAGAAATATTGGAGTTTGAGACGTGTTAGAAAAACAAGGTGTCAAACGTGGTGACGGTGTTTCTGTTGGTAATTTCGAATTTCAATGAGGAGATTAGTGTGAAACAATTACCAGATTATCTACTTTATTTAGAAAAGTGATTAAAATCCGTAGTTAAAAATGCTAATCAAAAAGGTATTATTTGTGGTATTTCTGGCGGAATCGATTCTGCTGTAGTGATCGCAATGATCGCTAAAGTCTTTCCCAATAATCATTTAGCATTAATAATGCCCTGTGAATCTGATGACCTAGATGCCCAATTAGCAAATCAACTAAGTCAAAGACTATCACTTAACAGTAAAACAATCGACCTAACTAACACTTACAATGCCTTTTTAGCGACTAATTCGGAACTTTCGACATTAGCCAAAGGTAATTTAAAAGCACGCTTAAGAATGGCTGCTTTGTATGCTTATGCGCAAACTAATAACTATTTAGTAGCTGGTACTGATAACGCATGTGAGTGATATATTGGTTATTTCACTAAATTTGGTGATGGTGCTGCTGATATTGCACCAATTATCTATTTAAACAAATCTGAAGTTTATCAAGCTGCGAAAATTTACAATATTAATCAAGAAATCATTGATCGTGTTCCAACTGCTGGTTTATGAGAAGGTCAATCAGATGAAAAAGAACTTGGTTTTAGTTATAATGTATTAGATAAGTTTTTATCAGGTGATCGCAACATTGATGCCAATATTATTAAAAAAATTGAAAAATACCATCAAAATAGCAAACACAAACGCGAAGGAATATTAAAACCTGATAATTTTAATTAAGGAGTTAATATGAATTTTATCGACCTACAATTACATCGAAGATCAGTGCGCCATTATCTAGCAACAAAAATCGAACCGCAAAAAATTAAATTGTTAAAAGAAGTTATTAATGCTTCGCCAACTTCAATGAATGGCCAACAATTTAGTGCGATTTTTGTTCAAGATGAGGCTATTAAAGAACAGATTTCTCAAATTAGTGGTGGTCAAAAACACATCGCTAAAACACCATTATTAATAATATTTGTAGCTGACTTCAATCGTATTGAAGCAGCTAATAATATTTATAATAAAAACAATAATCTTAACAAAGAACTAGCAATAACTCGTGGCACAATCGATAGTTTACTATATGGTTTTGTCGATGCTACAATTGCTGCTCAAGGAACGGTTGACGCTGCTATTTCTATTGGTTTAGCAACTTGCTACATTGGGGCAATTCGTAGTAATGCTCCTGCTATTAGTAAGATTTTAAACTTACCAAAACACGTTGTGCCAGTTGTGGGATTAACAATTGGTTACAGTAAAAATTTATTTGAAATTAAACCAAAAATTAATAAAGTTTATGATGAAAGTTATGATCTAGAATTAGTTAAAAAAGAATTACTAGCATATGATATTGTGACTAATAAATATTATGAACAACATCGTGAACTGAATAATTCATATACTAATAATACGATCAAGAATTATCACTTTTTCATTAAATCACCATTTATGAGTGATTTAAATGTATTATGACCAAATAACTGAATCATTAAAAACAAAAAAGATGCTAATTAGCATCTTTTTTGTTGAAGATAGTTGTTATTATTTCATTTTCGGAAATATTTCCAAAATATAATTTTAAATCAAATGTTTGTAAAACTTGTAAAATTTTCATTTCATTTAATTCAACATTAATTAATTTGCTTTCAACGTCGGCGACATTTTCAAGACTTAAAAAATCACCATAAAATTTAATTTTTTGAATTTTATTATCAGTAACATTAATTTTTGTTTCTAAAGTACCGTTAGTAAAACGCTTCTTATGTTCAATATTAAATTTTGGATTATTACCATAATTTCAAGATGGAGTTAAATATTTTTGGTTCATTAATTCAGTAATCGCAGCAATGTCGGCCTTCGTTGGAATATAAGTAACAGCGTTTTCTGATAATTTTTGAGCCAAAATATCTTTAAATTGAGAATCAGATAAAGGTTTTTTTAATAAACTTTTAATATTAACTACTCGTGATCTGATCGATTTAATGCCTTTAGATTTTATTTTTAAAAGATCTGGCTTGAGTGCTTTTTGTAAAATATCTAAATTAACATCAAATAAAATTGTACCATGATGTAATATTTTATGATTTTTCCATAATTGGGCATTACCACTGATTTTTTTACCATTTACTTCAATATCATTACGACCCGAAAACTTCGCCTCAACGCCAATATTATTTAATGCATCAATGATTGGTTTTGTAAATTTGGCGTAATTATTAACATCACTTTTAGATGCTTTGTTCGTAATGTAGCTATAATTAATATTGCCTAAATCTTGATAAACAGCTCCGCCGCCAGAATTTCGGCGCACAATATTAATTTTTGAAGTTTTTACGAACTCATGATTTAATTCTTCTCAAGTATTTTGATTCTTACCAATAACGATTGTATGTTTGTTTTGTCACAAAATCGCACAATCATCGTTGAAATTATAATTAAAAAAGTATTCTTCGAACGCTAAATTAAAGTATGGATTATGCGAGTTATTATTAATATATATCATATTTTATCTCTCCTAATTTTTGATTTTAATAAAATAGTTTTTAAAATTATAAAAAAAGTGTTAAAATATTTAATTGCATACAGAAATATATTTTATTTAAAATAAAAGCAAAATAAAAGCATTAAAAACATATATAATATTATCATATATAAGTTGAATTTAGTAATGCTTTTAAATAGTATAATTAAATATATAATATATTAATTTTTTAATCAACCTAGGGAGATGTAAAATATGTTATTAAAAAAACATATAGTTAAAAAAAATATGTTTGTTATTATGGATGCTGAAGGTAGCATCGTTAACAAAAAATATATGCCAAAATTAACTAAAAATCAAATCTTAGATTCATATAAAACTATGGTTTTATCAAGAGTCCAAGATGAAAGAATGCTACAATGACAACGTCAAGGACGTATGTTAACGTTCCCACCGTCAATGGGACAAGAAGCAATTCAAATGGGAGCAGCCTTAGCGCTTCGTAAACAAGATTGATTAGCACCTGCTTTTCGTTCTAACGTAACGTGATTAGCTAAAGGATGACCAATGTCAGATATTATGTTATTCTGAAACGGTAATGAAATGGGATCACATATGCCTGAAGGAGTTCGTATCTTACCAGTTAATGTGCCGATTGGGACACAATTTTCACATGCTGTAGGATTAGCATATGCTGCTAAGTTAAGAAAATTAGACGAAGTTGCATTAGCATTTATCGGTGATGGCGGAACTAGTGAGGGTGAATTTTATGAAGCAATGAACTTTTCTGCTAACTTAAAAACACCAACGATCTTCGTAATCCAAAATAATCAATACGCGATTTCAACTTCTCGTAAAAAACAAACAACAACAGTAACGTTAGCTCAAAAAGCGATCGCTGCGGGACTACCTCATATTCAAGTTGATGGTAATGACTTGTTTGCAGTTTATGCTGCTATTAATGAAGCGCGTGAAAGTGCCAGTGCCGGAAACGGACCTTCATTAATTGAATGTGTTGCTTATCGTTTTGGACCACATACAACTGCTGATAATCCAGCGTTATATCGTGAAAAATCTGAAGAAGATGCAGCTCGTGCTATTGGACCAATCATTCGATTAAAGAAATATTTAATTAAATCAAAATTATGAAACGAAGCAAAAGATAAAGAATTATATCAAACATCAAAAACAACAGTTAATAATGCTTTCAAAGAAATGGCATTAAAACTTGATGTAAAAATTGATGATGTATTTGGATACACATACAAAGAATTAACACCTAATTTAAAATCTCAGTTAGCAGAAGCTAAGAAAATTTTTAATAAATAAAGGAGCTGTTAAACATGGCTTTAAAAAATAATATTGAAGCACTTACAGAAGCGTTTCAACAATCAATGAAAAAAGATCCAACAGTAATAGTTTATGGTGAAGATGTTGGCCATGAAGGTGGAGTTTTCAGAGCTACTTCTGGAATCCAAAAAGAATTCGGTGAATTACGTTGTTTTGATGCTCCTATAGCTGAAGCAGCGATCGTTGGTTCTGCTATCGGGATGGCAATTAATGGTTTAAAACCAATCGTTGAAATGCAATTTCAAGGATTTATGTTTCCTGGATATCACCAATTAGTAGTTCATGCTGCCAGAATGCGTAATCGTTCTCGTGGACGTTATTCAGTACCTATGGTAATGCGTATGCCTATGGGTGGAGGAATTAGAGCTCTAGAACATCATTCAGAAGCTTTAGAAATATTATTTGCTCACATCCCTGGTTTAAAAGTAGTTATGCCATCAAATCCCTACGATACTAAAGGGTTAATGATTGCTGCTATTAACGATCCTGACCCAGTAGTTTTCTTAGAACCAAAAGCAATCTATCGTGCTTTCCGTCAAGAAATTCCTGCAGAAATGTATGAAGTAGAAATTGGAAAAGCGAGAATTTTACAAGAAGGTAGCGATATTACAGTTGTAACTTATGGTGCTCAAGCAATTACTTGTTTAAAAGCTTTACCAGAATTAGCTGGTAAAGTTAGTGTCGAGTTAATCGATTTAAGATCAATCTCACCATGAGATAAAGAAGCAGTTTTAGCATCAGTTCGTAAAACTGGTAGATTATTAATCGTTCACGAAGCTGTTCGTTCATTTAGTGTTTCAGCTGAAATTATTACAACAGTTACTGAAGAAGCTTTCCTAAGTTTAGAAGTTCCGCCAATGCGCTTAACAGGTTGAGATATTACAGTACCGTTAGATAAAGGTGAAAAATATCACATCATTACTCAAGAGCGAATTATCAACAAAATTTTAGAATCAGTTAATTACAAAATATAATTATATTAATATTATTAATTATAAAGGTGGTATAAGTTATGTATCGATTTAAATTCGCTGATATTGGTGAAGGGATTCACGAAGGTAAACTTCTAAAATGAGAAGTTAAAGCCGGCGATAAAGTTGAAGACGGTGACACGTTATTCACAGTTGAAACTGATAAAGTTAATGCTGAAATCCCTTGTCCAGTTGATGGAACAATTAAAGAATTAAAATTTAAAGAAGGCGATGTTATTCATGTTGGCGACGTTGTTGTCGTAATTGATGATGGTAGCGGCGATAGCGCTGCACCTGAAAAACCAGCCCCAGCAGCCCAAAAACCAGCAGCACCAGTTAAAGAAGAAGATACTGGTGGCGTAGTTGGAGAAATTAAAGTTTCAAATGAAACGTTAGAAATTCCAGCAAACAAAAATGATCACAAAGCAGAAACAAATAACGCTAATAACAAAATCTTAGCAACACCAGTAGCTCGTAAATTAGCAGCGATGAAAAATATTAATCTTGCTGACGTTCAAGGTAGTGGTTATAATGGTCGTGTGATGAAAATTGATATTGAAAATTTCACTCCTTCAGCAACGGCTTCATCTTCAGCAAGTCATGTACTAGCGAAGAAAAATATCTTAGAAGATAAAGTTGTACCGTTAACACAAATGCGTAAAGCAATTGCAAAAGCAATGACAAGATCAAAAACGATCATTCCTGAAATTACATTATTAAAAGAAGTTAATATGACTAATTTAGTGGAATTACGTAATAAAATTAAAAATGGTAAAAAAATTAAAATTTCTTACATGCCATTTATAATTAGAGCTTGTACACTAGCGATTGAAGAATATCCAGTTTTCAATACTAAGTTAGACGAAGCAAAACAAGCGATTGTTTTTTCTAAAAATATTAATATCGGAATGGCAGCTGACACACCTAAAGGATTAGTTGTACCAGTAATTAAAAATGCTGACCAATTAAGTATTTTAGGATTGAATGCTCAAGTTTATGAATTAGCTGGCAAAGCCCGTGCTAATAAATTAACAATGAAAGATATGAGCGGCGGAACTTTCACTATTACTAATTATGGTTCTGTTGGTGCTGATTTTGGGACACAAGTTATTAACTACCCCGAAGCTGCAATCTTAGGTATCGGAGCATTAAACACAAAACCAATTTACAATGTTAATGGTGAGTTAGAAAAAGCAATCACAATGATGATTTCTGTTTCAGCCGATCACCGTATAATTGATGGGGCAGACGTTGGGCGTTTCTTATTAGCTGTTAAAAACTATTTAGAAAATCCTTCAATGATGTTAATGAAATGATAAAGGTGGAATGAAACTATGTATCAATTTAAATTCGCCGATATTGGTGAGGGGATTCATGAAGGTAAACTTCTAAAATGAGAAGTTAAAGCCGGAGATAAAGTTGAAGACGGTGACACGTTATTCACAGTTGAAACTGATAAAGTTAATGCTGAAATCCCTTGTCCAGTTGATGGAACAATTAAAGAATTAAAATTTAAAGAAGGCGACGTTATTCATGTTGGTGACGTTGTTGTCGTAATTGATGACGGAAGTAGCGCTAGCGCTGCACCTGAAAAACCAGCACCACCAGTTCAAGAAGAAGATACTGGTGGCGTAGTTGGAGAAATTAAAGTTTCAAATGAAATTTTTCCAACATTTGGTCCAGTTAGTTCAGGTCCTAAAAAACCAGCAGTTACTAAATCAGTAACACCAGCAGCACCAGCAAACAACAACGCTAACGCTTCAAAATCACAAACAGGACAAAAACCTACTTGTGATAAAGAATACGACGTAGTTATCGTTGGGGCCGGTCCTGGGGGATATGTTGCAGCGGAGCACGCTGCTAAAAACGGTTTAAAAACTGCTATTATTGAACGTGAATATTTTGGTGGAGTATGTTTAAACGTTGGTTGTATTCCAACAAAAACATTATTAAAATCTGCTAAAATGTTTAACAAACTTTCACATATGGATAATTACGGAATCGAAATTCCTAATGCAGCTTTAAAAGCTTTAAAGCCAAATTGAGATAAAATGATGAAACGTAAATCTGAAATTGTGGGACAACTAACTAAAGGTGTTCAATATTTAATGCGTTCAAACAAAGTTGATATGTATGAAGGTGAAGCTAAATATTTAGGAAATCACGCGATTACTGTTAATGGTAAAACGCTTGGTTACAAAAAACTAATTATTGCTACTGGTTCACGTGCTCGTATTATTCCGATTCCGGGATTACAAGAAGCTTACAAAGCTGGCTTTGTAATAACTTCAAAAGAAGCATTATCATTACCAAAATTACCTAAAAGCATCATTATTATTGGTGCCGGAGTTATTGGGGTTGAATTTGCGTGTTTATTCGAAGCTTTAGGAACAAAAGTAACAATATTACAAAATATTGGGGCCATTCTAGAGATCTTAGATAAAGATATTCAAAAAGAAATGTTTAAAACATTTACTGATCGCGGTATTGATATCAGATTAAATGCCCAAATTAGTAAAGTTACGAAAAATTCTGTTAATTTTTCAATTGACGGTAAAGAATTTTCAATTAAAACAGATAAAATTTTAGTATCAGTTGGACGTCTTCCGAATATTGACGCTTTCAAAGATATGCCTAATTTAGAAATTGGTAAACGTGGCGAAATTGTCGTTGATGATTATTGTAATACATCTGTTGAAGATGTTTATGCAATCGGTGATGTTAATGGTCGTTTAATGCTAGCTCATGTTGCTAGTGCTGAAGGAATTAGTGTTATTGAAAATATTATTGGTAATACTTCTGCCAAAACTCACTACGATACGAACCCAAGTTGTATTTACACATTCCCAGAATGTTCAACTGTTGGTTTAACAGAAGAACAAGCGAAAGCGCAAAATATTGATTACGTTTCTCAAAAAACACCTTACCGTATTTCTGGTAAAGCGTTAGCTGATGGTGAAACTACTGGTTTCTGTAAAATGATTGCTGATCGTAAAACACAAGCAATTATTGGATTCCATTTAGTAGGAGCAAATGCAACTGATATTATTTCTGAAATTTGTGCTGTTATGGATTTAGAAGTAACAGTTTATGAACTGTCTCGTTCAATTCATCCACATCCAACAATTGCTGAATTAATCGGTGAAACAACTCGTCATCTTTTATACAAATTAAACAAAGGTAAAAAATAATGACAAAAATTTTAGTTATTAATGCTGGGTCTAGCTCAGTAAAATTTCAGTTATATAATTACCCTAATCAAGTAATTGCAAAAGGTTTATGTGAGAGAATTTTTGTCGATGGTAATTTCACTATTGAAATTAATGACAAAAAAGATACTCAAGCAATCACAATGAATTCTCACAAAGACGCCATTGAAGTAATTTTAAATAGTTTAAAAGTTAATAAATTAATTAACAACTATGATGAAATTAATATTATTGGTCATCGTGTCGTTCAAGGTGGTAGCGTTTATAAAGAATCAATTTTAATCAATGATGAAGTTATTAAACAGTTAGAAAATTTATCAAAACTAGCACCATTACATAATCCTGGGGCAGTTAATGTTATGAAAATTTTCAAAACTTTATGTCCAAAAGCAGAAAATGTTGCTGTTTTTGATACTTCTTTTCATCAAACAATGCCCGATACTAACTACATTTACCCACTTCCTTATTCGTGATATCAAGATTACAGCGTCCGTAAATACGGAATGCATGGAACTTCTAGTCGTTTTATAGTTCAAAAATTAAAAAAAGAACTAAACTTAAAAGAAGGAAACATTATTAACTGTCATCTAGGTAACGGAGCTTCAATTACAGCTATTAAAAATTGAAAGTGTTTCAACACTTCAATGGGGTTAACGCCTTTAGCTGGAATTATGATGGGAACTCGTAGTGGCGATATTGATCCTGCAATTTTAGAATATATGGCAAAAGCAACTAATAAAGATGTTTTTGAATTAACAAATATTTTAAATAAAGAATCAGGTCTGCTTGGTGTAAGTGGAATTTCTAGCGATATGAGAGATGTTATTGCTGCTGCTGGTAAAGGTAACAAAAGAGCAGAATTAGCACTAAACATTTATGTTAGCAAAATTGTTAACTATATTTCAATGTATCTAAATGACTTAGAAAACAAAACTGAAGTTATTGTCTTTACGGCTGGAATTGGTGAAAATGCCAGTTTAATTCGTGAACGTATTATTGAAAAATTACATATTGTTCAAGTTGAAATTGATCGCGAAATCAATAACAAAAGATCTTCTGATATGCGAAAAATATCAACCAATAATAGTAAAATCGATGTTTATGTAGTACCTACTGATGAAGAAATTATGATTGCGAAAGACGCATATAATATTTCACAGCGATAAATTTAATTTAAAAATACCACTGTTTAGTGGTATTTTTTAAATATAAATTAAGCAAAGGATTGATATTATGATAAAAACAATTAAGTCAAATTTTTATAATCAAAACATTTATATATTAACTAATAAAAATTTAGACACAATCATTATAGATCCGGGAAATTCAGCTCAAAAAGTGATTGATTATTTAACAGAAAATAATTTAAAACCAAGTTCTGTCTTAATAACTCATGGTCATTTTGATCACATTTCTGGTCTAAGTGAACTTTTAGAAGTATATCCTAATTTAAAAATTTTTATCGGTAAAAAAGACTTCAACCATTTATTTGACGTTGATTTAAATTTATCTTATTTAAATCGTGGTCAAACATTTGCAATTGATCGAGAAAAATATAGTGATCAAGTTGAGTCTGTAGTTGAAAAAACTTATAATATCAATAATTTTAAAATCAAAATTATTGATATTCCGGGACATACACCAGGATCAGTTTGCTTTTTATTTCCAGATCTAGGTTATATTTTTACTGGAGATACTTTATTAAAAGAAAGTATTGGGCGCGTTGATTTAAAACACGCAGTTCCCCAATATTACAAAGCAAGTTTAATGAAATTTTTAACATTAGATAAAAATATTATCATTTATCCTGGACATGGCGTAAAAACTAACATCGGTTATGAATTGGAACATAATCAAGCATTAATTAATACAATTAAGTAAAAAACAATTTACTTAATAATAATAATTTGATATGATTATGTATAGTATATTAAAAAATCTTCCATTTGAAGATATGATAATTGTCCTAAATTTACTTTATAATAATAAGGAGAATCAATTTTATGAAAATTGTTGTAGTTGGAATTAATCATGCTGGAACACATACTGTTTTAGCAGCACGTAAACTTTATCCTAATGCCGAAATTATCGGGATCGATCGTAACACTAACATTTCGTTTTTAGCTTGTGGAATCGCTCTATGAGTTGGAGGAGTTGTTAAAAAACCAGACGGTCTATTTTATTCAAATATTGAATTTTTACGTAGTAGAAATATCGATGTTAGAGTTGAAGAAGAAATGATCGATGTTGATTTTAAAAATAAAAAAATCACAATTCGTAAAAATAGTACGAAAGAAGAATATGTTGAAACTTATGATAAATTAGTTTTAGGAACAGGTTCTTGACCAATCGTGCCACCATTTCCTGGTGTTGACGCTGATGGAGTTCAAATCTGTAAATTATTTCAACATGCGCAAGTAATTAAAAAATTAGCATTATCAAAAGATATCAAAAATGTTGTCGTAGTTGGAGCCGGATATATTGGAATTGAACTAGTTGAAGCTTTCCATATTCAAGGTAAAAAAGTTACGCTTATTGATATGGCAAACCGTATTATGCCACGTTATTTTGATGAAGAGTTTACAGCTCCAATTCAAAACAAAATGGCCAAAGAAGGTATTAAATTTGCTTTAGGAGAAAAACTTAACCGTTTCGTTACAAACGAAGCTGGTCACGTTGTATCTGTTGAAACAGATAAAGGAACATATAAATGTGATATTGCTATTATGGCAATTGGGTTCCGTCCCAACACAGCAATGTTTAAAGGTAAATTAGATTTAATCGTTCCTAGTGGAGCTATTAAAACTAATCGCTATATGGAAACTTCTCAAAAAGATGTTTTTGCCATTGGTGATAGTGTTGCAACGTTCAACAATGCCACTCAAAAACTTGGTAGCATCGCGTTAGCGACTAATGCTGTCCGTACTGGTGTTGTTGCTGCAATGAACTTAAATGGACCAAAAATAGCCCATCCAGGAGTTCAAGGAACTAATGGTATCGCAGTATTTGGATTTAACTTAGCTTCGGTTGGTTTATCTGAAGTAGCATGTAAAATGGAGAAAGATTTAGTTTATAAAACAGTGCTTCATGAAGATGATGCACGTCCTACATTTATGCCAGAAAATCACAAAGTAATGACTAAAATTATTTGAGAAGCTAAAACAGGTCGTATTATCGGTGGACAAATCGGTTCTACTGGACATCATGAAGATGCCATCATTGCCCTTTCTTTAGCAATTCAAACTAAAACAACAATTACTGACTTAGCATTATTAGACATTTTCTTTTTACCACATTATGACAAACCAGTTCATTGATTGTCAGAAACTGCTATTAAAGGAATTGGATTTAGTTTAGAAGATCTTAAAAAATAAACATTTTAAGATATTAAATAATAACAAAATAAAAAATAAAGCTGATAACTTTATTTTTTTTATTCAAATAACATTAAATTCTTAGCGACTTTAATTTTAATCGTATCATCGATTTTAATTCCTAGTAAGCTAATCGTCCCTTTTTTCATAATAAAACAATAATTACTATCTTTGACGTAAGGGGTGATCTCATTTTTGCCCAAATTGATTGTTTTTAATACTTTAAAATGACAATTTACAAAGATGATATCATAACTGTTATTAAATTTAATTGTGTTAAATCCCTTGGCGTGTTTAATCAAAAATCCCTGATCATCATTAATGTGAATAATTTTGCGAAATAAAAAGTTTTTTTCTCAAAAAGAAGATAATATATTAATTTTTATCTTAGTATTATTTTTATTGTAAATCATTCAATACTTTTGGCGATCAATTTTAAAATTCATAAATCAACTATTCATAAAAATCCCACCTATTTAATATTATAATTATTACGATAGATGATAATATTATATAATACTTTAAAAAGAATCAATAAATATTTTAGAAATGAGGCACAATTTATGTCTGGACATTCAAAATGAGCCAATATTAAACATCGTAAAGCAGCCCAAGATAACAAGCGCGGTAAAGTCTTTCAAAAACTTTCCAAAGAAATTACTATTAGTGCTAAACAAAAAGGGGCCAACCCTGATATTAATACTAGTTTAAGATTATTGCTTTTAAAAGCAAAATCTTCAAATATGCCAAAATCAATTATTGAAAAGGCACTTAACAAATCACAAAGTAAAGACCAATCTAATTGGGAAGAAATAACTTATGAAGGTTATGGTACTTCTGGAAGTGCTTTTATTGTTAAATGTTTAAGTGATAATCGTAATCGAGTTGCCAGTTTTGTGAAATCAACTTTTCGTAAATTTGGCGGTAATTTAGGTAGTGATGGTGCTGTTAAGTATTTATTTACTTTAGTTGGCTATATCAACGTTAGCACTAAATTATCAGAAGATGATTTAGTTAATAAACTATTAGAACTAGATATTGAAAATTATCAAGAAATAGATGATGGCGAATATATGATTTCGACAACACCAAATAATTTAAGTGATATTAGTACTGCCTTAAGTGAAGATGATGAAATTGATGTTCATGATTTTGGTTTAGAATTCAGTCCTAATGAATTAGTTCAATTACCGCCTGATAAAGTTGCTACATGTCAAAAATTAAGAGATACTTTAATGGACAACGAAGACATTTCGGAAGTATTTTGTAACGTAAAAATAGAGGCATAATTAACTGATTAAAATATTTTTTACGATTTATTAAAGGAAAATCGTAAAAAACCGGCGATATAGTAGTATGTAGGAGGTATTTATTTATGAATAATATATTATTATTTTTAGCAATTAAATACAACGGTGACTGAAACGATATCGCCAAAGCAGTTTCAACGAACGAAAGAGTCAATAATCAAGAATTAGAAAATTGCTTAATTAAATATCGAAAAATTAATTATGTTACTATATTAGATATAAATTATCCTAGAAATTTATTAAAACTAACTAAACCACCATTTGTTTTATTTTACAAAGGTGATATTAAATTGTTAGATCACAATCCTAAAATCGCCGTTATTGGATCGCGTAAAAATAGTGCAAATGGTGCTAAAAATACGATTCGTTTAATTCAGAAAGCGGTTATGCAAAATCAATTAGTTGTGAGCGGAATGGCTCAAGGAATCGACGCAATTGCCCAAGAAGCAACTTTATCATTAAACGGCAAAACAATCGCTGTATTAGGCTCAGGAATTAATAATATATACCCTAAATCTAATAGTTCGTTATATAATGATATTGTTAAAAAGGGATTAGTTATTTCAGAATTTCCAAATAACGTAGCCCCACATGCTAAAAATTTTAAAATCAGAAATAGAATCGTAGCAGCTTTAGTTGATAAAATTTTTGTTATTGAAGCAAAAATTAAATCTGGTACAATGAATACTGTAAAATGAGGGTTAGAGATAGGCAATGAAATTTATTGTTCTGACTCGCCTGGACCAAACAATGCCGGTTGCCAGCAACTGATTAAAGAAGGCGCTTATATAATTTAGTTATATACTTAAAAAATGGAGTGTTAATTATGAATAAAATTATGATCGTAGAATCACCTAATAAAGTTAAAACAATTCAAAAAATATTAGGTAGTGAATACCAAGTTTTTGCTTCTAAAGGACATATTTTCGAAATTCCCAACGTTGGACCTTGGAGATTAGGAATTAATTTCGAAAAATGACAACCATTATATAAATTAATGGCTGAAAGAAAAGATTTCATTAAAGAAGTTAAAAAAGCTATCGTAAATGATGAAACAATCGTTTATTTAGCAACCGATCCTGACCGTGAAGGTGAAGCGATTGCTCAACATATTGTTGATATTTTAAAATTACCAGAAACCCAAATTAAAAGAATCTTATTCGACCAAATTACTAAAGATGCTGTTTTAAAAAGTTTAAAAAATCCTCTGCCAATAAATAAAAACTTAGTTAATGCCCAAGTTTCTAGAAGTATGATCGATAGAATTATTGGAATTCAATTATCTAATTTATTGAAAAGAAGAATTTTAAGCGCTCCGGGAGAAACAACTGCTGGACGAGTACAATCAGTAGCTTTAAAATTTGTCGTTGATAAAGAAGCTGAAATTCGCAAATTCATTCCTCGTAAATATTACTCTATTACTGTAAAAATCGATGATAATCATTCATTAATTTATCGTGATCCTAATAAAAAAGATAATAAAGATCAAATTGATGATTTAAATAATGCTCAAACAATTTTTGATAGTTTAGAAAATGTATTTGCAGTTTCATTAATTAAAATTCGTAAAGTTCGCGAAGCAAAAATTAGTGGTTTAAAAATGAGTACAATTTATAAACTAGCAGAAAACACTTATGGCATAAAGCCAAGTTTCACACAATCAATTTTACAAAAATTATATGAAGGTGTTGATGGTGTTGAGGGAGGACTAATTACTTATCCTCGTTCTGACTCGACTCGTTTAACTAATGAATTCATTAAAGATGCTCATAATAAAATTAAAACTGACTATGGTCAAGATTTAATCGAAGAGAACGTTTCTAAGTTCAATAAAAAGAATAACAAATCTCAAGATGCTCATCCCGCTATTACGCCAACGGATGTTTTTAAAACACCAGCATCTTTAAGTAGTTTTTTAGATGATAAACAACTAAAAATATATTCTTTAATTTATTTTAGATCTTTAGCCGCTGTTGCAAAAGTTCCAATCAGAGAAATTAAAAGTTATACATTATTAAATCAAACGCATAAATTCAGTACTAGCAGTTCAAAATTAATTTTTGAAGGTTACTATAGATTTTTAAAACCTGAAATCATTGCTAATCAAGTTAGTGATTTAGATTACAAATTAAATCAAGAGATCACTTTAAACAAAAAAGACTTTAGTTTAAACCATCATGAAACAAAACCACCGGCGCGTTATAGTGAAGGTTCTCTAATATCTCAAATGGAAAATATGGGTATCGGAAGACCATCTACTTTTAGTCCTACAGTTTCAAAAATTAAAAAACGTAAATTTGTATTACGACAAGGTCGTAGTTTAGAACCAACAGAATTAGGAGAATTAATTAATAAAAAATTAACTACTAATTTTCCTGAAATAATTAATGAATCATATACTTCGGGTATTGAAAATATTTTAAATGATATTAGTTTAGGAAAAATAGAGTATCAAGATTTAATGGTTAAGTTTTTTAATGAATTTAAAGAAAAACTAGATAAAGCTTATGAAACTATGGAAACGATAAAAATCGTTCCTACTGTTATAGACAGAAAATGTCCAGAATGTAAAAACGATTTAGTTGAACGTTTTTCTAGATATGGTAAATTTGTAGGATGTAGTAATTTTCCAAATTGTAAATATACTGAATTTCCAAAAAAACAATTCAAAAAAAGTGCTAAGAATTTTGCTAAAAAAGATCCTGATGCTAAAAAAGATGCTGATGCTAAAAAAGAACCTAAGAAGACTACTAAAAAAACTACCAAAAAAACAGTAAAAAAAACTGTTAAAAAAACAACTAAAAAACCTGTCAAAAAGGAGAAATAACTTATGAACAAATATCAAACTTATATAAATGGTCAATGAATTAAAGGTGACGATCATTATCAAATTATCAATCCTGATAATTTAACTGTTCTTGGGGAAGTTCCTGCTTTAAGTTCAAAAGATATTGATGCAGCCTTCACAGCGGCTAAAACAGCTTTTCAAAGTTGAAAAAACACTTCTCTACAAACACGAATTGATTTCATGGAAGCTTGAGTTACTGAATTAGTAAAAAGCAAAAGCAAAATTGCTCAAATGATTAATTTAGAAATTGCCAAACCGTTAAAAAGTGCCAATGGTGAAGTTCAGAGAACGATTGATTATATAAAATATACAATCGAAGAAATGAAAAGAATCCAACCACAATCATATAATGGCTCAGCTTGAGGAATTGATAACAAATTAGCGATTTTTAATAGAGTTCCACTAGGAACAATATTAGCAATCTCACCATTCAATTATCCTATTAATCTATCTGTGGCCAAAATCGCCCCAGCATTAATTTCAGGTAATACTGTAGTTTTAAAATCTTCTACTCAAGGAACAATTTCTAACATATTATTATCAGAAACTATTGCTGCTGCTGGATTTCCTAAAGGAGTCTTCAACATGGTTACTGGGAGAGGTCGCGATATTGGGACAGCATTAATAACTAATAAAGATGTTGATATGGTCTCATTTACCGGTAGCACGGCTGTAGGGCAAGGAATCGCTGCTCAGACTAATATGATCCCACTCGTATTAGAATTAGGCGGTAAAGACCCAGCAATAGTGTTAAAAGATGCTGATATTAAAAAAGCAGCAATCAAAATTGCTCAAGGTGCTTTTTCTTACAATGGCCAACGTTGTACTGCTATTAAAAGAGTCATCGTTCATAATGACGTAGCTGATCAATTGATTAATGAATTAAAAACTATCGTTAACAATTATAAAGTCGGAACAGCGACAAATATTGAAAACAATGTTACACCATTAATTTCAATAACTAGTGCTGAATATGTAAAATCTTTAATAGCTGATGCTTTAACAAAAGGAGCAACGTTAGTTATTGGTAACAAAGCAGTTAAAAATTTAATTTGACCAACAATCATTGATAATGTAACTAATAAAATGAAATTATATTATGAAGAACCGTTTGGACCTGTATTACCAATAATTAGATTTGATGAAGCGGATCGTGCAATTGAAATTGCCAATGATAGTGAATATGGACTACAAGCCTCAATCTTTACGAAGAATATTGATTGTGCGATTAGTCTAGCTGCTAGAATTGAAACTGGTAGTGTTAATATTAATTCATTCTCTCAAAGAGGACCAGATCATTTACCATTCTTAGGAGTTAAGAAAAGTGGTTTTGGGGTTCAAGGAATCACCGATTCTATTTATTCAATGACTAGACTAAAAGGTATAGTTATCAATTATGAAACAAATCATTAATTCATTATATCTACATATTCCTTTTTGTAATAAAATTTGTACTTATTGTGATTTCACTAGATATTTAAAACCAAAAAATTCAGTCTCAGTGTTTGATCAATATTTAAATAGTATTTTTGAAGAACTAGATAGTAATCTAGATAAATACATCTTCAAAATTAAAACTATTTATATTGGTGGGGGAACACCCAATATTTTAAGTAACGATCAATTAGAACGTTTGTTTATTAAATTAAGTATTTTTAAACCAGAAGAATTTACAATTGAATTAAATCCTGAACTAGTTACAAAAAACCAGTTACTTTTATTTAAAAAGTATCATGTTAATCGTTTATCATTAGGTGTTCAAACAACTAATTCTAAAATTTTAAAAGTTTTAAAAAGAGAACATACTAATGATGATGTTGTTAACGCTATCAACTGAGCACGCGATTTAAATTTTACAAATATATCAATTGACCTAATTTATAATTTGCCTTTTCAAAAATTTTCCGATATTGAAAATGATTTTAAGTTTATTGCTAAAATTAAACCCGATCATATATCTTGATATAGTTTAATTTTGAAAGAAAACAGTATTTTAACTAAAAAAGGTTATAAATTAAACAATTTCACAGATTATGAATATGATGTAATTATTAATAAAAAAATCAAAACAATGGGATATAAACGCTACGAAGTATCAAATTATGCTAAGAACGATAAAAAAAGTTTACACAATATGGGCTATTGAAATAGCGTTAATTGATTAGCTTTAGGAAGCGGTGCTAGTAGTTTCATTGGAATGGAATTAAAGAACAATAATAAAAAAGTTGATTATTCAAACTATGCCTATGAATCAACATTCTTATCAAAACAAGATTATTATTTCCAATTACTAATGATGGGCTTAAGATTAATCGATGGCATAAAAATAACTGGTAATAACAAATTAGCTTTTGATTTTTATGAAACTAAAATTAAAAAATTAATTGCTGAAAAGAAATTAATTTATAAAAATAATATTTTAAAAGTTGAAGATATTAACTATTTAAACAACGTTTTAGTAAGGATTCTTTAATTTATTAGCACTTAATATTTGACACTGCTAATAAATTAAAGTATTATTACTTATACAATTTAAAAAATATACAAACAAGGAGCCAGTATGCAATTTAAAAAATTACCACTGCTAATCACAAGAGAGACTGTTATTTTTCCAGGTCAAGAAATTGTTTTAGAAGTTGGGCGACCGATTTCTGTGAGCAATATTCTAAAATCATCTGAAAAGTATGAAAATTATATTTTGATTGCTTGTCAAAAAGATAGCATTGAAGAAAAACCAAACCACGAAGAAGTTTTCAATTACGGTACATTAGCTAAAATTGAAAAAGCAGATAAATATGAAGATGGTAGAAGTTATAAGATTGTTGTAAAAGGAATTGACCGTGTTCAATTGAAATTCAGCAAAGATCAAATTTTTAATAAAGAAGTAGAATTTGTTATTAAAAAATCAATTTCTAATAACTTAGTAGAGGAAAAAGCTTATATCAATCAAATCAATAAATTTATTGAATCTAATTGAAAAAGCCAAGACCCTAATTCATCATTCGATGATATTTTCAAATCAATTGAAGCGACTATGGATTCTGGACAAATTGCCGACGGAGTAGCTTCTTTTATGCATATTAATTTCCTTAAAAAACAAACAATATTAGAAGAAGAAAACATCTTAAAAAGATTAAATAAAGTCTTAGAATACTTGAACGGCGAAAAAATTTCATCTGAAATAGAAGAAAAAATTGCCTCAAAAGTTAAAAACAAATTAAATGATCAACAAAAAGACTTTTTCTTAAGAGAGCGTTTAAAAGCTATTAAAGAAGAATTAGGCGAAAGCAATTCTACTGATAGCGAAGTTGAAAAATTTAGAAAACAAGTTAATGAAAACCCCTACCCTGACTATATTAAAGAACGTCTATTAGAAGAAATTAAGAAGTTTGAAAATATTCCAAGTGTTTCGGGAGAATCGTCAGTAATTAGAGGTTACATTGAATGATTATTATATTTACCTTGATGACAATCATCAGACGATAATAATAATTTACCAAATGCTGAAAAGACACTAAATTCAAATCATTACGGATTAACAAAAGTTAAAGAACGTATTATTGAATATTTAGCAGTTAAAGCGCATACTAACTCTTTAAAAGGACCAATCATCTGTTTAGCAGGGCCTCCGGGTACCGGAAAAACATCATTAGCTAAATCAATCGCTGATGCTTTAGAACGTAAATTTATCAAAATTTCACTAGGTGGCGTTAAAGATGAATCTGAAATCAGAGGACATCGAAAAACATATTTAGGAGCAATGCCTGGTAAAATTATTCAATCTATGAAAAAAGCCAAAACAATTAATCCAGTTATTTTATTAGATGAAATCGATAAAATGAGTAGCGATTACAAAGGTGACCCGACTAGCGCTATGTTAGAAGTGTTGGACCCAGAACAAAACCAAAGCTTTCAAGATCATTATTTAGAAGAAGATTATGATTTATCAAAAGTTATGTTCATCGCAACTGCCAACTACTTACAAGATATCCCGGGACCTTTAAGAGATCGTATGGAAATTATTAACTTATCATCTTACACAGAAATGGAAAAAGTTAAAATTGCTCAGAATTATTTAATTAAAAAAACTTTAAAGAATTCTGGATTAAAAGTTAAGATGTTTAAAATAACTGAAACTAATTTATTATATATTATTAGACATTACACTATGGAAGCCGGCGTAAGAGAGTTACAAAAATCACTTGATAAAATGGCGCGTAAAATAGTAGTTATGAAATTAAATGGTAAAACTTCAAAATCATTTTCTTTAACTAAAAAAAATATTAATAAATTCTTAGGAAAAGAAATATTTGACTTTAATAGAAAATCTGAAAAAAGCGAAATCGGAGTAGTTACAGGATTAGCCTGAACTGCTTATGGTGGCGACATTTTGCCAATTGAAGTAACATTCTTCCCTGGTAAAGGTAATTTAATATTAACTGGTCAACAAAGAAACATCATGAAAGAATCAGTCAACATCGCTCTAGGTTATGTTAAAACTAATGCTGAGAAATTTAAGATTAATCTTGAAGATTTAGAAAAAAGCGATATTCATGTTCATGTTCCAGATGGGGCAACTCCTAAAGATGGTCCATCTGCCGGAATAACTTTCACAACTGCATTAATTTCAGCTTTTACAAAAAGAGCTGTATCTAAAAAAATCGCAATGACAGGAGAAATATCATTAACTGGTAAAATTCTTCCTATCGGAGGATTAAAAGAAAAATCTATTAGTGCTGTTCGTAGTGGTATTGGTGAAATTTTAATTCCTAAAAAGAATCTTAAAGATTTAGATGATATTCCTAAAAGCATTAAAAACAGTTTAAACATTATTCCAGTAGAAAGATATCGCGAAGTATATGAACATATATTTAATGATAAAATGGTTTCTAAATAATGGATAAACATATAAAGAATATCGAATTTCTAACTAGTTGTGCTAGCGATGCTCAATGACCTGAAGATGATATTCCAGAAGTTTGTTTTCTAGGACGTTCTAACGTTGGTAAATCAAGTTTTATTAATGCGATCACTAATTATCGTAATATCGCACGAGTTTCATCAGTTCCTGGTAAAACTAGATTATTAAATTTTTTCAAAATTAATAATAATACTATTAGATTTGTCGATGTTCCCGGATATGGTTATGCTAAAGTAAATAAATCAATCAAAGTTAAATTTTCAAAAATGATTGATACATATTTATTGAACCGCACTAATTTAAGATTAGTAATTTTATTATTAGATTATCGTCATAAACCAAGTAAAGACGATATTGATATGTATAAATATTTACAACATTATAAAATCAGAACAATTATTATTGCTACTAAATCAGATAAATTAAAAAGAAACGATTTATCAAAAAATAAAAAAATAATAATTAACAGTTTAGAATTACCAAAAAATAATTTTATTCCGTTTTCTAAATTTGATACAGACCATAGTGAGATTATTAAGGTCTTGTTAGGAGTTCGGTAAAATGAGCCATTATTATAATTTGTTATTACAGATAAACGATTTAGTTCGTCGTAAAAAATTTATGGAAGCATTAGAAATCATCGATAAAGAATTATTGATGCCTTATGTTCCTGAAAAAATTGAAAAAGAATTAATTTTAGAAAGAAATAAAATTAATATTACAGTTATCAAACAACAAATTCGTCAACCGATCAATATGAAACAATATAGTGAAGAGCAAATTATGGGATATTTACAAAGTAAAAACTACCAAGTAGTAAGTAGTGTTTTACAATATCTATCAAGAGCCAACTTGCGACCAATCATTATGGTTATTAAAGAAGCATTGATGACGGAAACGATTAGTACTGATATTAAAAAAGTATTAGTGCGGATCTGTTTAAATCAAGGCATTGAAGATAAAGTAAAAATTTTAATTCGTGATCAAGAACATGAATTAAATTTTTCCGAATTAGTTTGAATCGAAAATGGGCAACGTTATCAAGAAGTTCTCAAAGAAATTTTTGATGATTTATATAGTTATAGTCCCCAATTATACGAAGCCGCTAAGACTTGTTTGATTAAATATTTTTTAATTTTTTGACCTTTAAATGAAGAAGTTGAGAAATTAAATAATTCCGATTTAAAAAATAAGATCATCAAAGAAGCAAAAGAACTCTTTAAATAAATTTATTTTTTGATATAATAGAAAAGATATACTTAACTAGTAATTAAAGTTAACAGTTTTAAGAAGCAAGGAGAACCGATTATATGAAAATTAACATTATTAAAAATAACGACTCTACTATTAGCATCAATGTTGAAGATAGTAGCGCTAACTGAACAAATTTGTTTGAAAAAGCAAAAACTAATTTAATCAAAAACATGGAACTTCCAGGATTCCGTAAAGGTAAAGTACCGCATGATATGGCATTAAAAAATATTAAAGACGTTAATATTTTAAATGAAGCTAAAAGAATGCATCTAAACAATTTATACCAAGCAGGTTTAGAGCAAGCTAAAGATTATCGCATCATTACTTCTCCTGTAGCTAAAGATCAAGAATTATCAAAAGCTAAAATTAATATTCTATTTACTGTAGGAGTAATGCCAGAAATTAAATTATCAAATTATAAAAATTTAGAATATAAATTTAATAAAGTTGAAGTTTCTCAAACTGAAGTTGATAATGAATTAGCACAATTACAAAAACGTTTTTCAATGCAAGAAGTAAAAGAAGATGGCGTTCTTGCTATTAATGATATTGGTGTAATTGATTTTGAAGGATTTTTAAACGGAGTTGCTTTTGATGGCGGTCGCGGTCAAAATCATCCATTAGAAATTGGTTCAAAAACATTTATCCCCGGTTTTGAAGAACAATTAATCGGAATGAAGAAAAATGACATTCGTGAAATTAAAGTAATTTTTCCTCAAGAATATCAAGTTAATGAATTAAAAGGGAAAGAAGTAATTTTTAAAGTTAAGTTAAATGAAATCAAAACTAAAAAATTACCTAATTTAGATGATAACTTAGCTAAAGATATGAATATTCCTAACGTTAAAACTTTTGATCAACTAGTAGATAAAGTTAAAGAGTCTATTTTAAATTCTAAAAAAAATGGTCAAGAACAAGAATTCCGTAAAGTTATAATGAATGAAATCATTAAAGATTCTGATATTCCAGTACCATCATCTTTAAAAGAAAACGAATTAAAATATTTAATGGAAGATCTTAAAGGTCGTTTATCACAACAAGGATTAAACTTCGATAAATATTTAAAAATGTCAGGCGCAACAGAAGAAGACATTAAACAACAATTAGAAATCGAAGCAATTCAACGTATTAAAGTTTCTTTTGCTCTATCAGAAATTGCTAAAGCAGAAAAAATTGAAATCTCTAACAAACGAGTTGACGATGAGTTAACTATCATTGCTAAAAACCGTAATGAAACAGTTGAAGAAATCAAAGCTAATATAAATGTTGAACAAATTAGAAACTCATTAAAAAACAATGAAGTTATTAATTTCATCCGTAAAAACTTAAAAAAATAAGCATTGCTTATTTTTTTTTAAATTTAAAAAAGGAAAAACGACTAAAATTGCCTATATAACTATTGAGGTGATTAAATATAATGCTAAGTTATATTATTGGAAAAGTAGTATACGTTAATACTATTACGATAACTGTCGAAAATAATTTCAGAGGTTATCAAATTTTTACAAATTGTCCTAATAATTTTGAAGTAGGAAAAGTATATAAAATTTATATGCATGAAATCAACAACGATTATGAAGAAGCTCATTTTGGTTTTTTAACTTTAATGGAAAAAATTATTTTTAAAGATTTATTATCTGTTAGTGGATTAGGAACTAGAACAGCATTAAAACTTTTAAGAAAAAATGTTTATGATTTAAGAGAATCAATCGTTGCTGGTGATTATAGTATTATAGAATCTAGATACAACATCAATCATAAGTTAGCCAAACAAATAGTTTTAAATTTACAAGATAAATATGACGGGATGCCCGTTAATAGTAAAAACTACCAATTAAAAAAAGAATTACAGATCGCATTAATTAAATTAGGTTATAACAAAAACGAAATAACTAAAGTGTTCAACAACATTTCTTTTGATGCTTATGCCACCATTGATCTTCTGATAGAAGAGTCTATCAAAATATTAAACGAATAAGATTATTAAATGGGAAATAATGTATTTATTTTAAGGCCAAAAACATTTGAGGAATTTATCGGTCAAAAACAAATTGTTAATAATTTAAAAATTTTTATTAATTCTAGTAAAAAACGCAATGTGATATTAGACCACATCTTGTTTTCAGGAGGTCCCGGATTAGGAAAAACGACACTCGCCCATCTTGTTTCGGAAAAGAGTAATAGTAAATTAATTATTATTCAAGGGCCAGCACTAGACTCAAGAAGCAACCTACTTTCAATATTAAGCCACATTAAAGAAGGCGATATGATTTTTATTGATGAAATCCATGCTATTAGTAAAGTTGTCGAAGAACTCCTCTATAGTGCGATGGAAGACTTTACAATTGATATTACTATTGGCCACGACGATAACAGCAAAACTGTTAGAGTTAAAATACCAAAGTTCACATTAATAGGTGCAACTACAAAATTAACTAAAATATCCAAACCACTTAAAGATAGATTTGGTATCAATTTAAGATTAAATTCGTATTCTCAACAAGATTTAATAAAAATCATCATTAATAATTTAAATATTTTAGATTTTAATATAACTAGAAATGGCGCGGTTCTACTTTCAAAATTATCAAAAAGAACACCGCGAAAAGCTAATCAATTATTAAAACGATCAATTGATTTTGCGCTACATATGAATAAAGATGCTATCGATACTAAAGTTATAACAAAATTACAGAAAAGTCTTAACATATATGATTATGGATTAAATTTAGAGGATATTGCCTATTTAAAGATATTATTGAACTCCGAACCACAACCAGTAGGCATAAAAACTTTGGCATCTTTATTAGATAGTGATATAAATTATATAGAAAACATCATTGAGCCTGACTTGATCAAATTAGCCTTTATTGTAAAGACATATAAAGGTAGAAGGATTCTCGCTCCGGGCATAATTTTTGTTAAAAAAAACAACAAAACTAAAAATGAAATTTAAGTTTTGCTGTTTTTTGCTATTTTAAGTAATTTAATCTTAATTAATTAAAATAAAAATGTTATAATTTAATTCTTACAAGCGAAGAGAAAAGAATGTAAATATAACGATATCTTTATTGTTAACGGGAAGGTTATTAAATATAATGAAAATATTAAAAAGTTTATGAAGTTTTACTAAAAAAATTAATCTTAACTTTATTCCAAAAAGTTACCACTTTACTGTAAAAGTTATTAAGAGTAAAAGATATAGATCAATTTTATTAGTTAAATGTTTAGCGGCAATGGTAATTATAATTGTGTTGGTTGGTGTTAAATCAACATTCAATTTTAATTCTTATAAAAATCTATCACCTAACTATGGTGATTCTTTAAAAATAAACATGCAAATCAGCGATAAGTATGAGCATAGTTTTAATCCTATGCCTCTTAACGACATAGTTGAACAGCTGTATGGACAAACAAGTGAGTTAGGACTTAAAAACACTGAGATCAATACTTACGGTAGCAATGGCATAACAGTCACGGTTCCCGGAACTTATGATCAATTTCAAAAACGTCGTTTAGTTGACTATATCACTTCAAAACCAACATTAACATTTAGAGATGAAAAAAATAAATCTCTATTTACTAATGGTCGTTATGATAGTGCTACACCATCTTATAACAAAGATAGTAATCAAAATTTACCTTTTGATTTAAATGATATTAAAATTAAAAATAATACTATGACAAACACACCTAGTATTTGAATTAAATTAAAATCACCAACATCAGAGTCAAAAGATAAATTAGCTACAATGGTTAATGCTGAAGTTAAAGCAAAATCTCATTTAGTTTTATGATTAGGATATGAGGGATTATTTAACTCTGTTTCTAATGCTCCTGGTTTTTCTGGTAGTTTATATAATTTTGTACAAAGTAATAGTCCTGATGGAACTTCAATGAATCGACCACAAACAATCTATGATGAAAATCAAATCGTGGATTATAATCTAAGTAGTGGGAGTGCAAACATTAATCAGTTTGTTCCAGATAATGGTAAATTAGGAGATTCTAAGTATTTTATTATTTCAAATCATAATTGAGGAACTAATAATAAATTAGTTAGCAATATTGCTAATCGTATAAAATACAGTGCTAATAAATTTACGTTTAAAACTATTTCGGTTTCTACAACTGGTAGTTCTTATTCTCATTCTAGAATGTTATTTATTTTTTCTGGCGTGGGCATAATCTTACTTTTAATATTATTATGAATTATGTGAATGTATGGTTTCTTAGGAATGCTTACTTCACTATCATTATTATTAATCGGAGTTGTTAATATTGCAATTTTCAATATTATTCAAGGTGAAATCAGTACTGGTTCAATTATAACTTTTGCTTTATTATTTGTCGTCATAGCGGCTATAAGTATATGGCAACTAGCTAACTTCAAGCGCGAAATTGAAAATGGCGCCAAGCAAGAATACGCTTTAAATAGATCGAAACGAAATTCATTATCAATGATCCTTGACTTGAAATTCACATTAATCTTAACAACATTTACATTTTTCTACTTCACAATTGGTATTTTAGAAAACATTTCTATTATGTCGATGTTCTACCTTTTAATTTCTATAGTAGGTATTTTGTTCTTAAATAGATTCTTAATCAATTTAATATCAAGTACTGGTTATATGGGATCTAAATTATTATGTGGATTGAGAGATAACAAAAAAAATAATTATATTTCAAAAATTTGAAATAAATCAATCAACAAAATTTCTTCAATATTAACTTTAACATGAGTTAAAAGAATCGCTATTTTATCGTTTACAGCTATCGTTAGTTCAGGAACTTTATTTATTATTATCTTTTCATCAGTTAATGGTAATATGAGTTCGCCTTTCGCTCTCGGAAGCGACTTTAAAACTAAATATAGCTTCGATGTAGTATTAAAAAATAATAATGGGGATGACAAGAAATTATCTACCCAAGATAAAATTACTACTAAAGATACATCAGCTATTAAAAAAGATCTAAAAAATGCTGGAATTAATTTTTATGATGGTAGTTTATCAGTAGAAACTATTTATTTCTATGATGCTAACCAAAACTTAGATAATAGCAAAACTTTAGAACTTTATACTTATAATGTAACTTCTACTAGCGCAGTTGGCCTAGACCAAGTTAATAAGGCTTTCGGGAGCGATAACTTCAAAGTTGTCGATCGCGGAAATGGCAGCACTATTATAAAAGTTCAAAATACATTATTTGCCAATTATATGAAACGCTTATTCATTGCGATTGCGTTAGCAATAATCCCAAGTATGGTCTACTTAGTATTTAGATTTAAAAAATCTAGTGTTTATGCATTAGTTCAATCTCTAATTCTAAATATTGCCGGATTCTTCTCAATGGCAGCTATCTTTAGAATTCCAATCAACTTTACTTTTATCGAAATGTTATTATTCTCACTATTGATTAATTTAACATTCGGAATCTTTTTATTCAATTTAATAAAAACTAAAGTAAAAGCCCTAGATAATAAAAATATCAGCAAAGACGAAATGAATGTTATTGCCCAAGCAGTTAAAAAAACATTAAAACCATTCTTTGGGATGTTAACTGCTTTAATGGTTATTGTATTAATAGTCTTAGCAATTGTGTTACCTTTTGGAGAATTACCAATTATGATTCTTTTAATAATCACAATATTATCAAGCGCTGTCTTATCTTATAATTTAATTCCAAAATTATGAGTTTATTTTGAAAACCGCAGAGTTCAAAGTAATAGTAAAATCAAAAATATGCATCTAACTAAATTAAACGAACAGATTTTTAAAAATATTAACGATTAATATTTTTGAATGGAGTACTGATATAGTATGGATTTAAAAAAATATATTACGAATGTTCCTGATTTTCCAAAAAAAGGTATCAATTTTAAAGATATTAGTAGTTTGATGTTACGTCCATTAGCTTTTAAAGAATCGATCGATTTATTAACTGCTTTCGCTAAACCTTTAAACGTTGATGTTGTTGTTGGTCCTGAATCTAGAGGATTTATCTTTGGATGTCCAATATCTTACAATTTAGGCGTTGGGTTCGTACCAATTCGTAAACCTGGTAAATTACCAAGAGAAGTTATTAGTGCTGATTATACTTTAGAATATGCAACTAATACTATTACGATGCATAAAGATGCTATCAAGCCAGGACAAAGAGTATTAATAGTAGATGATATTTTAGCAACAGGCGGAACTATTAGAGCGTCTATAAAACTCGTAAAACAGTTAGGCGGCATTATTGTAGGGATATGTTTTTTAGCTAAACTTAAAGATCTTAATGGTGATAAAGCAATTCAAGAATATAACCACTTCACGATCTTGGACTTGTAACAATGATTACAATTGACTTAGTATTAGAAACAGCTAGAGAATATATAAAAGATAAACAAGAGATTAATGTAATTAAAAAAGCTTATGAGTTCGCTAAAGAGGCCCATAAAGGCCAAAAAAGATTATCAGGTGAAGATTATATCATTCATCCTGTTCATACGGCATATACAGTTGCGTTATTGAAAGTTGGTTCATCTGCCATCGCTGCTGCGTTATTACATGATGTTTTAGAAGATACTAAAGTTACAATTTATGACTTAAGAGACAATTTTAATTATGAAATTGTTTTTTTAGTAGAAGCACTTACTAAAACAACGACTTTTGAAAATAAAAAAACAACTAATTTAAAATATGAATATATTCGTAAAATCATTTTATCGATGTCAAAAGATATTCGTGTTATTTTAATTAAAATCGCTGATCGTTTGCATAATATGGAAACATTACAATTCAAAAGTATCGATAGTCAAAAAAGAATTGCTAAAGAAACTTTAGAAGTTTATGTACCAATTGTGCACAGATTAGGAATTCATAATATTAAATCTCGTTTAGAAGATTTATGTTTTAAATTTTTAAATTATGAAAAATATTTAGAAATTAAAAAAATATTACATGAAAAAATTGATGCTCGTGAACGAACACTCAAAAGTATTATCGAAAATATTAAAAGTTTATTAGAAGAAAAAAATATTGAGTACAGTAATATTTATGGTAGAAATAAACATTTTTATTCTATTTATCGAAAAATGTATCTTAAAGGAAAACGTTTCAACGAAATTTTTGATTTAACAGCTATTAGTATTATTGTTAAAGATAAATTGCAATGTTATCGTGCTCTGGGAGTTATTCATAATAATTTTCCAATTATTTCTAATCGCTTTAAAGATTATATCGCTTCGCCAAAAACTAATAACTATCGTGCGATCCACACTAATATTTTATTGAATAAGAATTTTTTCGAAATTCAGATTCGAGATCAAGTAATGGAACAAATCGCTATTTGGGGTAGTGCTAGTCATTGAAACTATAAAAACTATAAAAATCTTGATAAAAAAGCCATTAAAGATTTAGAAAATAAAGTACCTTTTTTAAGATATATTAATGAAAAATTAAGCAGCAATGACACTAATATCAATATCGAAGAATGACATAAAGAAATTATGTATGAAGATATTTGTGTTTTAACTTTTGATGGTGATGCTATTATTCTGCCGGCTGGTAGTACTGTATTGGATTTTGCTTATAAAATTCATACTGATATTGGAAACCATGCTCAATTTGCGTATGTTAACCAAAAGAAAACACCAATTATGAAACCTTTAAAAACAGGTGACGTTATTGAAGTTGTTACTAATAATTCGATTTTTCCCAAAATTGAATGATTAGAATTTGTTAAAAGTAATTCATCAATTCAAGCAATTAAAAAATATTTAACTAATTCTAAAGTTTTATCAAAAACAATTTCAGCGAAAATTGGAAAAGAACTAATTCAGAATTATTTATCAAAAAATCCCAAAGATGCAACATTTTTTAAAAATAAAGAAAATTTCAATATGATTATCAAAAATTTAAATTATCGTAATGAAGAAGATTTCTTTATTAGTGTTTATCAAAACAGAATTGACTTAACTAAGTTATTTGGTCAATATAACCAGAACAATGTCTCTTATAATTATTTTACTTCTGAAGAATATCATAGTAAAATAAAAGCAGATTTAATAGCGCCTAAAAATAATAGTTATTCGATCGGTGAATGTTGTTTACCGATTCCGGGAGATAAAATTATTGGTCATAAAAAATCGACCAATACAATAACATTGCATCGGGAATATTGTGCAAAAATTAATGTTTTTAAAAAATCAAAATTAACATCACTACAATGACAAGAAAATCCTTTATTCAATTACAAAACTAAAGTATCAATTAAAATAAAAAACCGTCCTGATGGTTTAAAAGATATTATTTTAGTATTTTCATCAATGAATTTAAACATTTTAAAATTATATGCTAATTCAATTGTTAATCGTAAAGTAGCTATTATAGATTTTATTTTTACGATAAGTAATGTTGCTGATTTAAATAATTTATTTATATTATTAAAAAATATTAGTGGAATTACGCATATTGAAAGAAATTATAGTTAGGAGTTTTTATGTATAAAAAAATCAAAGGCACTGTTGATATATATGGTAGCGAGATAAAGTTATGACAATATCTAGAAACGGTTATCGCTAGCGTGTGTAACAGTTTTAACTATCAAGAATTAAGAACCCCTATTTTTGAAACTACTAATTTATTTACAAAAACTATTGGTGAAAGTGCTGATATTGTTAATAAAGAAATGTATACTTTTCTCGATAAAGGGAATCGCTCACTGACGCTACGACCAGAAGGAACTGCTTCAGTAATGCGATTCGTTGTCGAAAATAAATTATTATTAGCTGGTAATTTACCGTTAA
Source organism: Mycoplasmatales bacterium (assembly GCA_965237585.1). Lineage (GTDB taxonomy): Bacteria > Bacillota_I > Bacilli_A > Mycoplasmatales > JABABV01 > JABABV01. The sequence goes on along the minus strand of OZ250146.1, from coordinate 370,269 downwards.
AATTATTTTATTATGGTCCGATGTTTAGATACGAAAGACCACAAAAAGGACGCCAAAGACAATTTTATCAATTTGGAATTGAAAATATTGGGATCAATAGTTATAAAGCTGATCTTGAAGTTATTGTTTTAGGTTATACATTCTTATCAAAATTAGGTTTAACTAAGACTAAAATTTTATTAAATAATATTGGAACTAGTGCTGATCGAGAAAAGTATGTTGTTGAATTAAAAAAATATTTAAACAACCACATTACTAATCTGAGCGAAATTTCACAAATTCGTTTAGCAAAAAACCCGTTAAGAATTCTAGATTCAAAAGAAATAGCCGATCAAGAAATCATCAAAAATGCTCCGATTATCAAAGATTTTATCAATGATGATAGTCAGAAAAAATTTGACAAAATTTGTCACGCTTTAGAACAACATGGTATTAAATACGAAATCGATTATCATTTAGTTAGAGGTTTAGACTATTATTCAGAGACAGTTTTTGAAATTATTTCAACTGAAGATAACGCCGGAGCCCAAAATACTTTAATCGGTGGAGGTCACTACACTTATTTAGATGATAAAAATCAAGTAATTGAAGCGACCGGATTTGCACTAGGAGTCGAAAGATTAATTTTAGCAATTCAGAACAATGTTAAAGCTTATGATAAAATTAAAGCTGCTATTACTGAAACGATAGATATCTTTATAGTCAATGTTGATTGTGACTTCGTTATCGTTAGCCTTTTAGCGACGATGCTGCGTAATTTTGGAATTAAAGTAGAATATGACTATTCAGGAAAAAGCGCCAGTAAACAGTTTAAAAAGCTATCAAAATTGAACGCTAAATACTCTTTAATTATCGGTCAAAAAGATTTCGATTTAAAACAAGTATCAATTAAAGAAAATTCATCAAAAACAGAGTCAAAAGTTAAAATTAATGATTTATTAGATTTTTTCCAAAATAAATCATTAATATAAGAAATATAGGTGGTTAATATAATGAATAAAAATCTTATTAGTTGTGATCAAATATCATTCGAAAATATTGGTTCAGATATTTACGTTAGAGGCTTCGTCTCTAAAAAACGTAAATTAGGGTCACTAATTTTTGTAAATTTACGTGATTTAAGTGGCGAAATTCAAATCGTTTTCAAAGAGGAAAATCTTGAGTTATATAAAGTGTCAAAAACACTTAATAATCAAGATGTTATCGCTGTCGGTGGCGTTCTTAGCAATCGTAAGTCTATTAATGAAAAACAAGCAAATGGGGCTTTTGAATTAATTCCAGCAACAGTTGATGTTTTTAGTAGAGCCCAAACGCCACCTTTGATTATTGAAAATAAAACTGACGCTTTAGAAAAGACGCGCTTAAAATATCGTTATTTAGATTTAAGACGACCAAATATGCAAAAAAATTTAAAGTTACGTCATCAAACAATTCTTTTAATTAGAAATTATTTAGATAATTTAAATTTTTTAGAAATCGAAACACCAATTTTAAATCGTTCAACACCAGAAGGAGCACGTGACTTCTTAGTCCCATCGCGCTCATATGAAAATAAAAATTTCGCTCTACCTCAATCACCACAATTATTTAAGCAATTATTAATGATATCTGGAATGGAAAGATATTTTCAAATTGCTAAATGTTTCCGTGATGAAGATATGCGAAAAGATCGCCAACCAGAATTTACCCAATTAGATATTGAAATCGCTTTTGCAGATCAAGCAACAATTATTGATTTAACAGAAAAGTTATTAACTAAAATTTTTAAAGAAATTTTAAATGTTGATTTAGGGAAAACTTTTCCAACAATGACATATGATGAAGCAATTTCAAATTATGGTAGCGATAAACCAGATTTACGTTATGACTTAAAATTAAATGACTTTACTGATATGTTTAAAAATACCGACATTGATTTCATTAAAAATGCTTTATTAGAAAAGCAGTTAATTAAAGCAGTTGTTATTGAAAAATCATTATCGAAAAATCAATTAAAAAAATTAGAAAATGAAGCTAAAAAAAATCATGCTAAAGGTTTAATGTGAATAGAAATTAGTAATAGTAAAATTGTTGCTAGTTCAATTTTAAAATTATTAAGTGATGCTCAAAAGCAATTAATAATTTCCCAAGTTAATATTAAATCAGGATTTATTTTAATGACGATTAATCATTTTTATGAAGCATCAGTTGCAATGGGGGCTATCCGAGTTAAATTAGCCCAATGATTTGAATTAGCTAATCCTAACGAATACAAATGTTTATGAGTGCTTGATTTCCCAATGTTTGAAAAAGATGCTGATAATAAAATTACAAGCATGCATCATCCATTCACAGCACCGAATCCAGAAGATATCAATTTATTAGATGAACATCCTCTGAAAGTCAGATCAACTGGCTATGACATTATTATTAATGGCTTTGAAATTGGTGGTGGTTCATTACGAATCACTGATAATGAAATTCAGAGAAAAATTTTTAAATTACTAGATCTGAGTGATCTTGAAGTCGAAAATAATTTTGGATTCTTCTTGAAAGCTTTTTCATTTGGAGCGCCTCCTCATGGTGGCATTGCTTGAGGACTAGATCGATTATTAATGATTATGACTCAATCTGATAGTATTCGCGATGTTATTCCGTTTCCAAAAAATTCTCACGGTAGAGACTTAATGATGGATGCGCCTAGCTAATGATTAGCAAAGAAAAAATCGCGCGAATTAATTTTTTGTACAAAAAATTCCAAAACAATACTATCACTAAATTGGAAGAAGTCGAACGCCAATTATTGAGAAGCGAATATATCACATCAGTATCTAAAAATTTAAAATCACAATTAAACACTGTCAAAATAAAAACGCCTGATGGTAAAATCAAAAAATTGAAAAAAAGGAATTAGAAAATGCGGTTAGAAAATATTGTTTTTTTAGATAAATTAGTTACTAAAATTTTTTATAAAATTATTAAAATAGAATCTAAAGTCTTGCAATTAGAATTTAATGATAAAAAAATAGATTTAACTTTTAATGATATTCATATTTTGCACGAAATTTCTAAATATGAAAATCCCAATTATAGTTTAATTGCTAAAATTATGGAAGTCACTAAAGGAACATTTACAACATCTATTAAAAGATTATTGAAAAATAATTATGTTATTTCAAAAAATAATGAATTCGATAAACGTAAAAAAAACATTTATTTAACAGAAAAAGGTAAATTAATTAATAAAATTTATTTAAAATTTCATTATAGAATAATTTCTTCTCTGGCCCAAGGTTTAACACAGCCAGAACAAGATATATTATATAAATCTGTCAAAAATTTATTAAGTATTTTTGATGAAATAGATTTTAAAAATAAAAAAAAGAACAATTAATTATTTTAATTGTTCTTTTTCTTTCACGATTATGTCTATTTGCTCTTTTAAAGCGTCTAAGAGCTGTTCTTGTGGTAATGTTTTAATAACTTTGCCACCTTTAAATAATAGGCCACCACGGCGCCCTCCGGCGATGCCGACGTCAGCATGAGCAGCTTCGCCAATCCCGTTAACTGGACAACCAAGAATAGCAACGTTAATATTAACTTTAATATTCTCTAAATATTTTTCAATTTCATTCATAATTGGCAACATATCAAATTCAATTCGACCACATGTTGGACACGCAATTAAATTAGGAATGTTTTTTGCTAATTTAAAACTATTAAGTAATGTTTTACAAGCTCTAATTTCATGAGTTGGATCACCCGATAATGATATTCTAATAGTATTACCGATTCCCTCGTTTAATAAAACGCCAAGTCCGGCAGCTGATTTAACAGCACCATTAAAAACACTACCTGCTTCAGTAATACCTAAATGCAGTGGATATTTTCATTTAACACTAGCAGCTCTATAACAAGCGATTGCCATCATCGGATCACTTGATTTTAATGATAAAGCAATGTCGTAAAAATCATGTTCTTCTAATATTGTTATGTGGCGTTGTGCTGCTTTGATCATTGATTCGACTGAAACACCATGTTTAATAACTAAATCTTTTGGTAAAGAACCTGAATTAACACCAATTCTAATTGGTATTTTAGCAACTTTAGCTGCCATTACAATTTCTTTAATCTGAGCCGGATTAGCAATATTACCAGGATTAATTCTTAATTTATGAATTCCCCCTTTAATAGCATCAAGAGCAAAATGGAAATTATAATGAATATCAGCTACGACTGGAATTGGCGATAATTTAACTATTTGGCCTAAATTTTCCGCGTCAGCTTTACCTAAAACAGCTACTCTAATAATTTGGCAGCCCATATTAGCTAATTGTTTTATTTGTTTTATCGTTGCGTCAGTATCGTGAGTCTTAGTTGTCGTCATTGATTGGATGATAACTTCATTATTACCACCAATTTGTATTTTATCAACAAATATCGGTCTAGTTTTTTCTCTTATTGTCATTTTTATTCCCTCTATTTTAAAAAATACCTTTAACTTTATATAAATTTATATCAATAGTTTTATAATTATGATATCATATAATCGATAATATTTCATTTAATAAATATTAAATATTGAAAGGATAAACAAATGCGCGAAAATTTAACTTTAAGATGTGAAAAATGTAAAATGGAAAATTACATTACCACTAAAAATAAAAGCAATCAACCAAATCGTATAGAAGTAAAAAAATTCTGTTCAAAATGTAATGCTAAAACGTTACATAAAGAGAAAAAATAGAGGTTCTAAATGATAGATGTTAACAATTTAAGACCAGGAATGACTTTTTTAATGGATGGTAATTTATTTATCATTATTACTGTTAGTCATTCACATCAAGGTAGAGGCCAAGCAACTGTTAAGGCTAAGATCAAAAACCTAAAAACAGGTTCGATTATTAATAAATCATGATCTGGTGGCGGACGCTTGGAAAAAGCTCACATTGATAAACAAGATATGTTATTTCTTTATAAAGATGGCGATGATTATATTTTCATGAATAATGAAAATTATGAACAAATCTCTATCCATAAAAGTAAATTAGAATGAGAATCTAATTTCTTAAAAGAAAATAGTAATATTTTAGTACGTATGTTTGATGGTCAAGTTTTAGATATAGAACTTCCAGCACACGTAAAATTACAAATAGTTGAAACCGAAGCTGGCATTAAAGGCGATACTAAAACTAACGCTACTAAAAATGCCAAATTAGAAACTGGATTTGAAATTCAAGTACCATTATTCGTAACTAACGACACTTTTGTTTTAGTTAGTACTAAAGATGGTAAATACGTTTCCCGTGCTGAATAAGAAAGAATTCATTCTTTCTTATTTTATTTATTTTATAATAAGTTTATAGCCAACGTCCAAAACTAGTACAAAGGAGTCCCAATGATTACTAATAAAAAATGATGAGTCGACAATCGACAAAGTGTTATCGATACTGTTTATCAAGCGCTATTATTAGATAGCGATGTTTTAAAAATCGAACAAGAATTAATTGATAACAATAAAGACGAAGATTTTATTAAAATAATAAAAGCAATCATTAATGATAAAGCAATGATAATTAATACAATTGTCACTGTAATAACTAATGATTGAACGTTTAATAGATTACATATTTTATCACAAGCTGTATTAATTTGTGGCGCTTATGAAATATTGATTTTAAAAAAACCAAAAGCAATTATCATAAATAGTTATGTTGAAATTTTAAAATCAATTAGTGACCCCAAAACTACTAAATTAATTAATGCATTATTAGATAAAATTTAATATGAAATTAACAGTTACTGAATTAAACCGAAAAATTAAACTTATTTTGGAGAATAATCAAGAATTAATCGATGTAATTTTAGAAGGCGAAATTTCAAATTTAAAATTATCAAACGGCCATTATTTTTTTGCGATCAAAGATGAGCATTCTTTAATTAAATGTATCATTTATTCTTCGAACGCAAAAAATATTCCCAATATTGAAAATGGCGCCAAAGTCATTATTCGTAGTTCAATTAGTGTTTATCCTAAAAGAGGAGAATACAGTTTAATTGTTAAAACATTAGCGTTATCAGGAATTGGGGCATTGCACCAAAAGTATTTAGATACTAAAAAATTTCTAACAGCTAAAGGGGTCTTTAATAACAAATATAAAAAAGTTATTCCGAAGTTCCCTCTAAATATTGGTATCGTTACTTCAGCAACTGGAGCAGCGGTAGAAGATATTATTAAAAATTGTCATCGCCGATGACCGATTGCGAAATTATGATTATTTCCAGCAATCGTCCAAGGTCCTAAATCAGCAACTAACATTGCCACAATAATTAAAAAAATCAATGAGGATTTCCTTAATACAATTGATGTTTTAATTATTGGTCGCGGTGGTGGATCTTTTGAAGACCTTTATTCTTTTAGCGAACTAGTAGTAGTTAAGGCGATTTTTTATTCTAAAATTCCTATTATTGCTGCAGTTGGTCATGAAAATGATGAATCGTTGTCAGAATTTGTGGCCGATATGAGTGCTTCAACACCAACCGGCGCTGCCGAAGCAGCCACGCCCAACATTAATAAATTAATTGAATCGATGGATATATCTCATAATCGTTTGCAAACTTTAATTAATAACAAACTAAATATTGCAAAAAATAATTTAAAGATTTCAATGAAAGCGCTTTTACAAAATCGCACGATTATGAAATTGGAAAATTCAATTACTAACAAAGCTGAGCAATTGCAAAATTTAGCACATGATAAATTAAAAGTGTTCAACACTAAAATTAATAATCAATATTTTAAAATCAATAATTCGATCAATAAATTAATAGTGAACAAATCTCATAATTTTACTTTATCGGACCAAAAATTAAATATTATTAATCCTAAAACAACTTTAAGTAAAGGTTATGCTGCTTTAGAGGTTAATGGTAAGATAATAAAATCTATTAATGATATTAATATTAATGATAAAATTAGATTAACACTATTAGATGGTAATGCACTTGCCACTGTGAATAAAATAAATAAAGTGCCAAAATACCCAAAGGAGTAATCATGTCTAAAACAACGAACAACAAAAATAATTTTGATTTTGAACTAGCAATGGATCGCTTAGATAATATCATCGCAAAATTAGAATCACCTGAAGTTAAACTAAATGATGCGATTGCCTTATTTGATGAGGGTGTTTTATTAGTAGAAAAAGTTAAAAAAACATTATCTAATGCTAAATTAATGATTAATAATTCAGTCGAAAAAATTAATTTTTCAGAAGAGTTTTAAATGTTTAATTTGCCTTTTTTATTAAATGTTAAAATTAAATTTTATCAACGATCTTTAATTACGCATAATAATAAATACTACTTTTTACAAAAGCAAAAAAAATTATTTTATAAAATTTATTTTGCTGTTTTAAAACACCATAATATTAAAATTACCCATCAACATATTTCGATTATCGCTTTGTTATATGTTATTTTTGATAAACCAAAAAGCAACAAATATTTACAAATTCAAAATTACGCATATGCTTTTGGTCCCAAGATTTCTTATAAAATTATGTCAGTATTCGACGACAATAATATTACTGAAAAATTAAAATTATATTTAAAATCACCAAATTATAAAGAAGAAAATTCAATTCTTAACACTAAAATACTTTTCGGTAAAACGTTATTTGAATTATTAGAAATCATCATTAAAGAATCTGATAAAACAGAAACTTGCGAAAGTTATATTTTTAGTGAAATTGGTTCATTATTAGGATTGCATTTATATTTAGAGATGGAATCGATGATGTTTTTTTATAATAAAAAAAAGTTTGAAGCAATATCTGTACATTTAATCGAACTTATGGGATGATATAAGTTTAGTTTAATTAAACGAAATCTTTTTGATTCTTTATTAATTAATATTAGAAAATTAGAAACTAATTTCAATTATCTGATATTATTGATTAATCAATATAGCCGGTAATACAAGGAGTTATATATGGAAAAAGAATTATTTTTAAATTATCAAGAAATTAAAAAATTATCATTACCAGAATTATTAAAATATACTGATGTTATTAGAAATCAATTGATTAAAAAAATCACTAATAATACTGGTCATTTTTCTAGTTCATTAGGATGCATTGAAATTATTGTGGCAATGCATTATGTTTTTGATGCTTTAAATGATAATTTTATTTTTGATATTGGTCATCAAAGTGATGCACATAAATTTCTAACATCACGTTATGATGAAATCGCTAAATATCATCATAACGATAGTTCAGTGTTCCTAGATTATAAAAATGATCTCGATAAATATGACGCCGGTCATAGTTCAACTGCAATTGCAATTGCGACTGGAATGCGTATTAGCGATCGAATTAATAATAAAAATAATTATTCGATTTCTTTAATAGGTGACGCTTCTTTCAATGGTTTGGCTTTTTCATCTTGAAACAATATCGCTTTATCAACTAATAATATTGTAATTATTAATGATAATAATATGTCAATTTCAAAAACTGTTGGAATTTTACACAATTTATTAAAAAAAATTAAAAACGATAATAAAAATATTTTGAATCCAGAATTCATCGTTAAAAATAAAGGTTATTATGAATTTGATGACTTTATAATTGTCAGCAATGTTGATGGTCATAATTTAGAAAAACTAATTAACCTTTTTCAAGTTTTAAAAAATCAAAGCAGACCAGTCATTATTCATATTGTGACTACTAAAGGTAAAGGTCATCTTTTAGCTGAACAAGATCAAACTGGTGATTTTCATTACTTTACTAGTAATGAAATTAGTGCTCCAAAACATAGTGTTTTAGAACAACAACTAATTGATTTAGCAAAAAATAATAATAACTATGTTTTATATAATCCAGCAACAACAAAAGGCTCGGGATTAGTAAATTTATTTGCTCAATTTCCGAAGCGAACTTTTGATGTTGGCATTAATGAAGATACTGCTTTATTATTAGCATGCGGGAGTGCTTTGAAAAAAATTCCAGCATTCGTGCCCGTTTATAGTAGTTTTTTCCAAAGAGCTTATGATCAATTAAATCATGATGTTAACCGTTTAAATGCTAACGTTAATATTATCTTGAATAAAACTGGATTGCACGCGATCGGGGCAACTCATCACGGCATTTATGATATCAATTTAGCTCGAAATTTAAACAATGTTGTTATTGTTGAACCAAATAGCCACGCTTTACAAAATCAATTGTTAAAGTGGGTCATTAAGCACCCAGGACCAACAATATTAAGAACGCTGAAAGATAGTCTTAGATATGAACCTTTTAGCACTTCGTTACCAACGATAATTTTAGGTAAATGACCAACAGTTAAAATAGGTGTTGATATTAAAAATATTATTATTAGTTATGGAGAACTTTATAATTTAGCGAATGAATATAGCGCTAATCATAAAAACACTATTGCTATTAATGCGATTTTTATTAAACCATTAGATCAAGAATTATTGTTACAAATTAAAGATTACAATATTATTGTCTTGGAAGAACAATTACCTAATTCTGGAATTGGTAGCATGATTAATGATTTTTATCTGCAACATCAGATAAAAATAGATTTAACTATTATAGGACTTGATTTTAAAAATTTAAATACAACATTTGGTAAAAATTTATATCATAAAGCAAAATTTGATAAAATTGATATCATTACAAAATTAAATAAATTAATTCAAGAAAAGAGTTAATTATGAAAAAAAAACGAGTAGATCGATTATCTGTTGAGCAAAAATTATTTCCTGATTTAGATAGCGCTAGACGCGCTATTATGGCAGGCTTAGTTCATGATGGAGCTAACAAATTACACAAATCAGGCACGATGATTAGTGATGATACAAAACTGATTCTAATTAAAAACAAAGCCTCTTCCTTAAAATATGTTTCGCGAGGTGGCTTAAAATTAGAGTTCGGATTAAAGTATTTTAAAATTAATGTTAGTAATTTAACTGCTTGTGATATTGGTAGTTCAACTGGCGGATTCACAGATTGCTTATTACAAAATGGTGTAAAATTAGTATATGCGATTGATTCAGGTTCGAACCAATTATCTTATAAATTAAGAATCGATCCACGAATCATTAGTATGGAAAAAACTAATTTTCGATTATTCGATAATCCCCAGCTAAATGATACGATTGATTTTGCTGTTTGTGATGTCTCGTTTATTTCTTTAAAACATATTTTTCCACCATTAGTTAATTTATTAAAAAATAATCATTATTTTCTCTGTTTAATAAAACCCGAATTTGAAGCTCGACGTGACGAAATAGTTGATGGCAAAATCATCGATCCAAAAATCAATGATCGAGTGATTGAAGAAGTTAAAAGCTATGCTAAAAACAATAATTTTCAATTTATTGATATTGTAAAATCGCCAATATTAGGGCGCGTTAAAAAAAATATTGAATTCTTAGGGTTATTTAAATTACAAAAAAATTAATATTCCTATATAATACTATTAATAAATGTAATAAATAGATAAACTCAACAAGGAGAGTAAATATGAAATACAAGAGAATTATTATAGTAGTTGCCGATTCGCTAGGAGTAGGTAACGACCCTAGAGAAAAAGAATTCGGTGACGAAGGCGCTAACACTTGAGGTCATATCAGTAGCCGTTTTAAATTAGATATGCCTCAATTTAACGCTTTAGGTATTGGTGAAATTACCCAAATATCACAAATGAAATCTGATCATCGTTTAGGATATGCTTGTCGCTTAAACGCGCTCTCAAACGCTAAAGACACGATGGCAGGTCATTGAGAAATGATGGGAATTTTTACTAAGCATCCTTTTCCAACTTTTACAGAAACAGGATTTCCTAAAGAGTTAATGGATGAATTAAGTAAAAAAACTGGTCGCGAATTAATTGGTAATTGTGCCGCTAGTGGAACAACAATTTTACAAGAACTAGGAATGCAAGAAATTAAAGACAACAAATTAATTGTTTATACTTCTGGTGATTCTGTTCTTCAAATATGTGCTCATGAAAAATATACTGGTTTAAAAAACCTTTATAAATATTGTCAAGATGCGCGTGAAATCTGTGATTCTAGAAAAGAATGAAAAGTTGGCCGTATTATTGCGCGTCCATATGTTGGAGAAACACCAGCAACTTTTGCTAGAACTTCAAATCGTCACGATTATACAGTTTTCCCAACGCACAAAACAGTATTAAATAGTTTAGAAGAAAATAATTTTGACGTTATTTCAGTCGGAAAAATTAATGATATTTTTTCTGGTTATGGAATTACTGAAAAACATCACACTATTAGTAATAGTGATGGTATGAAAATTACGACTGATTTATTAAAAAAAGATTTCACTGGTCTATTATTTACTAATTTAGTAGATTTTGATTCTAAATTTGGTCATCGTCGTAATGTTGAAGGTTATGCAAAAGCAATTGAAATTTTTGATAAAGAGATTACAATATTAATGAATGCAATGCAAGAAACCGATTTATTAATTATTACAGCTGACCACGGAAATGACCCGACTTTCCCAGGATCAGATCATACTCGTGAAAACATTCCGATGCTAGCATATTCAAAAAGTATGAAAAAATCAGGAATTTTAGAAGTCGGAAAATCTTATGCTAATATTGGAAATACAGTAGCTGAAAACTTCGGCTTAAAACTAACTGATATCGGAGAAAGTTTTTTAAATAAATTAAATTAAGAGGTGTAGTTTATGAATACAAATCATTTAAAAAATATTAATACGATAAAATTTTTAGGAATCGATGCTATTAACAAAGCTAATTCAGGACATCCTGGAATAGTTATTAGTGCCGCGCCAATGACTTATACAATTTTTGCTGACCAAATGAATCTAACACCAAGTAATCCTTTATGAATTAATCGTGATCGTTTTGTTTTATCAGCTGGACACGGAAGCGCACTTCTTTATAGTGTCTTAACTTTAATGGGATATATAAAAATTAGTGACTTAAAAGAATTTCGTCAATATAATTCACTAACTCCAGGACATCCAGAATCTGAATTAACATTCGGAGTAGATGCAACAACTGGTCCATTAGGACAAGGCTTTGGTAACGCGGTTGGAATGGCGTTAGCAGAAGCTCATTTAGCAGCTAAATATAACAAACCAGGATTCGATATTTTCGACCATCATACTTATGTTGTTTGTGGTGATGGTGATTTACAAGAAGGTGTTGGTTTAGAATCACTAGCTTTCGCTGGTCGTCAAAAACTTTCAAAATTAATTCTTTTATACGATGCTAATGCTGTTCAATTAGATAGTATGGTATCAGTTAACGCTAATACTAATTGAGAATTAAACGCTCTATCTAATCATTGAGATTACTATTTAGTAGAAAAAAATGATTACGAAACTATTAGTAAAGTTATTAAAGAAGCTAAAAAAGGTGACAAACCAAGTTTTATTGAAATTAGAACAATTATTGGTGAAGGAACTAGCAAAGCGGGAACTCCTGCAGTTCATGGTTCACCAATCGGTGAAGCTGAACGTGATTTATTAGCAGATAAATTAAATCATCCAAAACAAAGATTTGCGATTCCTGAATCAAGTCAAGAATTCTTTAACACAATTAAAAAACGTGGTGAAGAAAAATTTCAAGCTTGAAGCACAACTTTTGCAAAATATGCTAAGAAATTTCCTAAATTAGCAGCCGAAATTAATTTTGATGAAGAAATTACTATTGATTTATCAAAATCAGAAAAAAATCTAGCAACTCGTGTTTATTTAGGAGAAGCGCTAAATCAATTAAACGAAAAACAACCACAATTATTTGGTGGAACTGCTGATTTAAGTGGTTCAACAAAAGCCAAAATCACTAGTGAAAAAACTTGTGATATTGATGATAGAGCAGCTAAAAATATTAGTTTTGGTGTTCGTGAATTTGGGATGACAACGATTGCTAACGGAATTCAACTACACGGTAGTTTAAGAACGTTTATATCAACATTTTTTGTTTTTTCAGATTACTTAAAACCAGGTCTACGTTTAGCAGCACTACAAAAACTACCAATCACTTTATTATTAACTCATGATAGTATTTTTGTTGGTGAAGATGGACCAACTCATCAACCGGTTGAACAATTAGCAATGATGCGTTCAATTCCAAATATTAGTGTTTTTAGACCAGCTGATGAAACAGAAATGGCAGCTGCGTTTGAATGAGCATTCAACCAATTTACAACACCAACAGTAATATTAGGAACACGTCAAAATATTATTAGTCAAAAACATAGTTGTAAAGAAGGAACTAAAAAAGGTGCTTATGTATTAATTCATGAAAACGTTAATGCGCCACTAGATGCGATTTTAGTCGCTAGTGGAAGCGAAGTTAGTTTAGCATCAAAAGCTTATGACAAATTACGTAGTGAAGGTAAAAACATTCGTCTTGTTTCAATGCCAAACTATAATTTATTTGTTAAAACACCACTAAATTACCAACATCAAATCCTACCATTCAATATTAAAAAAATATTTATTGAAGCTGGAAGCGAATATGGTTTATATCGTTTTGCCGGACCAAATGATCATGTTTTAGCGATGACACATTTCGGACATTCAGGTAAAGGTGAAACAATTTATGAAAAATGTGGATTTACAGTCGAAAATATTTGTCAATTAGTTTAATTTATTGTATAATTTTGATAATTATTCAATAATAATTAATTATATATTTTACGAAGGAGAATTAAAATGCCAAGTTGAGGAATTATTCTATTAGTTTTATTTCCAATTGTATTTACTTTAATTGGAGCTGCGATTGGTTTCGTAGTAACACGTAAATTAATAAAAAGAGAAATGAAGAAAAACCCACCAATCAATGAAAAAATGATTCGTGCGATGTTTTTATCAATGGGTAGAAAACCAAGCGAAACTCAAATTAAGTCTGTTATGCGTTCAATGAAAACAGCCTAATTTACAATCATACAAAAATAAATAAAACAGCTTTTTGTTGTTTTATTTTTAATTAAAAGGAGGAAAAATATGCGTATATTTATATTGATTACTTTTGTATTAGCAATATTTCTTTGTATCGGTTCGACAGTATTAGTAATTTTATTAGGACTAAAACGTCGTCGTCTTAACCGCCCCTATCATATTCGCGAATATCAAGAGTTTGTTAAAAAAGAAAAACCAGTTGGGGGAAAATTATCTTTAAGTGAAAAATTTAAAGATCCTGTTAATGTAGTTGAAGTTGAAAAATTAGTCAAACCAAAAACAACGGTTAAACCAAAAGCTAAGGCTAAATCAACAACAACCAAAGCTAAACCAAAAGCTAAGGCTAAATCAACAGCAACCAAATCTAAACCAAAAGCTAAACCAAAAGCTAAAGCTAAATCCAAAACAACGGTTAAACCAAAAGTAGTTGTTAATAATGAAAAAAAATAATAACATTAAAACTTCATTAGAGGGAACATATGATCATCAAAAAATTGAAAAAGGATTATATGATTTTTGACTACAAGAAAAATTATTCAGTAGTTCAGAATTAAAAGATAAACCTCCATTTACAATTATTCTACCTCCACCTAACGTTACTGGAAAACTTCATATTGGTCACGCTCTCAACGGAACACTTCAAGATATTTTAATTCGTTACAAACGTTTAACAGGTCATTGTATTTCTTGAGTTCCTGGAATGGATCATGCTGGAATCGCAACTCAAAGTAAAGTTGAGGCTAAATTACGCGAACAAGGTATTTTCAAAGAAGACATAGGTCGTAAAAAATTTATCGCTGAAATCTGAAAGTGAAAAGACCATTATAGTACTAATATTAAATCACAATGAGCTAAAATGGGATTCGCCCTAGATTATGATAAAGAACGTTTTACTTTAGATAAAGATTCCAACGATGCTGTTAATAAAGTTTTCGTTGATATGTATAATGCTAAAATTATTTATCGTGGTAAATCAATTATTAATTGAGATCCTGTTCAAAAAACAGCACTTTCTAATATTGAAGTAATTCATCAAGAAGTCACTGGAAAATTATATACTTTTAAATATTATTTATTAGATGACGGAGAAGATTTTCTAACAGTTGCAACTACTAGACCAGAAACAATGTTTGCTGATGTTGCTTTAGTTGTTCATCCAGAAGATCCCCGTTATACTAAATATGTCGGTCAACAAGTAATTAATCCAGCAACTAACAAACCAATTCCGGTTATTGCTGATAATTATGTTGATCGTGAATTTGGAACTGGAGTTATGAAAGTGACCCCAGCTCACGATGTTAATGATTTTAACATTGGTAAAAAACATAATTTAGCAATGCCAGTTTGTTTAGATGAATCTGCTAAAGTTAATCAATTAGGTAATAAATATGCTGGTTTAGATCGTTTCGTTGCTCGTCAACAATTAGTGAACGACTTAACAAAAGCTGGCAAAGTTATCTCAATTGTCGACCATGTTCATCAAGTTGGGCATTCAGAACGAAGCAATACTATTATTGAACCTTATTTATCAAGTCAGTGATTTGTTAATATGAAAGAATTTGCTAAGCAAATTATTAGTCATAGTGATAGTCCTGATAGAGTTGAATTTTTTCCAGAACGATTTTCTAAAGAATTACTTCGTTGAATGGAAAAAGTTCACGATTGATGTATTTCGCGTCAACTATGATGAGGGCATCAAATTCCTGCTTGATATGACGATAGCGGTAATATTCAAGTGCAAGAACTTGCGCCCGAAAATGGGAACTGAACTCAAGACACTGATGTTTTAGATACTTGATTTAGTTCAGCACTATGACCATTTAGTGCTCTTGGTTGGCCAAAAAAATCACTCAAGGAAGATAACAGCTTTCCTACTAATGTCTTAGTAACTGGCTATGATATCATCTTCTTCTGAGTATCAAGAATGTATTTCCAAGCATTACATTTTACTAATAAAAAACCATTTGAAAAAGTTCTAATTCATGGTCTAGTTCGTGACGAAAAAGGACGCAAAATGTCAAAATCATTAGGCAACGGGGTTGACCCGATGGCAGTGATTGATAAATATGGAACTGATGCTTTAAGATTTTTCTTAGTAACATCTTCAACTCCAGGACAAGATATGCGCTATAATGTCACTAAAATTATATCTAATAATGTTTTTATTAATAAAATTTGAAACATTGTTAAATTCATAAAAATGAATACTAATAATAAAAGAATTAAAAACATTACTGATATTCGTTTAAGTGAAGCAGATAAATGAATTTTAACAAGACTAGATGAAACAGTTAAAGAAATTAATCAATGTTTTGATAAATTTGATTTCGTTATTTTAGGAAAAGTCTTGAAAAATTTCATTATTAATGATTTTGCTAATTGATATTTAGAATTATCAAAAGTAAATTTAGTAAAAATTAATAAAAATGAGGCTACAATCAGCGTATTAACTTATTGTATCAACAATATTTTAATATTATTGCATCCAATTATGCCGTTTGTTACTGAGTATTTATATTTAAATATAAATAACAACGAACAATCAATTTTAAAAGCTAGCTGACCTTGTTTAACTGAGATTACGAAAAATCTACGATTAAATTACATCGATGATGTATTTAATATTGTTAAAAAAGTTCGTGAAATTAGAGCAGAACAAAACATTACTAAGAAAAATCATTTTAGTATATATTTAACAAATGCTAATCAGTTACAAATTTATATTAATGAAATTAATGATTATTTAATGAAAATCATTAATGTTATTATTGTTGATAAACCATTTATTTTGTTAACTGATCAAAAATTAGTAACAAAAACTTACAACGATAGTTCAATCAATGCGATGTTAGATAAAAGTTTATTACATAATACTATTAAAACACTAGAACAAGACTTAGCTAAAGTTAAAGCTGAAATTATTCGTTCTAAAAATATTTTAAACAATCCTGCTTTTATTGAAAAAGCACCCGCTGAAAAAGTTAAAATTGAACAAGAAAAATACGACAAATATTTAAAACAACAATCAATTTTACAAAACCGTTTAACTAATTTTAATTAATACTATTAGGAGATTATATGAAAAAATTATTATCACGAAATGAAGTTGATAAAAAATATCAATGAGATTTAGAATTTTTATTATCTAATACTACTGTTTCAGAAATGCTTGCTCAAATTAAAAAATTAGATCAGAAAAAGTACGCCTTAATTAATAGTTTTTACAAAGATCACAAGAGCTTTGATCAATGATTACAACTTTCTCAAGAAATTGGAATTTTAGGTAATAAAGTTTATAACTATGTTAGTAATAAACTAAATGAAGAAGTTACAAACAATGATAATCAAAAAGCCCAACAAGAAGTGATGTTATTTTTTAATGAATTAAGTCAAAAATATGCTAACTTAGAAAATATCATTATTAAAAATAAACCATTAATTAAAAAAATCTTAGCCGATCCTAAATATAAAAATCTAAGTCATAGTTATGAAGATTTATTTCGATCCGAACAATATATCTTAAGCGATGTTGAGGAACAATTATTATCAAAATTAAGTTTAGTGTTAGATGTTAACCATGATATCTTTGCTACTTTAACTGATGGTGATTTCAATTTTGGTAAAATTAAAGATGTTGATGGTAAAGAACATCCATTAGTTCAAGGTAATTTTATTCAATTTTTAAAAAACAAAGATGCCACTTTACGCAAAAACGCCTTTATGCGTTTTTGAGAAGTCTATAACGACCATAAAAATACGTTAGCGAAAACTTTATACAATCATCATTATAGCGTCAGTGTCGATGCTAAAATTAGAAAATACGATGATAGTGTAACGATGCAAACGTTTGGTGATAAAATTGATCATCAATTTTTAAACCAATTATATGATAACGTTAAAAAACAAACACCATTGTTTAAAAAGTATTTCAAAAATCGTAATTTATTTTTAAAGAAAAAATTAGGTGTCAAAAAATTAAATCCATGAGATAAACGCATTGATTTAATTGATGATTTAAAAATTAAATTTTCTAAAGCTAATGGGATTAATTTAATTACTGATGCGATTCAGCCGTTAGGTAAAGAATATGTATCTACTATTAAACGTGCCGTTTCAGAAAACTGAGTTGACTTTGAACCTGTTAAAGGAAAACGATCAGGTGCTTATTCAATCGGGGCTAGTTATGGTTTAGATAAGAAATATATCTTAATGAATTGAAATGATAATTTTAATTCAGTAACAACATTAGCGCACGAACTAGGACATTCACTACATTCTTACTTTTCTGATAAATATCAAGATTACTTTAATGCTAGTTATCCAATCATTTTAGCAGAAATAGCATCAACTTTTAACGAAGTTTTATTAGCAGAACATTTATTAAAAACTAGTTCTGATGATAAACTAAAATTTTATGTTATTAGTAATTTATTAGATACTTTTGTTGGGACAGTTCATCGTCAAACAATGTGAAGTAATTATGAATTTATTGCTTTTCAAACAGTTGATTCAGGACAACCATTAGTATTTAAAGACTATGCTGAAATTTATGAAAAAAATCTCCGTGAATATTATGGAATGAAACCAGAAACTAAAATTCCACTATTTAGTGAATTAGGTTCGGTTTATGTACCGCATTTCTATTATAATTTTTATGTTTATAAATATGCTGTGGGAATTATTAGTGCTTTATCATTTATCGAAAACTTCCATAGTGGTAAAGATGATAATTTAGATAGTTATATTAACAACTTCCTAAAAGCCGGAGGCAGTGATTATCCGCTAGCAACTTTAAAGAAAGCTGGCGTTGATTTACTAGATAAAAAGACTTATGATCAAGCTTTCAAATATTTTGATAACTTATTACAAGAATATATTAAATTAGGTAATAAAATATTTAAATAACAAAAATTAGCAGTTTCTTATTGACACTGCTAATTTTTTTTATTACAATAGATTTATGAAGTTATTATTAATATTTGAGGTGTAATTATGATGGGACCAAATTTTGGACAATTAAAAATTGAAAACGCTTTAAAAACTTATGCTACTAATTTAACAGCAATTGCTAAAGTTGGTGATCTTGAAGTAGTCGTGGGACGTGATGATGAAATTAGACGGATTATTAGGATATTATCACGTAAAACAAAAAATAATCCCACGCTAGTTGGTGAACCTGGTGTTGGAAAAACTGCAATCGTTGAAGGTCTGGCACAAAGAATTGTTAACGGTAACGTTCCTGATAATCTAATTAATAAAGAAATTTATCAATTAGATTTAACTAATTTAGTAGCTGGTGCTAGTTTTCAAGGTGAGTTTGAACGACGTTTAAAAGCAGTCATCAAAGAAATTGAAAACTTAAAAGATAAAATTATTGTTTTCATTGACGAAGTTCATTTACTCGTTGGTACTGGAAAAACACAAGGGGCAATGGACGCGGCCAATATTTTAAAACCAATGTTAGCACGTGGTCAATTGCGTTTAATTGGAGCAACAACGACTAAAGAATATAAACAATATATTGAAAAAGATAGCGCTTTAGAAAGACGCCTTCAAAAAGTAATTGTCGAAGAACCTGATATCAAATCAGCTTTAACGATTTTACGTGGTTGAAAAACTCGTTTAGAAGTTTTTCATGGTGTTAAAATCCACGATAGTGCTCTCGTAGCATCAATTAATCTATCAAATCGTTATATTACTAATCGTTTTTTACCAGATAAAGCGATCGATTTAATCGATGAAGCTTGTGCTACTATTAAAACCCAAATTAACTCAGTTCCTGAACCATTAGAAAAATTAAACGCCGAAATCGTTAATTTAGAAATGGAAAAAACAACTTTAACTGGCGAAAAAGATCAAAAATCAAAAAATCGTCTAAGCGATATTAAAGAATTAATTAGAACTGTTAAAATCAAACAAGAAAGATTATATCAACGCTGAGTCGTTGAAAAAGCAAAAATTACTAAATTAAAAGATTTAAAACATGAACTAGAAAATAAGAAACATCTGCAAAATCAACACCAAATTAAAGCTGAATATGAACAAGCTGCCAAAATTTTATATACTGAAATTCCTACTATTGAAAAAGAAATTAACAATTTACAAACAGAAATGGAAAATGAACATAATAATTTAATTAAAGAAGATGTTACTGAAGAAGAAGTTGCTAACGTTTTAGAACAATGAACAGGAATCTCAGTCAACAAATTACTTGAAAGTGACAAAAATCGTTTAATACATCTTGAAGAAAACTTAGCAAAAACTATTAAAGGCCAACCAGAGGCTTTAAAGAAAATCAGCGATGCCATTTTAAGGTCCAACACGGGCATAAAAGACCCGGCTCGCCCAATTGGTTCTTTTATCTTTTTAGGGCCAACAGGAGTAGGGAAAACCGAATCTGTTAAAGCGCTTGCTTATGAACTGTTCAACTCTAGAACTCAAATGGTTAGAATCGATATGAGTGAATATATGGAAAAACATTCAGTTTCTCGTTTAATTGGATCGCCTCCCGGATATATTGGATTCGAAGAAGGGGGTCAATTAACTGAAGCAGTTCGTAAAAAACCTTATTCAATTGTTTTATTCGATGAAATTGAAAAAGCTCATAGTGACGTCTTAAATCTCTTGTTACAAATTCTTGATGATGGTTTTTTAACTGATAATCAAGGTATCAAAGTCAACTTTAAAAATACTATTATCGTGATGACGTCTAATATTGGATCAACTTTATTTTTAGAAAATAAAAAAGTTGAAGGATTAAAACTGTTTAAGAATACACTTCGACCGGAATTGATTAATCGAATTGATGAAATCGTCGTATTTAATCATATTGATAAGAAAATATCAGCCGAAATCACAAATAAACTATGTAACGATTTAATTAATCGTATTGCTAAAGAAAAAGCCATTTATTTAAAATTCACTCCTAGTGCGATTGAGAAAATCGTAGCTCTAAGTTATGATCCCCAATATGGGGCCCGCCCAATTAAGCGATATATTCAAAGTAATATCGAATCAGCAATTGCTCGTAAAATTATTAGTAATAAAATAGTAGAAAACCAACATTACGAAATTTCAATCATTCGTAATAAAATCGTTATTAACAAGCGAAAATTAAATTAATTTTACATTTTGCTAAAAAAAGTTTATAATTTAAAACAGCAACCGAAAATAAAATGAAAATAAAATCTTAAAGATGTGGTGATGTTAACAATATGATACAAGAACAACTTAAAAAAACTTACAGAGATAAAGTTCCGCAATTTAATAAAGTTAGTAAAGCAATGATTGCCATTTTATGAGCAGCAGCAATTTTAAAAACTAGTCTTTTATTACTAAGTGTTTTCACTAATGGTGGAAGTAACGGAATCATCGATGCGATTACTAAAGCAGCAGCAAATTCGAAATCGACATTTACGCATGCGCAAATCATGATGATGTTTCAAAGAAACTTAGTTATTGCAATAGTTTCAGATATCGCTTTGATATGTTTAGCGATTTGAGGAACGCGTAACTTATCAAAAAGCGTATCTAAAAATGATTATTTACATTTAAATCGTACTTCAATAATTTTAATTATATTATTTTGTGCTTCAAGTTTCGTTAACTCTTTCTTTTTCGGAATCAGCTATTCAATTAATGTTAATAATGAAGTTTGATATTTAAAAGCGTTAATGATTTTATCATGAGGAAGTTATATAGCTCTAATGTATTTAGGATTACAAGAATTACGTTTTTCTAAATTTGCCATTCAAATTGAAATGATGTCAAAAAACCCATTATTTAATAATATCAATTTTCAACAAATGCAACAAAATAGCAGAAACTCTAACTTCAACAACAACGCCAACCCTAACAACAATAACAATAATCCTAATGTCCAAAACAATCCCAACATGAGTGAAAACGCTCAAGAACGGGTTGTCCAAGTCAACACTTGAAAAGAAATTAATAACGGTGATGATTTAGATAAAATTCAAAACAATAACGCAGCAATCAGAAACAAGCTGCATACTAACGATAGTCAAACAACAAAACCTATCGAAGCTAAAACAACTAAAACCGACTTTTCACAATTTAGTTCTAACGATTTAAAAGCAATTGCTAAAAACATTGGAATTAAACAATATAAATCAATGACTAAAGCGGAATTGATTAATATTTTAACTCAAATTCAAAATTAGATTAAAAAACACCGTTTTAGGTGTTTTTTTAATTTAGTGACCTAATATTTAATGGAGGAAGTATTTTATGAATCAAATTAATTTAACTAAAAGACAAGTGCAACTGTTAAAAATTATTATTGAAATGTATATTAACAAAGCTAAACCGATCGCTTCAAAAACAACGCTCCTTTATATGGAAAAAACTGGATTTTCCTGTTCGAGTGCTACGATCAGAAATGAAATGGCAGTTTTAGAACAAATGAATTATATTGAAAAAGCTTATAATTCAGGAGGGCGCATTCCGACTAATAAAGGTTATAATTATTATACTGATAATTTATTAAAATGCACTTTAGATAACAACATTAAATTAAAATTACAAAAGATTTTTAATAATCGTAGTTTAGCGGTTGATGATATTTTTAACGAAACCGCTAATGTCTTAACTGATATTTTAGAATTAACTTCAGTTGTTTCTAATGATACTGATGATGAAATATTATTGAAAAAAATTGATCTAATTCCGATTAATAAAAATATGGCAACTGTTATTGTTGTCGATTCTAATGGTAACGTTTTAAATAAAATGATTAATTTAAATCAAAATATCGTTTTACAAGATTTAGAAATTTGCATTAACATTTTCAACGATCGCTTAATTAATTCACCGTTATTAAAAATCATCGATAAAATTAAAGCATTGATGCCGATTGTTGAAGATCAAGTTCAAAATTATGAATTATTAATGCAAACTTTTGTTAATTCAATCTTTAATTTTAAAAGCAACAACAATGTTTCTTACCATGGTAGAAATAAAATTTTAAATAATCCCGAATTTAATGATCATCATAAAATGTTAGAATTATTAAAATTTTTAGAAAATACCTCAATTTGAAAACAAATTGCAGCCCAATCTATTAATAGTGATAAAATTAAAATTATTAATGGTAGCAATATCGGGAATGAAGATATTTCGGTTATTTCAAACAGTTACAATCTTCTAGGTAAAAAATATCAATTATCGGTCGTTGGACCTAAAAGAATGGAATATAAAAAAATTATTTCATTTCTAGATTATATTAGTGAAGAAGTTAAAAAGATAAATTCAAAATAATAATTTGTCAATTAACATTTTTTAATTTATAATTATCATATATAATGTATAGGTATCTATTCCAATGTTTTATATTATTATTATGCTATTTAAGGAGCAAAAATTATGTGATTTGCCAGTAAGTTATTTTGTCTAATTGTATCAATCTTAATATTTGTGTTAGGAGCGTTTCTTTTCTTTTTCTCAAAAGATACTGTGAGTGCTCTTGCCCACGACACTGCTAAAGTGACGGGTATCCAAAAAGATTTAGAATATGCAATGCAAGCTATTGGGGTTTCTTTTATGGTTATTCCTGGTTTATTTATTTTAGCCATTGCTGATCATCTTGTAAAAAAAGATTCTTAAGATGATTTTAAAAAAGTATAATAAAAATAGAATATGACTATTTTTATTATACTTTTTATATGTAGATTTATGGTATTATATAGTTTGATAAACTTTATTATTAAAGTCGTTAAGGAGAATTAAATCAAATATGGCAAATTATTTTATCGATAAAATTATTCAAGATATTAAAAAAACCCAAAAAGTAGTTAGAATCGCTTTTCCCGAAGGTGATAATTTATTAATTCAAGCAGCAGCTGATGAATTATGTAATAGCGGTATTATTACTCCAGTATTATTTTTCAATAATAAATCTGCTTATAATAATTATCAAGGATTAGGTGAAAAAATCTTTGTTGATCAAGATATGAATTCTAAAATGGTTGATTATCTTTATGAATTACGCCAACCTAAAAATACTAAAGATCAATGTCAAACAATGTTAAAAAGTACGATTTATCAAGCAATGTTATTTTTACATCAAGATAAAGTCGATGCTTTTGTTGGTGGAATTTCTTGTCCAACAGGAAATATTCTACGACCAGCTTTCCAAATTATCAAACCCGAAAAAAAATATAATATTGTTTCTTCAGGTTTTGTAATGTTAAAAGAAAAAGAAACGTTAATTTTTGGTGATTGTTCAACAAACGTTGATCCTAACTCAGCACAAATGGCAGAAATAGGATTCCAAAACTTTGAATTAGCACAAATGGTTGGTTTAGATCCTAAAATTGCCTTTCTATCTTTTTCAACTTTTGGTAGTGCTAAACATGAAAAAGTTGAAAAAGTTAACACAGCTGTTAAAATATTTCATGATAAATTTTTAGGACCACTAAATTTTGATAGTGAAAAATTTATTGATTCTGAAATTCAATTCGATGCCGCTTATGATGAAAATGTTCGTCTTAAAAAATCTGGTAAAAAATATTTCGCTGGCAGTGCCAACGTTTATATCTTTCCAAATCTAGCAGCCGGAAACATCGGTTATAAAATTGCTCAACGTTTAGGTGGCTATAAAGCTATCGGACCAATTTTATTAGGAATTAACAAACCTGTTAATGATTTATCAAGAGGGGCAAACACTGAAGAAATAGTTAATACATCAATTTTAACAGCAATGCAATTCTTAGATAAAATACGACACAACTAAACTTAAATTTTTAAAATTAGCAGTTTTTACTTGACACTGCTAATTTTTTTTATTACAATAGTTTTAGATAAAAAATATCATTTACAAATATTAAGGAGGATTATCTTTGCCTAACGATAAATCTAAATTATCACAAGAAGAACTTTTAGATGAACAAGTTACTACTAATGCTAATGATAGTAACGATGATTCTGAAGTTTCAATAGTTGATGAAAAAAATCCCAAAGAAAAAAAAGCAAGTAATATTATTAAAAAACTAGAATTAAAAATCAAAGATTTTAAACATAAAATCAGTGATTATAAATATGAAAATAAAATTTTAATAAAAAAAGCTGAAAACAATGCTAAAGAAATTAATTCTTTAAAAATGGAAATTAAGAAAATTAATAGTGAATACGTTGATAACGCGAATTCTTTTGCTAAAAAAGCGCAAGATAAAGTTGACGAATTCAAAACTAAAGAACATGCTAAAACAGCTCACAAAGTTAATGAAATTAAAAAGTATGGATTTCAAAAAACTGGAGAAGAGTTAATTGATATTTTAAATCAATTAAATCAAGTTGTTAATTTTAAGAGCGACAACGCTGCTGTTAATGCTTATGTTACTGGTTTTGCAATGATTACTAAAAACTTCACTCACGTTTTAACAAATGCCGGTATTCATAAAATCGATGTTAAAGTTGGCGAAATATTCAATAGTAGTAAACATTCACCTTTTGAAATAATTACAACTACTGAAATTAAAGAAAATGATCACATTGCCCAAATTATTCATGATGGATATTCTCTACACGATCGTGTCATTAAACCAGTTATTGTAAAAGTCTATAAATATAAAAAACAAAATTAATTAATTTTAAAGAAAGAAGGAAAATTTATGTCAAAGATTATTGGTATCGATTTAGGGACGACAAACTCTTGTGTCGCAGTAATGGACGGAAAAACAAAAATCGTTTTAGAGAACTCTGAGGGTAAAAGAACAACACCATCAGTAGTAGCATTTAAAAATGGTGAAATTGTTGTAGGAGATAGCGCTAAACGTCAAGCTGTTACTAATCCTGATACAGTTATGTCTGTTAAACGTTTAATGGGAACGTCTGAAAAAATTAAAGCTAACGGGAAAGAATATACACCTGAAGAAATTTCAGCAATGATTTTACAATATCTGAAAAAATTCGCTGAAGAAAAAATTGGTCAAAAAGTTGATCGTGCTGTTATTACAGTGCCTGCTTATTTCAACGATGCTCAAAGACACGCAACTAAAAATGCTGGTAAAATTGCCGGTTTAAAAGTTGAGCGTATTATCAATGAACCAACAGCAGCAGCACTAGCTTATGGTTTAGATAAACAAGACCATGAACAAAAAATCGTTATTTATGATCTAGGTGGAGGAACGTTTGACGTTTCAATATTAGATATGCTTGAGGGAACTTTTGAAGTATTGGCAACATCAGGAGATAACCGTTTAGGTGGCGATGATTGAGATCAAGAAATTATTGATTGATTAGTAAAATCAATTAAAGCAGATCACAATGTTGATTTAGCAAATGATAAAATGGCAATGCAACGTTTAAAAGACGCTGCTGAAAAAGCTAAAATTAATTTATCAGGTGTAAAACAAACACAAATCTTACTACCTTTCTTATCAATGACAAACAATGGTCCTTTAAATATTGAAAAAACATTAACTAGATCTGAGTTCGAAAAAATGACTCATCATTTATTAATGAGAACGAAGAAACCATTATTAGAAGCAATTGCAGATGCAAAAATTGCTAAGCATGAAATTAATGAAGTTTTATTAGTTGGGGGTTCTACAAGAATGCCTGCTGTTCAAGAATTAGTAAAAACAGAATTAGGAAAAACGCTAAACCGTTCAATTAATCCTGATGAAGTTGTTGCGATTGGAGCAGCTATTCAAGGAGGAGTTTTAACTGGTGATGTAAAAGACGTTTTATTATTAGACGTAACACCATTAGCGCTTGGAATTGAAACACTTGGTGGAGTTATGACTAACTTAATCGAGCGTAATACAACAATCCCAACTTCAAAATCACAAGTATTCTCAACTGCTGCTGACAAACAACCAGCTGTTGATATTCACGCTTTACAAGGTGAACGTAAATTTGCTGCTGATAATAAATCTTTAGGTCATTTCCAATTAACAGGAATCGAACCAGCACCACGTGGTGTACCACAAATTGAAGTTACTTTTGATATTGATGCTAACGGAATCGTAAGTATTAAAGCGAAAGATAAAAAAACTGGTAAAGAACAATCAATTACGATTACTGATTCTTCAAACTTAAAAGAAGAAGAAATCGCAAAAATGGTAAAAGATGCTGAAGAAAATGCTAAACAAGATGAAGAACGTTTAAAAGAAATTGAAACGATTAACCGTGCTCAACAAATTTTAGATATGTCTGAAAAACAATTAGCTGAAGCTGGCGACAAAATCCCCGCTGATCAAAAAGAAAAAACTGAAGCTGAAATTAAAGAATTAAAAGAATTAATTGAGAAAAAAGACATCATTGCATTAGAAGCCAAAATCAAAGAATTCGAAGAAATGGCTGCTAAGATGGCAGAAATGATGAAACAACAACAAGCGCAACAAAACACAACTCCAGGTCAAGATAATCCAAACGCCGACCAAGTTGATAATAACAACGACGATGTTGTTGAAGCCGAAGTCGAAGATAAAACTGAAGTTAAAAAAAATGAAGACAAAAAACCAGAAGACAAACCAGAAGACAATAAATAATAATTAATTAACTTATAAAAAAACAGTTACCTAATCAATAGTAACTGTTTTTTTTATGATATTATTATTTTGTATCATATAAAAGATAAAATGAGTAATTATTTTAACAAAATAGGAGATTATATGAAAAAAAAATATAAAATAACATCAATTACGATATTAATATTGTCATTAATAACTAGTGTAATAATAGGAGGTTATTATTTATTTCATAATCCTAAAGATAATCACCTGACAACTTTGATAAATAAACAAGCAAAAGATTACAATAAGAACATTAAAACTGTTAATAATTGTCAATTAAAGATCGATTACAAGAAGTCTGTTTATGCTACGAAAACACCTGATAATATCCAAAGTATTAGTTTCAATGAAACAGGAAAATTTCAATTAACTAATAACGCTGATTTCGATGCTAATAATTTTATAACGTTAAATAAAAACATCGCTAACAATTTTAATTCAATTCTGAATAAATATGATAGTTACGCTGACGCTTGAAACTCATCATATAATGCTTATGGGGTACGTATTTCGTTCAATATAAAAAAAGTTGATATTTATACTACTGGCAACAAATCAATCCCTAATTCGCTCTCAAGTAGAGTAATGAATTATTTAGTAGTTTATGATTATAAAAAGATCAGTACTGCTGATAAAAGCATTCATAGTTATTGAGTGCAAATATTTGCTGATATGGAAAACAGCACATCTCAGTTAGAAAAGAGTTGTTGATAATGAAATATCAAATCAAAACTAAAAAAATATTTTTAAGTTTATTAGCTACTGGGGCTAGTTTGACGTTTTTAACTTCTTGTAATCATCAAAAAGCACCATTAAGTTTAGCAGTTAAATTCAATAAAGATATTAAAAGAGATTTATTGATTTCTAATAAAGTAGCTGCCAACAATGTAAGAAGTGATGATAATGGTAATCGGATTTCTGGTTATAATGCTTTTTTAATATTTGCTAACGCTAATACAACTAATAAGTTATTCTTTTTGAACAACCAAAACAATCCTAATGTTAAAACGATCAATTTTACAATATTAGGTAATTTTTATTTAAAAGGTGACGCTTGACTAGATGCGTGTAATTATTTAAATAATTATTATGAAATGGCTTGAAGATTAGTCCAAACGATCCAAGTATATGATAATCAAGTTTATACCAATCCAGGAGTTAGTTTAATTTTTAATAACAATATTAGTTTTTATTCTTATAAAGATCCTGAACTGCGATTATATAATAGTAAAATAGACCAAACATTTACATTAATAGATTTTAAAAATAATTTAAACATTGATGCTAATATGCGTAATGATTTAACTGCAAAATTTCAGCAATTTTACAATAAATTAAATTAAATTCTATAATAAAAAACCACTAATTAATAATAAATTAGTGGTTTTTTAATTGTATATACTTTAAATAAGTTAAATCGCAATTTCTTCTTCGACGTTTTTAGGTAAGAGAATTTCTGATTCTTCTTTTACCTCTTCGGTTTCAGTAGCTACTGCTTTCTTTCTACTAGTTAATGCTGAAAAAAGACAAGCGTGTAACAATGAAGCTACGATCATAACTATATAAAATAAAACAGTTCCCGTTAAAATTGAACTATGGAACATAAAGTTTCAACGACTACCAACCCCACCAAATAAAGTGATGATTGGGCCTCCTCATGCTCCAACAAATCCTTTGATTTGAAGCGCGAAAGCGGCTCCTCCTGCTAATGCAGAACAAAGAATATTAGGTACTATTACTCTTCAAGTATGTTTAACTGCGAAAGGAATTGACCCTTCAGTAATACCCATGAAGCCTAAACTAACTGCCGAAATTCCTAGACCATAGTCATCTTTAAATTTCTTGCGGAATATTAGAGCAGCTAATCCTGAACCTAATGGTGGAATTGGAATTGCAGCTGCGGCTGCTCCCATTAAGTAGAAGTTTTGACTAGCCATTAAACCGGTGGCAGCTAAAACGGCAATCTTATTAATCGGTCCTCCGAGGTCAAATCCAATCATCGCCCCGATAATAAATCCAATCAAGAAGTTAACCCCATTAATTTTACCAGCGACTTGCAATCCATGATTAAATTCATACATTACTCATCCCATAGGTGCTCCAACAATAACTAATGGTAATGTTAGAATTGCGGTTACAAACAATGGCACAATAATAATTGGCATAATTGCCGCGACATGTTCGTGGACTTTTATG
This sequence comes from Mycoplasmatales bacterium, assembly GCA_965237585.1. Classification (GTDB taxonomy): domain Bacteria; phylum Bacillota_I; class Bacilli_A; order Mycoplasmatales; family JABABV01; genus JABABV01. The sequence continues at coordinate 340,577 of OZ250146.1, read as the reverse complement.
CGGTTAACATATTTAACAATAACACCAGCCAATAGACCAAATATTACTGCTCCTAATAATGCTAATGATGCTGTATGACTTGCTTGGAAAGTTCCATGAAACATATATCAAAATTGATGTTGTGTTGAGACATAAGAACTAATCATCGCTGGAGCAATCGCTGCTCGACCGGCAATTGAATTAGCAATAAATCCAGCCATAATTGGAATCATAAATATGAATCCAACTTTAGAAGCATTAAACATATTTGCTAATATGCTATCATCATCAAAGTTATAATCAAGGCCATGAATTCAATGACCGATACCTGATAAAATAGCAAACATTAAACCAGAGAACACAACGAAGGGAATCATATATGAAACTCCACTTAGTAAATGTTTTAGTAATTGATTACTAGTGTTTGAATTTGATAAAAAGTTAGCATTGCTGTTACCTTGGTAAAGCTGGGCTTTTGCTTGGGCAACAGCAACTAATTCAAGCCCTTTATCAAGCGCTTCATGAGTACTAGTAACATAAACTTGTTTACCGGCAAAGCGGTCCATCTCGACGTTTATATCAGCAGTAATAATAACAATATCAGCTTCGGAAATTTGTTTATCTGTTAAAACATATTCCTGACCTTTACTACCTTGTGTTTCTCAATGAGCGTTCATTCCGGCTTCTCTTAATTGTTTTTCCATACGGTCTTTAACCATATAAGTATGCGCTACTCCTGTTGTACAAGCGCTAATTCCAATAACATTTAGTGTTTTTTTAGAACTAGTTTTTTTAACATCAGGTTTTGGCAAAGTTTGAGTTGTTGCAACATTTGAAATTGCAGCATTAATTACTTTCGTAATTTCGTCAGCGTAATCACTTTTTAAAATTGCTTTAAAATTATCATCTAATAATTTTCTAGCAATTGTTGATAAAACATCAATGTGATTATTATCTTTTTTATTCTTAGGAATTAATAAAGCAATTGCTACTGTAATTTTTTTATTATCTAGCGTTGCTCACTCGATTCCCTTTTTATTTTTTAAAACAATAATTTGAACATCGGTTATTTCTGAAGATAAAGCATGCGGAATTGCAAAGCCATCTTCAAATCCTGTACTACCTTGTTTCTCTCTTGTCAAAAATTCGGAAACTAATTTTTTAGAATCTTTTATATAATTATTTTTTTTGGCAAAAAGAGAAATTTCTTCAAAAACTTGGTTAACATTATTAACGTTTTCGTTAAATAATATATTATTTTTAGTAAATTTCATTTTTTAATCCTTAGATTTTTAATTAATGTAAATTTAAATAACGGTATACTATTAATAAATTAGATATACCACTAAAATCATTATATCACTATTATTTTTTATTGTATAACAAATATTTAAAATATTATAAATTTCAATAAATTATTGTCTTACTTTTTTGTTTTTTAATCATTAAAAATAATATTGTAATAACTTAATATAATTTAATAAATAAAAAAAAACAATCTTCTGATTGTTTTTTTTGGGGTGATGATTTATTTTTCTGAGTTTATTGTAATATTAATTTTACTTTCATCGATTCAATTTAAAGCGTCATATATTTTATCTAACCATGCGCGTTTGAAAGCTTGGGGGAAGCGTTCTTTAACAGCTGCCTCTTGAGCGCTTAGACCTACTAAAGAGGCAGCGTTCACTAAACCTGATAGAGAGTTATTAATTGCTAAAAAGACAACGCTAACAGCGCCTAACATACAACCACTACCAGTAAATGTTTTTAATAAAGGATCACCGTTTTTTAATGATAATGTTGTTTTGCCATCACTAATATGATCAACAGCACCAGTCATTAAAACTAGTTTTTGGGATTCTTTGGCAACTTGAGAAACAACTTTGACTGGGTCTGATATTTCAATATCACCATCGACTCCTTTAGTTAAGTTATGTTTTTTATTAAATGATAAAATTTCAGCATAGTTACCTTTGATTGCACTGACGAATGGAATTAGTTTTTCGACTCATTTATTTCGTGAAGCAGTTGCTCCATAACCAACTAAATCCATCATGATTGGTTTTTTATTAAAGTTAGCTTGGGCAACTGCTAACATAATTTCGCCTTGACGTTTATTAATAGTTCCAATATTAATTAAAATTGCGCGAGCATAATTTCCTAAAGTTAGCGCATCGTTTAAACAATCACTCATTACTGGTGAAGCACCAATTGCGATTTCAATATTAGCTAAATCATTAATCGTAACTAAGTTAGTTAAATTTAAAATTAATGGTTTTTCTTGATTGATCATTGCTAAATCTTTTTTTAATGTTATTTGCATTTTTTGACCTTCCAATTCTTTAAAAGTATTTATTTAACAAGGTTATTTTATCATATTTAAATAACAATTATAAATCTATTGATAATTTAAATTATAAAATAGATTTATAATGTTATAATAACGATACATATATTTATATTGTAAAAAATAAATTTGGTGCACATTGTGCCTAGCAGGGAATTTGGTTAAAATCCAAAACTATCCCAGTAACCGTACAGAATACGAACGCATAACAACCATTGTTTTGATTAAGTTCAAGATGAGAAGGTATGCTAGTAGGTTTGATTTCTAAGTCGGTATACCTGTCAAATTTATGATATTAAATGACAACGATATTAAACTGCTGCGGAAAGTTTAAACACAATTAAAACATGAATTATTTTTTTTAATTTATATGGATTTTTTTGGAGTTTAAACATCATATCTAATATGGTGTTTTTTTATACAACTGCGCGCTTTACTAGGAAGAAGATCGATATATTATGAAAAAAATATTTTTATTTATAGTAGTTGTAGTTGGTTGTAGTGCTATTGTGGCACCGATTATTTATTTAACACATCCCCAACTTCATTTGCGATCTGGTGGCGAAGGAATGACTAAATTATTACCAGATAGTGATCCTGTTTGAGATTATCGTTTAGATCAACAAGTTAATCATGTTAATGATGAGATTAAACAACGACAATTATTACTACCTGTTAATCAACAGCAAATTTATCAAGTTCCTAATGTTTGAAGTGATTTTTTTAGTAATAAAAAAATTACATACTCTGACCAAGAAATCGATCAATCCTTAAAAAAACAAATGCTTAATTTACCAGAATATCCTTTAAGAAAAAATACTTTTTTTATTTCACAAAATCACCAATTTCTAGGAAAATACGAAGGTAAAAAAGTTGATCCCGATAATATTACAATTCACGGAATCGATTATAGAGCTAATTTAGCGATTGAAATGAAAGAAAATGATTATCTTGGTTTTGGTTTTAAATCAAATAATAATTTTAATTTTATTAATCATTTTGTGGAGCAATATAATTATGATGATACTTCACTTTTATTTAACTCACCGCTTAATAATGTGGCGATGCATGGTGATAATTTTATTAGTTCACTTCATTTTACGATCGTATCTATTAACGGTCACGATCGTATTTTTAGTTTACCGCATTTTTCACAAAACAATCATTTTGATAAATTACATTGAACAAAATCAAAGATTAAAGGATATTTTCAATCTATATGAGGTGTCAAATACCAAACTTATATGGAACAACTTAAAAAAATAACAACTGATCAAAATAGCGTTTTTAATAATGGTGGGGGTGCTTTTTTACAATATTTAATGCCTTTGGGTTATTGAGAATTAATTCCTGTTAGTCACAACGTCGTTATTATGGAGACTCATAGTGATTTAACGCCTTTTGCTCAAACTTCAGGACAAATCTTATATGGTCTTGATTTAAATTTATCTAAAAATAGCGATTTAAAATACCAAATTATCGGTCCGTTTTCAATCATTAATTCCCATGATGAAGGAAATCGCATTGCTGAAGAAAAAGCCTGAATTAAGCATTGAAAACCCGACACATTAGGACCATTAATTGGTTACTACAGTCGCCAAACAATAATATTACCAAATCGTAATCGTGGGCAACACTAATGCGCTACGATAATACTAAATCAATTATGGCGATTTCCTTTCTTGGAATAGCACTAGCTTTGATGGTCGTTATCAAAGTAGTGCTGGGATTTATTCCTGGGATTGAATTAACAACTTTTTTCTTTGCGGCATTCTGTTTGTTTTTAAAACGTAAAGAAATATTTTTATTATTAATATCTTATTTAATTACAATTACTATAATTTATGGTTTTGGTAGTTGAATTGCCGCTTATTGAATTGTGTATCCTATTGATGCGTTAGTAATAATTCTTACGAAAAAATTTATTACTAACAAAATGGTCTTTGGGGGAATTTTATTTTTCTTAGGATTTTTATTCTTGCCAGCTTATTTTCTATCAGATTACTTTTTATTTTCTAAAAATGTTGCGATCGCTAATGCAATTAGTTCATTGCCAATTTGTTTGATCGGAGCTTTTGCCAATTTAATATCAGGATTAATTTTAACGCCGCTTTTAGCGCCAATCTTGAATGAAAATAGTAATAAAATATATGATAATTTTAAAAATATTAGAATTACTAATGGTGGTTTTTTTAGTAAAGTATTTACAATTTTCATGGTAATAATTAGTTTTAGCGGAATTACTTTGTTCTATTATAATTTTGTTTATTTTCAAGAATTATCGGATATGTATAATCGTAGCCACCGCTACGTTTATACGGATGGAGTATTATCATCACAAGAATATCATAAAATTTATAACGGTTTAGCTGATGATGAAATCGCCATTATTGGAGAGTATAATAATTTTACATATGAACAAGTTTTAAAAATTAAAACACCTAACGAAACTTTAGGGCAAGTACTATGAGACGATGATAATAAACCTCATCATTTTCTAGATACTTACAATCCTGCTAATAATAAACATTTACAACAACACCAATTTTATTTTGCTGTTAAAGAGGACTATGGTCAATTAGGAAGATTGATTGGATCGATGTATGTAGAAATTGCGGGCCACTTTCAAAAAGCCACTAATGTTAAAATTGGAGCATCAATTTATACTAAACAATTATCTACTAAAGGTGCTGATTGAATTCATATTAATCATAAAAATGTTTATCAGATTTATTATAAGTTCATTTAAAAAAAACAGTTATTCACAATAACTGTTTTTTATTTTGTAAAATTGATTTTTAATCATATTATAATTTATAAGCTAAGATTCCAATAGCGCCAACACCAGTATGAATGGCAATTAATGCTGAAACACGATTAATTTTAACTTTAGTATTGACTAATGCAATTCTAAGTTTGTTATTAGTATTTTCAATAAATAATGTTATTGGGTCAACTTGAGAACATAATAATGAACAAGTATAACCATTGACGTTACCAATTTGTTCTTTCATTCATTGAACTGCTCAATCAACAGCTTTAGTTTGAGTTCGCATAATTTTTTGTTTATGATTTATTCCATCATATCTAATGATTGGAATTACGCGCATTCAATTCATTAACGTTCCTAAACTTTTAGGAATACGCCCTCCGCGTTTTAGAGCTTGTAAATTTTTCGGTACTATTAATAATAATTGTGAATCATTTACTTGCTTTATATATTTGAAAACTTCATCAAAGCTAGCGCCTTGTTTATTTTTTTCAATTGCTTTAATTGCAACATCTTGAGTTGCGGTTGATGTTAAAACGCTATCGCGATAAACAATAACTTTACCATCATATTCTTGAGCTACTTGATGAGCGATTGTTCCCGTAATTGAAAATCCAGCTGAACAAGGTAATACTAAAAGCTTAGTACACCCAGCTTTAAATGCTTTTTCATAAATATCATGATAATCTCGCGGAATCGGAGCACTCGATTTAGCATTCTGAATATTTTTGATTTTTTCAATCATTTCAATTGCTGATAAATCAACACCATCTAAATATTCTTGACCATTAATAGTTACTCTTAACGGTACGAAAAAAATTCCTTTTGCATTTGCTTCTTTACGATCTCATCCAGAAAACGAATCAACTATAATACCAATTTTTTCTTTTACTTGTGTCATAATTCCAAATCACCTTTTAGTTTTTTTAAATATATTAATATTTTCTTAATCGCCTATTAGTATAATAATTATAATTTTTAATTAATTAAAATTATAATTATTAGCACTTTTAAATTGACGCTGCTAAAAAAATATATTATAATAGGGTAATGCTATTTTATGTATAAACTATATATTAGCATAAAATAGAACTAATTATAATTAAATATATTATTAAAGGGGTTAAATGTGTCTAAAAGAGATTATTATGAAATATTAGGAGTTAGCAAAACCGCAGATGCTATCACTATTAAGAAAGCTTATCGTAAATTAGCGATGAAATTTCACCCAGATAGAAACCAAGATAACAAAGAGGAATCAGAAAGTAAGTTTAAAGAAATCAATGAAGCTTATGCTGTTTTAAGTGACCAAGAAAAACGCGGTAGTTATGATCGTTTTGGTCATGAGGGCGCTTCTGGAAATGGATTTTCTAATATGGGAGGATTCGACTTCGGCGGCGGAAATTTTGACTTCGGCGATATTTTTGGATCTTTCTTTGGTGGCGGAAATAGCCAACAAAATCCTCATCAAAAAGTCCGCGGACAAGATCAATTACAATCAATTAACATTAGTTTTCAAGATACTATTATCGGTACAAGTTTCACTGTTAAACCAAGAGTAAGTCAAGCGTGTGATAGTTGTCATGGTAGTGGGGGACGTACTAAAGATGACGTTGTTAAATGTGATAATTGTGGTGGACGCGGACAAGTTGAAGTTATTCAACGTACTCCTTTAGGTGGTATTAGAACTAGTCGACCTTGTAATAAATGTCATGGTAGTGGCGAATTTATTAAACATAAATGTAAAATTTGTCGCGGTAAAAAGTTCACTATTAAAACGATTGAAAAAGATGTTAAAATCCCTCCTGGGATTAACACAGGACAACGTCTTCGTTTAAGTGGAATGGGCGGAACTAGTCATAATGGTGGACCTAATGGCGATCTTTATTTAGAAGTTAACGTTAGTCCTCATAGATATTTCAAAAGAAAACATAATGATATTTATTTAAATATTCCAGTTACAATTGAAGAATTAATCTTAGGAACTAGCAAGTCAATTCCAACACCTTATGGTGAAATAAAAATGAAAATTCCAGCTAAAACTGATAATTTACAAAAATTCCGTATTAAAAATAAGGGAATGCCAATTTTAAATACTGGCCGTTTTGGAAACTTATACGTAATGCCAGAAATTATCGTTTCTAAAGATTTAAGCAGAAAAGAAATAAAACTATTTAAAGAACTAGCAAAAGAAAACTCTTACAAAGAATACCAAGAATTTTTGAAAAAAGTTAAAAATTAGTATTGACTATATTTGTATTATAAGGTAATATAGTTGTATGAATTTATTATTAAAAAAACGCAACCGCAAACATCTTCATGGAGCTTCATATGAGACTGCGTTTTTTTGCTTTTAATTTTTTAAAAAAAATTATTATATAGTTATTCAAATAATTAACAAAAAAAACAAAGTCGCAAGATTTTGTTTTTTTTATTAATAAAAATTTAATTTATATGCAATAAAAGAAAGGAAAATAAAAATGAAAAGACAAAAAAAATATGGATTAATATTTTCTTTATCATTGGCTATGGGTTCAATGATCGGAGTAGGTACTTTTTTCAAAAACTCATCAATTGTCAGTAAAACTGGCTCGCCAATGTTAGTTATAGTAACTTGAATTATTGGTGGATTTGGAATATTAGCTACCGCACTGGCTTTGACTGAAGTCACTAGTACTAAAAAAACTGGAAATGGGGGAATTGTTTCCTGAGCTAAAATATTTATTAATAAACGTTTTTCAAAAATGACAGTTTGATTTATTTCAATGTTATATGTTCCATTAACTTGAATGCCGTTTGGATATTACGCCGCTTATTACACGTGGTCTATCTTCGATATTAAAGCTACTGACGTTGCTTGATATTGAACAATGATGTTAACGTTATTTTATATAACTTGAGTCTGTTTAATGGATACATTCACTATTAAAATTACTAATTATTTTCAAATATCAACTATGGTTATGAAAATATTTCCGATTATTTTTGTAATAATCTTAGGTTTATGTACAAAAGCAGCCATTCATCAAGGGATTTTTGCGGCTCATCCAAAGTTCGTAAATATCCCTAATGGTAATGGGGGCATCCTAAAACATAGCTGGATGGGCGTCTTTTTAGCACTACCATCAGTATTGTTCGCCTTTGATGGATTTTATTACGTTGCTAATATTAGAACGCAAATGAAAAATCCTGAAAAAACACTTAACAAAACAATTGTATTAAGTATTATATTAACAGTTATTTTTTACATTTTATTATCAATTGCCGTGTTTACTTTTTCTAATGGTAACGTTGAAGATTTCGTTAAGAATGCTTTTCCGCATGCTGTTTGATTGATTAAAATTATTGAATTAACACTTGTAGTCGCAGTTTTAAACTGTTTAAACGGTTTTGTGATTTCAAATGCTAGATTAGTAGAATATTCATCAGATGCCGGAATGTTACCGTTGCAAAGAATATTATCGTACAAAAATAAAAAAAACGGTTTACCAGTTGGTAGTACTTTATTTTTAGGAGCAGTTACTTTAGTTTCAACAGTATTTGCATGCGTTGTGGGACATTATTTATATAGCAACCCTGGTTATGATAGTAATTCTTTCACTCCTGTCTATGCTTTTATCGATTTATTATCTAATTGATCTAGTGTAATTATTATGATGATTATTGGAATCATTATTGCGTTTGCTATGTATAATCGATTTACTGGAAAAATTGAAGTTAAAAAAAATAAATTTTTCCTTTTCTGAGGAGCTATTAGTGCTGTTGCACTAATATCAATTCCAATATTTAATATTACTGATTTATTTTATAAAGTTTTCACTTATAGTGGAAATAATCACTGGACTAGCGCCGATGCTATTTATTTATATGTTTTATTACTTTATGTCGGCTTTTCATTTATGGGATTATTGCCAATTTATAAAGATAATCCTGATATTAGAGATAAAGTTAGTGAAAAAAACTTAACCGAAGTCGCCACCCATTTTGTTCACCCACCCGAAAGTAAAGAATAATAAAAAAAAAAAAAATAAAGTGTTTTAAAACACTTTATTTTTTTAATGCATCGAGTGATTTTTGTCAATTAGTCATTAACTTAATTGACGTTTTAATAGTAATGTTTGGTGTATAAATTTCATAATTTTTATTATTTTTAACAGTTTTATAATAGTTATAATAATTACCGAGAGCTCGTCATCCTAAAATAGAACTCCCAATAATGATTAAATCTTCTTCAGTAGTTTTGTTAACCATAACTTTCATTTGGGAAATATTAGATTGAAATTGCATTAAATATTTATTATCAGTAAAATTACCATCAATTTTTAACGCTTTAATACGTCCTTTAAGATGTTTATCGATCGATTTTATTACGAGCGCATTCTGATAAGCAATCGACTCTAAACCAGCTTTTAAAACGTCTTCTCGCTTAGTATGATAACCAAGACCCAAAATTGCCCCATGAACATTTTTGTTGTAATAAGGGGCTGATAATCCTTCAAATGCCGGAATGAAAATTACTGAATTTGATGTTTCAAAATCAATATCTGTATTTTGAACATATCAATCAATTTGTTTTTCATCATAAATTAATTTTAGATTATTTTTCAATCAACTGATAACATAACCACCGTTTAGAATAATGCTTTCTAAACTATATTTAACATCTTTTTTGTTGTTAGTAGCTGATACTGAAACAGATGAATTAATTTCTTGATTAGTTTTAATAATTTTTTTACCAGTATCTACGCGAATAAAAGAAGAATCTAGAATAGAGATTTTAATTTCATCTTTTTCAGCACAATTTTGTGCTAAAAAGGAAGCACTATGCGTTCCGCTAATTGAACAAAATGGAATTTTTAAATGTTCATAATGTGAGAATGGTAAAATATGTTTAGTATTTAAAAAACCATATACTTCAGAAGAAGTTTTGATTTCAGGGCACATTGATTCTGGAATTTTAAAAATTTTCAATAATTCTTTATCTCAAGTTAAATTTTTAAGATTCATCAACATTGTTTTTGAAGCGTTAGTAACGTCAGTAATAAAATTTTCCCCATTAGTTAATTTTCAAATAATTCACGTGTCTAGAGTACCTCATAATAGCTCACCAGCGTTAGCTTGATAGCGAGCGTTCGGAATTTCATCCATAATTCATTGAATCTTACTAGCACTATGTTGTCCGTAAGGAACTAGTCCTGATCGGATTTTTATAGCATGAATTTTTGCTTGACCTAAATGATGACAATATTCCAATGTTCGACTATCGTTTCAGGCGATCGCATTATAAATTGGTAAACCAGTTTCTTTTGATCAAACTAAGCAACTTTGAACTTCGTTAGCAATTGTGATTCCACCAATTTCTTTTGGTTCGACATTAGCAATATTTAAAATCTGTGTAACACAAGAAATGATTGAATAATAAATTTCAATTGGATCATATTCCAACCACCCATTTTTAGGGCTAATAATATCAATTTCTTGAAAATGTTGGGCAATGATTTTATATTGTTTATTAATTATTGTCGTTGATATTTCTGAAGGTTCCACCTTAATTACGATAAGATATTTTTTCATAAGTGTTTACCCCTAATAATAAAAAATTTATATAAATAGTTATATAAATTTATTATATACAGTAGTATTAATAATCGCAAATTTAATTATCTCAAAAAAAACATCAAAATCTAATTTTAGCAAGGTTATTGCCTATTAATAAAACAATTAATATTAATATTTATAATTTAAAAAAACTTCTAAAATTTCTTGATAATGATAACTCGACTTAATAATAAATTCATCAAATTGCAGATTGTTTTCTGCTTCTTTTTGACCATAAACATCAGAAACAACTTTAATGCAAATGAAATCAATTTTAGCTAGAAAACATGTTTGGGCAATTGCAGTTGATTCCATATCAATAACGCAAAAATTACGCGATAATTTTTGCAAATCTTTAATTTCTTGAAAACTAGTAATGAATTTATTAGTCGTTCCCACGATACCATGAAAAATATTAGTATCTTTAATTTGTGATTTTAAATAATTATAATAATGACTTTTAGTTGAAAAGACTGATGGTAATTTAGGAACTTGACCATATTGATAATCAAAAGCTCGAAGGTCAACATCTAAATATAATAAACCATCAGCAATAACAATATCACCAATTTTCATATTAGAATCACAGCCACCAGCTGTACCGAAATTATAAATCTTTTTCAAATCAAATTGATTAATTAAAATCATTGCCGCAATCGTGGCGTTAGTAGTACCAACCCCGGATACGATTAAGGCTATCTGTTTACCATTAATTTTACCAATAGTAATTTCTTTATCGATAACTTTATATTCAAATTTATTTTCCATCATTTTATAAATTGATGTTATTTCTTCCTTCATTGCACAAATAATGCCAATCATTTTATTTACCTCCGTTAGTATCTTTAAAAATATTATCAAACACATAAGTAGCCACAGCATCAATTGTGCGGCGGTTCATATGCTTGCGTCCTTGACGTTTTTTAGTACGTTTATATTGATATACTAATATTTTTTTAAATGCCTTATCAATATCTAATAACGCTAATTTACGATATTCTTCAACTTGAGGATAGTCGCGATCATCACAAACTTTATCAGCAATAAAAATTATTTTATCAAACTTTGACATTTTTATATTTGCAGTAGTATGTTTTATGATCGCCGAAAGAACATCTTGATCGGCGATTCCATATTCCTCATTAGCTCAAAAAGCACCAGTAAACGAGTGAAGTACTGGAATGGCAATTTTTTCAGACGTCAAACCATAATTTTCTAAATATTGATATTGTTTTTTAAACGATCATTCTTTTGTAATATCGTGCAAACAACCAGTAATGTAAGCTTTTTTAGAATCGATATCATCTTGAGTATCGGCGATTCTACCAGCTCATTTACCAACGTTTAAACAGTGAAAATAACGATAATCTGATAAGTTATTTTCTAATATCGTCCCTAGATATAAGGCATTTTTACCGATATATTGATTAACCGGAACAATAACATTATTTTTAAAATGGCCTTTTCTAATATAAGTTGAAGAGATATTAACAACTTCATTGCCTAATTTTAAAAAATTTAATTGTTCACAAATAATCTTAACTTTATTATGAAAAATATTATTTTCAAATCGCTTTGCAACGATAACTTGGGCTTGACTAATAATTTTTTGATAATGTTCTCATTTTTTAAAGTTTAAAACTTGGTCTTCACCAATAACAAAATATAATTCATAATCTTGATATAACTTACTCATATGCTCTAATAGTTTATAACTATAAGAAATTCCTGAAGCTTTTAATTCAAAATCATTAATTTCGACATTTTTATATTCTTTAAAAGTTAAATTTAACATTGTTAAACGATGATGACCCGGAGTTAGAAAATGTTGTTTTCAAGGTCCGGGTTTTGAAGGGATAATAATAATTTTTTCAATATCACTTATTTTTTCTAAAATACTATCAACAACATTAACGTGGCCTTTATGAACTGGGTCAAAAGCACCACCATAAATAATGATTTTTTTTGCCATTTTAAAACACCTTTCTATTTTAAAACAATGATTCTCTAATTTTTACCATTTTACTAATTGGTCCTTTAAAAACTAAAGTTTGACCTTGGCTAACTAATTTAATAATTCCGATATCAATAATTTCAATTTCAATTTTTTGATTATTATCTGCTAATTTAATAATTTCTTCTTGAGTATTTGTTTGAGCTGAAATTGGTCATTTAAAAAAAGAAGGATCTTTTTGAAATAAGCGTTCCAGATTAGTAGTTTTTGTCCGCATAATATTAATGTTAGGATTATAATAAATCGTAAAATTAGTAATTGGACCAGCAGTAAAATTGAAGCTAATTAAATTTCCAAATAAAATTGTTTGATCAGGATTAAGACTAAAAATTTTTGGTCTTAATCTTGTTTTAAACGTTCATTTTTTACTATTACTGTCATCAGAATGAGCTCGTAAACTTAAAGGATGGGCTAAACCTGGAGTATCAATAATATTAATATCGTTAATTTTGAAATTAATAAAACTCTCGGTTGTACCTGGAAAACGACTATTAACTAAATGATGATTAACATTTTTACTAGTTAATAATTTTGCTATTAATGTTGTTTTACCAGCATTTTCATAACCAGCAAAAACAACATTAGAATTAGCTTTAAAATTGCTAATTAAATTAAATAGTTGTTTACGATTATTATCATCTTTCAAACTACTTAAAGCAATAATTTTTAAATTTTCAATATCATGTAATTGTTCTGATAACTTAATAATTACTTTATTAAGTTTAATATTTCTATCAGCTAAATCAATTTTATTAATTACTAATATCTTATTAATATCCTTTTTAATTGCCGCAATTAAAAAATTAAGACTAGCTAAATTGAAATTAAATAAATCAATAATAATAACTACGTGTTGAGCTATTTTATTAATATTATTAATTATTTTGGCTTCATCTAATGGTGTCTTGATCGCTGCAAAATCGTTATAATTAACGATTCTAAAGCAGCGCTGACAAATTTTATGATCATCTTTTAATTCAATCTTGCGACCACAACCAGGACATTGATTTTCATTACAAGAGTTGTTTTTTGTTAGGGTTGTTTGTTCATTTTTCATTATATTCTCCTCTGATTAAAATGTTGTTTTTTTCCAATTTTTTATAAATTTGACGTTCTAATCAACGATTAAAACTATTGATTTTTCGATCAGTACTAACTATTGGTAAAACTAAGATTGATTCGATTTGTAATCGATTAGCCATAAAAATATCAGTAATCAATTGATCGCCCATAATAATAACTTCACTACGAGCAAAATTATGTTCTTTCATAAACCTTTTGACGACATGCGTCATTGGTTTTTTAGCCATACTAAAAAAATATTTAATGTTTGTTTTTTCAGCAAACTTTTTAACACGCTTACCAAAATTATTCGAGATCAAAACAAAAGTGATATCTTTTTCTTGAATGTTTTTGATGAATTTTAAATTATCAGCGGTAGGCATTAACTTATAATGTGGTACTAAAGTATTGTCTAAATCACAAAAAATTAATTTTATACCTTGTTGTTTTAAAGCATCAATATTTAATTCTGAAAAATGTGATATATAAATTGATGGTTTAAAATAATTATAAATACTTTTTTTAAATTGCAAATAATTTTTTCTTTTCTTGAATTTAAACATAAGACCCCCTCTGCTAAATTATTTAATTATTTTTAATAATAATGTTAGTAATAATTTGGTGATTTAATTTTCGGTTTCTTGATTTTAAATCATCGATTTGATTAATTTTATTTTCCATTTTATATCAATGACCATCACTAATTTGATATTTAATTTTACTAAAATCATTTACTTCACTAGCGATAATTAATGATTGATTAATTTTAGTTTTGAATAAGAGATTTCCGCGCAGAGCTCTATTAGTAGATTTTAGAGTTGTGATATCAATTTTTTTATAGCAACCATCATTTGTGACAAGTAATAATAAGCCACCAAAATTCACGCTACTAATACCGATAACAAATTGATCATCTTTTAATTTTATTGCTCGTACTCCGCTCGTATTAGCACCTAATATCGGAATTTCTTGTGATGGAAAATTAGTATAATAACCATCGTTATTAACGACAACAACATTATTATTTTTTTCTAAAATGATAACATCTTTTAACTGGTCACCAGTTTTGATTTTCATAATTCGTGAAATACGATCAACTTTTAAAGTTTCAAGATCGCGAAGATGCATTTTTTTAATTTGACCTTTATTAGTAATGAAACAAATATTTTGACTATTATTAAAATGGTCAAAATTGAACATTTTAATAATTTTTTCCTGATCTGATAATTTTAAAATTTCATTGATATGTTGACCGATATCATTATTTTTAGTAAATTTAATTTTATGAATCGATATTTTTAAAATATTACCATAATTAGTAAAAGCATAGACGCTATTTTTGTTATTAATATTAAAACTAGCGATGACAACATCATCATTTTTCAAGCTGGCTTTTTTATTATTACCTAATTGGACAGAATATTTTATAAAGTAATTTTTATTTGTAAAATGAATATCTACTATTTCTGATTTCACTAATTTTTGATTATTAATTTCATATTTATCAATGCGATTTTCAATTACACTTAATCTAGGATTAGCAAATTTTTCTTTAATTTCTTTTAATTGATTGACAATGATTTTCATAATTAAATTACGTTTAGCTAATATTTCTTTTAAAACACCAATTTGTTTAAGAATTTTTTGATATTCAGTTTCAGTAGTAACGATATCGGTTGATGACAAGCGATATAGTTGCAATGTGACAATTGCTTCAGCTTGCTGATCATCGAAGCTAAATTGAGCTATTAAACTAGCTTTAGCAGAACTTTTACCTTGAGACTTACGAATTAATTTAATTACGAGATCAAGATTATGAATCACGACAATCAAAGCATCTAAGACATGCTTTCTTTTTTGCAAATGAGCTAATTTAAATTGTGATTTTTTTATAACAACAACTTCTTGATGTTTAATATAAATACCAATCAATTCTTTTAAGTTTGCTAATTTTGGTTTTGATTGATCGATCACAACAACATTATAATTATAAAAGACTTGCATTTCACTATTTTTAAATAAATATTTTAAAATAGTCGGTGCATCGCTATCATTTTTTAATTCAATAACTACTTTTAAACCTTGGCGTGAAGTTTCATCACGGACCTCTTTTATACCATCAATTTTTTCTTGTAAAATAATCTCAGCAATTTTACGCACCATAGTCGCTTTATTAACACCGAATGCCATCTCATGAATAATAATAGCATTATTAACAATTTCAGTTTTAGCTTTAATTGAAATACGACCGCGTCCCGTTGAAAGTGCATCGATGATTCCAGATTGACCTTGAACGATTCCGCCTGTTGGAAAATCAGGACCTTTAACAATGTTTAATAAATCAAAAATTGATGCTGTTGGTTTATCGATTGTATAAATAATAGCATCGATAATTTCGCCTAAATTATGAGGCGGAATTTCAGTAGCATAACCAGCAGCAATACCTCGCGCACCGTTAACTAAAAGGTTGGGAAATTGTGCCGGTAAAACAGTTGGTTCAAATTCACTATCATCAAAGTTGTTCGTAAAATTAACAGTTTTATACTCAATATCTTGTAATAAATAACTACTAATTTCCGACATTTTTACTTCAGTGTAACGCATTGCTGCCGGAGGATCGTCATCGATTGAACCATTATTACCATGCATATCAATTAATTGAGCATTAGTTTTTCAATCTTGTGACATTCGCACCATCGCTTCGTAAACCGAACTATCACCATGGGGGTGATATTTCCCAATTACTTCACCGACAATACGAGCTGATTTTTTATAACTTTTATTTCACGTTAATCCTAATTCGTTCATCGCAAATAGAATGCGTCGTTGGACTGGTTTTAAACCATCACGAGCATCTGGAATAGCGCGTTCTTGAATAATATATTTGGCATATCGACCAAAGCGCTCACCTAAAATGCGGCCTAATTCTTTTTTAATAATTAATGGTTTTTTTATTTTATTTTCTGCCATAGAAAGCTACCTCACTATTTTTGATTAATTAAAATATTTTCTACTAAAGTGAATTTAATGTTTTTTTGAATTCAGCGTTTGCGATCTTCAACTTTACTACCCATTAAAGTGCTGATCTCATGTTGAGAAAAAACTTCATCATTTAGAGTAATTTGAATTAAAGTTCGTGTGTCTGGGTCCATTGTTGTTTCTCATAATTGATGAGCATTCATTTCGCCAAGACCTTTATAACGTTGAATTTCATATTTTTCCAGATTTTTAAATTGTTGATATTCAACTTCGTCATATAAATAATGAATTTTCTTTTTATTATATCGATTAGTTAATTTAAACAATGGTGGAATCGCTACGTATAAACGTCCATCAATAATTAAATCTTTCATATAGTGGTAGAAAAAAGCCATTAATAACGATTGAATATGAGCGCCGTCAGTGTCGGCATCAGTCATAATAATAACTTTACCATATTTGGCTTTTTTAACGTTAAAACTAGCTTGTAAACCAGCTCCAACAGCATTAATAATCGTATTAATCTCTTCATTTTTTAAAATGTCTAAAATATTGGCTTTCTCAGTATTAATAATTTTACCACGCAGCGGTAAAATGGCTTGATGTTTACGATCGCGCCCTAGTTTAGCACTTCCGCCAGCCGAATCACCCTCAACTAAAAATAATTCATTTTTAATATAATTTTTTGATTGGGCTGGTGATAATTTCCCTGAAAGAATTCTTTTAATTTTTTGATTATTTTTAATTTCTTTAATTTCTTTTCGTGATTGTCTAGATAAATATCTTGCTTTAGCATTAAGTTGAATTTTAGAAATAATCTTATCAGCTTGAGTTTTATTTTCAATTAGTCAATAATTTAAATTTTGACTAATTGTATTTTCGACCGCGCTACGGGCGTCAATTGTTGATAATTTATGTTTACTTTGACCTTCGAATTCTAGCTTATCCTCATTGATATAAATCGAAATTATGGCACTTAAACCTTCGCGAATGTCTTGACCTTCAATTGGAAATTTTTCTTTAATGTTTTGATTTTTGATATAATTTTTAATTGCTTTTGTTAATCCTGTTTTAAATCCATTTTCATGACTTCCGCCATCATGAGTTTTAACATTATTGACAAAAGAAATAATGTTTTCTTTATCACTTTTATTATATTGTAAAACAACGTTACTTTTAATATCTAGAAAAGTATTCGATAATTGAATTAAAGAACCAACTGGTTTTGAACTAGAAATAAACTTCATAAAATCAACTAAACCATTTTTAAATTTAAAAATTTCTATTTTATCATTAATGTGGTCTTGAGCTTTGACTTCTAAGTTAGGAATCAAAAAAGCACTTTCTCGAGATTTGTTAATTATCATATCAAAATTAAATTGCGTACTAGGAAAAATTAATGGATCTGGTTTGAAAGTTATTTCAGTACCAGTTTTTTTACTTTTTTTAATTTTTGTTAATTTTGATACTTTAGTACCACCGTTTAAAAAATTTAAACTTCATTTAAAACCATCACGTCACACAAAAATATTAACAAAAATAGAAAGTGCATTAACAACCGAGGCCCCAACACCATGTAATCCACCAGCGGTTTTATAGCCGCTATCGCTACCGAATTTAGCACCGGCATGTAATTTAGAAAAAACTAATTCAATGCCCGAAATACCACTCTTATGACGATCTACAGGGATTCCTCGACCGTTATCTTTAATAGTTACGCTACCATTCTTATTTAACGTAATATTAATTTTACTAGTAAAGCCAGCTAAAGCTTCATCGATGGAATTATCTAAAATTTCTCATATTAGATGATGTAAACCATAAATATCAGTCGAACCAATATACATTCCGGGGCGTTTTCGAACTGCTTCTAAGCCCTCTAAAACTTGTAATGATTTACTGCTATAATTATTTTTCATAAATTTACCTCTTTTTTACTATGATTACTTCTAAAATAATTGTATAATTAGTAATGGTGATATTGCAATGATTATTTTTCAAGACATTAGTGCTTACCTAACTTTAATATGCTTTGCATATATAGTTGGAAGCATTAACTTTTCTATTATAATTTATCACATTGTTAAAAATGGAGACATCAGAAATTTAGGATCTAAAAATGCTGGGGCAACAAATATTGCTCGATTTTTAGGAACTAAAATTGGTGTTCTCGTAATGTTTCTTGATATTTTAAAAAGCATAAGCGTAATGTTTACGGCAATTGCCTTAAAACAAAATGTGGGATTTTTCCACAATACAAACCATTTAGAAATCATCGCAGTCTTTATTTTGATTGGACATTGTTATCCAGTCTTTTATAATTTCCGTGGTGGTAAAGGCGCAGCTTGCGCTCTTGGGATTGTTTTAAGTCTTAATTGAGTATTATTCCTTGTCGCTTTATTACTTGTATTCTTGATCGTAGTATTAACAAAACATGTCAGCGTGGCCTCTTTGAGTACCACTTGAATCATATTTTTATTATCCTGAATTCCGTGATTTAATCACGGACCTCAGACACCATACGTTATCGTTGGTGACTACTCATTCATTTATTGACCACTAGCAATCGCTATTATCTCTTTATTTATGACTTTTAAACATCGAGTTAATATTATGAAATTGATTTCTGGTAAAGAAAGTAAAATTTATCTTTTTAAAAAAACGAAGAACAAGAAACCGACAGTTATTAACAATAGTTAAATTTAATAAAAAACCAAAACAACTAAAAACGAACCAAAAAAAGGTTCCATATTTAAAAACAAGAAATCATTAATTTCTTGTTTTTTTAGTTATTTTTTCGGTAATAACGCTTTATCTTGATGACGTAAAGCATTAATTTCCTCTTTGTAAGGAGCCACTTTTTCAATTCATGGTGTTTCTAATATTTTGATAACATTAGTTAATTTTGGGTGATAGAAAATTTTTACTAAATTTTCAAACCCAATAAAACCATAACCAATATTTTGGTGACGATCTTTATGAGATAGTAAATCGTTTTTAGAATCATTTAAATGAATAACTTGAAGTTTATCTAAACCGATAACTTGATCGAATTCATTTAAGACAGCATCGATATCATTTAAATCTTTACCAGAATCTCAAACATGACACGTATCGAAACAAACAACGATGCGTTCAGAAAATTTTGAATTAGTAATGATATAATTCAACTCTTCAAAATCGCGTCCTAATTCGCTACCTTTACCAGCCATTGTTTCAAGTGCGATTTTAACATCAGTTCCATCTTGGGAAAGAACATTATCAAGCGCTTCGACAACGCGTTTTAAACCATTCTCAGCGCCACTACCAACGTGAGCACCAGGATGTAATACTAAATATTGTGATTTTAAAGCTTGGCTACGACGTAATTCTTTGATTAAAAATTCTTGTGCAAAATTTCATTTATTTGCTTCGGGTGAACCACAATTAATAATGTATGGCGCATGAATGATCGTGTTTTTAGGATCAATATCATTAGCTGCCATTAATTCTAGTGCTTCGGGAATTTTTAAATCAGCAATGTCTTTACGACGACTGTTCATCGGTGGACCAGTATAAATCATTAAAGCATTAGCCTTATAAGAAATCGTGTCTTTAACACTATTTAGGAAATAATTAGGAGCTTTTAAACTAACGTGAGCCCCAATCAAGATTTTATTTTTTTCCATATTGAATCTCTTTTCTGATTTTTTTCATTTCACTATTTTTTTGTTTTTTCTTTACACGAGCAATTTTCATTTTTAGTTTCTTTTTATAATTTGGTTTCTTGATTTTATTTTTAGCGTTGTTTTTTTTACTTTGATTTTTCATTTGACGAATTTGAACATCGAAACGATCTAATTTCTTAGTACTTAATTTTTCTTTTTTATCAATTCTTTTTTCTTTAATCATTTCAGCATTATAAAAATCAATTAATTCTTCTTTAACGAATTTCATTATTTTATATTCGAAACCAATTTTTTTCAACTTCATCATTTCGCGGTGGTTTTTTAAATCAACTAAAGAATAAGAAGTTCCAGAATTATAATAACGTGATGTACGTCCTGCTCGATGTTGATAAAATTCAATGTTATTTGGTAAATCAAAATTAATAACGACGTCTAAACCATCGATATCTAAACCACGACTTAAAACATCACTAGCAACAATTCATTGGAATTCCATATTACGAATTCGACGTAATATTTGATTTCTTTCACGATGCGTTAAATCACCATGAATAATGGCGCTTTTAATGTTTTGTTTTAATAAATGATTGTGAACTTTTTTAACACCATTTTTCGTGCTAACAAAAATAATTCCAATATAAGGATTAATAACATTAATTAATTTATCTAAGTTATCCATTTTTTTAGTTACCTTAGTATTGATAATAATGTGATTAATTGAACTTAAACGCTTAGTTGATGCAATAATTTTAAACGGATGTTGAAAAAACTTCTGCATAAAATGAGTCAATTCTTTTGGAATTGTTGCTGAACAAATAATGACTTTAATATTTTTATTAATTTTTTGAATTAAAAAATTCAAATCATCAAAAAATTCATGATCAATTGTCATATCGGCTTCATCAATTACTAAATATTTAGCATTAGTAATTTTTGATTGTAAACTAGCACTAAAAACTTGTTTGATTTTAGCAGCTGTACCAACGATAATATTACTACTTCTTAAATTTTTATTAGCAATATTTTGACCACCAGTAATTAAATCGACTTTTAAATCATCGCGATCTTCAATAATAGTATCAGTTACTTTATAGATTTGTTTTGAAAGTTCCCTAGAAGGTGAAATAACAATTGCTTGCACTTCTTTAATCTCGGGATCAATATCATTAATAATAGGCAACATAAATGCTAATGTTTTTCCACTACCAGTAGCAGAATTGATTACAACATATTGATTTTTATTAATTATCGGGATAGCTTCTTCTTGGACAGGAGTCGGATTTGTAAAACCTAAGTCATCTAATTTTTTGATGATTCAAGGTTGAAAATTAAACTTTTTAAAATTATTCATAAATTTACCACTTTTCTAAAGAGTACGATTATTAAAATTAATTATTAATTTATTAAATTATAACATATAATATTTGTTATAATTTAACAACGAGGTGTAATGAATGAAAATTACAAAAATATTTCCACGCGGATACTGCTATGGCGTAATTAGAGCGATTATGATGACTAAGAAAATCTCCAAAGAACACAAAGATGATCAAAAGCAAATTTACATGATTGGGATGTTGGTCCACAATCGTCATATTGTTAATGATATTGAGAAATTAGGGGTGATTTTATTAGATGATAGTTATACTAGTAGACTAGATTTAGTTAAAAAATTAGATCCTAATAAAGCAATTTTAATATTTACTGCTCACGGAACACCAATTAGCGTAATTAATTATGTAAAAAAACATAAATTTACATATTATGACACTGTTTGTCCAGAAGTTATTAAAACTTTTGACATTATTGCCGACAAAATAAGCCACGATTATGACATTATCTTTTTAGGCGTAAAACAACATCCTGAAACATTAGCTGTTAAAGAAATTGATTTAAAAAGAATTCATCTAATTACCGAATTAGGACAATTAGATAATCTTGAAATTAATAATAAACTAGCGGTTTTAAACCAAACAACTTTATCATCAATTGATTTAGAAGAGTTTTATAGCAAAATAAAGGACAAGTGGCCCCAAGTAGAACTTTACAATGATTTATGTAAGGCAACGCTAGATCGTCAAAAACCGCTATTCAATATCGATCCTAGCGTAGATTTAGTGATCGTGTGCGGTGATAAAAAATCAAATAACTCAAATGCGTTAATGAATATTTCTAAAGCGCAAGGTTTTGAAGCAATATTAGTTAATGATCCCGAAAACCTACCGATGGATTTAATAAAGAAAAAGCGCCATATTGCTATTACAGCAGGCGCTTCAACACCAACATACATTACTAATAAAATTATGAGTATTTGCATGGATGTTTAAAAAGATTGAACATTTAAAATATTTCTTACTTCAATAACACTAATTTGATGTTTCATTAATAAGTCTCTAATTGATGAAATGAAAAAAGTTTCAACACTGTGACAAACTTCAATAACATTAATTCCGATTTCTTTGGCACCAATAAAATGGTGTCATTTTATTTCGGAACTAATAAACAAGTCCGCTTTAGAATCGTAAGCATCTTGGTAATACTCGCCCCCACTACCACCAATAATAGCAATAGTTTTACAAGTTTGATTAAGATTACCAGAAAATCTAACGTTATCTAAATATCAAGCTTTTTTTAGTTGTAAGATTAAATCTTTAATTTTAATTTTTTCATCAAATTTAGCAATTAATCCTAAATGGTCTTCGTTAAAAAAAGACCATTTTTTAATATTAAGCGCTTTTAATAAGCTTGCATTAAGACCAACTTTTGAAACATCAGAATTAGTATGAATTGCAATTAAGGAAATTTTTTGATCATTCATTGTTGTTCAAATTTTACTTTTTCATGGGATTTTCATTTCCGCTTCAAAAGCGTCAAAAATAAAAGGATGATGAGTAATAATAAGATCAACTTGATGCTCAAGTGCTTGATTTAAAACTTCAGTATTTAAATCAAGCGCTAGTAAGACTTTTTTAATATCCTTATTCTGATTAAGTAATATTCCACAATTATCCCATTCCATTGCGTCATCAAAAGGAAATTGCTGATTTAATATTTCATAAATTTGATTAATTTTCATAGTTATTGATCACCTGTAATAGTTTTTCTTTGATAGTACAACATCCAGATTATAATTCCTAATATAATTAAATAAAATGTCGCTATTATCGATAAATAAACGTTAATTATGAAGAAGAATACGAAATGGGAACCAGAAGTCAATGTTCCTAAAATAAAGAACAAGAGGGTCATTGTAATGATTGATATTCATAAACTTCATTCATGATTATTAGCTTCATAATTTTGACTAGCGAATTTTAAATTAGTATTAAACATGATCATCAGGATGGAAAAGAAGAATATCGCAAATCCAAAATTAAATAATTGATTATAAATAAAAATTTCGGAGCCACCCTCGATATCAACAATACTATTAAAAGTAGTTTGTGCTAATATGTTCTGGGTTTCTGCCAATGAATGTCCTGAATGAACTATATCAGAAACAGTATTGATGCCATCAAGTCCTCTAGAAATAAATAACAATCCTACTACTAAAAAGAAATGCGAGTAGGAATACCAGACAATTTTTCGATTATGTTTACTTTTGGTATATATAATCGAGCCCACCCAATCGGTGTAAATCCACCATATTCCAAAAATCAATAAAATACTTAAAGAGAACCGTCAAATTAAATATTGATAATTCAAATTGAGGGTATGCATAACGAAAGTAAGTTCATTTAAATGGACAATACTTAAGAAAGATGTAAGTACAATCTCTCCTAAAGTTATCAATGTAAATAAAATAAAACGTTCAGTAATATGAGTTTTATGTAATTTTGGCAATTTTTCCGACCAAAAGAGAATTGGAACGGTCGTAAAAACAAACTCAACGATCGCGACGACGATAAAGACCATCAATCCGATATTATCCCGATCGTTGAAATGGAATCCACCATTTCAAGAATACATAGTATACATTATGATCGGTGATATGATAAATCCGACAGCTGGAAAAAAGTAATTTTGATAAACAAAACTATTTTGTTCGGCAGAATTAACAATAATATCTAAATAAATAACTGCCAACACTAGTCGGGAAGCAACAAAACCTAAAATATATGCGCCACGAAATTCTAATATTGAATTAGTACTGTGGAGCGCGATTAAATGAGATTCTGAATATCCATAAGCCATTATCAAACAAGGAATCATATTGGCCCAAATGATAATCCTATAACGAATTCCCGAGGTTTCGAATCGATCAGCATAAAGAATAATGTTGAATCATACGTTTCATAAAAAATAAAAAAATAAAAGTCATAATATAATGTCATGATTTACTCATGAGTAATCTAAATAATTAGAAAAGATAGTAATTGAAGAAACAAATGCTAAATCAAAAAAAAGTTCTAAGTAGCTGGCGCTTCTTTTTTCAGATTTTTGATTAATATTTGGTTTTCTTCAAACTATCGATCTGTAATATCAGAAATTTTTTAAAAATAACTTCATAAATTAATTACCAACTTTTTAATATTTTTCTAATTTCCATAATATTTTTTTCAATATTTTTGTCATTTCGATGTTTATTAATTTTGATTAATTGATTAATTTTTATATTTAAAAATTCTTTAGTTGTAATATTCTTAACAAAAACAGGACCTATTAAAAGATCGCGATTAGTTATAATATTAGTCTCGTTACTTTTACGAGCCTTAATAATATTATAATATACTCTTTTTTCTTTTAAAATAGTTTCTGCAATAATTTCGTAATTATATTTTTGTAAAGTTGCTCTTAATTTCTCAATATTATTTTGTGGAGCTAAAATTAAAGTCTTAATATTGTCGACTGCAATAATAAATTCACTAATAACACTACCACCTAAACCAGCCACAATCGCAATATCGATATCGTGGTCTTTTAAAGGTAAAAAACCATCGCCTTGCAAAATGTTGATATTATCAATATTGTGTTTATTAATTACTTGTAAGAGGTTTAAAAACGGCTGAGAGTGGTATTCTGTTGCATAGACCTGATGAGATATCTCCGATAATGCTAATGTTAATTTTCCATGATCTGCCCCAATATCAGCAACATTCTTATCTTTGTCAACAAAATTTAAAATCGTTTGTAAACGTTTATTTTTTAACATATTAATTTTTTAAAAACGATTTTAAATGTTTTTTTCTTTGGGGGTGTCTTAATTTTCTTAAAGCTTTCGCCTCTATTTGTCGAATTCGTTCCCTAGTAACTCCGAAATAAGTTCCGA
This sequence comes from Mycoplasmatales bacterium, assembly GCA_965237585.1. GTDB lineage: Bacteria > Bacillota_I > Bacilli_A > Mycoplasmatales > JABABV01 > JABABV01. The sequence continues at coordinate 314,891 of OZ250146.1, read as the reverse complement.
CCTCTTCTAAAGTTTGTGACCTTAAAGGATTACCGTGTTTATCAGTACCAATTCCATAACGACGACGTACGACTTCTTCTTCTCGATCTGTTAAAACATCAGATAAGACAGAATCTAGAACTTCTTTTAATTCTTGACGATAAGTAAAATCGATTGGATTTTCACTACGTTTATCTTCAACGAAGTTAGATAATTTTGAATCTTCTTCTCCAATTGGTTTATCAAGTGAAATCGGGTCAATGTTTATTGTTCTAATATTACGTACTTTTTGAGCAGTAAAATTGTCACCCATTTGATCAGCGATTTCTAAATCAGTAGCTTGACGTCCAGTTTTTTGTAATAATTCTTTTTCAATTTTGATTAGTTTGTTGATTGTTTCAACCATATGAACTGGAATTCTAATAGTTCTAGCTTGATCAGCAATAGCTCTTGTAATTGCTTGTCTGATTCATCAAGTAGCATAAGTTGAAAATTTGAATCCTTTTTCTCATTCAAATTTTTCAACCGCTTTAATTAATCCACTATTACCTTCAGAAATTAGATCCATGAAGTTTAAACCACGATTTTTATATTTTTTGGCAATTGAAACAACTAATCTTAAATTTGATTGAATTAGTTTTTCACGAGATACTTTAGCTTTATAACCATATCTTGGTTTACCGTCTTCGCTGTATTTAGTATATTTTTGAATTTGTTTAGCTAAGCGAATTTCTTCTTCTTTTTTTAACAATTCACCATATTTACCAATTCAGCGCATGTATCATTTGACATTATCTTTAGTTTCAGTAATTTCATTAGATAAATCTTCATCGGTAAATAAAGTGTCCACATCCATTTTACGAATATCTTTACCATCAATAAATAAATCACTTTTTTCGATTTCATCTTTAGCAATACCTTCTTGCAATAAAAAAGAAATAAAGTCATTCATATATGCTTCTTCAATTCTTAATTTTTTCTTTTCCATAATTGCATAAATTTTTTCAACCGTTAAATAACCACGTTTATCTTTTTTAGCAGCTTGTAAAAATATTTTTAATATCGATGCGTATTTTTTTTCCATATCTTGTAATTTCATTGATTAATCACCCATTTTTGTATACTTTATTAATTTTGATTACTTAGTTATCGGATTTTATAATTTTAGTTAAATTTATAATTTTTTCTCTTTTTATGTCACTATTTTTTTCATTTAAAATTTCTTTTTTTAATTTTTTAATAACTGAAGATTTTATGTTAGTAAAAACATCATTAATCAACGTATCAAAATCCAGTTGAGACTCTCTTAATAATTTAAAAGCAGTTGCTCTTAAGTTGGGATTTGATATTTCTTGATTAAAAAAATCAGTTATTTCTACTTCTTGTAAGCATTCATACCTATTATAATATTTTACTATATAAGATGCTATATTATTCATTTTTTTATCAGGAATATAAAAAATTTCTTGAGAATACCTCAAAGTAAAATATTTTGAAGTAATCATTTTTTTCAATAATTTTCAGTTATAGTCCGCTTTATAGTCTGTTTTTAGTGGAACTTTATTACCAATTAAAGCATTTATTTGATCATATAAAAATTGATCATTTTTTTGTAAAAAATTTAAAAAATGAAGTTTTTGAAATTTATTTATAATGCTACGATAAAGTTCTCAAATAAAGTCGATTAGATTGTTTTGTTTGTTTTGTTTCAGATATCAATATTTGAATTCTCATCATGTTTGTGGTTTGTTTAAAGTTTCTAAAAGTTTATCGCGCCCTTGATATTGCAGAATATCAAAAGCATCTTTTTGGTTGTGATTATTAATAATTTTAACTTCGATGTCATTCTTGACTAATAAGTCAATAAATTTAAAATTAGTATTAATTCCAGCTTGGTCGTTATCTAAAAATAAAATAACTTTTTTTGCTAGTGATTTTATTTTTTGAATTTGAATTTGCGATAAACTTAGACCCATTACCGCTAGAGTGTTATCGAATCCAACGATATCTAGCGCAATTACATCCATAAAACCCTCTACGATAAAAATAAATTTTTTAGCAGCTAAAACAGGACTATTTTTAGCGTTATAGATGTTATATAACAATTCATGTTTTTGAAATATTCTTGATTCTTTAGAATTAATATATTTTGATTTAACATTTTGAGAAATAGTTCTTCCAGAAAAACCAACTGTTAGATTAAATTCATTTTTAATCGGAAAAATAATTCGATTGTTAAAAAAATCTTGAAATTTATTATTTTTTTCATCAACAAATATTAATTGACTATTTAGAATTTCACTATCACTAAAATGATGACTTTCTAAAAAGCGTTTTAAATTGCCATTAGCACTAGTTGAACCTAAATTATATTTGTTAATTATCTCAATATTTAATTTACGTTGATTAATTAAATATTTTTTAAAAATATTATCATTATTTAATAAGTTATGTTGAAAAAAGAAACTACTCAATTCATTAATTTTGATAGTTTTATTTTCTAACATTTTAGTACGCATTTTTTCATCTGGACTTTTTTGAATTTTGATATTCAAGTTAGCCATATCGACAACTTTACGAATACTATCTAAAAAATTAAGATTATAGTAACGCTTAATAAAATCAAAAACGTTACCACCTTGATTACAGACAAAACATTTATATATTTGTTTTTGTTCAGAAACAACTAATGATGGCGAATTATCGCTATGAAAGGGGCATAAACCGATAAAATTATTACCTTTACTGTTTAAGGTAATAATTTCACCAATAATATTAACAATATTAACAAGACTTTGAATTTTATTTATTTGAGAATTATACATTACGCATTAAACTTTTCAGTATTTAAATATGATGTAATCTCATTAATTTTAATTCTAGTTTGTTTCATTGTGTCTCTATGCCTGATCGTTACAGATTGATCATCGCTACTATCGAAATCAAAAGTTATTACTCATGGAGTTCCGATACTATCTTGACGACGATAACGTTTTCCAATAGAAGCCGTTTCATCATAAGTGGCGACAACGCCAGCTGTTAATAACGTATTAAATACAGCTTTGGCTCCGATTGAATTTTTTTTGCTTAATGGTAAAACAGCAACTTGATATGGTGCTAAATCATAAGCAATTTTCATTACGATTCTTTCGTTATTTTCATTAATTGTTTCAACAGTATAAGCGTCGCTTAAAACTGTTAAAATTAAACGATCAACACCGACAGATGGTTCAATAACATCTGGCAGAACTTTCGTATTAGTGATTTGATCAAAATAATAAAGATCACCATTTGAATTTTTTTGATGTTGTTCTAAATCAAAATTACCACGATGAGCAATTCCTCATAATTCACCTCAACCAAAATCAAAATTATATTCAATATCACTAGTTTTGCTTGAATAATGAGCTAATTCATCTTGAGAATGGTTACGAATTCGTAAGTTGTTTTTATTAATTTGCATTTTTTCTACTAAAAAGTCATAAGATTTTTTAATATAATATTGATATCATTGATCGACATCGATCGATAAACAAAAATATTCTAATTCCATTTGTTCAAATTCTCTTGTTCGGAATATGAAATTACCAGGAGTAATTTCATTTCGAAACACTTTTCCTATTTGACCAATTCCAAATGGTAATTTTTTTCGCATTGAACGATAAACGTTTTTGAAATTAATAAAAATTCCTTGAGCAGTTTCTGGTCTTAAATAAATTGTTGATTTATTATTTTCAACAATTCCTAATTCTGTAGAAAACATTAAATGAAAATTACGGACATCAGTAAAATCAATCGCATCACATTTAGGACATTTAATGTTAAGTTCTTTAATTTTAATAGTTAGTTTTTCATTATTGAAATTTTCTCAATTAATCGTATTATCAATTTCAGCTAACATTTTATCAGCACGAAAACGACTGCGACATTTTTTGCAGTCTATTAAAGGATCATTAAAATTATCAATGTGACCTGATGATTTTCACACTTTATTATTCATTAAAATAGAACTGTTTAATCCTAAATTATTACTTTCCAAATTAATAAAATGTTTTCATCATAAGTTTTTAATATTTCTTTGGATAGCTACTCCTAAAGGACCATAATCTCAAGTGTTAGATAAGCCCCCATAGATTTCGCTGCCCGGAAATACAAAACCACTAGTCTGCAGAAAACTAATCATATCGTTTTGTTTATTGTTCATAAGTCCGCCTTTTAGTAACCGAATTGGTTTAATTTATTACTATTATTTCTTCAATTTTTAACAACTTTAACAAATAATTTTAAAGTTGTTTTCTTTTCGAAAAAATTAGTTAATTTTATACGAGCATCAATTCCGATATCTTTTATTTGTGATCCGCCTTTACCAATAATGATCGCTTTTTGACTATCGCGTTCAACAATAATATAGGCATCAATAAATAAATTATCTTCTTTATTAATAAAATCATTAATATTAATTGCGATACTATAAGGAATTTCTTCCCGAGTTTTCTCAATAATAGTTTCACGGATTATTTCTTTAGCAATGAATTTATTATTAACATCAGTTATTTGAGAAGCATCATCATAATATTTTGGTCCAATAGGAACATTTTCAAATATTTGTGTTTTTAATGCTTCAACATTGATATCCATTTGTGTGCTGATTGCAATTATAGGAATTTTTATTTCAATGAATTCTTTAATTGCCAAGATTTTTTTATCTAAAGCTTCATTCGTTACAGTATCGCTTTTAGTGACAACAATCATTAAAAGTGGTAACAAATTAGGACGTTTATCTAAAAAATAATCTCTGATTTTAGTAGCATAGTCACCAATGATTTCGTTAGCTGGCATAAATCATAAAATTTGATCAGCACTTTTTAGAGAACCAAAAGCCATACTATTTAAACGATTACCTAATTCATGACGATTTTTATGAATACCAGGAGTATCAATAAAAACTAATTGACCTCTATCATCGTTATAGATACCTTTAATTTCGTTTCTAGTAGTTTGGGGTTTATTTGTTACGATCGCTATTTTTGTGGCGATAATACGGTTTAAAAACGTTGATTTTCCAACGTTAGGGCGACCAATAATCGCTACAAAACCAGATTTATTTAGAATTGGCTTCATTTAAAGACTTTCCAGTGAAAGCATAAGGTAAGATTTCTTTGATTGAGTATGTTTCATGCTCACCTTCTTTATTATAATTATAAATAACTGCTTTAGGATGTAATAATTCGACAATTACTTGACGACATGATCCACAAGGTCCCCCACCGAATCCAGGATTTTTACTTGTTAAATGTAATTCCATAATAGTTTGTGGTTTACATCCGTTTGAAATAGCACTTACTAGCGCACTACGTTCAGCACAAATAGTATCTCCAAAAGCACAATTTTCAACATTAACACCATTGAAAGATCTACCGTCTGCTGCGATTACAATACAAGTTACTCAATAATTAGAATATGGAGAATGAGAATTTTCTTTTAATGCTTTTAGTTTTTCGAACATATTGTTTGTTTGTTTAATTTCGTTATTCATTTTGGATCTCCTCATTAATTAATTTTGTCTATCAAATATGGAATAAAAATTACTAATCCGATTATTAAAGCAAAAATACTACTTATAAAAACAGCAGCAGCCATAATATCTTTGATTTTTTTGGATTTTAAATTGTATTTAAAAGATATCATATCAACTAAGTTTTCAACACCGCTATTAATGATTTCTAAACCAATTACCATAGCACAAGTTAAAATCAAGATTGCTCAATAAGTGTTAGAAATATTTAATCATAACCCTAATGCAATCACAATAGCTGTGAATAAAAAGTGAACTATAAGTGATTTTTCTTCACGCAACATAATGATGATCCCACTAACTGCTGAGAAAAACTTTTTAACTAATTTTCTACTAATTTTCATATTTAACACCTAATATTTAATTGTTTTAATATTTGTTTTTCATAATTTACCATCGTGTCTCAATCATCGTTTTCAATATGATCAAAACCTAAAAGATGTAATAAACCATGAGTGAAAACAAAAACAATTTCTCGTCTAAGAGAATGCTTTAATTTTTTAGCAATATCGATACAATAATTGGGAGCAATAATAATATCGCCCAATACTCTGATACCAATATTTTCTTCTATATGTTCCTCAGTATCTTCAAAAGCGAAACTGATTACATTAGTAGGTTTATTTATATTACGATATTTTTGATTAATTTCTTTAATCTCAAGATCGCTGACAAAAATAACGGAAATTTCTAAATTAGGTTTTAACTTTAAAATCTCAATCGCCGCTAGGACAACATCGTTAAAATCCTTCTCAAATTCACTAATATCATAATCAATATTACTCTGAATATCTAGAATCATAATTTACTCCATTTTTTTTAAAATAAAACTTTAAATAAACTCTTACTATCATAAATAACTTTAACTGGCATTGTTGTGTTAGTTAATAAGTATTTATGACTAATATATATAATAACATAATATCGGTTATTTTTATCTTTGTGATAGCTCCCAACATTAGTAAAAATTCCAATATTTTCATTTGTGAGAATTATTTTTAAACGATCGTGTTTTGTAAAGACGTATAAATGACGACTGTCACAGATTAAATAAGTATTATTATTACTATCGATTTGAATAATCGTGCTATATTGATTAGAACAATGAATTAAAAAAAGCATTAACAAAATTGCGGAATTAATTGCCCCGATTAGGAGAAAAATAAATATTTTATAATATTTGAAACGATTATACATTTAAAGATCACCCATTTCTAATATGTGATAATTTTTGGGAAAACAATTCAGCTGATGACTAACCGAAATAATTAGCGATTGTTGTTGATAAATTGATAATATTAAAAATAATAATTTAGTAACTTTAAAAGTTACATTACTTAATAATTCATCTGTTAAAATTAGGAGATATTTTTGTTTAAACAATACTAAAAAATTTAATAATTGTTTTTGGCCTAATGATAAAAAATGATAATTTTCAATTGTTAATATATTAATATCAAGATTGATTTTTTTAAAAATTAATCAAAAATGATATTTATTAAATATTGCAAATCAAAATTTATTTTGCTCCTCAATATTTAAATCGTTAATAAATTCTTCGATAAAAATATCATGATCACTATATAAAATAATTTTTTTACGGAGTTTTTCTAGATTAATAGCAGTAACCTTTAAATCATTATATAAAATATTTTGATTGATTTCACAAGTTGATAATAGTTTTAATAAAGTTGATTTTCCTGAACCATTAGGTCCACGAATAATCGTATTATGATCAATAACAAGATTGATGTTATTAAAAATAACTTTGTTACTATATTCAAAATTTAAATTATTAATTTTAACATTTTTAATTTTGTTTAATTCAAAACCTTTATTAGTAATAACTTCATTTTTATAGTTAATAATTTTTGCTAATTTATAAAAGTTATTTTTATCTTTACTAAAGTCAGAAATAAAATAACTGATGCCTAATATCGGACTTCATACTAAATTTAAAATTGCCATCATCATAATAACAAAACTTAAATTTTTATTACTAGTGATTGCTAATAAAATAATTAATACGATTAATGAAAAATTAACAATTGTTCGCAAAGCGCTATTAAATAAATGTTGATTATTAAAATTATTAAATAAATTAAATTGATTATTTTGTAATTTATAAAAACTTTGTTTTCATTTATATTTTAAGAAATTAGCTTTAGATCCTGTTTTTAAATGTTCTCTTTGTGATATTAAAAGTAAGCGATATCTTAATTCTTGATGTTGTAATTTAAGTTGTTGTTTAATTTTTGGTTTATTAATTGTATTAAAATAATAATTAATAAACACAAAAAGGAAAACTAAGATAACTAAAAACAAAGCTAATTGTAAATATAAAAAAGATAAAAATATTAGAATTGAAATTAAGATAAATGAATTGTAAAATAGCTTAGTAATTTTTACTACGATAAAACTACTAACTTGATGAATTAACTGCGTTTTTTGAATAATACTAGACTCATTGAAATGTTGAAAAAATTTATTTGGTTTTTTATCAATGTTTAATAAAACTTCTTCATTTAAATTACTTGTAAAATCAAATAACATTTTTTGTAAAATAGTATTTTGACAAAAATCGATCAATGATTTCAATAAATTCACAGTGATAAAAAACAAAGTAATAATAAAAATATCACTAAGAATTTTATTAGGAAATAAATAATTAACTAAAATTTTACTAAATAAGGAAGCGACAATTGTTAAAAAAATTATCGATATATTAATTAAAAATAATAAATATAAACTTTTGTTTTTATCTTTAAAAAAATGAAAAATAGTACTTTGAATATTTTTGTGTTTGAAATTATTGTTTTCCTTGTTAGTGATCCCAAAAACATAAGATAAAGTCTTGTAAAAATCATCATTTAACAATTGTTTATGATTTTTACCAGTTGTTGAATCACTATAATAAATATGGCTATTAGTTTTTTTATAAATAATAATAAAATGCTTACTATTGATTTTTTTGTTTTCTACAACTGCGATTATCGGATTATTAATTTTATAATTAATAAATTCCTCTTTGCGCATTTTATAAAATATAATTTTAACGCTACATAAATCACCTAATTCAACTAGTTGGGTTAAGGATAAACCAGCTTGAGTTAAATTAGTTAAGCTATGTAAATAATTAATAGTTAGATTTTTAGCAAAATAAAATTTATGCAAATATTGAATTACTAATAAACCACATTCATTAATTTCGCTTTGTTGATTAATACGAATTTAAAACACCTCTTATTTATTTTATATGCTAAATAAGTGGTTTTTCCTTTTTTTAAATAAAAAAAATAACTAAATTTAATTAGTTATTTTTTATTTTTGCTAAACCTTTAAATAATAAAAACTCGTCAATGAGATGGCTCTCTTCAAAATATTGAACAATATCTTCAAGACCCCCACCAGTTAAAATAACACGATCAACGATGAAGTTATTTTTAATTTTATTGATCATTGCTTCAACCATTAAAGCATGACCAATAAAAGTTCCTGCCCCAATAGCATCATTAGTATTCGTTCCTAAAATTGGTAAATTATTTTTAGAAACTTTTAATTTTGAACTAAGTAATGAGGCCTTTCTCAATAATGCAAGATAACTACTTCAAGGTCCTAAAACAATGTTAACGCCTTTTAAAGTCGCATTATTTCATAAACTAAAAGTTGTTGCTGTGCCACAACAAACAATTAAAGTTGCTTCATTGTGATTGAGACTATTTCCTAATGCTAATAAATCTAACCCGATTTCTTGAGCATTAAGAAATTTTAAATGAGTAAAATCAGCTAAGCTAATTCAGTAGCTATTATAGTTATTGAAAAACTTTTTCAATAAAACATTTAGCTCTAAATTAACCGAACAAATTAATATTTGTTTTGTTAATATTTGAGCATCAGTTGCTAGTGTTTTTTTTAAAAATTCAATAATTTTATCAGCATCAACATTTAATTTGATTTTTTTGATCGCTTTATCATCGTTAAGATGCGAAATTTTCAAATAACTATTACCAATATCTATTAAAATTGGCATTTTTGATCAATCGCATTTTTAATAATTGATAAAATGTTTGCTAAATTATCAGTCTTAGTTTCATTACTATTATATTTACGGTAACTAATAGTATTGTTTTTGATTTCATCGTCACCAATAATGAACTGAATTGGTGTTTTTGACTGCTGTGCTTGACGCATTTTATAACTTAGTCTTTCGTTACGATCGTCTAATTTTACTCGAATACCTGCTTTAAATAAGAGATTTTTAATATTTTGTGAATATTCTAGATGAGCAATATTTTCACTAACTGGTAAGATGATGATTTGGGTTGGTGCTAATCATAAAGGAAGAACCCCTTTAGTTTGTTCTAACAACGTTGCAACAAATCTTTCATAAGTACCAATTAAACCACGATGAATAATGATCGGTGTTTGTTTTTGGCCATCTTGGTCAATATATTCTAAATCAAATCTAGTTGGTAATAAGAAATCAAGTTGTAATGTTGAAACAGTAACTTCATGACCGATGGCAGTTTTAATTTGCACATCTAATTTTGGTCCATAAAAAGCTGCTTCACCTAACATAATTTTGAATTTAACTTGCATTTCATTTTCCAATAAATCTAGTAATAATTTTTCAGCTTTGTTTCACATTTTATCATCATCAAAGAATTTTTCTTTGTCATCAGGGTCACGTAAAGATAATGAAATATAATCAATTTCAATATTGAACGCTGCTAATGTTTCACTAACTAATTTATAACAACGTTTAAATTCAGTTCTGATTTGATCATAACTAGCAAAAATATGAGCGTCTGTTAAAACCATTGAACGGACGCGTTCTAAGCCGGTTAAGGCGCCAGATTTTTCATAACGATATAATTGGGCATGTTCTGACATTCTAATCGGTAGTTCCTTGTAAGAACGGCTTTTTAGCTTATAAATAATACAATGATGCGGACAAGTCATTGGACGTAACATTAATTGTTCTTTATCAAGTTCAATTAATGGATAATTATCATCTTTGTAATGATTTCAATGACCACTAGTTTTATATAAATCAACTGACCCTAGTGCTGGTGTTAAAACTTCAACAAAGTCATATTCGCGTTCTTTTTGTTTAATAAAATTACTAATTTGTTCACGAATAATAAAACCGTTTGGTAATCAAATTGGAAAACCTTTACCCGATAATGGTGAAAAAGTAAAGATTTCTAATTGTTTACCAATGTTTCTGTGATCGCGTTCTTTACGATCTTTCAAGACTGCTAAAAAAGCTTTAACTTCTTCAAGATTACTTCTAGCAAACCCATAGATTCTTGTTAACTGAGTATCGTTCTTATCGTTGTTTAAATAAGCTCCTGCTAAAAATAATAATTTATAATTTTTAATTAAATTAGTATTAGCAATTGTTGGGGCTATTTCACTATAACCAGAAACAATATTACTGATTGATCATTGTGATCATTGTGAATTTTTTTCTGCTAGTTTTTCTTGATAATTATTAATTGGGACATTAATATCATTTTTAATAGCATGAGCTCCACCAACAATTTTTTTCATTTGGCGCTCAATTTTAACAAGATCATTTTGAGAAATTGGCGTCACGAATTTAAAATCACAGTAAAATTCTTCCTCATCAGCATGATTAATAATTAATTCAGCGTCTGGATGAATTTTTTTAATGGCAGCTGCTAAAAGAAAACTAGCGCTGATATTTCAATTTTTATTAGAAATTTTCATAATTTATTCCTTTGGTTTAGTAATTAAGTCAATAAAACTCTGAGCGTCTAATGAAGCGCCACCAACTAAAGCTCCGTTAATATTTGGTTGTTTTAAAATATCATTAACATTGTTCGGTTTAACTGATCCACCATATTGAATAGTGATAGCGTTAGCGATTTCGTTATTTGCAATCGTTGATAAAACTTTACGAATTTCACAACAAACTTTTTCAGCAATTTCAGGAGTAGCTGTTTTACCAGTTCCGATTGCTCAAATTGGTTCATATGCAACAATAATATTTTTAATGTTAGCAATATCAATGCCAACTAATCCTTCTTGTAGTTGTTTCGTAATGATAGCGTTAGTTTCTTGTTTTTCAAATTGTTCTAACGTTTCACCAACACATAAAATTGGCGTCATATCATTGTTTAATAATGTTTTAATTTTAGCATTAACAGTAGCGTTAGTTTCGTTAAAATATTGACGACGTTCTGAATGACCAATAATAACATATTTAATATTAAAATCTGCTAACATTGCTGTTGATAATTCACCAGTATAAGCCCCGTTAGTAGCAAAGTGGCAATTTTGTGACACTAAAACTAAGTCATTACTTTTAGTGTTTTTAAAAGCTTGAAAGTTAGTTGCGGTTGGCGCTATTCCATATACTAAGTTATCTCTTAAAACGTTTTTATGATCATTGATGATTTTATCAAATGATGATAAAAACGCAATACTGTCTTGGTTGTTTTTGTTCATTTTTCAATTTCCAATAATAATTGTTTTTGGTTGTTGCATTATAAAATCTCCTTAAGATTTATTTTTGTTTATAGTTTGAAATATTTTGAACGTGACATAATTTATCGATTCGTTCAAATAATCTCGTCACTTTGATGCTCTCACTATAATCATGATTAAAAGTGTAATATTTTTTTAATTGCATTAAATTAAAATTAGAGCTAATGAAAGTAATTTTTTTAGCTTTAAAACGACTATCTAATAAATTAAATAAGACTTGATCACGTCATCAGGCCCCTTTTTGATTTTCATTTCCTAGATCATCGATAAATAGAATATCACATTTTTTCGATAATGTTAATAATGATTTTTTTGGGAGAGCATAGTTATTTTTATTATTATAACTTGATTTCAAGTCATCGGCTAAAGATAAAGAATTTAACGATACGATTTTAAAATCGCGTTTAGCGGCTCAATTTGCTAAAGCAGTCATAATATAAGTCTTACCGCTACTAGGTGGCCCCGATATATATAAACCTTTAAGCGTTTCGTTAGAATTCTTATAATCTTTACTGCTAATTTTACTACAAAATCAGCGTAAATAATTTATAATCTCGTGTTTTTCTTTAGTAATCTCTAAATATGATTCATTTTTATGATTTTTTAAACTACCTTTTTGTTTCAAATTGAATTTAAGGTGATTGTCTGGAAAATCACGATATAAATAGTTTTGTGAAAAAAAATGATATGCATAACATGGACAATGAGAACTATTAAAACTAATATTTGACCAGCTATAAACAACGTTCACTTTTAGTCCCTGAGTACTGTTTGGACAATTGCTATAACGATGTTTTTTGTGTGATTCATCAGCATCATTAATAACTCTTAGCAAATCTAATAAATTATCTTTGATCAGCAAATCGCTAATATTATATTTTTTAAAATTATTTTTAAAAATTTCGTTATTTTTTAAAAATAAAACATTTTCACTTGTAGTTTTTTTTAATCTTTCAAATATTTTCATAATTTATTATCCTTATTTTTTTAATTGTTGATTAATCAAAAATATCATAATTTGTTTGATCAGTACTTAATGAACTGTTAATAATTTTTTTAATTTTAGCATGGTGGGCATTTTTTAAATATTTCATAGCATTGTCAAAGTCATAAATATTTGATTCGATTAAACTATTAAGAATTTTTAAACTGTAGTTATTAACAATTTTATTATTTTTTAAAATTGAGAAATCGATTACTAAATTTTTAATCGGCGTAATAATATTTAGACTGTTTAATTCTTTAATTAATTTTATATTCATTAAAGTTAGTGGTTTATTCAAGCGCATACTAATAAATTTAGTAACTGATAAATTTTTAATAAGACTCATTTTATCAGATAATTTTATATTAGTTTTTTTATGAGGATCATTGTTATAAAAATCAAAAATAATTTCATTAATTTTTGTCCAAGCTGGCATCACGTCAGTTGGACTAGCTTTAAAAATAGCATCTAATATTTTTTGATTACTAATATTATAAACGATTGATAAATTATTTATTTTTGAAATTGTCTTATCGATATCAATATTAACAAATTTCGACAATCTAGTTTTTAAAATGTTAACGTTTAAGTTATAAATTTTTTTATGATCTTGTTTTACTTGAGCAAATTCTTCAATATTAATAGTTTTTGAAGAAGGTGGTCATCATTGATTAATGATTTTTTGAAAATTTTCACTACCAACTCGATCTGATAACGCTTTTCAATAAATAGTATTATTACGAAAAGCAATAAATGATAAAGGTTTATTGATTTTAATTAATAAATATTTTTTATTTTCATTATATTTAATAAAAATATCAATTAATTCGAAATCAATCAAACGTTCTAAATAAATAAATATTTTTAAAATTGTTTTTTGCGTTAAAACTGATAAGCGATTAATATCACTTCATTTATTATTAGAATCATCTAATAATAAAGTTTGATATAAGGCAATTGCCCCGGAACCTAAAATTGGTTGATACATTAATAATAAGTTTTTTTGATAAGATTTAGCTTCAATATTATTGATAATTTGGTATTTATCATTTTTATCAATATTGTTATGTAACATATTTGTGGCCGCCAACTTCACTAACAAAAACATCTTTAATAAAACTAAGAGCTTTAATGATTGATTTTTTGTTAGATCTTCTTAAGATTAATGTTTTTTTAAAATTAATGTTTTTTAGATTTGTGTGATTTTCTTTTGTTAATATTTTTTTGATTTTTTTGATGTTGTCTTTATTTTTAAATTCAAAAAATTTATGAATAAAATAATTTGGTTTCATAATAATAACGCCATCAAATAAATCATTAAAAACATCTGCTATCTCACTACTAATTGCTGATATTTCAATTACTCAATTTTCATGTTTAAGGTTTCTTAAATATTTAATAATTAAAGGGTGGATTAAATCGTTAATGATTTTAATATTATCTGGATTATTTTTAATTAATGTAATGATTTTAAATTTATCAATTGATAAACCATTATCATTAATTATTGTAGTGCCAAATTTTTTGACTAATAACTTAAATCCACGTTGATCTTTTTCATACAATCGCTTGATTAAATTATCAGCATTAATAATTTTAATATTATGAATTGCCAGTTTATTTAGTAGTGTCGTTTTACCACTGTTAGATTTTCCAATAATAGCAATCATAAATTTGCCTCCTGATTATTTTTGACATTCCGGGCATCAATAAGTACCCCGACCGTTCACTTTTGATTTTTCAATTATCGTTTTACATCGAGGACAAGCCTGGTCTTTTTTAGTATGGACTTGTAATCATTGTTGAAATTTACCACTAATTTGTTTACCAGCAGTAAAACTTTTAATCGTAGTTCCGCCGAATTCAATTGCCTGTTTAAGAATAGTTTTAGTATTTTCTAAAATATCAATAATTTTTTCTTTACTTAATGTTGATCCTGAAGTTCAGGGATTAATTTTACTTTTAAATAATATTTCATCAGCATAAATATTACCAATACCAGCAATAACGTGTTGGTCTAAAATAATAGTTTTGATCGCTTTTCTGCTACTTTGAACTTTATTTACAAATCAGTCTGGGTCAATATCTCAAGGTTCAGCAGCTAATTTAATTAATGGTTTTAAATTAAAGAAATTACTATAAGTTCCTAGATGCATCGTTCCAAAACGACGAGTATCATAATATGCTAATCGCATATTATTACTTAAATAAAATAAAACTAAAACATGTTTTTTATTTGGGACTACTTCATTTTCTTCTAAAAAATAATATTTCCCTTCCATTCTTAAATGAGAGATTAAAATTAGGTCACTTAAAACGAAAAGGAGATGCTTGCCAACTCGGTCAACTTCTTTGATAGTTTGATTTTTTAAAAGTTCAATAAATTTTTCATTAGAATAATTTTTAACGATCTTTGGTCAAAAAATTTCTAAGTCTAAAATTTGATAATTTTGTGCTTTTAATTTTTTATTCAATACTCTTTTAACAGTTTCCACTTCTGGTAATTCGGGCATGTTTCAAACTCCTTTTATTTCAAGTCATATCAACTATTACCGCTATTAACACTAACACTTAATAAGAAATTAGAATCAATAGTTTCCATAGCATTTTTTATTTTATCACTAATTTCTTGATAATTTTCTAAGTTGGTTTCAATCACTATTTCATCATGAATAGTCGCAATAATAGTTGTTGTATTTCAATCTATAATATCATTTACTTTTAATAATGCTAATTTTAAAAGATCAGCAGCTGTGCCTTGAATTGGCATATTGATAGCAATTCTTTCAGCACCAGCGCGAACTTTAAAATTAGGGCTATCAATATCTGGTAATCAGCGACGACGATTAAAATATGTCGTTGCAAATTTATGTTCTTGAACAGCTTTTATTTGATCAGCTTTGTATTGTTGAATTTTTGGAAATTGTTGAAAATACTTATCCATAAAAGTGCGTGCTTCTTGGAAAGAGATTCCTAGAGCGTTGCTAAGAGCAAATTCACTCTGACCATATATTAAACCAAAATTAATAGTTTTTGCTTGATGACGCTCAATTGAAGTAATGTCAGCTGGTTTTTTATCAAATAACTTACTAGCAGTTTGGCGATGAATATCGAGACCTTTAGCAAAATCATCTAACGATTCTTGGTCTTTTGATAAAAAAGCTAACAGTCTTAATTCAATTTGTGAGTAATCAAAACTAATTAATATTTTATCTTTGCGAGCAATGAAGGCCTTCTTAAGATGACGTTGCTCTTCTTTGTGTTCAACAATATTTTGCATATTGGGAAATTTTGAAGATAAACGCCCACTAGTTGTTTTGTTTTGTAAATAAATACTATGGATTTCATTATTTTGATCAATAAATTTCATCATACCTTCAATATAAGTCGTTAATAATTTGAAAAAATTACGATATTCTATGATCAAACCAACAACTGGATGTTGTTTACTGATTTCTAATAAAACAGCTTTGGCCGTTGATTTACGTTTATTGAAAGTTTTTAATGCTAACTTTTCAAACAAAATTTCTTGTAGTTGTTTTGGTGAATTAATATTAAATTCACAATTAGTTAATGCAAAAATTTGTGCTGATAAAACTTTTAATTTAGCAACTGCCAACGTTTTAGCATCATTAAATATTTTACTATCAGTAAAAACTCCAGCTTTTTCAATGCGTGCTAAAACTAATACTAATGGTAACTCTAAATTATAATATAAATCACTTAAATTTTGTGCTTTTAATTTTTTATTTAATAAATCAAAACTTTTAAAAATGACATTAATTTTCGAAATTAAGAATTGATCATAGTTTAATTTATCGCTAATTTTTTTATTATCAATATTATTATAATATTCTTTATCATCAATAATACTAAATCCTAAATTTTTACTAATCGCTCATCATTCAATATCAATATTACTATTAATTAAATATATTGCTAACGATAAATCTCATTTTACATTTGTTAAATTAATATGAAAACGTTTTAAAAATAAATAATCTTTTTTTCAATCAAAACAATATTTGATAATTTTGGGATCTAATAGTTTTGATTGTAATGAATAATTATTTATTAATGCTTCTTCATCATTAATAAAGAAGTGACGCTCACCATCACTGATAATTATTTTAAACAATTTTGCACTATGATAATTAGTATCTAATAATTCACAATAAATTGCTCAAGGTTTCTGAGTATCTAACATATCAATAGTTATTGATTCTTGGGCACTGACTTGAGCAATATCGATTTCAAACTGATTATTTTGATGATAAATTTTTTTAACTTTTCTTAAAAAAGAATACATTTCATAAGTTTCTAAAAATTCAAACACAGCCGGATTAGCAATATCATTAACGTTAATTTCAGTATCTGCCAACGTAAAAGGTAGCTCCATATCAGTTTTTAAGGTTACTAATTCTTGAGTTAAGAACGCATTATCGCGATCAGCTTTCAGTTTAGTAGCGATTGTTGTTTTAATGTTATCGATGTTTTCATAGATTTCTTCTAAATTTTGATAGTCATTAAGTAACTTTTCGGCCGTTTTTTTACCAATTCCTCTAACACCTGATAGATTATCACTACTATCACCAATTAAGCTCTTATAGTCGCCAAATTGAGCAACGCTAACACCATAATTTTCTTTAATGTATGCTTCATTTATTAAATTTCCGCGACTCATACCAGTACTATTTTGAAACATTCTAATATTTTGTTGATCATTAACCATCTGATAAAGATCTTTATCAGATGAAATGATCAACGTTTTATATTCCTCAGAAGCACCAGCTTGACTAGCTAGTGTAGCAATAATATCATCAGCTTCAAAACCACTAATCTCATAAGTTTTAATTTTCATTAAAGTAAGAATTTCTTTAATTAGAGCTAATTGAGAAATTAATTCTGGAGGTGTTTTTTTACGATTACCTTTATAAGTTTTCAATTTATCATGTCTAAAGGTTTTTCCTTTAGCGTCAAAAGCGACCAAAATATGGTCTGGTTTATATTTAAATAAAATGCTATACATCATATTTGACATACTATAAAGCGCATTCGTAGGAATGCCATCATTAGTTTGTAATAATGGTTTTTTAATAGCGGTCGCATAATATGCTCGATATGATAAAGAATTTCCGTCAATTAAAATTATTTTTTTCATAAATTATAGCCCTCCATAAACTAGTAGACTTTATTTAAAGATACTAGAATAAAACGATTTTTATTATTAAATTTATTTTTTGTTTCGATTTTAATATTACATTCGATGATCTGATTTAATTTTAAAGTGTTTCGTAACTGTTGATATTTTTTAGGGAAAACAGTTATTTCATAACTATTACCAACATCGCTAACGATCATAAAACACATTTCTTCGTTATGTTTAGTATTGATTACACGGATTTCATTAATTTCAAAAATACCTCATAATTGTTTTTTTGACTGTTGCAATTGACTTTCAAAATTAACATAATTTTTATAATTTTTAATGATTGGAATTGTTGGATGAATTTTCCAATTAAAGCCTAGTACATATTTTTCAGCTTCAGTTAATTTTTCAATATCATCTTCAGCAACTTGTAATAAAGGTTCACTAATAATCTTATCTTGTAACAGTTTAGTTTGTAAAAAATTATCTTTACTAAATAATTTTACATAGTTAAGAGCATTATTTAATGAATTTAATAAAGTGCCCCGATTGGCAAAACAATCAAGCGCTCCACTATTAATAAAATTCATAAAAATTCCTTCATTGAAATTTAAAAAATACATTCTAGTAATAAAGTCAAAGAAACTAACGAAAGGTTTAGTAGCACGTTCTTTGATTAGTTTTGCCAATAAGATTTTACCAACACTTTTAATAATCGTTAATGGTAATCTAATATTATTGTTTTCCTCTATGAAATTAAGCTGTGATTTATTAATATCTAAATCTAGTACAGCGATCCCTTTTGATTGGGCTTCAGTAATAATTTCTTTAAGTTTAGTTTTATTAGTTAAATAGTTTGTTAACAAATTAGTAACAAAATATAAATAATAATTACTTTTAAAATATGCTAATTGATAAGCAATTATTGAATAAGCGACAGCATGAGCACGATTAAAACCATAGTTGGCAAATTTATAAATTAAATCATAAATTTGACTAGCAGTTGCTAATTGATATTTATTAGCAACTGCATTATCAATAAATTGACCTTTTAAATCATTCATGATTGAGACATCTTTTTTCGACATTGCTCGTCTTAAAAGATCAGCTTTAGCTAAACTAAAATTAGCAACTAATTGGGCGATTTGAATAATTTGTTCTTGATAAATGATGATCCCAAAAGTGTAGTTTAAAATTGGTTTCAAACGATTATCTAGATAAATTGTTGGCGCTGTTTTTAATTTTCTTTGTGCATAAATTTCAATATTATCTTGAGGACCAGGACGATATAAAGAAATGGCACTAATAATATCTTCGAAATCATTAACTCGAATTCGAGTTAATACTTTACGCATTCCAAATGATTCTAATTGAAAAATCCCGGTCGTATCACCGTGGTTCATTAAATTAAAAACTTTAGGATCGTTTAAAGGTAATTGATTAAGATTTAAATTAGGACCTGATTCGTTAATATTTTTGATCGTTGTTAATGCTTTTAAGCCTAAAAAATCAACTTTAACTAGACCATGGTCTTCTAAAAAATTCATCGAATATTGAGTAATATTAACTTTTTCATTAATTTTTTTCATCGGACAAAAGTCACTTAATAATTTAGAGTTAAATACTAATCCAGCAGCGTGGAGTCCACTTTGGCGGGGCAGACCTTCTAATTTATAAGCAATGTGAAACATTTGTTTTAAATTAATCGACATATTAATTTGAGCCCGCAGTAATTTATTTTGATGATAATTAGCTAATAAATTTTGAGCATTAACGATCATTTTAGAAATTTTATTAATGATTGAAACATCAATTTTTAAAATTCGAGCACTATCACGAAGCGCCGTTTTAGCACCGATCGTTTGAAAAGTAATAATATGAGCGACGTGATCGATGCCATATTTATTAAATACATAATCAATAATTTCTTGGCGTCGATTATCTTGAAAATCAATATCAATATCGGGCATCGATACTCTTTCAGGATTTAGAAAACGTTCAAAAATTAAATTATATTTTAATGGATCAACATTAGTAATTCCTAAAGCAAATACTACTAATGAACCACTAGCGCTCCCGCGCCCAGGACCAACTAATATCTTTTGACTTTTAGCAAATCTAATCGTATCTCAAACTAGTAAAAAATAACTCTCTCAGCCTAATTTAATAATCGTATCCATTTCTCGTTTTAATCGGGCTTGATATTCAGGTAGTGATTTCTTAATATAAGGATAAGTTTTAATCCGTCATTGTAAGCCAATTAAACATGATTTTTTAAATAGTTCTAAATCACTTTTGTGATCAATGAACTTTAAAAAATCAATTTTAACTTTCGGCATTTGAAAATTAATTTTTTTTAATAAGTTAGCTAAGTTAACTAAAGTGTTTTGATTGTGAATTAATTTTAGTTGCTCATAATTATTAAATTGTAATTTAGTAACGTCATCATTTTGATCGGATAAAAACTGGTTGTTTTTAATCGCTTGAATCGCTTTATAAGTCGTAGCGTCTGTCTTGTTTAAAAAAGTAGCTTTATGTCAAGGAAGCGTTCTGGAAATCGTTGGAGCAACTGATTTATCACTAACACCAAGATAAATTAAATCATATTTGGAGTATTTTAAAAAAATGCTTTGGTTTTTTAAAACTAAAGCATTATCTTTCGCAACAAGATAGTTGACAATATTTTCGATCAATATTTGAGGTTTTTGATAATCATTTAATAAAGTTGAAATTTTCATTAAATTTTGATAACCTTGATAATTTAGAGCAGTTAAAATTGCTTCACTTTGAGCATTATTTTTATCATATAAAGTAAAGCTAATTGATAAAACGGGAATTAAATTATTTTTAAAAACTTTTTTTAAAAATAATGGTGTACTATACATTACTTCGCGTTCGCATAAACCAACATATTTATAATTGTTAGTTTTATGAAAAGCAATTAATTGTTCAACGCTAATAACAGATTCTAAAAAAGAATATTTTGTCATCGTCAATAAATTAGTAAAATCTGTCATCGTAAAAAAACTCCTTTTTAATAAATTAAATTATTCGACAAATAATTAATATCAATAATAGAGCAACAACAACCATTAACATAATAATTGAAATTACTAAAATGCTTTTATGAGCTTTCCTATTATTATAATATTTAAAATCAAAAGATGTAATGTCGGTTTTTCCATGAGCATTATTTCCGTGGCGAACACTATTTGATAATAAATCTAAATCTTGCGTATCGAATCTACGCATATCGAATGTTTTTTCGGTATTTTCATCAATTTTTTTAGTTTTACTTTTAGCTTTGTTTTTACTATTATTAATATTAGTTTTTTCAAAATCCAACTTATCATTAAAAACTTCTTTGTTAAGTTCGATTTTATTTTTAGTTATTTTTTTCATTATTAAATAATACCACCTTAATTTTGTTTTTGGGCAAAATTACTAAGATCATCCAATAGAGCCATTACTTGATTGAACGTTTTAAGTTTAGTAGCACACGCTAATTTATGACCCCCGCCACCATGTCTTTCGGCAATATGATTAATCGCAATTTCTCGTGAACGGAGTGAAACTCGTCAAACGTTATCATCAGTGTCATAAGTCGTTAAAGATCAAAAATTATAATTTTCAAAAACACCTAACGTATTGACGAAGTTTTTGACGTTAGAAAAATCTAATTGCATACTTTTTACAATTTCGGGTTTCAAAATAAAATAAGCTACTCCACCAGGAAGAACTTCAAAATTTTGTTGTAAATAATTAATTAAACGGATTTCTTTTTCTGGTCAAGTGTATAAAACTTTGTGAATATCAGCTCTTTTGGCACCGTTATCAATTAAGAAAATGGCTGCTTGAAAAGTAGCACTAGAAGTTGAGGGAAACATAAATCTGCCACTATCAGTTATCAAACCAATATAAAGAAAAGTCATCATTTTTTGATCAACTTTATATTTAGGGAAATGATGTTTTATAAATAAAGTTACGATTTGACACGCACTAGACGCTTTTTCATCAACAAGATCAAAAGAACTATATTTTTCACCATGAATATGATGATCGATTTTAACGATTGTTTTAGCTAATTTTTGATAATCAAATTTTTGATTATCAATTCTAGCCGCATTAGCACAATCAGTCACGATCACTAAACTATCTTGTAATGTTTTATGTTCTTTCATAATTAACTTATCAGAAGTGGGAAATAATTTAGTCAAACGATCTTGATGTTGATCACCAAAGCAATAAACTTTTTTATTAGGAAAATTGATTTTAATTCATTGGGCGATTCCATATTGTGAACCTAGCGCATCGCCATCTGGCATGCGATGACGCATAATAACAATTTTATCGTGATTTTCAATTAATTTTAGGAGTTGATCAAACTTTTTAAACATATTTTTTAACCTCAATAATTTCCTCACTAATATTAGCAATAACTGTTTTTCGTAATTCATCTAATAATTCGATCGTTAATTCAATATCAGCCGCTACTTGGCTTCTGGGCTTCGTAATTGGACTTTTAGGAGCAAACAAACTACAAGAATCTTCAAATGGTAAAATTGAAGTTTCATACGTTTTAATTGTTTTTGCAATATTAATAATTTCAATCTTATTAAAACTAATTAAAGGTCTAATAATCAAACATTGACCGACTTCAGCAATCGTTGATAACGATTCTAAAGTTTGGCTAGCAACTTGACCAATTGCCTCACCAGTGGCAATTGCTAAGTAGCCTTTTTCAGCTGCTAAATGATTAGCAATTCTAATAAATTCGCGACGCATTAAATTAATCTTATAAGATTCTTTTTTAATATGCGCTAATTCATGTAAAATTGGCGTAAAATTACAATTGAAAAATTTTGATTTACCTTGAAATTGATTAACAATTTTAATTAATGATTTTGTTTTATCGATAACTTCTGTTTGCGTATGAGGAGGCGTACTGAAAGTTAAAAAATCAACATGCATACCTCGTTTTGTTAACAAATAAGATGCTACTGGAGAATCAATTCCGCCACTAATCAACATCAATATTTTACCAGACGTGTTTGCTGGCAATCCGCCTACACATTTAATTTTATCATTAAAGATATAAGTATCAACTTTATTGATTTTGATATTGATACTAATATCGGGATTTTTAACATCAACGCTCACATCAGGAAAGTTTTCAAAAATAAATTTAGCAACTTCTAATTTAAAAATATCTGACTTTGGTTGAAACGATTTATCTTGACGCTTACAATTTACTTTAAAAGTTTTTCATTTTTTATTAATTAGAGATTTTTTAATGATTGCATTAATTGCATCAGCATTACTAGGGCAAATATCAATTACAGAAATTGAATCTATTCCGGGAATACGTGTCAAAATCGTCGAAACTAAAGCTTTATCTTCAACATCAACATCTCTAATTAAAGCGTGATCTCTTTTGAAATCAAATTGAGTTTTTTCAATAATCCCTTTAAAAGAATTTACAACATTAATTTTTAACTGATTAATAAAATCAAAACGATTTTTACCTTTAATTGCTAATTCGGCATATCTAATTCAAAAAAATATTTTCATCAATAGTCCTACTTTCTATTAAAAGGAATAAAATCATTTTCTTCTTCTAAAGCTTTAGTAATAATTTCTAAAGCTGCTAACTTGTCTTTTTTATAAACAATTTCAGCTGTTTGTAACACGTTATTTAATTTATAATGATATCTAATTTTATTAAAACGATTAGCACAAATAAAAGCGTTTTCCGACATTTCATCAACTTGGATAAAATTAAAAACATAATAATATAATTGATATGCTTTTCTACGATAAATTGAAATTGTTTGTCTTAATGCACTTAAATCAGTATCTGACTTAATTGATTCTTTATCGATTAATAAGTTGAACTTATGAGATTGTCGTAACAAATCAGTAATATTGGCTTGGTCCTTTTTAGATATTTTAATCTTTTGTTTTTTAATTATTAATTCAATGTCTGCTACTAAAAGACTAAAAATATGAATGTTTTGAATAATTATGTGGATTTTTGAATTTTGATTAGATAATTTTTTATAATCTTTTTTAATTAAATCAGAAAGATCAATCAATTCTTTAATGAACTTAATCATCATTTTAGTCTTATTAATAAAATCGCCCTTAGTTTCTGATTTAGTTAATAACAAGTAATAAGAATGTGTAAATTTATTATATTTATTAGTTAATTTAGAAGTATCAAAAACATTTTTATTTTCTAAATTATTAACTAATAAGATTAAATTATCATAATTTTTAATGATTTTTTTATAGTTTTTATGAACTGGGTTTAGAGATTCAATAAAAATTTCTTTAGATAAATTAGAATTGCTAATTGCCGTTTCTAACAAATCAAGCTGTAAAGTAATTTTTTTTGAAATCTCTTCAGCAGGACTAATTTCTAAATTAGTAATTTTGTTCAACAGCGTAATTTTACTATTAACAATATCTTTAATTTTTTTATCAAAATCAATATTTTTAATTTCACTAGTTTCATTTACTTTTTGAAATTTCTTATAATCAATTTTAAGCTCATTTACGCGTTGATCAATAATGTGCTTATGAAAAGACGATATCATCGGTAAAACGTCTAAACTACGTGCTAAAAGTAATAACTGGCTCGTAATTTTTTCCAAGACCTTAGCACTATGTTCTAATTCAGATTTATTAATAAAAACATCAAATTTTTCAAACAATAATTTGATTTCATGCATATTACTAATTATTTTCTTTTTTGATTTTTCTAATATTTTTTGATTTGCATCAAACATATTAGAAAGTTTTTGGAAAATATTCTTATAATTAACAATTTTAATAATTTGAATATTTTCAATTTCCATTGCTTTTGTTAATTCTTCATGAAGTTGACTAGTTTCAATTTCGATCGCTCTAATATTTTTAGTAGCGAGATTAATATTCTTACGCATTTTTTTATTATCGCCATTATTTAAATTATCGATAATAGTTTTTAGTAATTCGGTATATTTTTTATATTCCTCAACCATAATTTTTTGATATCTTTCATTTCAATACGTGATTGCTTCGGCAAATTTTGGTTCCTTTTGCACAAAAGATGAAATTTTTTCTAATTTAATTTTGATCGGTGTTTTATTCAACGTTAAGAATCTTTGTCTTAAAGACGCTATTTTAACGATTGTTTTATTACGTTTAACAATAATTATAAAAATAAATATTACTGCTAATATAAAAACTAAAACCGAACAGATTAATGAAATTAAAAAAGTATAGCTTATATCTAAGGTGTACATATCTTAAACCCCCGTTTAGTAAATGAATCTCCATTTAATTTAATATCTATTATATAATGAAAAATAAAAATTTGACTAAAAATATTAAATAAAGTATAATTATTAGACAAATTTATATTCTTTATTGATAAAGGCAGTTAACTTTCAGTTTAACATTATTTTTAGTTTATGACGAAGTTTTATAAGTATGGGCAAACTGCTTCCAGAAAGTATTAACATAAACGTAATAGTTTAATAGAAAGAAGCGTCACTTTATATTTAAAAATAGAATTTGTATATATTTTATAATTAATATAACATATTTTTAAATGGAGGGCATTATAATGTCAAGAGAAAGAAAATCAGTACACAAA
Source organism: Mycoplasmatales bacterium (assembly GCA_965237585.1). Lineage (GTDB taxonomy): Bacteria > Bacillota_I > Bacilli_A > Mycoplasmatales > JABABV01 > JABABV01. Next base: position 289,045 of record OZ250146.1, on the reverse strand, counting down.
ATATCTCGTCGTCTTGGTTTTTCTGTTTTAGAAAGCGGAAAAGAATTCGCCAAAGGTAAAAAACGTACTTATGCACCCGGACAACATGGTCAAAAAAGACGTAAGTTAACAGCTTATGGAACACAGTTAACAGAAAAACAAAAATTAAGACATCTATATGGTGTTAGTGAAAAACAATTCCACAATACTTTCAACAAAGCTAATAAAATGAAAGGTATGGCTGGAATCAATTTCTTACAATTATTAGAATCTCGTTTAGACAACGTCGTATTTCGTATGGGACTAGCAGCAACACGTCGTGCTACTAGACAAATCGTTAACCACGGTCACATTTTAATTAATGGTAAAAAAGTTGATATTCCATCATACACAGTAAAAATTGGCGATTTAATTGAATTAAAAGAAAAAGCTCAAAAAAATAAAACAATTATTGAATTTTTCAACAGTTCAACTAAAGCAGAATGATTAACAGTTAATGAATCTAAATTTTCAGCAACTTTCAACAGATTGCCTGAAAGAAAAGAATTAAACACTCAAATTAACGAAGCTATCATCGTTGAATGATATTCACGATAATTATTCACAACAAAAAAAAGATCAAATTAATTATTTGATCTTTTTTTTATGTTCATTTTTTTAGATTATGAATGATTAATTAAAAACCAATGGCGCTTACCTTTTTTAATTAATGAGAACTGACCATCGTTTAAACCGTCAGTTATCTTATATAAGTGGTCTATTTTGGTGATTTTTTCACCATTAATCATAATAGACTTATTAACAATCAATTCTCTGGCAGCGCGCTTGGAACTGGCTATTTCAACATTGACTAACATATCAACAATGTTGACATCTTTAGTTACTTTAGCATTAGGAACACTATTTGATAATGATTTAAATAATAAAGTATGATCAATGTCACTAATATTACCGCTGAATAACGCTTTAGTGATTTTTTTAGCTTCTTCTAGTTTGGCACTTCCATGAATATCGCTAACAATAGTATCAGCTAATTGATGTTGTGCTAGTCTTTTGAAAGGTGCTACATTATGAGAACTTTCAATTTTGTCAATCTCGGCTAAACTTAAAAAAGAAAGTGCTTTTAATAATTTCATTACTTGAGTATCTGGTTGATTAAATAAAAATTGATACATTTCATAGACTGAAGTTAAGCTATCATCTAAAAAGATTGCGCCTTTTTCTGATTTTCCAAACTTTTTACCTAAATTATTAGTTAATAACTTTAAAGTAATTCCGGAAGCTTGGCTTTCGGAATTAGTAGTATTGAATTTTTCAATTAATTCAATTCCTGAAATTATGTTACCTCACTGGTCGCTCCCGCCACCTTGAACACAAATATCATAATCTTGATATAAAGTTTTAAAATCTCAACCTTGTAATATTTGATATGAAAATTCAGTATATGATATTCCAGTTTCTAATCTATTTTTAACCATTTCTTTACTAAGCATATGATTAACATTCATTTTTTTACCAATTATTCTTAAAAAGTCAATCACTGACATATCTTTATAAAAATTGTAATTATCAATTACTTCACAGCCAACAATTGCTTTCAATTGTTGGGAAATGTGTTTTTTATTATTAGCAATAATTTCTAGATTTAATAATTGGCGATCATTATCTTTTCCTGATGGGTCACCGATCATTCCGGTAGCGCCACCTAAAACAGCAAAAGGTTTAAAACCGCTTAATTTTAAGCGTTTTAAAAAACTCATCATTACATAATTACCTAAATGTAATGATTTAGCAGTTGGGTCAAAACCAACATAAACACCTTTTTTATTTTTTAAAGCATTTAAAAATTTTTGCTCATTAGTGATTCCTTTTAATAAATCGCGTGCTTTTAATTCTTCTAAAATATTCATATTATTTTAAATCACTTTCTTGATTATTGATAATCTAGTTTGGTTTTTTAACGATTTTTGATTTTGGACGAGTAGTTGTTTTTGGGCGAGTAGTTGAAGTTCTTGGTTTTGAATTATTTGGAGTAGTTGAAGTTCTTGGTTTCGAATTATTTGGAGTAGTTGAAGTTCTTGGTTTTGAATTATTTGGAGTAGTTGAAGTTCTTGGTTTCGAATTATTATAAGTTGGTTTTGTTGCTGGTCTAGTTAAAGGAATATCGATATTATTTTTATCGTTTCTAATACTATCCTCAACGACTGATAAATGTTTGGCAACATTATTTAGCGTTTTGGCTAGACTATTTCTTAAATTAATAATATTGATATTTTTAAACAGTTCTTTAACTTTATATAATTCTTGATTGACTTTTTTTTGCGTATTTTTATCAAAGATTTTTTTGCTTTTATCGATCAAGTCTTTACATTTGTTGGCCAAGATGTCTAATTTTTTTTTGAGATCTTTGTCTTTTTCATCTTCATCAGGAAGCAAATATAAAACTAAGCTAATAGCAGCACTTCAAGTTAATATTTTTCAAATTTTCATTATTTATCAGCACCCTTTCTAAAAGTTTTATTAGATCTAGGATCAGTTTTTTTAGTTTTTTTGTTTGAATTAGAATTAGCATATTCTTTTTTGCTATCTTTTTCGCTAAACTCTTTCAATTTATCAAAAAGTTTATAAGCAAAATCTCTATTTCTAATTGCTAAACGCGTCATTGCTTTAACGTTTCTCTTAGTAATAGCTTCAAAAGTATCGATATAATTTGAGATTTTAACAATTGTTTCAACAGTTGAATTCATTAATTCTAATTTATAAGTAACATCTTCTACTAAATAATTAACTTTAGAAAAAATGATTTTTAGTTTTCTGAATACAGTAAATAAATAGATTAATAATAAAATCAATACTATTAATAAAATAATAACTAACACCATTTTAGTGCTATTACTCTTATCTGTCAGAAGTAGAAAATTATAATTTTTAATATTCATATTTCTCTCCTAAGATTTTAAAACGATTCTTCTTTATAATAATATTATAATTTAATTCATTTTAATTGTTTACTATTTTTTTCACTACGACCAGTTTTAAAAATTGGTTTACCATCAGATTCAACAGCATCACCTGTAAAATTAATGTGGATATTAGTCAAAGCGCCCCCAACTCCATAAATATCTACCGGAGTGTTTTCGCGTTCAAATCTTTTAATTTTATCTTCATTAAAACCTGAACTAACAATAATTTTTACATGTTCATGACCAAAAAAATCAAGTTCTTTACGTAATGCTTTGATTAAAGTCGGGTTAACACCATAATATTCTTTTTTGTCAGCTTTCATTTTATTAAAATATTTATCTTTTAAAGCTGGACTTGTATCTATTCTAACACCGTATAAACGATTTTTAAAATAATTAGCGACATTAAGTGAATCAGTAATAACGTCATTATTGAAATCAGTTAATGCAATTAAGTTTTCGTTTGGATAAATTTCGGCAAAATATTCTAATGCTTCGACTAAATTGCCAGAACACATTTGAATTAAAGCATGCGGAATTGTACCAATAGTTTTGTTAATTAATTTCATATTAGAAATACTAGCTTGAGTAACGTGATTTTGAATCCCGCCAACTCCAGCAGCATAACCATCTTTTTCCAACATTTCAAAATAATCACTACGATCAGCCATTGAAATGATTTGTTTCCCATTAGCAGCTTTCACGACTTTTTGAGCGTTTGTTGCAATCGAACTAAACCTAGTTAAGATGCCATCAATAATACCTTCCAAAAATCCGAATTCGGAATATAATCCCGTAATTTTTAAAACGGGTTCGTTAGCATTGATGATAGATCCTTCAGGGATAGCCTGGATACTGAATAATTCTTTATTATGAAGTACTTTACCTAATAGTTCAATAACTTCGTTCATGCCACATAAAACAACGTTATTGTGGCGTTGGAAAAATTGCATTTTGACAACTTTTGTGGGCAAGAAGTTATTGATAATTGTTTTAGTTTTTAAAAAGTACTCAGCACTATAATAGCCTTTTTTTATTTTTTTAATAATAGATTTCTCAATACTCATAATTAATATGTTCTCCTTAGTAGTAATTTATCAACATTTTCAGTTAAAACCTTTAAAAATATTATACTTTAATAATAAATATCAACAAAGTTTATAAAATTTTCTGTTATAATAATTTTATTAAAATAACAGAAAGAGGACTCATATGATTAAGAATCAAAAAATCGCCATCATCACTGATGCTGCATCAGGAGTGCATAAATTAACTTGATGGGATAAAGGAATATTTTTTCTACCAATTCACATTATTCTAGATGAACAAGAGTTCAAAGATGGTATTAATATCAATGTTGTAGAATTTTATAATAAAATGAAAACTAGTAGAAGATATTCAACTTCACAACCAGCTCCTCAAGAAATCATTGATATTTTTGAAGCTGCTTTAGAAGAACATGACTATGCGATATATTTGCCAATTTCTGATGGAGTATCAGGAACTGGTAATACTGCAAGAGCAATCGCTAGAAACAAATTTCCAAATCGTGTGTTTATTCCGAAAAGCTCACGTATTATGAATGGTTTAAGCCACGAAGTTTTATTTGCTCAAAAATTAATCGACCAATCAATGGACATTAAAAACATTTTAAAAATTTTAGATAAAAGGGAACCTAAAAATTTTGGTATTTTGGTTCCTAACAATTTAACATATCTTAAAAGAGGCGGGCGTATAACGCCGCTAGCAGCCTCTTTGGGAAATATATTAAAAATTGTTCCATTAATAAAATGAGAAAACGGCGTTTTAGATAAAGCCGGTAAAACTAGAACGCAAAGAAAAGCGATCTCGAAAGCTATCGATTTAGTTCTTAACTACACTAAAAATAATATTAAAACACCATTTTACGTTATTAACCATTCTAATGATTTAGAATTAGCGAAAGAAGTCTTTCAAAAACTGAGCGAAAATATCGATCATGGTGACATTATTATTAGTGAAATGGCCCCTTGTATTGGGCTCCATGTTGGACCACGAGCGTTCGGTGTAACTGTCTTTGAAAAGTAAAAACGGTATTAAAAAAATGGCAGGGGTAACAGGACTCGAACCCACAACACTCAGATTTGAAGTCTGATGTTCTACCATTGAACTATACCCCTATCATTTAAAATTGCCGATATTGTATTAATTGAATTAATCAATTAATGTAATCGACAATTAATATAATAACAAAAACATCGCCTTATGTAAATAGTTTTTTACATTTTTGATTTAACTTCTTTAATAAAATCAGCAACTGTTTTTAATTCAATTAACCTTTCGTCTTCTAAGTGGACATTAAATTTGTGTTCTGCTTCAATCACAAGGTCTAAAAGATCTAAAGAATCAATCCCTAAATTTTTTAATTCGGTATTTTTATTTACCTCTTGATTATTAGCTTTTTCCTTTATAATATCAATAATTTGTTTTTCTATATTGATCAAGTAAAATCACCTCTTTAGAATTATAACATATAACTTTTACATATATTTATTATATACTATTATACTTAATAGTATATTTTTTATAGATAGTTTCGTGGTCACTATCGTGATCATACATTATTTTAATATCAACTTCATTGCTTTGGGGAAAATTAAAATAAAATCTTAAATCACCACCTTCAACATTAAGTTTGTATAAAACTGTTTTGATAAAAAACGCTTCAAATCTTTTATGTTTAAATACTAAGGTACCACCGTTAACATATCATGAATATAAATCGATCGTTTGATCAAAATCGACATTATCAATATTGTTAAAAATTGAATGCGATTTTGGTGGTAAAGGTGGGGGACCCCAACTAGGAATATCGGTTTTATTATTTCGATGATGGTGAATTAGTAAAACAGTAGTAGTTATTGTTGCTGCTGCCGGACCTAATAATATCATTGCATAAATTCTATATTTTTTCTTTATATTTTCAAATAGTCTCTTCATTAATAGGAGCACTTAATATTTTATCGATGTCTTTTAGTAAGAATAAAAATTTATCTTGATATTTTAGTTTCGGTCAATTAGTGTCACCTGATACTATTTTATAAATAGCATCAGGACCATTAATTAAAGAACGATCAACAATTAATTGATTATCGGCAGTAATCGAAATATTAAATAATTTATTTTTTAATTGTAATGCAGTAGTTACTAAACCGCGTTTTTTTCCAGAATCTGGCGGAAGCGCAATTCCTTTAAAAGTTGGGCCATCAGGATTGACGCCTAATTTTATTTTTTGCGTTTTTCAATCATAGTAACTTTGATTACCGAAGCTGATGTTTGATATCACTGTTGTATCTTTTGAATAGTGATTTTGGACAACATCATCAATAGCAGTAGAAATATTGTCAAAGCTAAAATTACCGCCTGCTTTCAACTGAAAATCATTCGGATAAATAACTCGCATAATATTTTGCAATAATCTTGGAATTGTAAAATGATAATCGGGCAAAATTATTTTAATATCATAAAATTTATTTTTAGGATTATCATCATCATTCAAATCATAGATATAAGGAATTTTTAAATCGAAAGTATTATTAATTAAATCTTGATTACGAATGCGTACATTATATTTATAATTAACATTATATGTGAAAGTTTTGATAAATGTAGTAGGATCGTTTTGGGGATTAGTTGAAGTTATATTAGCGATAAAGATCGAAATTTTATAATTATTAACCATCCCTAAAGTACCATTTGTTAAATAATTATCTATTAAATAAATATTATTTCTAGCGTTAGAAATTTTTGGCAAAAATACTTGTCCATCATTAATATTGATAAAAATATTATAGTTAATGTTTATAAAAGGAAATTCCTTGTGAAGTAAATCTTTATATACAATATGAAATTCAGGATATTTTTGATTAGTATTAGAAAAATTGATATAAAAATTTTCTAATACCATAGTTTTACTAGGATATCCAGTTGATGGTCCATCGTAATAAGAACTAATGTTTTGCTCTGTATTTGGAGTTTTGGGCCTGTCTTGAATATGTGTCGGTATAAAAAAAATCATTAATTGCCTCCTATATATTAGATATATAGTAATTAATGATTTTCCTTTTTTTAAATTTCATTTTTAGTTAATAGTTTTTTAAATGACTAGCTCGCCATTTAAAGAAAACCTTTTTGCTTCAGTGATTTTAACTTTAACAATTTTCCCAATAACGTCATTGGAATTAGCTCTAAAATTAACAATTTTTCATTGAGGTGAATAACCACTTAAAACATCTTTGTTCTTTTTAGAAACACCTTCAACTAAAACTTCAACTGTTTTACCTAGTCATTTTTGATTATTTTCTTTAGCATATTTACGAACAAGTTCATTTAATATTTGTAAATTATCAGATTTTTCTTGTTCAGTTATGACATTTCTAAATCGTGCTGCTGGGGTATTTTCTCGTTTAGAGTAAACAAAAGTATAAGCGTTATCATATTTAACTTTGTGATATAGATTTAGCGTTTCTTCAAAAGCAGCTTGGTCTTCTCCAGGAAAACCAACTATTATGTCAGTTGAGATTGAAACTTGAGGAATCACTTCTCTAATTTTTCTAATTATTTCTAAATATTCTTCAACAGTGTTTTGGCGCGCCATGCGACGAAGCACTTTGTTACTTCCAGATTGTGCTGGTAAATGAATGTAGGGCATAATATTGGGATAACTCGCAATGACCTCAATTAATTTATCAGTAAAATTTCACGGATTAGAAGTTGTGAATCGCACTCGGGCAATCCCAGTTTTTGCAACTGCTTCTAATAAGTCAGAAAATTTTGCATCAGTGCTTAAATCTTTTGCTCAAGAATTAACGTTTTGTCCTAAAAGAGTTACTTCTTTATAACCATCATGAACTAAACCATCAACTTCTTTAACGATATCGTTTAAAGTTCGTGATCTTTCTTTACCACGAGTATAAGGAACGATACAATAAGTACAGAAATGATCGCAACCAAACATTATGTTAACGAAAGCTTTAATGTTAGAACGTCTTTTAACAGGTAAGTTTTCAATAACGTCCCCTTCTTTTGACCAAACATTAACAACTGTTGTTTTTGAAAACATAGCGCTTTCTAATAACGATGGTAATTCATGAATATTATGAGTTCCAAAAATTAAATCAACTTCTGGGTGTTTTTCTAAAATACGATTAACGACACCCTCTTCTTGCGACATACATCCAGCAATACCGATAATAAAATCAGGACGATCTTTTTTTAACGGTTTCAATCAACCGATTTGACCAAAAACTTTATTTTCAGCATTTTCTCGAATTGCACAAGTGTTTAAGATTGCTACATCAGCTGCATTAATATCTTCAATTCATTGATATCCAAGAGTTTCTAAAATACCACGCATCGATTCAGTATCACGTTCATTTGATTGGCAACCATAAGTTCTAATATGAAAAGTTTTTCCAGTTCCAACACCAACCATATTAGTTGGTATATGAAAAGCATTCTCTAAAATTTGTGCTTTTTCACTACGTTTAGTAGCACTTTTGTAAGAAGGTTTCCTAAAAATTGACGCTACTTTTTTTTCTAAATTATTCAAAATAAACCCCCGATTATTATTTTTATTAACTTTTATAATTATATCATTAATAGTCAAAAAACATATAAAAAAATAAAGAATTAACTTTATTTTAATAAGTTTTTATCATTGACCTTTTTTATAACTTCTCTGGGGCGAAATAAAAATCCGTTTTAGACGTGATATTTTTGTACCGCTGAACTCCATAATAAAGCCACAAAATTGACCAGGACCAGTTGCTGGAATGAAACGTTTCGGCATACCAGTTTTTAAACGATATATAACAGCGTTTAAATCAGCTCCAATCGCACTATCATAAGGACCTGTCATTCCAACGTCTGTTAAAAAGGCAGTTCCTTTAGGTAATGTTCTTTCGTCTGCTGTTTGTACGTGCGTATGAGTTCCTAGAACAGCACTAACTTTACCATCAAAAGCAGCCGCAAGAGCAACTTTTTCACTAGTTGCTTCAGCATGAATATCAACAATATGAATATCAGAATTATCCTCAGCAACAATTTCTTCTAATTTCTTAAAAGGGTTGTCCGATAAATCAAACATAAAAGTTCGACCTAATAATGAAGTTACTCTAATTTTTGTTTTACCAACATTGAAAACAGCACTTCCTCTTCCTGGTTGATAAGGATTAGAATTAGCTGGTCTTAATAGATCGCTAACTTCGTCAACTAAAGTTTTAGTATCATCTCGAAATCAAGTGTGATTTCCTAAAGTGATACAATCCACATTTAGTTTTTTTAATTCAAAATATTCGCTTTTTTTAATTCCCTTACCGCTAGTTGAAATATTCTCAGCATTAACGATCGTAAAATTAATATCATAATCTTGTTGGATGATTGGCAAAAATCGTCTTAACATCTTAAAACCGACTTCAGCATAAACATCCCCAATAAATAAAATTCTCATTATAAAAATCCTTTCAATTATCTTTTTAAATAATAATTTATATTATAACAAAAATACTTATAAATCACTTATTTTTTTAATTTTAAAATAATTTCTTGCAATTTTTTGGGATGTTCTTCAAATCATAAAACAAGTTTTTCTTTCCCAGGACCAATCTTAACATCGCCATATTGATATCAGGTGCCATTTTGCTTAATAATTTTGTCACTTAACGCTAACCTAATATATTCGCGATTTTTCGACACACCGCCTTTAAAGAATATCTCTAGGACGGTTTTCTTAAAAGGAGCACTGATTTTATTCTTAACAACTTTAACTTTGGCCATTACGCCCACAATTTCTTCTTTACGCATAATGTTTTGTGATCTACGAACTTCAATTCTTTGAGATGCATAAAATTTTAATGAACGACCACCAGGAGTAATTTCGGGATTACCAAAAACGACACCAACTTTTTCTCTTAATTGGTTAATAAAAATTAAAGTTACGTTATTTTTATTAACAATACTATTGATCCGGCGAAGCCCTTTTGACATTAATCGCGCTTGAAGAGCAATCGTATTATTATAAATGTCACCATTAAGTTCAACTTCAGGAATTAATGCCGCGACTGAATCAACAACTATTAAAGAAACTGCTTTACTTTTTATTAAAGCTTCACAAATTGCAAAGACTTGTTCACCACTATCTGGTTGAGACATGATTAAATTATCAACATCAACGCCAATGTTTTTAGAAAACTCTAAATCAAAAGCATTTTCAACATCAATAAAAGCAGCTTGACCACCATTTTCTTGTAAACTAGCAACAGCGTGTAGTGCTAGCGTACTTTTTCCCGATGATTCTGGTCCAAAAATTTCGACAATTCGACCTTGTGGATAGCCGCCACCTAAAATTTTATCTAATAAAAAACTCCCACTACTAATAGTTCCACAATTCAAACCTCGATAATCACTACTAACATTAATAAACTCTTTTCCAAAATCTTTTTGTAATGTTGTTATTAAAGTTTTTAATTTATTATTTTCTTTATTATTGTCTTTATTATTTTCTTTCATTTATTATCACCTAATTATTATATATAAAAAAAAGGACCTAAATCCTTTTTTTTATTTAATTAAGTTCATTCTGAGAAGGGATTTTTGCCAGTAATCAGAGAATCAATAATTGAAAATATACAAAATACGATACAAATTACAATAATTATTTTTAATAATAAGACTTTAAATAAGTAACGGTCAACCATTTCAGGATAACTTAAATTTTGGGAATTAATACGTTTAACTTTTTTTTGCGCTTTTTTGACAACTTTACGCGCTTTTTTAATTTTTTTAACTGAGCTATTTGAATTTTTAGTTACAGTTTCTAAACTAGTATTAGCTTTGTCTAGTTTATGATTAAGTTTAGTTTCTAAATCAGCGATCTTCTTTTTGAATTTAGGAATTAACTTTTCATAATATTGCGATTTTTTATCTTGTTTTTTAATATTTTTTTCAGTTAAATTTATTTCTTTCATAACTATCTACCTTTCAAAAACTAGCGTTTTTTAATATCGTTAAAAATATTTAAAGTTTTAATTAAATATTTTGTCCCACTTATATAACTACATAATAAACTAATTAATATTGGGATGTTTAAATATCAAATTCAATAATTATGTAATTTTATATCAAAAGTTGCTAAATTTAAATAATGATTTAATGGAAAAATAAAAAACATTACTAAAATCCCAACTATTTGAGAGACGGTTTTAATTTTACCTCATATGTCAGCAGGCATAATCACATTTTGACTAGCTAACATAATTCGGAGTGAATTAACAATGACATCACGCATTATCATTAAAACTACAATTCAGACAGGTACGATTCTTAAATAAGCGAAAATGATCAAAACACTGTTAACTAAAATTTTGTCCGCTATCGGGTCTAAAACCTTACCTAACGTAGTTATTAAATGATATTTTCGCGCTAAATAACCATCAAGAAAATCAGTAAAAGCCGCAATTGCAAATAAGACACCACTAACAAAAAAAGTTCATGATGCAATTTTACTAAAATTATAATCTATTTGTGATACTCAATTATAATTATGATTCACAAATAATAATAATATAATAATTGGTGCTAATAAGATGATTCTAAAAATTGATAATTGATTAGGAAAATTTAGCTTTTTCATACGATATCTCTTTTTAATTCTTCAACAGCTTCAGCGTTTGATAATGCTTCTAATATTTTAAAAGTAAATTCAAAAACGCTTCCAGGACCACTAGCTGTTATTAGATTTTTATCAACAACAACTGCTTGGTCTACATAATTCTCATGGCTAATTAATTCTTGTACTTCCGGATGACAAGTAAATTTATAATTTTCTAAAATTTTCATTTTATTTAAAATTTTAGGTGCCGCACAAATTGCTGCAATAACTTTAGAACTGATTTGAATTTGTTCTTCAAGAATACCACATAAAACAACAGAGTCCATTAATTCATCAACTCCAGGTCCCCCAGGAATAATGAAAGCATCATAACTACGCGGAGTTACTTGTTTAATTGTTAAATGAGTTTTAAACTTTAAATTATATTTACTAATTACTTTTGGTTTGTTTTTAATACTGACTAAATCAACATTGAATCCCGCACGTAATAATAAATCATAAACAGTGATCGTTTCAATATCTTCAAAATTATCGCCTATAAAAATTGCAACATTTTTCATATGTACTCCTAATTTTAGAATAATATCTTTTAATTAATTATTACTCATATTATAAACTTTTTAAAATTTAATTTCATCTCAAATTTTACGATATCTTTTTAAGACCGCTAAATATTGATCTTTATTTTCTTTGTTGTCCTTCGTGAAATCTTCAACGTGATTTTGAATAATCGTTATTATATTAACGCATTTTTTATTTCAATGGTTTGCTCGGTAAGCACCTAGTTCTTTAAAAATTTCATTTAATTCTAATTCGTTTACTTCTAACTGAATTGCAGCAGCAAAAGATTTAGAATTTTTTAAATTTTTAACTAAAATTTTTGACTTATTAACAATATTACTCATTGGTACGCGACCAACAGAAGGTTTGAATTCAGCTAAGTCTTTAGTTGTTAATTTGATAATCGCTGATAATTCCATCATTAATTCATCTTTTTTAATGTTGGCATCACTAGTTAGTGAATTATATTCTTTACGATCGACTTTTTTCTTTTTCTTATCTCGTAAGCTAGTTACTAATAAAAATATTAAAATACCAACTATCAATACCAGCATTATTATTCATGATTTGTGACTGTCCATAAAAATCCTCCTAATTTAAAGCTCAAAAACATAAGAATCCCATTAAAACGATAAAAAAGATTATCGTAATAGAATAAAATCATTTTTTATGATTGCTATTTCTTTTGGCATTTAAAAAACTACGATCATGGATTTCTAATTCTTGGTCTAAAAAAGATTTATTGATTTTTATACTAATTTTAGTAGTCTGAGCAATATTGTTTTCTAAATTAGTGATTTTTTTCAAAGTATCTTCGCTACTTTTATTTTCTGGTTCCATAAAATCACACACCTAATAGTAGTTTGTTTTATAAAATGTTTTTGTTTTTTCATTCGATTTATATATTAATTCTATTAATTATTAATATTTAAAAATTATAACACAAAAAACAAAAAAGCACTAAGTGCTTTTTTGTTTTACTTAATATTATATAAGCCGCGTTTTGTATCTGATTAATTAAAATTAATCAGCGTCAATTATTTATCTAAACTAATAAATTAGTTTCCAAGAAAAGATTCATTTATCTGTTCTTGACTCCCCTACCATAATTTGGGTTTCTCGCTTGTGGGGTTTACCGCGTTTCAAATTATTAATTTCTTAATAATATCGTCTCTGTGGCACCTTAATAAATTAATAATCATATTTAAAAAACTTAGATTATTTATTTAGCCGTTAGATCGTTTACACGATCCACCTAAAGTTAATTCCTTCAGCACAAACATTATATTCATCTCAGAATATGCGAGCACGGACTTTCCTCTACTATAAATAGTAGCAATTGACCAAACATTAAGCAGAATAATAATATCAAAAAATTACTAAAAAAACAAGTTTAAAATTATTTTTTGATATTATCGTTAGATTAATTCTTATTCACCATCATCAACTTCATGTAAAGCTTCTTCTAAATTACTTAAACGTTTTAAGATTTCAAGGTTGTTATAACCTTGGTTATCTAAATCGCGTAACTGCTCTCTTAATAAAGCATTAGACATTTCTAAATTAGTAATTTTGCTTTGTAAATCATCGATAATATTTAAATTAGTTTCGTTGTCAAAGTTAATTTGTTCAAAAATTTGATTATTTTTTTTATAATCAAGAATTATTTCGTCTAAAAAATAATCAACATCAGTTGTGCTATAACCAGGCATGCTGATAACAAAATCTTGATTTAAGATTTTTTTATAGTCGAATTTTTTATTTTTATTAGGATAAATCTTAATCACCGCCATTTTTATGTGTTATTATTAATTTTAATAGTAATAATTGTTTATATAATAACATATTTTTAAGATGTAAAACAAAAGAGGTGTTAATAATATGAAAAATTATGGGAAATATTTTGAACTATTAATAAAAAAAACCTTTTCTTTCATTAATTCAGAAAAGAAAGGTTATTTTTTTAAATTCGATTTACCAATTGTTAATCTTGCTAATAATCAGAAAATTAGTCGAGGTAGTAAAGGTAATTTAGATTATTATGGAATTATTAATGGTGCTTTCGTTGCCATTGAAGCGAAAAGTGTCAGCAAACATAATTATTTGACTAAACAAAATTTTACAAAAGGCCAAATTATCAAAATTAATGACTTTATCGATCTTAAAGCACAAGTTTATATTTTTGTCTATTTTGTTAGTTTCGAAACTTTTATCGTTATAAAAGCTCAAGAAATCATTAGATTATTCAAAGATAGTCCTCGCATAACTATGGACCAATTATTAGAAATTGGCCATACTAGTGAAATCATTTATCCCGGAATCTTAGATATCAGCTTCCTCTTTTAATCAATTATAACCAATATTGTGATGATGGATTTCAGTTTTATATAATCAATTCAAATTAAACGGTTGGGGCAATGTGTTGTTTTGTTTAGCAGTTTCGATTTCATTTAAAACTTGATGAGCCTGCTCATTAGTTTTAAATGAATTACTGATTTTAGTAATTTCATCATGCGTTAAAGGACGATCTAACAACTTAGTTAAATTGTCTAATAAAAAACTTAAACTAATATTTTGAGCTAGCTGATTTTTAACAAAGTTAAGATGTAAAATTTTATAATATAAATTATTAAAATTAAAAGTAATACTATTTTTAACATTATAAATGCTCAATAATTTTTTATCGACTAACTTTGCTAGTACTCGATTTACTGTTTTCAAATCCATTGTTGTAAAATTGGAAATCTTTTTAGGATTAATCGTAAAATTATTAGCTTTAAGATTTTCAATTTGTAAAATAACGATGATCTCTTGGTCACTAATATTAATATTACGATAATTCATTAGTAAGAGATTAGTTTTCGAAAGAGACATTTTGTTTAATAAATTATCAAAATTATTTAGTTTCATATTAATTAATCTCCTTCTAAAACTTAAATTATTTTTTTATAAATGTATTTTAAGAACATAATAGTTTTGTGTAATGGGAAGCAGCTGACGAACATAAAACTTCAAATTAAGACAAAATTATGACGTGAAATACTTTTTTTCATTTTTTTAATTTGGGGAATTGTAAAAGATTTTTCCTGATACATAAAATTATAAATTTTATGATTGTTTTTTTTGATTACTCAAATTGATATTGCAATACCGTATAAAAATAAAAATAATATTAAACTTGTAGAAATTGTTAGTAAAATATCGCTTTTTACAATAACTAATAAAAAAAGCCCGACGTAAAGTAATGATCAAAACACTCACGCAAATTTTAATGAAAAAGGAAAATAAAATAAAAAGTATTTTCATTTTTTAGTTTTATACATCACTAATTGCGAACCAGTCACTAAAGCGACCGAATTAGAGAAAACATTATTCATATAGAAACTTTTATTAAAGAACATAACTTTGTTGTCTCATGGTCATCAAAAGTAATATTGGTGCTGTTTCTGAACTATTTTCAAGTCAGAAATATTATTTTTATGAAGAAATCTAATTAATATTTGCTCACCAGTAAAAGTTGTTTTATTAAATGGCAAATCAGAAACTCGAAAAATTCGTTTAAAAATTAATTTGTATATGAAAATAATAACACCATTTAATAATAATAATATTAATGAACAAAATAATATTTCTAATAATCAAGATGGAATGCTGACCATATTGTAACGTCCAGGAATTAGATTCCACATTCCATAACTATCATTAGAATAGATTATTTTTGTTATTGCTGTTGTTGCTATTAAGATATTCATAATAATAAATATACCATAAAAGTAGAGTTTTAACTCTATTTTTATGGTATATTTAAAAATATATTAAAATTGAATCTATTAAAAATAGTTGTTTTAACTACCTTTGATAGCAACTTTAAATGATTTACCAGCTCTAAAAGCAGGTACTTTAGTAGCAGCGATATGAAGTTTTTCTCCAGTTGCTGGATTAATTCCCATACGTGCTTTACGATGTCTAGCTTCGAAAGTTCCGAAACCTGAAATGGCAACTTTTTCGCCTGATTTCAATACTTCAGTAATTTCGTCTATAACTGTATCTAACACATTGCTAGCATCTACCTTCGTAATGTTGCATTTTTCAGCTACAACATCAATTAGTTGTCCTTTATTCATAAATATCCTCCATTTTTAATAATATAGTAAAAATAATCTATTTAAATTAAAAGCATTTATACTTATATAAATCGCTTTACATTAATATTATACCCAAAAAAATATTAAATACATAATTTTAATTATTCATTATTTAGACTGCGGTGAGTTAATTTTAATAATTCTTCATCTAATGGATTATGCAAATATAAAATATTATACAAAGCATCAATTATTGGAGTGTTGATATTGAGATTTAATTTTAATAACTTCTCTTTAATGATTTTACAAGCAAAGACACCTTCAACAGTTTTTTTATTGTCAGCCATTACTTTAGTAATGTCTTTGCTTTTTCCTAATTTGGTCCCAAAAGAAAAGTTACGTGATAAATTACTAGTACCAGTCACAATCAAGTCACCAATTCCAGTTAGACCCATAAAAGTTTTGGGATCAGCGCCCAGCGCTTGCCCAATACGGACCATTTCTGCTAAGCCACGAGTTAAAAGTGCCGCAATCGAATTAATACCATAACCATACCCGTTTAGAATTCCCGACATGATAGCAATCGGATTTTTAATAGCAGCTCCTAATTCGGCTCCTAAATAGTCAGATTGAACATAAACTCGAAAATATCCGTTACTAAATATATTTTGAATAACTTTTGAAGCTTCTTGGTCATAGCTAGTCGCTACAATGGCGGTAAAGTTCCTTAATACGGCTTCCTCGGCGTGAGTTGGTCCTAATAGTGAAATTATCGCTTTATTTTTATTTGCGGGAATAATGGACCTTAAAAAGGGAATCATCAATTGATGAGTTGACTTTTCAAATCCTTTAGAAACGTTAACAAAATAAGCTGGTTTCGTAATAAAAGGAATTACTTTAGTAATGACGTCTTTAATAAATGGCGATGGAATAGCGATAACGATAATATCGGTATTAGATAATGCCATTTTTAAATCTTTACTAGCTTTAATATTTTCATTTAAAACGATGCCTTTAAAAAATTCTTCGTTTTTATGATTGTTATTTATATCATTGATTTGGTGATCATCGATCCCTCAAACAATAACTTCATGATGATTATCGGCTAATACTTGGGCAATTGCACTTCCTCAAGCGCCACTGCCTAAAACTGTGATTTTCTTCATATAAAACAGCTCCTAATTTGGTAATTATTTACTTTCACGGAAGATTAGTTTTAAATATACGCCTTCGAATCCAAAATGTTCACGTAATTGGTTTTCTAAATATCTTCGATAAGAAAAATGAAGATATTTAGGACTATTACAGAAAAATATAAACGTCGGAACGCGACCATTAACTTGTGATGAGTAATATATTTTTAGACGCCCACCATTAAAGTCGGGAGTTTGATTAAGCATTTGGGCATCTTGAATAACACTGTTTAAAACGTTAGTACTTAATTTAACTTTTAAATTATGATTAACGATTAAAAGTTTTTCAAAAATAAAATCTAATTTTTGTTTTTTTAATGCACTAGTGAATAAAATTGGTGAAAAACTTAAATATTTAAATTTTGCAATAATTTTCTTACGCATTTCGGCCATCGTATGAGTATCTTTTTTAACTAAGTCTCATTTATTAACAATAATAATGACCGGTTTTTCAGCGGCGTAAGCATAGCCCCCAACTCGTAAATCTTGGTCTGATATGTCGCGATCTGCTTCTAAAACAAGTAAAACAATATTACTACGATCGATCGCTTTGAAAGCACGTAAAACGGAATATTTTTCAATTTTCTCAATCAGTTTTCCTTTTTTACGAATTCCAGCAGTATCGATAATTAGATAATCTTGGTCATCTTTTGTAAAATTAGAATCAACCGCATCTCTAGTAGTTCCATGAATCGGTGAAACGATACTGCGTTCCTCGTTTAGTAAAGCATTTACTAAACTTGATTTACCAACGTTTGGTTGACCAATAACTGAAAAACTAATCGTATTTTCATCAACTGGTTCTGGTTGCGGGTCAGCTTCTTTGATAATTTGGTCTAAAAGTAAACTAACACCAATACTATGAGTTGCTGAAACAGCAACAACATCGCCGAATCCTAAACTATAAAATTCACTAACTTTGTCTCTAATATTACTATTATCAACTTTATTAGCAGCCACAATTACTTTTTTATTAGTTCTAAATAAAAGTTTAGCAATCGCTTCATCATTCTTAGTAATTCCAATTAGTGTATTAGTTACAAAAATAATGATGTCAGCTTCTTTTAAAGCAACTTTAACTTGTAAACGAATTTGTTTTTGCAAGTCATCTTCTTTAATTACTAATCCACCAGTATCAATTAAGGCAAAAGTACGTCTTAATCAATTGACTTTTCCATAAATTCGATCTCTAGTTACTCCGGGCGTATCTTCGACAATTGCTAGGCGTTCGCGAATTAAACGATTAAATAAAGTTGATTTTCCAACATTGGGCGAACCTACAAGAGCGACTGTTAAAAGTTTATTACTCATTATTTGACATCCTTAATGATTATTTTTTGAATTAATTTAGTTATTTTAGCAATTGTTTGAGCTAGTGTTAAATTACTATTATCGATTAAAATAGCATCTTTGGCTTGCTTTAAAGCACCGACTTTTCGACTGCGATCCATTTGATCACGATTGGCAATTGCTGATTGTAAATCAGTAATTGAAGTCGTTGAGTTTTGATTATTCGTTTGGTTTTGTAAAAATCTTCGTTGTGCTCGGATTTCAATAGTTGCTGTTAGAAAGATTTTTAAATTAGCGTTGGGAAAAACAACTGTGCCAATATCGCGACCATCAAGAATACTATTAAATTGTGATCCTAATTGTCTTTGACAATCTACTAAAAAAGTTCTAATCGGGCTAATTGCGGCGACTTGACTAACTTTATGAGTAACTTGATCACTACGTATTCGATTATCAACTATTTTGTTATCAACTACTAATTGAGCATCATTATTATAGCTTAGAGTTGTTGTTTTGATTAGTTCTTCAACGATCTTATCTTGAGTAATGTCAAAATCATTATCGATAACTTTTAAAGCTAAAGCGCGATACATTGCTCCAGTATCAATATATAAGAAGTTTAATTGCTCGGCAATGATTTTGGCAATGCTTGATTTTCCAGACCCAGCAGGACCATCGATTGCAATCGTAATATGATTTTTAGATTTTGTTAATTGGGGCATTGATATTGACCTCCTTTTTATTTATTAAATGTTTACATTAATAAATATAATAGTAAAAGTATTAATGTTATGATAAACGTAAAAATTGAAAATAATAATAATTTTTTGACAAACTTAGGATTAATCTTTTTTGGTTTAGCAATTAAATTATCAGCTTTTAATTGACGAGTGTCATGATTAATTAATCCATAATAACGTTTTTTTAATTCCGACAACTTAATACTATTTTGAGTTTTTGATTCTTTTTCTTTAATAATATTAAATAATAATTCTAATAGTTCATTACGTTTTTGAATAATGTTTTCCGACAATGTTGCTGAATTATTAATTAATTCATTAATAATATGTTTTAAATGGTCTTTATTATTATCAAATGATAGTTCTTTATTTTTAGTAATAATTTCTTGATCAGTATGTAATTCTTTTTCTTGAAATTGAATGATTTTATTCAAAGTTGAATAATTAATTTCACAAGGTTCTTTGATATCGTTAGAATGAATAATATTATTATTCTTGGAAATGAGAAATTTTAATGAGTTTTCAACGGAATCATTTTTGTTAGGAGTGACAAATTCAAAATAAGGAGCGATAAATTGAAGACGTTTATGCAGGTCGGTAATTTTTTGACTTAACAATAAATAATTTTCACTTTTGAAATAATCAATCTCATCAGAATTATTATTTGGATCAAGTTCAATATTAGTTTTTTGTAAATTCGAAAAATTATTATTAATTTTAGAACGTAAATTCTTATATTTTTCAATTCTAGTATCAGGACTGTGATCTTTTTTATCGTTGTTTGGCATTAACTATTCCTCCAAATTAAAAATTACATTATAAAAATAAAAATAATATATAATTTATTTTCTATTAATAAATTATATATTATTGAATATAACTTTGCAATTAATTTTTACTAACTATTTTTCAGTTTAATTATTTTTACAACTGTTGGAATTGTAATTATGAAAATCAAGATATTAAGTGAAAGGTTAATAATGTTGAAAGGGAGCAACACAATTCATAGATAATGACTATTACTAATATAACTATCAAAGCCATAAAGGTGGAGTAAAAAATATTTATTAGATAATACGCCAATGATCGAAACAAGAACAACGGTAAACGTTGATATGATAGTTAATAAGCCTCAATTCAACCATTGATAATGATAATTAGGTGTTACTTCGTGATCGTTATCTTTAGTAATTTTTTTATTAAAAATTACTAAAATTAATAAAAATCAAATGGTAATTAAACTAACTCCAATAATAGCATTAGCAAAACCACCAACTCAACTACCCGAGATCACAGTAGTAGAAAAGCCATGAATTATTGTAATTATTAAAGTAAATCAATATTTAACTATATAGAGTGAAATTAACAAAAAGAAGATTCCTAAATCGAACTGTAAAAATCCAGTAATTTTGGGCATAACTTCAATACACAAAAACGAAGTCGCAATTGCTAGTGCTAATAATAACCCTGATTCAGAAATTTTTATCGTTAAATGTCTTGATAGATGTCCATAATTTTGGGTTTCAGTTTTTCCTCTTAACGATCAGTTCATCAAGGCCTCCTTTATTATTAAATTTAAGTTTAATTAAAAAATATTATTAAAAATACTTTTTTTTCATTGATTAATATATTATAATTTTTTATAAAGCGTTATTGATAAAAAATCTTACATAGCAAATTATTACATAATTTAAAGTATGTAGCAACCAAAATGCTTTAGAAAAATAATTTCAACAAGGAGAATAAGTTATGAAAACAGTACAAATAAACGCAATAATTGATATTCCTAAAGGTTCAAATATTAAATATGAATTCGATCGTAAAACTGGTAAAGTAATTGTTGATAGAATTTTATATGGAGCTAATGTGTATCCTTACAATTATGGTTATATCGAAAACACACTAGATTGAGACGGCGATGAATTAGACGTCTTAATTATATCAGATCATAGTTTCGCTCCCGGATGTCAAGTTCCGATAAATATTTTAGGGGCAATGAAAATGATCGATGATGGCGAAACTGATACTAAATTAATTGGGGTTATTTCTTGTGATCCTCGTTGAAGTGATGTTAAAACTCTTAAAGATCTTAACAACCATCGTTTATTAGAAATTGAAGACTTTTTTGCAAATTATAAAAATTTACAAAAGAAAGTTGTTAAAATTTCTGGTTTTGAAGATGAAATATGAGCAACTAATGAATTAGCTGAATGTCAAAATCTATACAAAGAATATCACACAATGCCAAAAAATCAATTTTTATCATTAATGAAAGAAAAACATCCCAACAAATATAGCGCTTAATTAAGCAGTTATTATTTAAAAAATTCTTTACAAAAAAACTCTATTAAGCATAGAGTTTTTTTATTTCGGTAGCAGTTAATTCACGATATTCGCCACGTTCCAATTTAGGATCAAGAACGATACCGTTAATACTAATGCGTTTTAATTTTAATAATTGGTGGTCTAAATGAATAATAATATCTTTGATTTCATGTTGTTTTCCTTCATAAATTGTAATTTCAACAATACTGTAATCTTTTTCGATATTAACATTTTTTAGCTTAGCATCAATTGGAGTTGTGTGATAATTTTTCAATTGCACACCATCTTTTAATGTTACTAATTCTTCTTCTTTAACAATTCCACGAATTAAAACTTCATAAGTTTTCATAATTTTATTTTTAGGACTTGTTAAATATTGACTTAAAACACCATCATTCGTAATTAATAATAATCCCGTAGTATCAAAGTCTAAACGACCGATTGGGAATAAATAAGTATTTAAATCTTTAAACACATCCATAACTGTCGGACGATCGCGATCATCTTTTAACGTTGTTAGCGTTCATTTTGGCTTGTTTAACATATAGTAAGATAATTTTGCTTTTTGAATAACTTTACCATCAACGGTAATTTTATCATCAAAACTAGCTTTCATACCAATGACCGCTAGTTCAGCGTTGACTTTAACGCGTCCTTCACGAATTAATACTTCCGCTTGACGACGAGAGCAAATTCCAGATTGTGCTAAAATTTTTTGAATTCTAATAATAATGAAAACCTCTTTTCTTGATTTAAAAAAATTAATTGATTTTTTTAAATAGATTTAATTCTGTTTGTTCGGTATTGAAGTTAGGAATTTCTGGCAGTGATTTTAGATCGACTAAATCAAATTTATCCATAAAATTATCAGTAACGCTATATAAGATCGGATTTCCCGGAGTCTTACTACGTCCCACTTCAACGACCAAGTCTTTGGCAACTAGTTTACGTAAAACAGCATCACTAGCAACCCCTCTAATATATTCGATTTCGATTCTAGTAGTTGGTCGTTTGTATGCAACAATAGCTAACGTTTCCAAACTTGCTTGTGACAAACGACGACTACGAACATTGTTTTTATGAAGTTTTTGATAAAAAGTAATATCAGCTGCTTTCGTAACAAATTTAAAAGTGTCACCTAGTTTTTTGACGACTAAAGCATCACTTTGGTGGTCATTATAATGAGTCATAAATCTCATTAATAATTTTTTAGCAGTGACTTTATTACAATTAAATAAATTTTTAATTGTCATAAAGTTGATTCCATTTTCACCTTGTAAAAACATACTTCCTTCAATAATTCGTAAACAATCATTTGTTTTTAATTTTTGATTTTGACTCATTTAAACCAACTCTTTTTTATTTTTTTGGAAAAATATATCCGCAAATAAATCACTTTGATAAACTGATAAATGTTTTTTATGAACTAGATTTAGCAGAATTAAAAAAGTCGCTGCATAATGTTGTTTTGAGGCGGTATCAATAAACTCATTTAAATCAACTAGAGTATCATAATCATAAAGTGATAATTTAGCATGAATTTTTTTAGTTAAACTCTCAATCGATACAACCGGTCGAACAATAACAGTTTCGAGCGGTCTTTGATCTTGGAGACGAATTAACATTTTGCTAATCGCTCATGGTAAGAGATTAGGATCAAGTTTTTTAATATCAAGTTGTGAATTATCGATATTGATATCGATAATTTGTAACAAATCACTTTGGTCTTTCGTTAAAAAATCTTTTCGATCATCATGAGAAAGTCCTAAATTATGAGCCGCTTTTTTATATTTTTCATAATTCAATAGTCGAGCTATTAAATCATTACGGTTATCGTTTTCTAGTTGGTCTTGGTCAATGTCGAGAATTGATTTAGGTAATAAACTTTTTGATTTCAATTCAATTAAATAACTAGCCATAATTAAATACTCACTAGCTACCTCAAGATTAATTTTTTTAAAATTATTAATATATCTTAAATATTGTTCAGTAATGAGAGCAACATCTAAATCTTGAATTGCCATCTTTTTTTCTTTTAAAGTAAATAACAATAAATCAAGCGGACCTTCAAAATCATCTAATTTAACAATATAGGGATGATCGCTAAAAAATCCCCTAGTTGACTTTGAAATTACTTTTTTTATTTTTGACAATTTTTGACACCTGCCTTTAATTTAATTTTAAAGGTTTTTTGAATAAAGTACGTGATGAATTGTTTCTGGGAAGCGTTCTGCCTCAGTAAGATGAGCTTTTATTTCGACTGAACTACAATAAACATTAACTAATTCTTTTTCATTAATTGGCTTAGCACTATATAAAATAGCGATAACGTCACCTTTTTTAACAGCTGTTCCTTGATGTTTAACAATTTCAATACCAGCACTATGATCAATCGGAGCGCCACCTAAATTACGCGTTCCACCTAATAATTCTAAAACTGTTCCAATTGTTGAAATGTTTTCAAAATTAATAAAACCATCTTTAGACGCTGTAATTTCTAATTTATGATTAGTGTTGACAAATGATTCAACATCATCAATTCATTGCCCGTGTTGCGCCTGAATCATTTCTTTGAATGATTTCAGAGCGCTCCCGTTAGCAATAACCCCATCAGTTAACTTATTTGCTTCTGCTTCATCTTTAGCAACGCCGGCTTCAATTAAAGTAATGCTGACGAATTTATAAACTAGTGCTTTCAAGTTAGCGTTGATATTACCTTGATTACTTAAAAATTTAATTGTTTCATAAACTTCTAAACCGTTACCAACAAAATTACCTAGAGGAATGTCCATGTTTGAAAGTAATGCTACAAAATTACGGTCTAATTTTTTAGCAATACTTAACATACGATCAGCTAATTCAGTTTTAATTTCATCAACTGATAGATGATTTAATAAAGAACCACTTCCAGTTTTGATATCTAATAATACTAAATCAGTATTGAAAACTAATTTTTTAGACATAATTGAGGGTACGATTAGCGATGGTGATGCAACGACACCAATTTCATCTCTTAATGTATAAATTTTCTTTTCCGTTTTTAATAAATTAGGGTTTGATTCCATAATAACACTACGGTTATTTTTTAAAATTTCCATTGCTTCTTGATGACTAAAATCAGTTCTGAAATTTTTGAATGATTCTAATTTATCAATTGTTCCCCCACTATGTCCAAGCGCACGTCCTGAAATTTTCATTAAATAAATTTCAGGAAATGATTTAATAATTGGTGAAAAAATTAATGAAACTTTGTCACCAATTCCCCCAGTTGAATGTTTATCAACTAAGAATCCATTTTCTAATTCTTTAATTTTCTTTAAATCCGTACGATCAGTATCGTCGATTACAGCTTGTGTAAAATTAAAAATTTCATCATTGTTACAACGGTTAATAAAAATACTAGTAACAACTGCTGCCATTTGAGCATCGCTAATTAAATTATCGCGATAATTGTGAATTAAAAAATAAATTTCCTCTTTGTTGAATGCTTCTTTGTTTAATTTCTTGCTTAAAATATCTTTAACATTTAGATAAGACATAATTTCTTCTCCTTAAAATTATTTAGTTGTCTTTAGAATTATCCTCGATTAATTTTATCATTCGTTTACTGACTAAATCGGATAATTCTTGGGATGATAAACGTTGCGCTTCAGCTGCTGGAATTGCTTTTCCATAAACTAATTTAACTGTTATGCGTTTTTTACGTTTAAAATCTCATACTTTATCACTATTAATTAAAACTCCGGGTAAAATTGGCATTTTGTTCAATAATGCCAATTTTAAAGACCCTGGTTTTAGCGGTAAAAGCGGCTTGTCAGTTTTGTTACGTGTGCCTTCGGCAAAAATTACGATTGAAAGTTTTTCCTGTCAGCTTAATTTTGCAATATTTCTAACAGTTGTGACACTTTGGCGTAGATTATTACGATCAATTAAGAAAATAACTTTCAACAAACGTACAAAACTACGATAAATAAAAGTTTTATTTAATTCTAGTTTCGCAATATAAATAACTGGTTTATTTCTAATAATATCAGAATCAATACTTACAAAAGAAGCAATCGCTAAAGTTGAATCGGCATAACTTTTATGGTTAAGAACGATTAATTGGGGTTCATCAGTAATGTGGTCTTGACCAATAACTTGAAAATCAATATTATATGTTCAGCGAACTAGCTTTGATGTTTTTAACATATAATGTTTATAACAATAAACAATATTTTTTTTAGCTAATCGCTTTCTAAAAATACTTAAATAAGCTGCTCAAAATCATAATATTATGACGACGATTACTAGGCGGGTCTTCTTCATAAAACACTTCCTTGTTGATATTATTTTTCTTCAATTAAACTAATTAAGTTTTAAAACAACAGCCACAGCATGATTTTTGCTATGACTAATCGAAACCGAATAATCATTTAATAAATTGTCGTTAACTATTAATAGTTGATTTAAATAAGTAATGCGTGAAAAAGCAACGTTGTTTTGTGATGCTTTAAAATAAGCCTCTTTGACAGCAAAGCGGCTTGCAACAAATTCCAATAATGAATTTTGGGAAAATAACTTTGAATAAGATAATTCTTCAACGCTTAAAATTTTAATTTTAAGCTGATTGAGATTAGTTTTAAACCTGCTAATTTCTATTAAATCAATTCCAATTTTCATAGTTTCAATCTCTTCTTTTGATATTTTTTATTAACAACACTACAATTATATAGTATTATTGATTGAAATTCTATTATAATTATATATATTATTAGCAATTCATTTAAGGAGTTTTTTTGTGAATCGTATTAAAATATTAAATCCTAACGAAATCAAAGCACTTATTGATAAAAATCAAAAATGAGAAATTTCTAATCATAGTTCCCATGTTGTCTTTTGCGCTCGAAATAATGGCGTCACAATTACTGTTTATAAAAGCAATAAAGTAATGTGACAAGGTAAAGATATCGGAAAAGACCCACAACGCTATCGCTTAAACAAGCACCAAGAATTAATTACAGTTTCAGCAATTGGAAGTGATGAAGTTGGTGTTGGTGATTTTTTTGGACCACTAGTAGCTTGTGCTTGTTTTATCGCTAAAGAAGATATTGCAACTTTTAAAGAACTCGGCGTTAAAGATTCAAAATTATTAAATAAAGCCCAAATTATGAAATTAGGCCCATTATTAATTGCCAAAACTAAATTTGCAGTTGCAATATTAAAAAATATCGAATATAATAATCTAATTTCCCAACAGTGAAACAGTCATGAATTAAAAACGTTATTGCATATTAAAGCAATTAATGCTTTAATTGCAAAAGACTTAAATCCTGATATTATTATTATTGATAAATATAGTAGTATTAAAATGCTGCATAAATATATTGACAAAGTTTCCGATCTCAAAAACATTATTTTTCAACCAAAAAACTTAATGTATGTTGAGAAAGCCGAAAATAAACATTTATCAGTCGCAGCAGCTTCAATCATTGCCCGCTACTATTTTGTCAATTTAGTAAATGATATTAGTAAAGAATTAGCAATAACAATTCCCCTTGGGGCTGGTTGACAAGTTGATCAAGTCGCCACTGAAATTAAAAATAAATACGGTATAGAAAAACTTAAAAATTATGTAAAATGACATTTTGCCAACAGCAAAAGAATCTAAAGGAGTTAACAAGATATGAATAAAAAAGTATTAAATGCCATGCAGCACCAAATTAAGCACGAATATATGAATGCCTTCGCTTATTTGGATATGGCTAACCAAGCAACGAAAATGGGCTATTTTGGCTATTCAAAATGATTGTTTTTTCAATATCGTGAAGAAATTGCTCACGCTGAAAAAACGATTGATTTTCTAATGAATCGTCATCAAGAAGTTGATGTGCGATCATTAGAGATTGATTTTCATTTTCAAGATTATGATTCAATTTTAGAAATTGCTCAAGCATCTTATGAAAATGAATGTTTAGTAACTAAGTTAATTAATAGTACTTATACACTAGCTATTAGTGAAAAAGCCTACCTAGTGTCGGAATTATATGAATGATTCGTTCATGAACAAATCGAAGAAGAAAAAACGACCCGCCAACTAGTTAAAAGATTTCAAAATTCTAAAAATTGAATCTTATTAGATAAAGAGTTAGGCGAACGTCGCCATTAACAAAATCAGATGAAAAAACAGCGTTTTAAAAATTGCTGTTTTTTTTAATAGTATATAATATAGATAAAGCAACATAATAACTTATCAAGGTTTTTAAGGAGTTCATAATGCCAAACAATAAGAATTTTTTTATTAAAGAAACTTATTTAATCATTGAAAAATTTTTTAACAATATTGAAAAAACTGAAAATAGTGACAAACAATTATTTATTTGTTATCAAAACGCTTTCAACGTTGCCACTGCTTTATTAGCGTTATTAAAACTCAATAAATCAGCTACTAGTGATTATGATAACAAAATTATCAACCAAATTAATATCTTTCGTTCTCAAATATTATTGCCATTTTTAGCTGAATACGATGAAGAATTTTTGCCTTTCTTAAAAAGCGATGGTGAATTCAAAAACATCATTATTGATCCGTTAGAACATAATAATATCGACCATCATAAGTGAATTAACGAAATCATTAAAGCAACGAAAATATTACTAGCAAAATTGCTAAAAATTGAAAAGTTATCAATTAAAGATCATCACTAAATTAATTACTAATAAAAAAATAATTACTGTTAAAAGTAATTATTTTTTAATTTTATCGCTATAACATAAGTAATGATTAATGCGATAAAATTTCTTCACGTAGTTGAGTTAGTTTAATTTGGAATGGTTTTGGAATTTCGGCCTCTAACAATAAATGTTCTTTCGTTAAAGGGTGAATAAATTCTAATTTATAAGCATGTAAATATTGTCCAAATTCAGGGTCTTTATGTTTACGTTGTCCGTATTGTAAATCTCCATAAATAGGATATTTAAAATGTTGTAAATGAACTCTAATTTGATGCGTACGACCAGTTTCTAGCATACACTCAATTAAAGTGTTGTTTAAGAATCTTTCTTTAACAACGAAATTAGTTACTGAATGTTTACCTTCTTCAATAACGGCCATCTTTTTACGGTTTTGGGGGCTTCTAGCAATCGGTAATTCGATCTTTCCTTTATCATATTGCACAACGCCACAAACGAGTGCTAAATAATGACGCTTAACTTGATGAAGACGAATCATATCACTTAATAAAGCATGCATTTTTTTAGTTTTTGCAACGACTAATAAACCACTAGTATCTTTATCGATACGGTGCACAATTCCGGGACGTAAGTTTTCAGCACTAACTTTTAAATCGTTAAATTTATAAATTAGAGCATTTACTAAAGTACCACTATGATGACCTGGTGCTGGATGAACAACCATCCCACTTGGTTTATTAACGACTAGTAAATGAGCGTCTTCATAAACGATATCGATTGGAATGTCTTCGCCTAAAATTTTTGAAACATCAACAATATTAAGATTTAATTCTTTCATTGTAATGACATCATGCATCGCAACACGCTGACCAGTTTTAGTCGCTAAGTTATGATTAATAAATACTAGATTATGTTTAATCGCTTTCGTGATTTGTGACCTAGTAAAATCGGCTAATAATTTTTGTTCGCTTAAAAATTTATCTAAACGCTGATGGTCAAATTCATTAGTCACAACAAAACGATATTGATAATCGTTATTGTTGTGAGATTGAGTTGAATCAGCGGGTGTGTTATTATCTAACAAGTTGTCCATTATTGTCCTCCTCTGGAGTTTTCTTATGATCTTTTTTATGTAATCTTGATTCTGCTTTATGAATAACTTTATTAACAGCAGCAACTGCCTTGCTGGCGTCTTTATGGACTATTTTATCAATTTTATTCAATGTTTTTAACTCGGCGCGTTCATGAAAAATAAAGTCATCATGATTATCGAAGATTTTTTCTTCGGATGTAAATAACAACATTGCGATAATCAAGATCGCAGCACCGACACAGACACAACTATCAGCAACATTAAATATTCCGGGAAAAGTTCAATGACCAAAAGATACTTGAATAAAATCAGTCACTTTATTAGTCGCTAAACGTTCAATACAATTACTTAATGCCCCAGCACCCATTAATAAAATTCCAATACTGAATAGTGAAGTTACTAAATAAGTCGAAACTCATAACGCAAAAATCACCATCAAAATTGCAATAATATTAAAAATCATCTGGTGACCTTGACCACTACTAAAAGCAGCCCCAGTATTAGTAACATAATTAAAAGTAATGAATTTACCAATGATGTGATGTTTAGTGACGAGATGGTTATTTAAATACGTCGCTAGCGCTTTTGTAAATTGATCGGCTAAAATTACAACAGTAAAAATAATAATAGGATAAATAAATTTATGATAATTAATTTTTAAATTACGCATTTGACATCCTTAATAAATTTAATTTGAAAATTTAAAAAACTTTTTAATAGCTCATAAAATAATAATGAAAGTTAAAATTAATGACCCAATTTGTAAAATTATCATTACTGGATTATCATTAATTCCAAAAGACCAAGCACTATGTCCTGTTGTTGGATTGCTCATACCGATCACTAAACCGATTAAATTATAAATTGCTCCTGGTGGAAGAATGTATAAAATGTCACCTAAAATTTTTCAATTGCCATCGTGTAAAATTGATAATGTTTGAAAATTAAAATAAGTTCCTGAAATTATTAAAACAAACGACATTGTCATCGCTGTTGCCATTCCAAGAATACGCATATCAGCTCCGATAGAGCTGATCGATCAACCAATCGGGATAAAAGCTATCGCACAAAATAATACTAAAAAATAAGTACTAAATAAGTTTAATCACGCATGTCCTTGAGAAATAGGATGATAATAATTGGCGTGTTCTAGAAAACCAACACCCCCATTTATAATAACACTAATAACGATTCCTGACGTGATACTTATTCAAAAAAATATGAAGATTGCAAATGACATTGCACATAATATAATTCGTTCACGATAACCAGAAAGTTTAAATTGCACAAATGAATTAGAGATTCGTAAATTACCAATTGTACTTGGTAATAAATTACAAACCATTACACAAATAGCAACCATTAAACCAATTCGCAACCCCATCGCTCTAGTATTTAGAGGTAGCGTTGTTGATAAAAGAATAATAATAACAGTGGGAATTACTAGACCTCATAATAATAATGATTTTGTTCTTCATAATTTTATCAAACCAACTTTAGTGATGTTGAAAAAATCACGATAATTACTACTAGGTTTCTTAACAAAAGATGTCATTAAATGTACAACTCCTTATAGTAATTAATAATTTTACCATATTGATTTTTAATCTCTAGCATCGTTTTATTACCAACGATCGCACCATCTTTAATAAAGATTAAGCGATCACAAATTTCTTCCAACTCTTCTAAATAATGACTAGTTATCAAAATACTGCGTTTTGATTTTTTTCATTGTTGTAAAAAATGGATTACTTCTAATTTAGAAATTGGGTCTAAATTAGAAGTAACTTCATCTAATATTAAAACGTCGGGTTTTTTAGCGATTGCAATTAATAAATCAATTTTTTGACGTTCACCTTTAGAGTGATCTTTGAAATATTTATCTAATGTCGGAATTTTCAACATTTCTTGATGCTTTTTAATTCAATCTCAATTAGTATTAAATTTCGTATTAATATCAATTAATTCACTAATTTTTGTTTGTGATGCATAAGCAGTATCTTGTAATTGCACACCAATATTAGCATATACATTATAAAAGTTTCCATATTTTCATGTTAATGTACCTTTAGTAATTGGTAACAAATCTAACAATGTTTTAATAATTGTTGTTTTACCAGTTCCGTTTGGTCCAACAATTCCAATTGCTTCACCAGCTTTCATATCAAAAGACAAGTTTTTTAATTGGAATGGTTTTTCTTTTTTGACTCGTGGATATTCACTACAAACATTAACTAGTTTAAAAATTTCCATTTTTCAGAACTCCTTTATTAATATTTTCTGTGTCGTTAAAAGTAGTTATTTTAATATATAATAACTAACTAATTTCACTAAAACAATTACTACAGATTTCACTATCGTGCATATTTGCGCCCTCTTCAATATGTCAACAACGCATACATTTTAAACCATCAGCTTTGCTGACTTTAATAATTGGTTGCTTAGTATTACTGTATTTAACGCTTAATTGTGAAACGATTAGTAATTGAGCAATATTATCATTATCAAAAATACGGAAAGATTCTGGTAATTCTAAATCAACTTGAGCTTCTAATGATTTACCAATAATTTTATCATTACGCATAATTTCTAATTCTTTAAAAACTTGACTACGTAATTCTAAAAAGGTTTTTCATTTTGATAATAAGTCGTGGTCAACACTTGGGGGACGTTTTTTATAAAAACTCATAAAATGAACTGAATCATGTTTATCAGTAATGTTGATATGCTCATAAGCTTCTTCAATCGTTGTAACTAAGATTGGAGCCAAGATTACTAATAGATCATTAAGAATTGTAAAAATAACGCTTTGAACTTGTAAACGACGAGTTGATTTTGCTTTAGTGATATATAAAATATCTTTAGCAAAATCAAAATAAAAGCTACTTAAAACATCAACAATAAAGTTGAGAACTTCTTTAACAACTAAATGCATTTTGAAATTATCATAATTATTGATAATTTCTTGTTTTAATATATTTCAACGTAATAAAACATATTGATCAACACTAGCTAATTCAACTTGTGAATCAGTTTCAAAATTAAAATCAGCTAGATTACCAATCATGAAACGTAGCGTGTTACGGATTTTACGATAGTTCTCACTTGTTTGTTTTAAAATGTTTTGACCGATATGAACATCGTTGATTGCTTCACTAGAAGCAACTCATAAACGTAAAATATCAGCACCTAGTGTATTGATAACTTTTAAAGGATCAATCACATTACCGACTGATTTAGACATTTTATTACCAGCTTCGTCTAAGACAAAACCGTGTGAGAAAACGTTCTTATAAGGTGATTTTTTATAAGCAACATAACCAGTAATCATTGATGAATTATATCAACCACGATATTGATCGCTACCTTCTAAGTAAAGATCAATCTCTTTGGGAACATCAAACATAGCACTAATCGCATAATGACTAACTCCAGAATCAAATCACACATCCATAATATCGGTTTCTTTACGAAGTTTTTGATTACGATATTGAGCTGGTAATAAATCATCAGCATCTTTTTCAAATCAAATGTTTGAACCATGAGTTTTAAATAAATCAGCGACGTGAGCAAAAATTGCTTGGTCATAAATTGGTTGATTATTTTTATCATAGAAAATTGGAATCGGTACGCCTCAACTACGTTGACGCGAAATACATCAATCGCTACGATCAGAAATCATCTTCGCTAAGCGACTTTCTCCTCAACTTGGATGTCAACTAACATCAGCTGTAATTGTTTTTAAAATTCCGGCCTTAATTGGTTCAATTGAAACAAATCATTGTAAAGTAGCACGATACATTACCGGTTTTTTAGTACGTCAATCATGGGGATATTGATGTTTAATAAATTTTAACTTTAATAATTTATTAGCACTAGCTAGTGCCATCCCGATTGGTTTGTTAGCATCAGCATAAAATAAACCACTTAGTTCACCAGCATCTTTAGTTAACGTTCCATCATCAGAAACATGAACGATCATATCTAGATTATTATCTTTCCCGATTCGGAAATCATCTTCTCCAAATCCTGGAGCAATATGAACTAAACCAGAACCAGATTCGATCGTTACGTGATGACCTAAGACAACTTTTTTGATCGTATTATCAACTGGTTGTAAATAAGTAATCCCGACTAAATCACGACCACTAAAAGTTGCTAAAGTTTTCACTTCACTTCAACCAATCGCAGTTTTTAAACTTTCAATTAGTTCTTGGGCAACTACTAATTTTCGTCCATTATCAACTTGAATTAGCGCATAATCAATATCTTTATGAACGGCAATCGCAGCATTAGCGATTAGCGTTCATGGAGTTGTTGTTCAAATTACTAATTCAGCATCTTTTAAAATTGGATTAGTAGTTTTTTTAATTTTACAAGCAACATAGACTGATGGTGAGCGATGTTCTAAATATTCGATCTCAGCCTCAGCTAGTGCTGATTGTGAAGAAGGTGATCAATAGATTGGTTTTAAATCACGATAAATTATCTTTTGTTCAACCATTTTTGCAAAGATTTCAATCTGTTTTGCTTCATAGCGTTTATCTAAAGTTACATAATAATCTTTAAAATCAGTTAATAAATTCATTTTTTTAAACTGATTTAATTGAATTTCAACTTGGCTTAACGCATAATCTTTACACATATTTCTTAACGTCGCTTTATCTAAATCGCTAAATTTAATTTTTTTAGTCGTTAACATTTTGTGCTCGATTGGTAAACCGTGCGTATCTCAACCAGCAATAAATGGAGCATAGAAACCTTGTAATGTTTTATAACGAATTACCATATCTTTTAAAATCTTATTAAAAGCATGACCTACGTGTAAATTACCATTAGCATAAGGAGGACCATCATGTAAAAAGAAACTTTTATTATTTTTGTTTCTTTTTAATAGTTGACGATACAGATCCATATCATTTCATTTTTGACTATATTTGGCTTCTTTTTTGACTAAACCAGCACGCATACTGAAATCAGTAACGGGCATTAATAAAGTATGATTATATTTCTTTTTAGGATTAATTTTTGTTTCGCTCATAATTATAATAACTCCTCGATGATTTTTAAAATAATTTTAAATTAAGATTAATAATAATTATAACATTTTATAACGCTTTATTACATTAAAAAATAATGAAAATTTTAATAAAATTCATTATTTTTAATTAAAATCTATAAATTAAAATCATCTTTCTTTTTAATTTTGTTGATTTTGTTTAATTGTCGTAATCTTCTTGATTCAGAATGTTTTTCTTTATTTCTTTGACGACGTTTTAATCTAGACATTTCTAGATTCAATTTCTGAACTTCATAATCTTCTTCACGATTAGTTGAAGAAATTGAAACTAAGAAGAAAAATAGAGCTACTAATGAGATACAAAGTAGAATTCAAAAACATAGAAACATTGTTGTGTATGTGTTTTTGATTCTGTTAATTGCACTAATTATTACGCCGGTATTGTCGTTACTTGGACTATTTTGTGCTAATAATAAATAATAATTATCACGGATGTCCATTCCGTGAATGAAAAACAAGATTCCTGATATAAAAGTAACGACAAAGATGGTCGCGTACAAAAAAGCTCATTCTTTATTTTCTCTCATATACACCTCCGGTAACAAAATAACGAATTAGGATTTGTTATTTTTTATATATTAAAATTATAACATATTCCCAAATTGGTTATTTTTTCAAGATTTCTTTTGACTTATGAGAAATTTTAATATGTTTAGGAGTGAATAAGAAAATTGTTGGTGATAATTTTTTAACAGATCCATCTAAAGTATAAATAACACCTAATAAAAAATTAACTAACTTAATTGTTTGTTTTTTATCTAGGCGCTCAGCATCAACGATCGCTGAGCGTTTATGAATTAAATGATTAGCGATAATTTGAACTTCACTAAAATCATGTGGTTGAAAAGTCATAATACTTTTAGGATGTTCCTCAGCTTCTTTTAAAATTTCTTGACGATCTTCATCAGAAACTGGTTTTGCTGTTTTTCCAAATAATTCATTCTCTAATAATTCTTTTTGAAATAAACGCTTAAAAATTGCCATAATTAATTACCTCTTCTTAGGAATGAAGGTAATTCATCATCGTCTTCATCCCAATCATGATTAACCGCTTTGCTGATTTTGTCAGCATTGGCGCTAGCGCTCTTCGGCATTGGCACAGCAGCTACTACTTCAGCCGCTTCAGCAGCTTTTTGCATCGTATTTGATAATTTACCAGTCGCATATAAATGAATCTCTTCTGGCGTCATAAACGCTAATTCTTTTTCGATGTTGCGTTTTGGGGCAACTTCTTTTTCTTGATCTAGTCCAGTTGCGATAACAGAAACATAAATTTCATCACCTAACTGTTCATTGATTGAGATTCCAAAAATAGTATGTAATTCACTACCAGCAACTTTTTTAATAGCATCAACTGCTTTAGAAGCGTCTAATAACGAAATACTTTGACCTCCAGTAACATTAATAATAGCGTGTTTTGCGCCTTTTATTGACGCTTCTAAGATTGGTGATGTGATTGCTTGTAGCGCTGCTTTGACAGCTTTATCATCACCACTAGATTTACCGATTCCGATTAAAGCTTTTCCTTTATTAGCAGTAACAGTACGAACATCGGCAAAATCAAGATTAATATAAGCAGGAATTGCAATTAAATCAGTAATTGTACGAACTCCTTGGCGTAAAATTGCATCAGCATATTGAAATGAATCTTTTAATGGAATATTACCAAACTCTTCTAATAACTTATCGTTGGAAACGATAATTAATGAATCGACTGCTTTTTTCATTTCTGATAATCCTAATTGAGCGTTTTTAGTACGTGTACCGCCTTCAAATTTAAAAGGAGTAGTTACAATCCCAATTGTTAATGCGCCTAATTCACGAGCAATTTTGGCAACAATTGGAGCTGCTCCTGTACCAGTTCCTCCACCCATTCCTGCTGCTACGAAAACTAAGTCAGTATCTTTTAATAATTCTTTTAATTCTTTTTCAGCTTCGACAGCTGATTGTTTACCTAGTTCAGGATCAGCTCCGGCACCTAATCCTTTAGTTAATTTTTCACCTAAGACTAATCTAATGTTAGCTTTAGAAGTTTTTAAAACTTGTTTGTCAGTATTGGCAACGATGAATTCGACTCCCTCGATACCTTCTTCAACCATGCGATTAACAGCATTGTTTCCAGCTCCACCAACACCGATAACTTTAATCCGTGCGACTCCAGTAGCAACATTATTTAAAGTATAATTTTTTTCTGATGATATAGTAATATCTTCAAACATAAATGATCCTCCGTTTTCATATTTTATTTTAATTTTTTTTACTTTTTTTATGAATTCAATTGTTTTATTTTTGATCAGAGATTATCTTGATTATAATGAATTTTTTTAGCTAGGCGTTGATTGATTAAGCGTTTATGATTGAAATAATAAACGCTTCCCAAAATAGCACTAAAGTTATTTTTAGTTACTCCAATAGTTTTTGGTTGATAAAGCTTAATCTTTAAATCACGAAAATGATAATTAATGAATTTTTTAAAATTCTGGATTTTGGATAGTTGGCCACTAAAAATAAATAGGGCGGCGTCTAAATTAGTTAAATTACGTGATCTATTAACTAATTTAGTAATGATTTCTAAAACCCGAGCATTAATAACTTTTGTTAAAAATTCAACTTTATAAATAACTTTTTTATCAATATCAGCAAAATAACGTTGAAAAATAATTTTGTTATTAATGTCTTCTTCGAAATTAATGCTTAAAATACCATAAAGTTCAAAGATTGCTCGTGATTGGGCTAAGCCGCAATTTAGAAAATAATCAATATCTTTAATTATTTGATTAATACCGATTTTTAAAATCGCCTGATTTCAAATAATTTCACTATAATTAATTGCGACTTTACTATAATCATGGTCAACATCACAAAACAAAATCTGTTGTTTTAATTCTTTAATTGGACTTTGTTCATAAGATAGACCAACTGATTCGGAAATAATTTCTTTAATATTTAAATCTAATTGATGAAATAAAATTTTAACATCGTTGATAAAATTTTTATTTAAAAAATAACATAGCGCTTTGATTGTGATCAGTTTTTTAATTGCTAGACCGATTGGTGGATAATGGATTTTAAGATCATTATCAATTTTATAACTAAGCGGGATAATATTGATCATCGCTAATGTCGGAATCGTGTTTAAAATTTTGATTCGTTCTAATAAAATTGCATTATTTTTGCGATCAAACTTATCAGTTGTAAAATGATAAGTTTTATCAATGACTAATAATTTAAATCCTAAATCACAAACAACTACTAAAATATTTTTTAATTTACAATTTAGTTTTTGTTCAGCATCGTTTAGTGTAATTGCTAATCATTCTTGAATTTTTTTCAAATTAATAATTCGCTTATTAACACTATCGATAATTTTGTTATGATAAATCTTTTTATATAAAACCACAATTTTGGTTTCGTCTTGTGTATGTTTATTAATCACTAATAGTTTAATAGTTGAAATGTTGATCTCAATGATTAATTCTAAAAACTGATTTTCCAAATAACAGATCACCCTACCAATCTATTGTGTTATCGTTTTTCAATAATTCTTAATTTTGCGCTTCGTGATCTTAAGTTTTGATTAACTTCAGAACTGAGAACTTTTTTAGTTGAAATTGTAATAAAAGGAGCCGAATCATCAAATTTAATCGGTAAATTTGGTGGTAATTTTGACTTCGTTAAACTGTTAAAAATTCTTTTAACGATACGGTCTTCACCAGAGTGAAAACTAATTACACAAATTCGTCCCCCACTATTTAAAAGTTCACTAGCAGCATCAATTGATCGTTGAATCACGTTTAACTCATCGTTAACAGCAATTCTAATCGCTTGGAAAGTTTTACGAGCGGGATGTTTTTTACGCGCTAATTTAGCTGGATAGACCGATTTTATAATATCGACTAATGCTAAAGTTGAAGTAATTGGTTTAATGTCGCGAGCAGCGATAATAGCGCGAGCAATCTTGGGAGCAATCTTTTCATCACCATAACGAAATAAAATATTTCTAATTTCTTCATAGGAATCAAAGTTAACAATATCGGCAGCAGTTTTAAGTTGCTCACGATCCATTCGCATATCTAGGGGCCCATCATTATGGAAACTAAAACCACGATCAGCATTATCTAATTGGGGCGAACTAACACCTAAATCATAAATAATGCCATCAATCTTATTAATTCCAATTTCTGAAAGTGCCATCTTGATATCAGCAAAATCACTTTTAATAATTTTAAAGCGATCACTAATAGCTCCTAATTTTGCTTGCGAATATGCAATTGCACTACTATCTTTATCAAAGGCGATTAATTTACCAGTAGTTAATTTTTGTAAAATTAATTCTGAATGACCAGCTCGTCCGAGCGTAGCATCGACGTAAATCCCATCATCTTTTATGTTAAGGGCGTCTACTAATTGATTTAGCATTACGCTAATATGTTGATGTTGAGACTTCATTAAGTCCTCCAATAAATTTGTTTTTGTATTATTTAATATTTATTTTTCAGATAACTAGTTTGATCAAATGAAATTAGTTTCGCTATAACAAGAAATTAATAAATTTAATTTTACTAATCAACTACTAATTATGATTATCTTAAATATTAACTATTAATATTAGTAGTTTATTAGTATTATAACTTTCGATTTCGCTACTTACCTATACTTATTATATATTATTTCTTTTATGATAGTCAATGTTGTAAAAAAAGTCATTTTCGTAATAAAATTATTAATGTTATAAAGTTATTTAGCGGTCAATGTTTTAGTAAAAAATTAGCATTAAAAAATAGAAAAACTTCTAAAATTAGTTTTTCTATTTTTTGGGAATTGATGATTATTTATAAATTAATCATTTTTAGTTGAGATAACTTTTTTGCCTTTGTAGAAACCGCAATGTTCACAAACACGATGTTGTTGAATATTTTGTCCACAGTTATTACATGCTATTAAATCAGCTGCTGATAACGCTTGATGAGAGCGACGTTTACGTTTAATCATCTTCGACGTTCTTCTAAATGGTACTGCCATATTATTCTAACCCCCTACAGATTGTTGAATTTGTATTTTTATAAATATATAAAACGTATAAGAATTATATATTTAATCAAGGACTTTGTCAAGATTATTTTTTTTAAATGTTAAAAGTTTTCGGTGAAATTTTGGTAATGGTTTAATGAAAACTAAATTACTTTCAAAACCAATTAAAAATAATGGCACTAAAGTAGTTAATGTTACTATGAAAGTTGCTAACAAATAGGGATAGTTAGTAACGATACAATAAACGATTAATCCTCAACCAGTTTGGCCATTATTTCAAGCAATAATGCCCGAAAATGTTTCGACAGTTAAAGCAGCGACAAAACTAGTAAAAATAACTAATCCTAAAATTAATGTATTAATGTTTTTGTCAGTTTTAAACTTAAATAAGAGCAATCATATTCCACCTAATGATAATGAAATGTATTGTAAATAATAGTCCAACATTAGCCCCATAAGAGGATGTGAGGGTGACATTAAGTAACCAACCCCTTCAAAAGCATGGACGACTCCCATAACAAAGCCCAATAAAATTCCTGTCAAGATCCCGCGTCTAATAGTCATAAAAACAATAACAGGCATTCCTAAGTTAAGAACTCCTCCACTAGTTCCGATTGGAATTAGTGCTCCGATATATAATAAAATCGTCATTAATGCAATGGCGATCCCGACTTCACTAATAAAGTGAAGACGATTTTTTTCATAATCAATTTTCATAATTTAATTAAAAACCTTTCAATTTTTTTTAGTAATTTTTTTACTAATTAAGATAATGTAATTGACCTTTAAAACAATAAAAAAAGCAAAGATATTAAAAAACTCTTTGCTTTTTGAATCTCTACTTTATGCCAACGAAGGACAAATAAAATAAAAACTACTTCTTACGCTAGAATTATCTAGATCAAGTTGAAGGGTATATCTCAGCCAAAATGGCACCCCTGAGTTTTAAAGATAGAACAATTATACTATTATAAATAGATGTTGTCTATCTTTTTGATAAAATATTATTAATAAATATGTGATTGTTCGAAACATTGATTAAAAAAGGCAATCTCTAATCGACAAATATCACCAAAAATTTTATTTAAATCTTTTAATTTAGATAAATTGATTTTACGAGAATATTGATTAATGAAATTGATATAAGTATCAATTATCATATCGAAGTCTTGACTAGTATATTCATCAATTCAAAGTTTATAAGGATGACCCTCATCAATATGAGGATATTTTTTAATTAGTTTTTGAGCTGCTCGACCATATCCGATCGTACAAACAGCTAACGCTACTAATAAATCAATGTATTCACCTTTAATAACTAAGTTATTAAAGTAATTAGTATAGGCGTTAGTAATTAAACTAGGAACATTTTTCTCAAGCATTCCTTTAGCGATATCGTATTTTAATAAATCTTCATTCATTTTCGTTTCGCCATAAATGATTCCTTTGCAGTTTTCAACTGCAAAAATCATTTCTTCATGAGTTGAAGATTTATAACCAAGCGCTAAAAAAGCACGACCATATTCTAATAAATAAAAGTGGTCTTGTAATAAATAATATTTAAATTCCTTATTACTTAATTGGGCCGCGAATAATTTTTCCACAAAGCTATGATTTAAATAAGCGTTTCAAGCTTTACGATTAAAACTGACTAGTTTGTTAAATAACATTTTAAAAACTCCTTGATTCGTTATAATAATTTATAATCAATTTTTATTGCTTTAGAATTATTCACAAGAGTAAAAACATTATCTAATTGCAATTTAATAGTTAATATACTGTTTTTAGTTCTTGGATTTAACCCTATAAAAGCCGTTATCCCATTGTTTAATACTAATCTAAATCGTATATTCGTATCCTTACCATTTTTAAATATAGTTCTACTTTCCATAGTTTTTTTTGTTTTGCTAATAAGTTTATAATTGTCTTTATCACTAAAATCTAACCAATCATTAATATCGATTCTATTTTCTGTCTTCATTATATAAAGTTTATTCAAATTAACACAATTAACAATTAAATAATCACAAACATAATCTTTATAATAATTTATAGCTTTTTTTATCATGTCACTATTTATAACATTATTTAAAAAATAACTTGATAAATCTTTTACTTCTTTTCTTGCTACTTCAATAAATTCTGATTTTCCATAATATTTATTTTTAATATCATTTAATTTATTTTTTAATTCTTCAGATTTATCTTTTCCAAAAATTGTTTCAAATTTTGAAATATTTTTATAATCTAATGTGCCTTTTCCGCTATGCCTTTTAATAGAAATAGATAACTTGTTATCTTTATTTATTATTATATCTATGTCTGATTTATTTTTTGTACCACCTTTATGTAGGAATTTTACGTCCTTAATATTTTTAAATTTTTTTCCTAATTATAAAACATCTATATCGTCCTTATATCGTTTTTCTAAATATTCTAATATTTTAAATTCGTTTTTTATACCTTCTCTATGAGAACTACCATCAATTTTATAAGCATAAAATAACAATTTATTTTTTATCATCATAATTAATTCTCCCTAAAGCAATATCATAATATTTTTGATCTAATTCGCAACCCATAAAATTTCTATTCAAATTTTGACATGCTACAGCAGTTGTTCCGCTACCCATAAAAGTATCTAAAACAATATCGTTTTTATTTGTATATATTTTAATTAAGTGTTCAATTAATTTTATTGGTTTTTGTGTAGGATGATAATATGGTTTATAATCTTTTTTAAATTTTAAAATATTATTTAGTGTTCCGTTATATATTGTGCTATCTAAACTTTCTTTATCTCATTTTTTTTCTTTATCATAAATTTCTTTTAAATATTTGTAAGGTTTGAAATATTTTCATTTATCTATTTTATATTTTTCTATTAAGTCATTATATAGAGTTTCACTACATAATCCAAAATGCTTACCTACAAATAAAAAATAAAATTCTAATTTTCTGTGACCAAAATCTTTATGTATTCCTCTTCTAGATTTTCCAATTAAATAATATAATTGTTGAGAATACCATCTGTTAAAATATTTATTTTTATTTATTTCTTTACCTTTACTAGGTTTATTAAAAGTTCTTTTAAGGCCTGGCTTAATAAAAACAGCAATATTTTCAGTATATATTAAAGGCATTTTATCGCTATTAAATCCTTGAGAACAGTTATTTTTTTCTCATATAAATTCGTATTTAAAATCTAAAATTTTGTTTGTAATCATATTGCTATAAGTGGGTTGTTGCCCAAAAACAGCTATAGTACCACCTTTTTTTATAATTCGTTTGTATTCCTTAAACAATACATCTCAATTTATTTTATGATCTCAATTTATTTTTTCTTTTTGTCCACTCAATATCATTCCGTTTATTTTTCCATAAGGAGGATCTATACATATAAAATCAATACTTTCATTTTTTATTTGCTTTAAGTACTTAAAACAATCCATTAATTCTATTTGATTAATTAATTCAACCATTTTATATCCTTTCTGTTTTTAAATAACTAATAATTAAACATAAAATCCAATTACTAATATATTATCATTCTATGAGGATTTTTTTACGATAAATCAAAATTAATATTATTAGAGTTGCACCAGCAGTTGGGGCGCTATAAATTAAATTATAAATTAAACTCGCTTCAAAACGAGCCCCAATACTACCGCTTAAAATAAAATAAAAAACTCCTGATATTGTTGAAGTCATAAACGCTAAACTCATGCCGACTAAAACGCTAAAAATAATTTTTAACAAAGTTATTTTTTGGGGTTTTAAAGTTCAACCAAACAAAGCAACCGCGATCGGGATAGCTTGATATCCAACAATATAATCTAGCAGAAACTGACCAAAACCAATTGGGGGAAAAATAAAAATCACCATTAAGACACTATTGAATAAAACTAAAACAGTAGCAAGTCAAAAACCGCGTCGAAAAGCATAAAAAAAGATTATCGCATAACCGATATTAATTGTGCCACCACTAGGCATTGTAAAAATCAGGCGCGAAATTATTTCTAAGACTAAAGTTAGTGCAATCACAATTCCAATTTCGGTAATAGCAAGCGTTTTATGGTTATAACGTAAGTTTTTTTGATTCATAATTATTTATAATTATAGCATGTAAATCTTTTTTTAGATTAAACTTAGTTTTTTTGTTATAGCTTAAAACTTTTAGGTTAACGCTTTGTTTAATTACTTTGTTTTGTATTGTTAAGTTATTGTTATT
Source organism: Mycoplasmatales bacterium (assembly GCA_965237585.1). Lineage (GTDB taxonomy): Bacteria > Bacillota_I > Bacilli_A > Mycoplasmatales > JABABV01 > JABABV01. The sequence goes on along the minus strand of OZ250146.1, from coordinate 245,152 downwards.
ATTATCAAATTTTATTTGATAATAAATACTCATTAACGTTCTTTGAATTCGTGATCGTGTATAACGTCGTGAAACACAGTTTTCAACTAACGTTTCATAATTAGGACTAAGCTTTAATTGTTTAGCAATTAAATTTTCAATCCCTTCACTAATAAGGTGATATTGTTTGATAACTGATAAAGGACAACTAGCAAAGATTTTTTTGAGTTTTTTAAAAATGCGCTGATTTTGAATCTGGGCATTTTTAAAACGCTTCATTGGGCTAAATTTGCTAACGTTAAGTTTTTGGGCGATCATTGAACGAATTAAAGTCGCGCTAGCAAATTGGGCAAGCGCCTCATTACTATGGAAAGGAATCGTTCTTTTGATAGCGATTGGTTCAATTTGATAGTTGTGTTCCAAAATAGTTTTAATATATTGAATCGCCAACATATCATTAGCATCATCAACGCTTTCACCGATCGCTAATTTTAAAGCTTCATTATAAGATTTAGGATAGCTTAGGCCACTTTTTAAAAATTGTTTGATATTTTTATTAATGATCTTTTTTTGAGTAATTTGAGCCATAGCAATTTTTTTAAGTTTATCAATATTGTTTGATTCACTTCCAAAAACAATTGCCATAACACCAATTCGATGTAAAATTTCAACCGCATAAAAGGCAAATAAATGAGCTGCTTGTAAAACTTTAAAAAGTGGTAGTTCAACAACAACGTCAACACCATATTTAATTGCAATACGAGCACGTTGTTTCTTACTAGCGCTCGCAAAATTGCCCCGTTGACACACCTTACCACTCATAATGGCGACAATAATGCTATCGGGGAATTTTGCTCGCGTTGCTTCAATATGATGAATATGGCCGTTATGAAACGGATTATATTCAACAATAATACCAACTAATTTCATAAGGGCACTCCTATTTTAAATTAAGAATTTTTTTAATATCATTAATACTTTGTTTAATGTTGGGACTTTTTAAAATGTAACTAACGAAAGCAAAGTTTTGATAACAATATTGATCAACTAAATTAGCAACTGTTTTTTGATTCATTCCACCAATTAAAACAATCGGAATATTTTCTTGATTCGCTTTTGCTAAAACAGTCGTTGTTACAATTTTGGCATCTGGCTTAGTAGTACTTGGATAAATCGCTCCCAGACCAATATAATCAGCGCCGTCTTTGATAGCTGTTTTAATTTGGCTAATAGTTTGACAACTAACGCCAACTAAGCCAAAATAGCTTGCTTTAATTAATTTAATATCAAGATCATCTTGACCAACATGGAGACCATCACTTTTAAGTGCAATCGCAACTTTGAGATTATCATTAATCACAAAAGGCACTTGATATTTTTGGCATAAGCTTTGAATTTTTTTAGCTTTTGCTAAAAAAAGGTCATCAGCATCGTTTTTATTACGATATTGGACGATTGTGACTCCGTTTTTAAGCGCTTTTTCTAACGATTCTGCTAAATTTGGCACATTATCATCGGCCACTAAATAAATTGCATAATTAACTTTTAAATTATTTTTCATTTTCAACTTCCCTAAATTTATAAAAATGATTGATCGGGTCTTTACCACCGCTACGATTTAATTTTTGACCATATTTAATCCCGTTAAAAACATAATTTTTAGCTTTAGTAGTAGCTGTTAAAAATGACATTCCCAGCGCTAAATTAGCACAAATTGCACTACTAAAACTACAACCTGTTCCATGAGTGGTTGTTGTTTTTAATAATGGTTTTTCTAAATAAAAGAATTTTTTATTTAGAAAATCATAACAGACATCAAGTGCTCTATCAACTAAATGACCACCTTTAACAATGACGCTACATTGGCCCATTTCAGCAATCACTAACGCTGCTTTTTCCATCGTTATTTGATCAGTAATCGCTGTCTTTGTAATTTTAGACGCTTCTAATAAATTAGGCGTAATAACATCGACTAGAGGAATCAATTCACTAATAATATAAGGAATCAAAGCATCATTCATCAAAGCAGCATTAGTTTCTGAAACCATCACCGGATCATAAATAATTATTAATGGATATTTTTTTACTATTTTATAATGATGCAATATTTCAACGACCGCTTTAGCGCCAGCTAAATCGCCAATCATACCAATTTTAATATGAGTAATATAAAAATCATCTAAAACGCTCTTAATTTGCGCTTTGATGATTTTTGGGTCTAAATTATTAATTAATGATACTGTTTGAGAATTTTGAGCAGTAACACTCGTAATGCAAGATGTTCCATAAACACCACAAGCAGCAAAAGTTTTCAGATCAGCCTGAATACCAGCTCCTGCTCCAGAATCGCTCCCAGCAATTGTTAAAACTTGTTTCATCATATAATTGGACTCCTTAATCTTAAAAAATATTAATTAGTGAGTCGCCTGAAATAATATAGAAAAAATTAATTTCACATTCAACTGCAATATTAAATAAGTCACTTAAATGTTCAAAATCATAATCACTATTTTGTTCGCCTCAGTAATTTAGATAATTAATGTATTTTAAAGTTGAATATGATTTTTCCGATCGGTTACGATTGTCAAATCAAACTTTGCTAGCAGCTTGTTGAGGATCTGGAAAAGTTATTTTAGTATTGTGCTTTTCTTCAAATTCAATAAACATATTGAAGAAAAGACCATAACTAATAATACAAGGTGCTAGCGTGATTAATAAATCAGCATAATTGTAATCGTTTGCAATGTTTAGCATAAAGTTAACATATTCAATCGTTGCTGAATTCATTTTGATATCAGCAACATCAACAGACTCGAATCCATAAGCATTATTATTAATATTAGTTTTAGTATTTACCATTCTTGATAAAAAATAATCAGCAAAATCTTCGTTTTCAAAAGTATTTTTTGAATTACGAAGCACATAAAAACATTTTTTAAATATTCTCATGTATAAACAAGATTGAATTCAAAATTGATACATTTGTTCTTGATCAATCTCTTGGTTAAGCATTTTAGTAATAAATTTGTTTTTTGATACTAATTCTTCTCATTTGCTGCAGTTGTTAATTAATTTGTCAAAAAAAGTCATAAATTTATTATATACTAAAATATCATAATTTGTTAAATATTTTTAATAATTTTAATACAAAAATTCTTAAAAATTTGCATTGTTTCATAAATTGGTCAAATGGTTTTGCAATAAAAAGCGTATTCAGTTTTTTGGTAATTGATATTTTGGCTATGATTTCGATATAAGAAATCAGCGCCTGAAAAATCAGTAACTAATTTAATGACATATTCTTTACGGCGTTTTTTAAAAGTAATTCGTTTGCCAAAAACATCTTTTTTAAAGTAGAAAATTGGTTTAAACATTTTATTAAGATCGTTAATAATTAATTGAATGTATAAGTTCGTTAATTGTTCATGAAATTCATCATAGTCTTCTTCTTGATTAATCAGACTAATATCTTGTAATTGTTTAATTTCATCTTCAAACATAAATGATTTATGAAAATCATAAACATTGATGTTAGTTTTAAAAGCTTCTTGTCAATCACCATGATATGAGGGATTGTTAACGATGTAACTTTTTACTTCTTTGTATGATCAAACGTTATTTTGATCATACTTATACACTCTAGAAGGGTATAGCGTTGTATTTTTGACATAATGTAACTTATGTTCAAAAATAATAAACGATTCAATATGGACAATGATAGCACCAGGTGTGGGCATATAAGCTTTGTGCTTTTTCTCAAAGTTCTTACGTGAGTTATGCAAAGTGGCAACTTCGTTAATAAATCATTTAGGATCGTGGTGTTTTTCAGAATCTAGTAAGAAATCTTGATCGATATTATAATGAACTAGTAGTTCAAAATGTTTACGACTGCTAACTGGGTATAAAAAATCCTTTTGGCGAAAGTTTTGATCACTAATAGCAATTTCTTCAGCACTAATAGGAACTAAATTAGCAATTTGGTGCTCATCTAGATTGTTATTTGGAAAAACAATCGTTCATAAATATTTTAGTTTAAAAATAATATAATCACGTTGTTTTCATTGTGATAATTCATTATCGATCTGTTGTAATTTTTCAATCGTATCAGGACTTAATAAGTGAGAACTTAAATAAGAAATTTTAATGAAATTGAAACCTTCTTTGAATTTTAATTTCATTAAATGTTTTTTTCAATCACGAATATGCAATGATTTACCATAGATGTCTTTTTCATCACCTGATGCAATAATAAAGATTGGCTCCTCTAAAAATAAACCTTGACCTAGTGCTTTAATTACATCTTTCGTTTCGGAATAGTCTTTTCTTCTACGATTTTTTCAATTATGCTTTAAAAAATTAATTAATTGTGTTAAATCGTGATGGTTTTTTTGACCTTGAACTGTTGCTTGACGCTGTTTATTTAAATATTTATATAATTTTCAGATTTTAATGTTATATCTGTTATTAACGATTATTTTCATAATACTCTCCTTTTACTAATTACGATTTAATAATTTAATTTTCTTAAAAAATTTAAATTATTTAAAGCATCATCAAAGACGCTAGTTGGAACTTGTTGATATAATATTGTTCAATTTTTAGTATCAATTAAAAATGAACTTCTTTTATATGTTCAATAATGTTTATTAAACATTTTTTTCTGCTCGGCTACTTCAAACATTTTACCTAATTTAAAATCATCATCAATCGCCATGATTTGGGGCAAATGATATTTAGTACAAAATTTAACTTTTGATTTCAAGTCACCTTTACCGACTCCGACAACGCGACAGCCTAGTTTTTTAAATTGAGCATTTAATAGACCGTATCTTTTAGCTTGAATCGAACACCCGCTCGTATTATCTTTGGGATAAAAATATAAAACAATATAACGATTTGAAAAATCGCGAAAGCAAAATTTTTTATTTTCTTGATCGATCAATTCAACGTAACTAAAATGTATCATATAATTTTGAAACTCCTTAAAACTTTTTTTTCATTCGAACATCATCTATATTTTTATTATATAATATATAAGCAATTTAAAGTTAAATTAAATAAAGAAAAACAAACTAATTAAAGTTTGTTTTTTGATTTATAATTTTTAAGTAATAATATTTAGATAATTTAATAATTCATAAAATGTAATTTAATAAAATTGAAGACCTAAAAAATAATATTAAATTAATACAAAAACGAAGAAAAGAAGTGAATTGATAAATTATTAATGATTTTGATAAAAAACACTATAACAACACTGAAAAGTGTAACTTAACACTTTGAGAACAGAATAATTTTAAAAATAAAATTAAACTTAAATCGAAAGGAGATAAAACAAAATAAATTGTCTTAATTAAAAATTAAATTAATATTTATTATAATTTATTGTATAACTTCATAACTTAGTTTAGTAGTTATACATATTAATTATACATTATTTATCGCCTTTTTCTAAATTATTTGTTTAATTTTTTGTATAAATATAAATATACAAAAAATTGACCAACGAAAGCCGCAAAGCCTGGAATGAAAACTAATATTTTGTTAGTAGTGCTAAATGATTTCATAAATAATAATGCTATTGAGATCACGTAAAACGTCATTAACATAAAAAATACAAACAAACCACTAATTAAAAATGCGAATCTTCTTCATGTCATTGGGGCGTTAGCTGATTTATCAACGATTGAATCAGCTGGGATTAAATCAGGTTTCTTTATTGTTGGAGCATTTTCGCTAGCTACTTGTGGATCAATGGTTACTTTGTTATTTTTGTTCATTGTTATTAGAACTCCTTAATATTTATTAATAATTACTTTATTTACTAAAAATAATAACATAATTAACTAATAAAATAAATAAAAAAAGAATAAGTGCGAGTCGCAACTCGCACTTATGTAATTATGTTTATTTTATATTTTTTTTATTTTTTTATTTTTTTTATTATATTATTACTATGTGATTTTAATAATTGTTAAAAAATTATTTTAAGAGTATGATTATTTTATTTGATTTTAAAAAATTAAATTGTCATAGTGATCCTATTTAACATAATTAGCAGAGGAGACTAATTTTATAATTTATCACCAATTGTGACTAGATATCTTAATTAAAATATTATTGATTTTTAATCTATTATTAATATTTAATTTATCATGGCCACTTATAAGTAAGTTTAAATTTGTAAACGAAGAAATGAAAAAGATATTTAAAATTTATATCTACACATAAAAGAAAGATAAAATGATTTTTTTATGGGAACAAACATTTTCACTCTTGTTCCCATACTTACATTATAATATATAAATATTTATAGTTAAAATTAAAAATTTAAAAGACTTAGTTAAAAGTATTTTAAATTTTTAATTAAATTTGCTTCTAAAAATTATTGCAAAAATAATGTTTGCTTTATCTAAAAATTTATGTATAATTTATTTGATAATGTCAACTAAGTTAGCAACAGTAATCTTTGTGTTAAAAAAATTCTAAAGGAGGTTCAAATATGGATATGTATAAAGAATCAATGTGTTTGTTTATTCAATTGGTTGCCAAGCGAAAACGACACCTAAATAACTTACTACAAGATTTTGATCTCTGCCCCCTTGAAGGTAAAATTATCTACTTATTAAGCAAGGCTCCGGAAAAAACATTAAAAATTAGTGCTATCTTAAAAAAATACAGTTTAGACAACGGTCAATTGTCGCGGGCTATTAAAAATTTAGAAGGCCGCAACATCGTCTATTTAGAAGATGATCTTGACGACAAACGATCAAAATATATTAAACTAAATCGCTCTGCTGACGTTTTAAAAAGTTTTAAAGCAAAATTTTGAAAAAACTTCAATAGCGAATTCTTAGAATTAAATGCTGAAGAAATTTTAGTATTTAAAAATTATTTACAAAGGATGGTGAACAACAATGACAAGTACAACACTCAATAAAATCGCGTTAACGAAAAAACAAGTGAAACAAAATCGCGCCCATTATATGTTTGGCAAGATGAAAGTACCACACGCAATTTTAAAAATCGGAATTCCCTCAATTATCGGAATGCTAGTAATGGGACTTTATACATTTTTTGATTCTTTCATGGCACAACAACTGCTGTCTGATGAGGGTTATTCAATTGGGATTGCATCTTCAAAAATTAATCCAATTGCTACTGGATTAATGTCATTTGGATTTTTATTTGCCCTCGGAGGGGCGACCCGCTTTAGCGTCGCCTTAGGTCAAAAAAATCCTGAACGTCAAAAAGAAGTTGCCGCATGATCATTTTTTATTGGTTTAGCTGTCGTTATTTTAATGACTTTAATTACTAAATTTTCATTAAATGCAATTTGAAGTGCGCAAGCAATTTCACCAAACGATCCGGCAATCACAAATTACGCCGTACCCTTTTTAAACATTTATTTATGAGGAAGTATCATTCAATTTATGTTTATGTTCATTACTAACTTCTTACGAAGTGATGGGTTGAACGGCGTTGCTGCTGGAGCTTATATTATATCTTCAGTAGTAAATATTTTACTAGATTATATTTTTATGAGTCCCCACATCGCTGGTTTAGGTTATAAAGGTGGCGCAGTTGCGACAACAATAGCTTGAGCCGTGGGACTAGTATATGTTTTATTCTTTTATTTTCGTAATATTGGCCATGGTGGTCATTTTATTATTAGTCCGAAATATTTAAGAGGTGGCAAAAAAGTAATCTTATTAGTTATGCTAATTGGATTAACACCGTTTGCTCGTAATTTTGGAAACTCAATTACTTCAACCGTAGGTAACCATTTCCTCTCGAATTTGCCCTCTCATCCAATTAGTTGAAATGTTGATGCTATTAATCAATGGATCGCCAATATCAAAGCCCATGGTGGCTGGGGCGCCATTCCTGATTCAATGAAGCAGTTCCTAATGTCTCATGGAATCCATAATATCAACGAGTTAACGACTGCTAATTTAGAAGTCGTCTTGCAACAAAGTTTTGGAACCCAATATTGACAACGTTTATTTGCTGGGGTTATGCCAATGATGATGCTCTTCTTTATGCCTTCGTTTGGAATTATCCAAGCGGCACGAGGATTGATCGCTTACAATTATGGTGCTAAAAATAAAGATCGTGTTATTCAAGGTGTTTGATGAACGATGATTATGGCCGTCTCTTACTTCGTAATCGTTACGATTGTGATAATGTTATCAGGTCACGCAATTGCATCGGGATTCAACGTTAAAAACAACGCTCAGGTTGGTTTAATGATCAACGGTCACATGACCCAGCTAGGAACGATGAAAACATTAGGTGACGATGTCCGCAAAGTTATCTATATTATGTTTTGATCATTGCCAGTTTATGGGATTCAGTTTGGTGCTATGGTATTCTTCCAATCAACAAACCGTATCGTTTGATCAACTTTTATCGCTTTATTACGTGGGGTTATCATTGAAATCCCTGCTTTATTCTTACTATATCGTATAGCACACGCTAACGATAATGCTTGATTATATTTCTGAGGTTATCCAGTCATGGATATCGTGTCAACTTTAATTGTCATTCCAATTATTTTATGAGCGTTACATGAACTGAAACTCAAAGGCTTCCGTAAAGATGCTGATGATAGTGCTGATATGAATGTTTATCAAGAAGAAACAATTGAAGAAATCGATGAAGTTCATTTAAAAACAACATAATTTTATCTAAAAAAAAATAACTCTTTAGTTAGAGTTATTTTTTTAATGCTTGATTTGAGATTTTCAATAATACTGAGGCAGCTAATAAGAATAATGCTATTGTTAGATTTCATCATAACACAATAAAGAAACCAAGAACTAGGGCACAACAACAAAGATCTAAAATAACTTTGAAGCGTTCTTTTTTTATGTATTTGATTTGATTGTTTATCAGTTTTAATTCATCACTACGTTCAGCGCTGGTCATATTTTTTATCCGTTTTATTTCATTATCGCGTTCAGTGCTGTTGGGATTTTCGATATCAATAATATTAATCAACTCCAATTTTCTTAATTAATTAAGTTCAATTTTCTTTAATGATTTAACTTTGTCCTCAATACTGTAGCGGGCAATTCTAGATCCTAATTTAACTAAAGTATCTTCCAAAATAGTGATAGCTTCACGTTCAATCATGATTGCTTTTTTCTTAATATCTTCAGCTGATCGAAGAATTTTTTCAGTTCCATTTTTAATGTTGTTATTAAAGCTCTTAAAGATGCTTGTTTTAAAAATGTGGAACTCTGATAAGATTGTTTGTTTATCTTGAAGTTTGATATCTAATTTATCAATCTGTTTGCGTTTTAGAGCAAAGAAGCGCATCAAGTTTAAAAAGGAAATGAAATAATGGGGGCGAATGATAAAAATATTTTTAAAATTATTGTTAGTGACTTTTTTGATTAGAAAATCGTCTTTTTTCATTTCCAACTCTGATACTAAAATCGCATAATCGGCGTTGAAATTGTTAGCATCGATCGCCAGTTTTTCTAAGTGATTTTGATTTTTTAATTTCGGACTATTAGCACTATAATCAGATTGGGTTTTAACTTCAATAATTAAATTACAAATTTGATGATGGTTCTCATCATAAATTATAAATTGAAAATCTGGTTTAGTTCCCAAGATTGATTTTGATGTTTTAGTTAATGTTGAGTCGGCGAATGAAAATGAATTTTTAGCATATTCATTTTCAATTCAATTTTCTAATTCTTGACCAATTTGTTTTATGTTTAAGCCAGATTTTTGGCGATCTAAAATTTCATAATTTTTTTTGGATTCAATTAATTTATTATCGTTAATTTTTAATTTATCATTTAGTGTTTTCGTTTTTGATTGCTCAATTTCTAAAGCGATTTTTTTCTCAGCATAATTTTTTTTAACTAGTTCAAAATTTGTGATGTTAGCCTCAGCTTGAATTGCTTTTGCGGATAAGCTTTTATTCAAAACTCGCTCCGCTTCTAACAATTCTGGGATTTTCTTTAACTCATATGCACTTGCTTCAATGCGAATATATTGTTCTTTTATTTTTATTACTTTTTGTTTTTCATTATCTAATAATTGCTCGACTTCTTTTACTTTGATACGTGTTTTTTTTAACTTTTCATTACGATCAATTCTAAAAACAATAATTAGTACTTGCAATAACATAACAATACCTAACATAAAACCAATAACTTCAATCATTTGTCCCAACCTCTTTTTTTATTAAATATTTTTTTAACGTTTACAACAATAATATCATAAGTACTATAATTAAAAAAACAACTAACGTTTTTAAGTTAGTTGTTTTTTTAATTTTTGATTCGGTTATCTGCTCATTAATATAATTTCATAATCAAATGGTTCAATATTTAATTTTCTAATTCTTCTTCAAGTGGTTGAACGGCTAAACTTGATTTTTCTAAATCTAAAATTTTAGATTTCTCATTAATCTCGCTTAACTGTTTTTGATTAGCTTCTAATGCTTTATTCAATGCCTCAGTTTTTAATTCTTCGTTTTTAAGAGCAATTGTTTTTTGGTCACAATCTTTTTCAACTAAGATTAAACGTTTCGCAATTTTTTTATTTGCTTTTTTTGCATCTTTTAATAACGATTCATTTTTTCGAAATTGAAAATTACTACTTTCTAGTCTAATGTATTGTTCTGTCAATTCTTTTAATTTGTCTTTTTCATTGTCTAATTCAACTTGTAGTCTTTTAGAATCTTGACGGACTTCTTGGACTAGAGCATTACGATCAGTTTTTTTGAATAAGATTGCTACTTGGCATAAAATTCCAATCAACAGAATAAACACTATAATAAATATCATTGTTAAATAACCCCTTTTTTCTTATAATATCTTTACTTTTAACTAATAATAATAATAATATCATAATTACGATAATAAAAAACAACTAACTTTTCGAAGTTAGTTGTTTTTTTAAATGATCATCGATTAAGAATTAATTAGGTCATGCAACCATTAATTTAATCTCAGAATCGAGCGCTTTAATATTTAATGCTTCAATGTCTGCTTCTAATAAAATAGCGCTCTCTCCGCGTTTAAAGTTAACATTATTAATAATAGCAGTTCCGGCCAATAAAGTAATTCCAAGGAATGCTTTATTGGCAACATCAAGATCAGAACTATTAACTTCAGCATCAGTAGTTAAATTTAACAATCCAAAATAAGGACCTTCTAAAAATTTTGTGACTACTGTATTTGGAGCAATTTTTTTGATCGTTGGTGCTGGGGTAGTGTTATTATCATAACAGCTAACAGCTAGTGATTTTTCAATATGGAGTTCTCGTGGCTGACCATTTTCTAAACGATCATAGTCATAAAAACGATAAGTTATATCACAAGATTGTTGCAATTCATAAACTAAAGTACCTGCAGTGATCGCATGAATCGTCCCAGCTGGGATGTTGTAGAAATCACCTTTCGTGATTTTAATATTTCGTAGAATTTTATCTCAATCTTTAGCTAAGACTAAAGCGCTTAGTTGCGCTTTAGTCTTAGCGTGAGTACCATAAATTAAATCATTGTGTTTGCTATCAATAATGTATCAACATTCATCTTTGCCCCGAGCGTTAGGGTCGCGTTCTAGAATTTGGGCTTGTGTATTATTAGGGTGAACTTGAATTGAAAGATTTTTATTTGCATCAATAATTTTAGCTAAAATTGGAAAATCTTGAGTCTTGTCATAATTGAACATGACACGATGATTATTTCACAATCATTCAAGCGTTTCGTTTTTATACGGACCGCTTGTAATGAGTGAAGATTTTCCATGATAGCCCGAAATTACTCAAGCTTCCCCGATTTTTTGATTAAGTGGTAATTCGAATCCATAATCAGCTAAACGCTGACTGCCTCATAAACGTGGCGAAAAATAAGAGTTGATTTTAAACATAATGTTTCCTCTTTATGAAGCGACTGATGTAGCTTTAATTTTTGCTACTGGTTTTTCTATCAGTGCTTCTTGTTTTTTAGCTTTACGATCTTCAAAATGTTTAATGACAATAATAATTGCTGCAGTTGTTAATGAACCAATTAAAATCGTAATTAAATATAATAGACCATAACCATAATTTGTAGCTGATAAATATTTACCATCTTTTAATCCACTAGGAATAGCATGTCCAATAGCACCAACGAAGTAAACGATCGGTCCCCCATGGGCAGCATTATCACCAAACATGAATAAAGCAGCGATTGCTGATGCAACTGCTCCCCCAACTACGTTGGCAAGAATGAATTTTGGATATTTAACAGCAAACGGAATGGCTCCTTCAGTAATTCCAAACAGTCCCATTCCTAAGGCTGCTGTCGCGTTGGATTCATCTTCTTTATCAAATCTTAGTTTGAAGATGAAACGGCCCGCTAGCGCCCCAATTGCGTTTCCTATTGGTGGTACTGCGATAGCAGCAGCGACCATTCCCATAATTTCTGGCTGACCTTGACCGATATAAGCTGAACCAAGCAAGAAAGCAACTTTGTTAATTGGTCCTCCCATATCAAAGGCGACCATCGCCCCTAAAATCAAGCCGACCATAAATAATAGATTATGATCAATTAAATGGGTAATTCCGGTTTTTATCCCTTTTGATAATTGGTATAGTGGTCAATAACCAATGAAAGCAAAAAATATTCATCCAACTAATGTAAATAAAATTGGAATAATAATAATTGGTTCAATTGGTTTCATAATTGCTGGTAAGTGAACGTGTTTATATCATAATTTAACACCATACCCAATTAAAAATCCGATGGCGATCGCACCAAAGAATCCAGCATGAGCAGGATTATTTTGGGAAAACGTTCCAAAATGCATCGTATTTCAATTAAATAAGACTAAATCTGTATATTTGTGTCCACTAGTATCGACGTAATTCCCACTCCCATTACCGATAACCATTGATAAGATCATCGTGGGGGCGATTGCGGAGCGACCACCAATTGAATTGGCAATATATCCTCCTAAAATTGGAATCATTAATGTAAAGGCTGTGACTCCAATAATATTAATTACTTGTCAGTAATCGTGTTTAAAAACTCATGAATGAGTTTTGGGATCAATCTTTGCCCCAATTCCTAATGATACTGCTAATAATAGTCCCCCACAAACAACGAATGGAATCATGTAAGAAACCCCAGACATTAAATGTTGCATTGGACCAGTTTTTGATTTTTGACGTTGACGTTCAATAAATGAATCGCCACCAGCACTACCTTTGCCAGCTCTGGGACTTTCAATCGGCGCTTTTAGCGCTTTTTCAAATAAACCTTTAGCATCTTTTAGTGGCTCAGCCACTTTAGCATAAAGGACACGTTTCCCGGCGAAACGTTCACTGCCTTCAACATTAATATCAGCAGCAATAATAACAGCATCAGCTTTTTCAATATCTGCTTTTGTTAATTTGTTACCGATTCCTTCAGCACCTTGAGTTTCAATTTTAACATTGTAACCTAGGCTTTCTCCAACAACGCTTAATTTTTTAGCAGCCATAAAAGTATGGGCTATCCCTGTTGGACAAGCAGTAATTCCGACAAAACGGAGTTTTTTCTTACTACTACTATCTGGTTTCGCTGTTGTCGCTTTTGCTTTAGGAGCATTAGCAACTTTATTTATTAAAGTTGCTAATTTAGTTGCATCTTTAATGTTTTTTAATTTTTTGCGAAATTCAGGATTAATTAATTCCGTTGATAATTTTGATAAGACTGATAAGTAATCAAACTTAACAGCTTTTTTACTAGGAACAATAATTGCAATCGCAACGTTAGTCAATTTATTATCCATTGATTTTCAATCGATCGCTTTTTTAAAACGTAATAGAAAAATGGCTGGTTTTAAATTGGCATTAGTTTGCGCATGCGGAATTGCAATTCCATCTTCAAATCCAGTTGTTGATTCTAATTCACGTTTTTCAAAAGCAGTAATTAGACTAGCTTCGTCATTACAAAAACCAAGTTGAACTGCTTTTTTAGCAATTAATTTAAAGGCATCGTTTTGATTATTAACATCAGCATTTAAAAAGACTTGATTAGTATTAATTAAATTCATTTGTATTCTCCTTTTAAAATAATAGATACCACTTAATTAGTTTAAGGTCAAGAGACCCTACTTTATACTATAACGCATTTTTTATAAAAATTTTAAAAAAATAATAACTTTTTTATTTTTGGCATAATTTCTCGTTTTAAAAATCTCAAAATTCGTAAAACAAATTGATGAAATTTTAATGGTATTGCACTAAAAAAGTTTCACTTCTGGTGAAACTTTTTTTATAACTTAAATATTTTGTATTAACTAGAACGATAATAAACAGCACGCATTGCTTTTAAAGTATCAAATTGATCAATTTTAATGCGACGTTTCGTATCAAAATTATAAATATCGCGTAGCATTGCTTCGATTTGATCTGAAAAACCAAACGATATTTTTTTCTGAAAGCTTAAAATTTGTTTTTGGTTAGCAGTTTTTTGATCGATCTTTACTGGTTTTTTCTTAGTTGCTTTTCATTGGGCAATTTCGCCTTTTGTTTTAAAGAACTTAATCATTAAAAAACCGCGCGCTAAAAATGTTGGTGCCACATAAATAATTAAATCAACTGTTGAAATATTAATGGCACGCGCTTCCTGATCAGTTTGTCAAAAACTTTTTAATAAAATTTCTTGCTTCTGTCAGTCGATTAAAATATTTTTAAAAGCAGCATAACTATATTTTTGCATTTGTGATACCTCATGATTATTTATTAGTTGTAGTTGTTGTGTCGATAGCTGGTATTGAATTAGAATTACGTTTTCAGAACAATTCTAGAATTAATCAGATTACTAATTCAATTCCAGTTGAAATGACTAACGTTCAAAATGCCACCATTGGCGGTTTAACGCCGTTTACTGGTGTTAAATCGTATAGTGAATAAACTTTATAGGCTGTCAATGAAATACAAGTTATGAAGCTAAAAATGGCTCAGAACGGAATTCATCGAACGCGAATAGTAGTGTTAACTTTTCTAGTGAAGCGATTAATAAATGCATACAATGCAATAATCCCAAATCATAAATAGAAAGTACAAGTCATTCCAGTAATTAAATTACCAAAGAAATCTTTACTACTATGTTCTAAAATAATAAATAAGACAATTACTCAAATTGTGTTTAGAATTGCCAGTGCTGCGGCACTACGTGTTGGCATATGGTTTTTATTTTCTTTACTAAAATCAATAAACTTAGGAATTAGTTGATGATGTTGCAACGCTTGAAAAATACGGGCTCCCGTATAAGTTGTTGCATTCAATGCAACAAATGATGAAATTGCAAACATTAAATAAAGAATTTTTTGAGCTCATTCATCTTTTGGTTGAATATTACCAGTAATGTTAATTTGTAAATTAGCATAAACGAACGTAAAGAAGAATCCAATTAATGCAATTGATGAAAAGATCATTACGCGACCAACGTTACGTTTGGGATTTTCAATATTTTTCCCTAAACGCATAGCGTAATAAAATCCATCAAAAGTAAAGAATGATGCAACAACACCTAGTGAAATTGCTTTAATTCAAACTTTAAAACTATGATTTGAGTGATCAATCATCCCAGCTTTATAAAAGCTAAAGGGATGATTTCAAAAACCACTACGATTACTAATAAAAATTCCAAATACAATTATTCCAATTAAAGGAAATAATTTTAATCCGGTTCCAATAATTTGGAATCATTTTCCAAAATTAAATGAAAATATATGAATCAATGAAAAAACGATAACCGAAATACTAGCACATGCAAACATAAAATTTTTATGACCCATAACATTTACACTACCATTTTTAAACGCACTATCGTGATTATAAAATACTGGTATTAAATATTGTGATCCTAAATATCCCATAAAAGTTGCCACGAATGGCGTTGCTACTAGAGCAAGGTTAATCGCTAAAAAAGTTCCTAAAGGGCGTCCTACTAAGCCCCTCATTCAAATTGGCATAAAGACATTGCCTTTAAACCCAGAGTTAATCTCTTTAAAACATTGTACTAGAGCAATAATGATGAATCCACCAATAGCAATTGCTATTAGCGAGAGTCAAGGATTATTAGTATAACCATTGATTAGTTGAGCTGAATAAAAAGCTCCACTACCAATGACTAAACCTAATACGAAAATAACGGCTTGTCAAACTTTAAACTGTTTTTTCTGCATTGATAATTTTCCTCTTTCTTTTTTTTGAATTGTATTTTTTTTAATGAATTATTTAATTTTTTTATTAAAATTCGAAGTTTCTAATATTTCATTAATTGCATTAATGTATTCTTTTGTGTATTTGTCCAAAGCGGTCCCGTGGGATCCTTTTTTGACAAATAACTTAATGCTTTTACCATCATGATGTTTATTTAGTAGTTGCGAATGACGCATCGGTACAAAAAGATCTTGATGAGAATGAATAATTAAAAATGGAATTTTACCGAGTTTTTTAATTTCTTTAACTTTATTAAATGTACCTAATAAAAAACCTTCTTTTAATCACGTAATGATCGTTGCTCCATAATATGAACAAAAGACGGGATATCTAAAATAGTGTTTTAAAACATGTTTAACTTGATGTTTTAAATTGACATAACCAGAATCAAAAACGACGAATTCTGGTCTTAGGACGTTATGATATTGAATCGCATAACGTAGTACTGTTGCCGCTCCCATTGAGATTCCGGCAATTCCAAATTTTTCAATATCTAGTTTTTTCATAAAATGTTGAATAATAATAAACAGATCTTCTGATTCGTGGAATCCTAATGATAATTTACCATCGATTCCATTTTGACCACGTGAATTATAAACAACAACATTGATGCCAGCTTTTAAATATGGTTCAGCGAAGTTAAGATTAGTTTCCATACTACCAGTTCAACCATGATGAATAAAAACAAAATTTTTGTTTTTAGGATCAGCAATAAAAACTTTTCCTATAATAATCACACCGTGAGAAACTTTTAGTTTGAACGTTTCTTTATCGATCGTTGTTCATAAAGCATAATCAATATTTTGTTGGGCTTTAATTTTAGCAATCCGACGATCATCATTGATCGTCTGGGGTGAATAAAAAGCTCATTTATATCAACGATAACCATAAACAAAATTAATAACAATTGGATAGATGATCGTGATTGCTAAAAAATAATCTAATAAAATACGTTTTTTAGAACGCGGTTTAATACCATGCATAGTTTTATTTAACTCCTTCTGTTAGTTTCGAATTTTAGCATCGAGACTATTAGTGACATGTTTAATAATATTATCCATAATCTTTTCTAAACCATTTTTAGTTAATGTTTTGGTTTTTTGTTTGATTCAATATTTAACGCTGAGAACTTTTTTCTGCTGTGATTTTAACTTGTCATCAACATAAATGTCAAAAATCTCGACATCAGCAAAAGTAACTTTTGGCGTTGCTTTAAACGCCGCAATCAGTTGATCGGCGTTTAAACTAGTCGGTACTACGAATGATAAATCACGCGCAACATTAGCTAATTTTGAAAGATTTTTAATATAGATCGCTTTTTTATTTTTAAATAATAAATCAAGATCTAATATTACTATCATAGCATTAAACTTATTATAAAATTGGGGATGTGCTTTTCCGATACAACCAACAACTTGTTTATTAATAACAATTTTGGCTGAAGTTCCGGGGTGGAAATGAGGGTGATCAACTAGTGGTTGATAACTAACATCTTCAATTCCTAACGTTTTGATAATACTATCAACTAAGCCTTTAACGACGTAAAAATCGTTACTTAGTGATAACTTATCAAATAATGGACTACTGGCGATATCGCCATTAATAACTAACCCTAATTGACGTGTTCATTTACGGTTGTTATAAAAGACATTACTAATTTCAAATAAATTAATATCTTTACGATAATTATTAGCATTATATTCAAGAGCACTAAATAATGAACCGATTAAAGAAAGGCGCAATGTTTCGTGTGATGAAGATAATGGGTCTTTAATTTTAATTGGATTTTGATAATTAAAAATATCAAAATCGTTATGATGATCATTATGAACTAAACTATAAGTTTTCGTATTGAAACAATTTTGTGCTTTCAATAGTTGAGTTAATTCTTGTTCTCAATGAAAACGAGCATTCGGATAAGTTGGTTCCTCATTACTAATTGGAGCAATCGTTCTAATATTGTCATAGTTTAGAGTACGAATAAACTCAGCAATTAAATTAACATCAAGTTCGATATCGCGACGATATGACGGAATCGTAATGATAAAGTAAGGATCAGCTCTTTTAATATCAAAGCCTAGTCTTGTTAAATGTTGAATTGCTTCACTTCAATCTTGTTTATATCCTAAATAGTCGTCTAGTTTTTTAATTGATAAACGAAATTTACGTAAATTATTTTCTTGATAGTTGAAAGTTTTAATGTCTGATACTTTAATATCATTAACAATTTCAGCTAATAAATTACTAAAAAGCGCTAAACTTTCAGGAATTGAAACTGGATTACTACCTTTAGCATGTTGATTTAAATTGGGCACTAAATTATTAAATTCTTTAATATATTGGCGGGCTATTAAATTACTATAACTACTTGAACTAATTAATAATTTATGACTATTTTCATCACATACAAACGCTAAATTATTAATTGATGACCCAATTGCTAGCGTTTTTTCTTTATTACGTAAAACAACTTTCTTACTAAAAGTTTTATTTAATAAGTTATATTCTAAATCAAGTTGTTGTTCTTTATTTTCTTTAACGATCTTTAAATTAAAATCAGTAATCTTATCGGCATCTAAAATGTCGATTGGATTACTCGTTAAGTTATTAACGTAATTAGCTAAATCTGTTAAGAGATTTTGTGGTTTAACGTTAATCCCCATTAAGTATTGAACTAATCATCATGGACTATCTATTTGATGATAGTCGTTAATGATTAAATTACTATAAGCATAATAATCAGGATGTTTAATAGTAACTTTTGTCGTATTGGCAAAAGTTGCTACTAGTGGTTTAGCAAAACTAATTTTGTGCAGTTTTTTATTTAATGTCGCCCCTAATTCGGTTGCAACATTAAATAAACTATGCATATCACTACGATCGTTTAAAATCGCTAGTTCAATAAATTGGTCGTTAAATCCTAAATATTCTAAAGCAGAACTTCCTAGTCTTGAATCTGGTGCTTGAAAAAGAAAGATGCCACTTTCTTGACTATCAGCGATAACTTTTGGATCAATTCCTAGTTCGCTTAAACTACAAAGCATTCCCTCTGATTTAATGCCTCTAATTTCACTAATTTTAATAATCACTTCACCTAAGTCAGTCCCTGCTAATGCAACAATTACATTAGCATTGAGTTTGACGTTAGGAGCGCCACAAATTATTTGTTTGATAACTTCGTTGCCAATCGTAACTTGACAAACGTTTAAACGTTCGGCATTGGCGTGCTTTTCAATTTTAATAATCTTTCCGACTACTAAAGTATCGCTAATGACTGGACTTAATTGGTACGTATCTTCAACTTCAAAACCAAGACGATTAAAAGCACTAGTCGCCTCTGATAAAGTTAATTTTGTATTTAAGAGTTGGTTTATTTTTGATAAACTAAAACGCATCTTTAATGACTCCCTTCATTCAATAAGTTTAATAAAATTTTTCTAAGAATTCGACATTATTGTTATAAAAATCACGAATATCACTAACATTATATTTAATCATTGCGATTCTTTCAATCCCAATTCCAGCAGCAAAGCTCTGGAATTCATGACTATCAATATTAGCTGATTTAAGAACTTTAGGATGTAAGATCCCGGCTCCTAAAATTTCTATTCAACGACCATGGAAGAAAATATCTACTTCGACTGATGGTTCGGTGAATGGGAAATATGATGGACGAAGACGTACTTTTACATCTTTTCCAAATAAATAACGACACATTTCTAATAGCATTCATTTTAAGTTGGCAAAAGAGATGCCACGGCCAACATTAACAATGTCAACTTGACTAAATTGGTGTGAATGAGTAGCGTCATCGCTATCACGACGATAAACATTACCAAAAGAAACAATCTTGAAATGATTGTTTGTTTTTTCTAATTGACGAATTGTGTTCGCTGTACAATGAGTTCGCAATAAAGTTGTTCCATTAATATAAAATGAATCTTGCATATCGCGAGCAGGATGGTCTTTACCTAAATTTAATTTCGTAAAATTATAAGCATCTTCTTCAACTTCGTGACCTTCTGATATTTGATATCCACGATTCATAAAAAAGTTTAAAATATCATTTAAAACTAAATTTAGTGGATGAATACCACCTTGAGCTATTTTGACTCCTGGTAAAGTAACATCAATTTTTTCAGATGCAACTTTTTGATTAATGATAGCTGCGTTAATGATTTTAACACGCTCATCAAAAAGTTGATTAAGACTAATCTTAATTTTATTAACAGCTTTTCCGAAAGCGATTCGTTCATCATGACTTAATTTAGCCATAACTTTCATAGCTTCGACTAATTGTGATTTCTTACCAAGATATTGGGCTTTTAATTGTTTTAAATTTTCAAAATCGCTAATTTTACTAATTGCGATTTTACAATTGCTTAAGAGTTTGTTCAAATTATCTAAATTACTCATTAATTAATTCCTTTCTCTTAATGCTCGTTATTTCATAAAGTTACCGAAATCAGGCATTTTGAAATTTCCTGATTTACTAGATTGATTACCAAACATTGATTTCATTTTTTCCATCTGTTTCTTCATTTGCTCATATTGGCGTAGGAGAGCGTTATATTCTTGAGCGCTGCGACCACTACCTTTTAAAATTCGTTGTTTTCGTTTTGGTTGTTTTAACAACTTAGGATTACTACGTTCTTTTAAAGTCATTGATGAAATTAAAATTTCAGCCAAAAATAACGTTTTTTGAGCACGATCTTTCTGTTCACTTGATAATTTGGGCATTCCGGGAATCATTTTTAAGATGCTTCCTAGTTTTCCCATTTTTTTAATTTGTGACAGATTTTGTAATAAATCATTCATATTAAAATTACCACTGATAATTTTATTGAGTGATTTTTTAGCAGCTTTTTCATCGATTACTTCACTAGCTTTTTCAATTAAACTAAGTGCATCACCCATTCCTAAAATTCGGCGTGCCATGCGATCAGGATGAAAGACATCTAAATCTTTAACATGTTCTCCAGTTCCGATAAATTTAATCGGAATGTTTAATAATTGTCTAATTGAAAGTGCTGCTCCAGCACGGGCATCAGAATCTAGTTGCGTAATAATTAAACCACTCAAGTCTAAATATTGATTAAAAGTGCTAGCAACATTAATAATATCTTGTCCCGACATTGCGTTAATAACCATTAAGACTTCTTTTGGTTTAATGATTTTTTTCAATCTTACTAGTTCACCCATTAATGAATCATCTAAATGGAGGCGCCCGGCAGTATCAAAAATAACGGCATCAAATTGTTCGGTTTTAGCTTTTTGGAAAGCTGCCAGGGCGATTGCTTCTGGCTTAGCATTTGCTAAAGTAAAAACTTCAAATTGATGTTGTTTTCCTAATTCAACTAATTGGTCAATCGCAGCTGGACGATAAACATCACAGGCGACTGCCATAATTTTAGTTAACTTTTTCTGTTTTGTTAAATATTTAACAATTTTGGCAACAGTTGTTGTTTTCCCAGTTCCTTGTAATCCCACTAACATAATCGTTGATGGTTTAATTGATAAATTTAAACTTTGTTGTTTCGTTCCTAGTAACGCCATTAATTCTTGATTAACTATTTTAATGATTTGATGTTTAACATCAAGTCCAGGAGTTACTTGGATCCCCACTAGTGAGGTTTTAACGTTGGCAATAAACAGTTTAACAACTTTTAAATTAACATCCGCTTCTAATAAAGCAAGGCGAATTTCACGTAAAGTTAACTGAATATTTTCCGGTGTTAGGGCATTTTTTTTAGCGGCTTTATTAATCGCATTCGTAATTCGGTTTGAAAAAAAATCTAACATAATAATTTACCTTAACTTTGTTATTTTATTATTATTATTTAAAGCTATTACTTATATTAACTAATAGCTTGTTTTAGCAGTTTTACCAGTTACGATTGCAATTCCAGCACTAGTTCCAATACGAGTTGCTCCAGCAGAAATCATTTTTTCAGCATCAGCTAAATTACGAACTCCTCCGGCAGCTTTAATACTAACTTCTTCTCCGCTACTAGCGCGCATTAGTTTAACATCTTCAACAGTTGCTCCATTATATGAGAAACCTGTTGATGTTTTAACAAAATCAGCTCCAGCTTTAGTAACTATTTCACAAGCTGTGATTTTTTCTGATTTTGTTAAAAGAGCGTTTTCAATAATAACTTTTAAAACGTGGCCTTTGATCGCTTCTTTAATTTTACGAATTTCATTCAATACATACTCATCTTGACCATCTTTTAGACGTCCAATATTAATAACCATATCAATTTCATCGGCTCCGTGTTCGATTGCTAATTTAGCTTCATAGACTTTTGCCATAGTTGCATTAGCTCCTAAAGGGAATCCAACTACAGTTGTAATCCCAACAGTGCTATCTTTTAGTAATGAATGTGCTAATTTAACTCATGATGGATTTATACATACTGTTTTAAAATTATATTCAATTGCTTCTTCACATAATTTTTTAATTTTATCAGTTGTTGCTTCTGCTTTCAATAAAGTGTGATCGATATATTTGTTGATTTCCATAAAATACCTCTTTTTAGTTTTAATGTTTTTGTTTAAAAATTATTTTAAATATACAAATAATATGATATCACAAAATAGTCCTTTTCCTTAGTTATAATAATTTATTTTGTGGGAAATGACTTTAAAGAATTTCTCATTATTCATAAATTCTTTAAAGAGTTTTTTCGTATCATAATTTAATAATTGGTCGATTTTTTCTTCATTTAATTCGTGTTTTATTTTTTGATTACGGCGAAAATGATAGCTAGTCTTATGATTAGATAATAGTTTTTCTTGGATTTCTAAAACTGGGCGATCGTATTTTTGAGAGATCAGTTCTAGAATTTTATTAATTTTTCGTTCTTTGATTATTTGATTAACAATCAGATTTGAAGCTTGGAGTTCACTTTCATTATTAGAAAAAAATAATAAATGTTTACTATTCAATAACATTCATTTAATAACATAATGAGTTTTTGAATTTTGGTGCAGAATAATTTTAAAATAAACTTCTATTATAAAAGCGATTCCTCAAAATAATCATTCAACTAAAGGTAAGTTAATAAAAATAACGAAGAAAGAAAAAATAATGACTGCTTCAAATGCTTTTGATAAATTTTGTTCATTACTTTGATAATGACTATGCATTTGAAAGTTATCATATTGGTTAATGTTAACTAATAGTTTAATTAAACGTGATCATTTAGCATTTTTGCGATATTGTGATCCTCGATGTTTTTCAACTAATAATAAATATCATGCATTAATAATTTTTTTACGATTATTAATATAATAGTTAGAATAAATAAACAGTAAGAAAAACAGCGTATAAACAATAAAAAGAATTCATTCTAGTTCAAACAGTTTGGGCACAATAATTTTGGTCCCAGCAGTGATTAAAAGCGAGTAACTAAAAATGTTTAATAAGATTTTACGTAAACGATACATTCCAAACATTTCTAAAAACAAATTACGTAATTTATAAATAGTCATTATTTCACCTCTCATAATTAGTCATTACTATATATAAATAATGATAACAATATCTAATAAAAAAACAAAAAACACTGCTAGTATTTTTTGTTCGCTTAGTAATTATTTTTGTAATTTAATTATTTAATATATATATTATTAATTTTCAATTAATGATTCAATACGCATATCGGCAATAATTGGGTCTTTAGCATTATTAATAATGTCTAAAATATCTTGAGCAGCTTTTTCTTCATGAATTTGGTCTTCAACGAAGAAACGTGCTAATGTTACTGTTTGATAATCTTTTAGTGTTAAAGCAGTATCATAAATACGGTAATATTGGGCCGTAACTTTTCTTTGATATTCAGCATATCATTGTGCTAATTCTTTAATATTGGCAAAATTTTTCGGCGCAATTGGGTGCGGTAAATTTTGTTGAATATTAGGATTTTGATCACGATCTAACATAAAGTTTAAGACTTTATAAACATGTTCAAATTCTTCTTTACTAGCATTAAACATTCATTTAGCATATCCGCTAAAACCCATTAGTTCTAAGTTAGATCCTAATTGGGCAAATGTCATAACTGATTGATATTCTTCCATTACTTGTTTTTCTAGTAATTCAATAATTTTTTTATTCATCATAAATATTCTCCTAAGTTTCTTAAAATTGATTTTTTTTAAAGATTTTAAAATAACCGATTAGTAATTTTGAAACTAGCCAAAGCTAACTTCAAAATTATATTATGATATCATAATTGCAATTAAAAATACAAGGAAAAAATTATTTACTTTTAATGTTAATGATTTTTACTTTGTAAGGATTTTCAACATTATTTACTAAAATAACGTCATCTTTTCCAAATCCCATAATTGCTTGTGCTAGTGGTGATTCGTTTGATATTTTATTATCGAACGGATCAGCTTCAACTGAACCAACGATCGTATAACTGTGGTCAGTTTTAGTTTTTAAGTTTCTTAGCATTACGATTGCGCCAATTTGAACTTTATTACCAATATGTTTTTGATCGATGATTTGGGCGTTCTCTACTTGCGTTTCTAATTCTTTAATACGTGATTCGATTTGTGCTTGGTGGTTACGAGCAGCATCGTAATCGGCGTTCTCTGATAAATCACCTTGGGCACGGGCTTCTTGAATTTCCTTAATGACGTCATTTCTAACGACATTAATTAAATGATCTAGTTCTGTTTTAATTTTTTCTAAACCTTCACTAGTTAATAAGATTTTATTACTATCAGTAATGTTTTTTGTTGAAAAATTGTTACTCATTTGAGACACTCCTTTGAAATTATCTTGCTTTGATTATTATAACATATAACTACGTTTTATATATCATATCGTTGTTAATTTAGACGCTAAATTATTAATATATTTAATAAAAAAACATCAGCTATGATAATTGCTTGATGTTTTTCACTTTTATAAAATATGACTTTTAAATCGCCACTTTTGTATATTATCTATTTATATAAATAAATCATATACAAAAATGGCACCCTCGGAGGGACTTGAACCCCCGACCACATGCTTAGAAGGCACGTGCTCTATCCGCTGAGCTACGAGGGCATTTAAAATACCACGCTTTAAATTATACATTAAAAACATCATAAATACTATACAATTATCGCAATTTATCTTTTTTTAGTGAAAGTCAGTTTAGTCAACTTTGACTAAACTATAATCTATCGTTGCGCCATCGATGCTCACGATGGCATATGTTGTGCCATCGTTGGAGCGCGGATAAGCGCAACTTCCAGGATTAATAATGTAAATTCCGTCTTGATGATAAAACTGTGGGACATGAGTATGGCCACAAAAAATAATATTAACGTTATTTTTTTTGGCCCATTTGATCATTCGACCTTCACGTTTGAAATAGCCAAACTGATCACTATGACAAGCAATTGCTGTAAAGTGATCATTAATTTTGAAAGTTACGATTTCTGCTAAACTGCTACTTCAATCGTTGTTGCCTGGGACAACAACGTCGAAGTTATCAATAAAATATTTTTGATCGCGCATATAATCACCTAAGCAGACACTAAAATCATAATTGCCCGCTTCGCGTTTTAAAATTGCTTTAACGATTTTAGTTTTGGCATGTGAATCAGAAATTAATAAGATGCGTTTTTTCATAATCAACCTCGTTTCATAATAGCTTAATTTTATAAATCACTTTTAATCTTTTGAGCAACTTTCAAAGAGACAACTTTGCTAAGTTGCTCTAAAGATGCTTTCTTAATATAGTAGAGCGTTTTGAACTGAGCTAGTAATTTGGCTTTGCTAACTTTTCCTAAACCAGGAATTTTATCTAATGGAGAATTTTTAAAAAGTGCTAGACTACGTTGGTTATGCATTTTGGCTTTAGCATAACGATCACCCTCAGTTTGAATTTGGGCCATAAAGCTATATAGCGGTTCCGCAATCGCCCTTTCGACCCCATCAATAATAATTCCCCGTGTTTCATGTTTGTCGTCCTTAACGAGACTAACTAATAAAATTTTATTAGTTAGTCCTAAACTGGCAACAACGCTAACACCAACTTGATATTGGGCCAGACCACCATCGATCACTAATAAATCAGGCAATAGCTGTTTCTCAACTAATCGTCGATATAGAAAACGATAAATGACTTCTTTGAAAGTTTTACAATCATCACCTAAACTAGACCCAATTTTATAATAGCGATATTTTGATTTAAGATATTGAAAATCTTTATTAATAATAACAACACCAAGATTATGCTGACCATGATAATGGGAATTATCAAAGAAGGCAATTTCTGATAAATGACTAGCGTGGAGTAGTTCTAATAATTGCGCTTTAATTTTAATATTAAATTCTTCTTTAATTTTAAAATTACTAATATTTAATTCGTAATAATTTTGGGAATTAGTTAATAAAGAATCGGTGATCGTTTTTTTTAAACCTTTTTTAGCAACGATGATTTTATTTAGTGATTGACCTCTAGTTATTAAATATTGCCCCAAGATATCAGCTAGTTGTTGATTATTAGTAATAATTTCTTGGGGCAATAAATTATTACTATAAAAATAATTAATGAATTCCATCAAAGTTGCACTTAGAGAAATTTTAATAACAGCCATAAAATTTCGATGTGTTAATAATTTCCCAGCTTGATATTGAAAAGTTGTAATATTGATAATGTTGTCTTTTAGATAATAACTAATCGCGTCGCGATTTTTTAAATCATTAAAGACGACTACACTACTATTAATAAAATTATTAATAGTCATTAGTAAAACTTTGTATTTATGAGCTGTTTCATAATCAAGCTGCTCAGCAGCTTGATTCATCAACTCAGTAATTTTATTAATAACGTTTTGGGAATTTTTTTGAAAGAAATTTTTGATCGCTTTAATATTAGTTGGAAAGTCATTATCTTGGGGATGTTTACATAATGTATTAATACATTGATGTAAATGACTGTAGAAACATGGGACTTTAGCATTAATTTGGCATTTTCGTAACGGATAGAAACGTTCAATTATATTGACGATTTGGCGAATCTTTGCCCCATCGGGGAAAGGACCAATAAAATAATCCCGTTCATTAATACGACGCTTAATTAATAAACGGGGCAGTGCTTCATTGGTGATAACAACGTAGGGATAACTTTTATCATCTTTGAATAAAATATTATACGTTGGTAATTCACGTTTAATTAAAGTTTGTTCTAGTAATAATGCATCAGCGGGACTCTCAGTTATCGTATAACGAAAATCACAAATTTCAGCAAGCATCTTGCTCATTTTATAATTGTGAATTTTCGTTAAATAACTCTGCATTCGCTGATTCAAGTTAGTTGCTTTACCGACATAAATAATTTCTTGATATTGATTAATTCAATAATAGACACCTGCTAAGTGACTAACTTTACTTAAGCGTGCTTTTAAATCATAAATGGCCATAACTAAAATTCCCCCACTTGAGTTTGAATTTGGTTCTATAATTAATTTTATTATACCAACAGAACGCGCAAAAACACTAATTTAGATTAGTGTTTTTGTAAAATTAACTAATCTTCATTATTTGATTAGTCTATTAAATTATCATGATTTTGATATTTAGGATTGAAGTTAGGTGCTCCTTGATCAGTCGCAAATTTAATAATATCATTAATTTCTTGATCAGCAATGAAGCATCCTTGGAGACGAATTAATTCGTTCCCAAAAGTTGAGAACAACATATCACCGTTACCGATTAAAGTTTCAGCACCGTTGAAATCAATAATTGTTCGTGAATCAACTTGGGCACTAACAGCAAAAGCAATTCTAGTTGAAAGATTAGCTTTAATTAAACCAGTAATTACGTTTGTTGATGGACGTTGAGTCGCAACAATTAAATGAATTCCAGCAGCACGTGCTTTCTGAGTAATGCGGATGATTGATTTTTCGACCGTTTTTGAGCTAAGTGCCATCAAGTCGGCTAATTCATCGATAATGACAATAATTTTTGGTCAAGTCGCTAATTCGTTATCGAAGGCGTATTCATTATAGGCATCGATGTTACGAATTTTATGTTGGGCCATCACTTCGTAGCGATTTTCCATTTCGTTGACTAATTCATTAAGTGCATAATCAGCATCAGCGGGATCATTAATAATTGGAGTTAGTAAATGAGGAATCGCTTCATAATTAATTAATTCAACTTTTTTAGGATCAATTAAAATGAATTTTACTTGTTGGGGCGTCGCTTTCATCAAGATGCTATTAATGATGCCATTAATACAAACTGATTTTCCTGACCCGGTCGCCCCAGCAATTAATAAATGAGGGGCACTTTCGATATTGAGAACAACAATATTGCCATCGATATCTTTTCCTAGACCAACTGCTAATGGATTCAATTCATCATCAGTTGATAAATTAGTAACGATTTCTTTAATACTAACCATTTGGCGTTCTAAGTTAGGAACTTCAATTCCGACTAATGAAGTTCCTGGTGTTGGTGCTTCGATTCTTAATCGACGGACTGCTAAACTAAGTTTAAAATTATTTGCTAAGTTAGTAATTTTACTTAGTTTAACTCCAGCACCAGGAACGACCATAAATTTTGTCACAGTCGGACCAACAATATAACTCTCACTATGAGCATTAATATGAAACGCTTGAAAAACATCATCGAGCACTGCTAATTTATTTTCCGCTCATGCAACTTGTTTGTTATGAGCGAGACGATTTGTTTCGGGATGTAATAAATGATTAGTGTTATATTTTTTATAATCATCAGCTTGGTCGAGATTGTTAATTGAAATTGGTGCTTCTATTTCAGATTCTAAGACTTGATAATCACCAACTTGATCAGGGGCATCGCTTAAAACGATCCGGGGATAGTCATCATCTTCGACTTCATTTTGATATTCACGCAATGATGCTTGAATATCATCATGTTCGTCGTTGCCACTATCGACATCTTCGCGATAGTCATCTTGGTCTTGATATGAATAATCAAGATCTTCATCATCATCATTTTGATCACTACGATATTGACTATCATCATTAGTATCATTTTCTTCGTCAAAAGAAAATAATTCACTATCAGACATTGTTGAACTATTAGTTGTTTCAGCTGCTTCATCTGTTAATGGAGCACTATTAGTGGCGAAGCTATATTCGAAGTCATCTTCGTAATCGTTAGCGCTACTTTGGCTCTGAGACTCGATTTCGTTGCCATCACTATCAAAATTACTATTTGTTAATAATTCATCAGCATATTGTTGAGAAGCTTGTGCTTTGGCTTCTCTGTCCATTTCTGGATATGAACCAGGTGTTTTATAATAGTCACTAATTTCTTGGCGAGTTCTTTTGCTAACATCACCAATAATTGGTGATAGATTAACATCATTAATATTAAAATGACTTTTTGCTTTTGGTTCAACGTTAGTGACTTGAGGTTGATGGTCGTTAGTTTGTTGGGGCGTTGTTGTTTTGTGATCTCATAGTTCTTTGTTATTACTGTTAGCATCTGCTAGATCAGAATATTTAGCTTGAAATGTAGATGCTGAGGGCATCACACGAGGATTTGGCGCTGCTGTTCTGTTTTGATTAACAACAGGTGACCCAGCGCGATTTTTTAAATAGCGGTGGTGGCCACTTTCAATATCGCGTAGTTTCTTCGTATGATTACCATACTCAGTGTAATGTGTTGAAGGCACGTTTAAACGATGACCTTTGTGGAATGGTGAACTAATGAAATGTCAAAAGCCAACTCATGAACCAACTGTAAACAGAAAACTAGCTAATAGTGAAAAAGTTGCCAAGATTGGTAATAAATAAGCAACTCCTAAATAATTAGTTAGGAGACCGTATAAACTAGCGCTAATTAATCCCCCATCTGCTGCTTGGATATCGTATCATTGACTAACTCTAATTTGGTTTCATCAATAGTAAAACGAATTGTTGAAACCTTGATTAGTGACATCGTTATAATTAAATGTAAACGCTGTTAATGTCACACTAAAAATAATGACGATTAAAATATAGTTAATATAGTGCATATGAAGAAAAGGTGGTAAGTGATGTTTGTGGTTATAAAATAAATGGCGTAAAATGCCAAACCCACAAAAAAGGTAAGCTAGTGGGGCTCATTGTCCAAATAGTAAACTAAAAGTTCAACTATCAAGCGTGTGAAATCCATAAAGATAAGGCACAAACTCACTAATGGCCATTAATAATAAAACGATTACCGTAACAATTGATAAGAAATGTTTATTACGGTTATCGTTGTAATAACGAACTTGTTGCATATTGATACTCCTTCAATAAATATTTTTTAAAAACTGCATTAATACACTGCTTTTTCATTCACTATAATTATACCTTAAAAAAGCTAATAATATTCCAATTAATATCGTATTGTTAAAATAAAAAAAGAGTATTCAATACTCTTTTTTACACTTTAACGATCATTTTAAACTTCAACAATTACTGGAATTACCATTGGTGATTTTTTAGTATTTTTTAAAACGATTCGTGATACTTTACGACGGATGATATTTGTGATTTCGCGATTGTTAAATTTTTCTTTTTTAACTTTTAAGTTTTCGCTATTATCAGCAATTAAAATTCCAATCGCGTCTTTAATAAGATCGAATAGTTCTTGCGTAGTATTATCAACATAAACAACACCGCGCATTTGAATATCAATCGCACCAACTAATTGGTGATTATTTTTACGTGCTAACATGATTCCTAAAACAACGACTCCGTCACGTGATAACATTTCGCGTTCGCGAATAATTTCAACACCGACGTTATGAACGCCACCAGCGTCAACCATAACGTCTTGACAGTTATCTAACTTGAAACGACGTTTCTCTAAGAGACCGTCTTTAAAAGTGATAATATCACCATTATTTAATAATGCAGTGATGACTTTTTTATCATCGCTAAATAATTGCTCAGCTGCTAACATATTTTTATATAATCCTTTAATCGGGATGAAGACTTTGGGCTCAACAATGTTGGCCATTAATTTGATATCTTCAGCGGCAGGATATAATAAGTAATGTTTTTTTCGGGGCACTAGAAAGATTTTGGGATCGTTTTTAGCAATTTCATCTAAAGAAGCTGCTGCTAAACGTTCGGTTCCTGCTAATGGCACTGACGTTACTAAAACAGTATCAGTTGCTTTAATTGTTACATAGTTATTATTACCTAGACCAATTTGGCCCATTTTTTGATACAAGCTATCTCAACCATCAGTAATAATTACAACTAAGTTTTTTTCATCTTCGGGCTTAACTTTGTTTAAGTCAACAAAGCGTGCTTTTTTGACGATCGGATTATTAACTTTAAGTGTTAGTAATAGTTGATAACAAGTTCAGCTAGTAATCGCGACGCGTTTGTTATAACGATTCGCGAGCGCGATTACTTCTAATGTATTGTAGATCATTTCATCATATGCAAAAACGACGATACGATCTTGGGCATCAATGAATTGAGTTTCAATAAATTGTGTAATCGTATGATTTGGTGCAGTGAACGTATTTTTAATTGCGTTCTGACTTCCTGTTAATAATGCTAGAGTTTTTTTAGCACTAACTTTTTTAGCTAAATGACGCATATCTAAGTTGTGAGCGATAATATCGTTCGTATCAAATAAGAAATCACTTAAATAAACAAAGTTTCCATCAACGGTATTAATAATAAATCCATATGATCCTGGTAATGAACTCGTAATTGAGAACGGTTCCACGATAATATCATTTGAGATTTTTAATTGTTGTTTTGGATTAATAATCTTAATGTATTTTTGATAATCTGACATTTTTAATTTTTCAAGATTATTCTTGATTAAAAATGCTGTTGTTGTTGAACAATAAACATCGATTGCTAGTTTCTTAAATAAGAACGGTAACGCTCCCATTAGTTGACTCTGTCCGCTAGAAATAAAAATTCCAGCAATGCGAGCTTTGTTTTTTACAAAATAATCAAATTGGGGCACGATTGTATCGATCCCTAAACGACCACTTTTTGGAGCTTTAACTCCACATTCAAAAATTAGGATCTTTTCATCGATTTCAAACACATACATGTTCTTTCCTAATTCGTCCAATCCACCTACTGCGAAAAAATTAATAGTTGCCATATAATAAAGGCACCTCCCATTTATTAAATTATATAATATAATATATTTATAAGCATTAATAGAATATTAAATAAATATCCTTAATTAGTAATAAATACTATAACATATATATAATTTAATAAAAAGATAAAATTTATATAGCATTATAGATTAAAATATTTAAAGCCATTATCAGTCTAAAACAAAAGAGCACCAAAAGGTGCTTTTGATATTTAAAGTCATATTTTATAGGTGATTTGATTAAAGTTACTTTTTTTTATCAAAAAATCTTAATATATTCAAAAATCCATTCTATTAATTAATAATATTTTTGATGTGAAAGTTCTTTTAGCAATATCAATTTGATGGCTTTGTCATCTATTGATATTGCTTTGCTTCTTCATATCGACCTATTTTAGTTAATAAGAGACCTAAACCTTTACGTGTTTTAATATCTTGGGGACATAATTCAAGATATTTCTTTATAACTTCAACTGCTTCTTCAAACTGGCCTGATTTAGTTAATGACAGGCCTCAATTGTAATAAGCTACATTAAGTTTTGGGTCTAATTCAATTGCTGCTTTAAATTTATAAATAGCATCATTGTATTTTTCTAAATCTAAAAATACAATGCCTTGATTATTATATTTAATCGCTGTTCTTTTTCTAAAATTAAATCATCGAAAGATTTTTTTAAAAAAATTTAGATAGATACTAACAAAAACAATTAGAATAATTACAGCTAAAAAGAACGATACAACTTCTCATAGACCGCCCCAAAATGACATTATATACATTTAAGAAACACCTCCAAAATTAAATTCGTTTTTTAACATTTTCCATTATTTCTTGAGTTTTCTTTTTACTCAAACTATATTTATAGAAATGATCATGAGTCGAATCGCACGATATTAAGTGTTCTAACTTTTTAATTATTTTGCAATATTCTTGATATGCTTCATTGTATTTTTTTGCACTCAATAACTCATTTGCCATTATGATATTAGAACGAAGTTTTTTACGCAAAAATCTATTTCGATATTTTTTAAAATATAATCAAAATAAAAGCAATCAAAAGAATGCTAAAATACCAACAATTAAAATAAGAGACATTTTTTTATACTCCTTGATGAATTGTTATAAATATAATTTTTAATGAAAAGATTGTGATCCTGAACTAAAAATTATCACAATATTAATATATTTTCCATTTTATCCCCTGTACCACCTAATCGCATTTTTGCCATATCAATATTAAGTTTAGTAGTTCCTATTATTCCTTCTAATCATTCCTGTTTTTTAACATCAATTTTATTTTGAAGTGCTTTTTCAAAATATCTTGTTGCAGCTTTAAAATCTTTAACAGAACTATCATACATTGAATCAATTTTATCTTGAGTAATTTTGCCACTACCAATAGCTGCTTGAATAGATGTTTTTAGTCAAGGTCATTTTTTAACACCAATATTAAAAAATGATTTTCCTAAACATATGTATACATCTGGTTCAGCATTTAAATTTAATAAAATACTTTTTTCACAATACTTTATAGCATTATTGTAATCTTTGTTACCATAATATGCTAAACCAATAGAAGCTAATATATCAGAGTTATCATCATCTACTAATACGCTAGCTTTTTTGTAACACTTCATAGCATTATCGTAATCTTGGTTACTATAATATGCTAAACCAATAGAAGCTAATATATCAGGATTATCATCATCTGTTAAAGTCATAGCTTTTTTGTAATACTTTATAGAATTATCGTAATCTTTTTGGTAATTATAAACTTCGCCAACCCCTATCGTAGATGTAAATAAACTGAAACTTCCATTATCTGGTAAAGCAATAGCTTCTTTATAATATTTCATAGCATTATCGTAATCTTTACCCGATAATATATAAAGAGCAGCGATAGAATTCAATAATTCTGGGTCTTTATTTCCTTTTAAAGCGCTATTTTCTTTATAATTCTTTATGATTTGATCATAATCTTCGTTATCAGCACTATATTCAATTTCCGTCATATCCTGTGTGTTATTTATTGTTGTTAATTTAATGTTGTTTTTATTTTTTTCTATACGTCACAAAATAAAAACTACGATAAACAGAGTAGGTAAACTAAAAAATGATAGTAACACCACTAAAAAGACCTTTCCCATAAAATCACATCCTTATTATTTTTGAATATAAATATTATTTGATGTTAACAAGTTTAACATATTTATTATACAACATCAATTTCAATATCAAATATAAAAGATAACTCTATCATAGTAATAATAAAAATAGACTTCAATAACGAAGTCTATTTTGCTAGTGTTTATTACTAAAATATAATAACTTTTATAAATTAGTTAATAAATCTGAAAATAATTTTACAATTAATCATTATGAATACATGGTGATCAACTATAATTAAAAGCCGTTCCATAAGTGGGATTACTTTTATCAGCATAAGTGAACGTTGTTGATAAGTTATATTCACCACTAAATACTTGACCAGTAGGATCGTTAGTAATTTGATGCTTGAAATTAAAAATTAATTTACAGATAAAGCCAGTTTTATCCGGTTTTTCTGTATCAGGATAATATTTTCCAGAAGCAGCATGAGTGAATTTGATGCTTTTATTCGCAACTGTCTTGTGCTTAGCATGACTAACAAATCATTGTAAAATATTATTCTGATAACGGATTGTGGGATTAGATCAATTAGTACTAGTAAATGATCTTCATCCTTTATCATAAATAACTTGGTTATCAGCATCAGCAAGTTGAATATATTTTAGTTTTGATTGATATTGCTCTGCTTGACTAAAAGTCCAATTATCAATATTGTAAGTCGGTTTCTGAGAGTCATATTTTAGACTAGCCTTAATTGGATTGGCATCATAATTGCCATCTTTGCCTTTAATCGAAATAATAGCTTCTATTTTTCGATTAATATTAATTGCGCGAACTTGACCAACCATTCCTTTGTAAGGATCGCTTGCTCCAGTACTCCCAAACGTATCAAAATTAGCAGTTTCCGCAGCGGTTCATTTATTTTGAACTGGTTGCCCATGAGCACCATCGTCACCAATTCATTTAAATGAATTTCAACCAGAACTAAGTTTGGCTTGTTTTAATAAATCAGCGGGACTAACTTTAAAAGCAGCAGCTGTAAATTGTTCTCAATTAACAATGTCAGAGCTTTGACTAGCTTTTCAATTGCTAATATTGTAATTAATATGCTCATATTTAATATCTAAATTAATCGGATAGTTTTGATAACTTGGTTGATCAAGAATTACAATAGTAGCATTAATTTCTTCCAACTGACCTTTTTGTTGTGGTGCTCCACCACTACTAAAAACTGCTATATCAGTAGTTTTTCAAGAAAAATTACTGATATTAGTTATGCTGTGTGCTAAATCAGTGGCACTCACTTTGAGTGCTTTAGCTTCAAACTGAGATCATGTATCTATTTCTGGAGCTTTTGATTTACCACAGCCAACAATGCTAACGCCACTACCAATTACAGATAATCCCACCAGTGTAGAAATTAATAGTCTATAACAATATTTTTTCAACATCTTAGATTAACCTCCAGTTGTATAATTAAAGTCTATATTATATATATACATTAATTATACTTTATAAAAAATAACCAGACCTTAGGAAATACTTTTTCAATTCCTGATTTAATACTTAAATAAAAAATCCTAACTATATTATCAATCTTTTAAAATCAATTAAACATTAAAAACAGCTGCTATAATATAAATAAAAGGAACTAGTAAAAGAACAAACAGACGAATTAACTTAAATCAAATATTATACGGTGGCACAACATCATAAATTGAAAAAATTAATAAATTAAATCATTGTTTAAGTTGTATATTATTTAAACAAATCCCTTTATATATAGTATTATATTGATAAAGTTTATTTTTGTAATAGTTTTGAATGTGATCAATATTATATCAATGAGATTCACTGAATAACAATCTACATCATAAAGCAATAGCTATTTTTTTTAATTATATAATATAATATAATATATAAAGATAATCGCAATAATATATAATTTACTAAAAAGCTAAATTTTAATATATAATATAAAGATATTAAAATTTAAAGATTATATAATTATAGAAGATTGATTAGGAGTGTTTTATCTTATGCTAGGAAAACAATGAAAACATATATTCTTACGTGCCAAAGCCAAGAAAGTTCGTAACAAAAAATACATATGTATCGATTTAGGAACTGTTAATACATTAATTTATGTTAAAAACCATGGCATTGTTTTTAACGAATCAACAACTGTAGCACTTGATACGAACGACAATGTTATTGCCGTTGGTGAAACTGCCAAACGTATGTTTGGCAAAGGAAACAAACGCATCACGATCGTTAAACCGTTACAATATGGAGTTATTGGTGATGCTGATGTAACAATTAAGTTTATTAAGTATATTTTTAGAACTTTAAATCTATCACACTTATTAAAGCGCTCAACTGTGTTAATGGCAGTACCATCACAAGTAACGAAAGTTGAAGAAAATGCCATTATCTATGTTGCTAAAAAACTAGGAGCCCGTCATTGTTTTGTTGAAGAAGAAGTTAAGATGGCTGCTGTTGGTGTCGGTATTAATATTTATGAAGCTAATGGTTACATGATTGTCGATATCGGTGGTGGAACTACCGATATCGGAATCATTTCCCTTGGTGACTTAGTCTTATCTGATACGACTAAAGTTGCTGGTAATCATATTGATTATAGTATTGCTGAATATATTAGAAATCATTACAATGTTGAAATTGGTATCAACATTGCTGAAGAGATTAAGATTAATATTGGAACAGTTAATAACTCATTTGAAAATGAGATTATGAACATTTCAGGACGTGATATCTTAACAGCATTACCAAAACAAATTAAATTAAGCACGAAAGAAATTCGCATTGTTTTAATTAACGAAGTCAAAGTCATCGTTAATAAAATCATCGATATTTTACAAAAAACCCCACCTCAGCTAGTGGCCGATATCATTAAGAATGGGATCGTCTTAGCTGGTGGGGGAAGCTTGTTAAAAGGGGTTAATCGCTTCTTGGAA
The DNA here is from genome assembly GCA_965237585.1 of Mycoplasmatales bacterium. Lineage (GTDB taxonomy): Bacteria > Bacillota_I > Bacilli_A > Mycoplasmatales > JABABV01 > JABABV01. The sequence goes on along the minus strand of OZ250146.1, from coordinate 207,746 downwards.
ATGTATCTTCAAGTACCAGTTCATTTAGCCCAAGATCCACTAATGGCAGTGCTAGAAGGAACGCGTGCTTTTGAGGAAGAAATTATCAATAAAAAACAATTAAAAATTAAATAAATAAAAAAATATTAATATTCCTATTTGTTAGGATATTAATATTTTTTAGTTTTAAATTAGGATTAAGTTGTATAGATTGGATGTTGGTAAATTACGTCGATATTTATTGCTGAATCGAAGCCTATTACCATATTTAGATTTCGATAGAAATAATTATTGTTGTCGTCATAACAATAATTTTTATGATTTCGCAACAATAATCTTTTAGGATTTATTTGATAAAAATCAGATAATGTGTAACCACGAAAACCTGTATATATGGACTTTCCGCCAGGATAACCACCTAGTGATATTTCTTCAGGCGCAAAGGCTTTTTGCGTAATAATACTTTTCGCAGAAAATTCTATATAATCATTCGTCTGACCATACACCGTACTAATAGAAAATCTAACATTATGATAATTATATATTTCTCAAGATTTTAAATATTTAAAATTATGATTAGTCATCATTACGTCATCTATATATGGTGCTATATCATTTTTTGAACCAATTGCTTTTAGATTAATATATTCCATATGTAAACATCAATCTATTTCTTTTAGAATAACTGAAAAATCATCAGTTGGAGAAAAAATAAGTTTATCATAATTTTGACATTCGTTTTCAAAATCTGTTAAATCATGATTTTTAAAAAGATTTACAAAATTTTGATTAGAATTACTAAAAGAATAATTTAGTAAACCAACATATTTGTTTAATTCATTTAATAATGATGAATTATTTAAATCTTTATCAAAATCTGATTGCGGCATAGAATTTAATTTAGTCAAATCTTGTGCCATATTTTGATATAAATCATAATATTGATTTAACTGAGGAAATGCTTTCAACATTGCAATATTAGGATTTATTACTGTGGCTGCTTTATCATTATAATAAGAATATGAATCAAGTTGGTCTTTACTAATTCCTTTAGCAAAATATTTGCTCGGATCACCTTTGGATGTATCAGCCGCATTGATATAATCAACCGCTTCATTTTGCATAGCTTTCAAGAATGTATTGCGGCCACTATCATCATCATCATTAATAGAGTGGGTAGTCTTACTAGGATAAATAATTTTATTACCTGGTAGACTTAATGTCGACATTGTTATTTCGGTTGAATTTTTAGAATCAGTTTTAGCATAATGTAGAGCTCCACTTAAACTTAATAAACCTTTTTTAAAATTTATTTTTGCTTTAACTTTTGTTGAATCAACTTTGCTATCTAATTTAATATTTAAATTAAATAACACTTCACGCGTTGCATATAATTTAGTTGTATATTTTGCATCATATTCATTAAAGAAAGTTGTTGTGTCTTTACTTTCAACTAAAGCTTTCGCTTTTGGTGAAAGTTGAGCTTTGTTATTGTAATCAAATATTTCAATAACATCCGTTTTCATACGAAACGAAATGTGAATATCTGATGAAGTGTCTAGGGCTGTTTTGTGAAATTTGGCTGCTCCTGATAGAGCAAAATGTTTAAAACCAAATTTCATTGAACCATTTACTCCTAAATCAGTATTTAATTGATTTGCACTAGTGATTGATTCAAAACTATAACTACTTTCTATCGGTACAATTTTAATTCCAATATCATCTACGTTATCAAAAGCATTCTTTTTTGAGAATGTTCCGTTACTTAAATCATAACCATAACCTAGTAATGGGGGATCGGTTTGTGTTCCTGTTAATTGCGTTGGTTCTGTATTGACCAACGAATTATGTGAACGCATATCTTCTAAATATTTTCCATAAGACATTGTGTAACTTTTTGGTGGCGTTGGTGCTTGGTTTTTATGATGTGAATTAAAATAACTATAAGGTATAAACGCCAGTAGTCCACCAGCTATAATGGGTAGACTTAATCATCGTTTGAGTTTCATAATTCTCCTTTTTTCTTGTTGTATTTTTTTTACTATTTATTTACTATTTTATTTTACTATAGTAATTTCTACATTGGATGTAGAAATATTTCATCAGGATTAAATGGTCTTCCAAATTTGGATGAAACATTTAATTTATAAGTTGTATCTGCTCCAGAATATCTATTCATCGTTAAATTGTTAATTCATAAAACTTTAGGATTTCATACTACATAATTATTATTAGTCACAACGTCATTTTTAATATGCATTCCATCCGGGTCTGTTGAAGCAATTTGATAAATTGATGGCATAAATAATTTTAGTATTGAATTTTTGTTGTAAGATAATCTAAAATTACTAAAAATAAAATTTTCATTTATATTCTTAAAATAATTAATTATGCAAATTTCATCACTATAACCAGTATGATTAAATTTAATTCCAACTATCTTACTAATGTTTTTATTAGTAATGAGACCTTCTGAAATTACTTTTTGATTTTGAGAAATATTAATATCATCCATACTTAGAAATCAATCCAACATACGTAGATTATGAGAAAATGTTCAATTATTAAAAATTGCATCACTATAACTTTTTAATTCTTTTTTTAACGGTTCAATATTATGATTACTTAAACAACTTTCAATAGTAGGTTTGTTATTAGTGTTACTATTAATAGTATTCTCGTCATTAAAAACAGAATTAAATAGGTCCACATATTTAGTTAGATTTTTTTTAAAATTTGCATTATCTTCGCAATCGCGAAATAACTTAAATTTATTAAGATCTTGTGCCATATTTTGATACAAATCATAATATTGATTTAATTGTCCAAATTGAGACAAAATATTAATATTAGGATTTTGAATCAATTTATTTTCATGATGATAATAATTATAGTCATCTAATTGATGCGCTTTTACTCCTTTAGCAAAATACTTGGTTGGATCATTTTTATCAACATCAGATAAATTAATATGATTTGCTGCTCATTTTTGGATATTTTTTAAAAAGTCGACCTGATCCGAACCCGAACCATTAATATCGCCTCGTGTTGGCATTGGTGGTTCATCTTTTGTTAAATGTGGTAATGCTAATGTATCAAGTGTAATATTAGAATCACCATTATTAGGATTTTTAGCTAGTGCTAAAGCATCTGCTAAACTATTCAACCCACGATTAAAGCGTAGTTTACCTCTAATTTCACTACTAACAGAATAATTAGCCACAGTGATGTTTAAATTAAACAATATTTCCCTAGTGGCATATAAACGAACGACATATTTATCAAAATAGTCATAATAGAAATCTTTAGTATTTCTATTATCTAATAATGTTTTTGCTTTATTAGAGAGTTGAGCTTTGTTATTGTAATCAAATAATTCAATAATATCAGTTTTCATTCTAAATGAAATTTGGATCGTAGAAACACTTGAATCAACTTTATTTTTAAATGTTGCTGCTTTTGAAACTCCAAAATGTTTTCAACCAAAACGCCCATGGGCGTTAATTCCCATATCATAACTTAGATCAGATTCGTTATCAATTAATGAAAAATCATAACTACTATCTAGTGGAATAATTTTTACTTTAGCGTTAACATAATTTGTAAAGGCGTTTTCACGTGACCTTTGTTGATTAACTAAATCATAGCCATATCCTAGTAGTGGTTGCTTATATTCAGCACCACTACTAGTATAGTAATGGTCTTTATTTTGAAATTGATGCATATTTTCTAAATATTTACCATATGATGTTGGTGAATATTTGATTTGAGCACCCAGACCTGATAAATTAACTGTTTTCTTGTAATAGTTATGTTGATTAAGGTTACCAGGAACTGCTACTAATACAGCACTAAAAATAATTGGCAGCGCCAATAATTTTTTAAATTTCATTATTACCTCCTTTCTGAAAATTTTAAATTATTTTTATTCATTTCCTTGTTATAAAAGCATTCTTCCATAACATTTAAAATATAGCATACTTTTAGATGATAACAAAATCCTTTTGTTAAGGAATTATTCATAAAAAGACCAAAAACACCCCTAAAATGTTAAAATTTTTAACATTTTAGGGGTGTTTAGTATAAAATTAGGAATTAAAATAAATTTCATTTTATCTATATTATGATTGATTGATTAAAATTAAGTGATCTTTAAAGGATTTTTATTTTTAATGATCAAATATCAAATATTACTAACGTTCTATGAAAACAATAGTTAATAATAGCAATAAATTATAAAATTAAAAAAGTTAATTTGTTACAGCATTAAAAAGATTTATTATAGTTATGACATAAACGATTTGAAAAATAATAAAAAGAGATATTCATTTAAGTGTTGTTGTATATAGCGGAGTAAATTCTACATTAATTATCTCAAAAAACATTTTTTTTAGAGTCGTTCTATCTTTGTATGCTTTTAATTTTTTTGATTTACGAATAGTCAAATGTCGAATAGTTCAACATTTGCCTAATCACATAAATAAAAAAGTGATCATATAAAAAAATAAAATTAGTGATAAAAATATCAGTGGCATTAACATCATCGCCCTAAAAAAATCATCTTTATAAGGTAACAAACGATGAATCATTGGAACATCATAGGTGGCCGTTACTGCGATAAAAAAGAAAGTTATCATTCACAATCATCATGGTAATCTTTTATAACGATTAATTTTTTTATTATCGATATTAGCAGCATCTATTTTATCGTTATGTTTTTTAACAGATTTTTCTCATAACCCAAAAAAAAGAATTAAAAGAAAGTCACTTAAAAAAGCTGCTTTAGTTTCAACGCCACCAAACCAATCATATTTGTGAACTGCTTTAGATTTATAATGTCCAGATCTATAACAATTAAGCGATCAGAAATAAAAAATAATTAAATAAATTATAACAATATAAACAGATCATACAATACTAGTATTCATTTGTTTCGGCCTCCTTTTTATTACATTCTAAATATTTTTTAATATTTGCTGCTTCTTTTTCTTTGTGCTCAGTTTTTGCCCCATAAAGAATTACATTATAAAAAACAATTATTGGTATCGCGGCAAAAATTGAGAACAACCATGGAAATTGGTGAGGATTTTTTATACTAGCAAATACAAAAGGTATAAATAAAAATAAACCACATATTTGAGTCATTATGTTCATTGATGAACTAGTCAGATTAATATTTCATAACGTTTTCATTTTATCGCTAAGTCGATGGTTTTTAAGCTCTGTCTTAAAAACCCAACTATTAACTATCATCATCATAATTTGAAAAGTTGTTGCAATAAATCAAGGTACTACTAGAGCACAAATATAAAAAATCTTGAAATTTTGATCATCAATATGATGATGATTTAATTTAGAAAAAATATCAATACTAAAATAAGCAATAACTAACATAATGATTCCGCTAATAAATATTAATGAACGTAGCATTTTGAACCGTTCAATTCGTTTAAAGTTTTCATTTAAACGAATTAAACGAAAACTTAAATTATAGAGCGGAAGTAAAAACATCATTAATACTAAAGTTGATATTGGAACAAGAATTAACGTCAACATATGATTGCCATAAAAAAGTAGCGTAAAAACAACGAAAAAAGGAAAAACTAAATTTATTCATCGTCCTATAAAAGTTAATAGCTCCGAAAGACCAATGTCATAATAGTGATAGCGCTTTGATGATAGCCGTTTTTTATCAACCATTTTATTAATTTTGATATTGTTTGATTTTAAAATCAAACAATAAAATAATCCATAATATGATATAGCTAAAATTAATGCATATAAGAAAATCAAGATTATTCACCTCAAAAATTATTATATCATTAATTATGGCTGTTAAATTATAATTTTATTTTAAAAATTTTATTAAGTTTTCAGATTTAGTATAAAGATAAAAAAATATTAATGTCCTAATAAATAGGGACATTAATATTTTTTAGTTTTAAATTAGAATTAATATAATAAATAATATGTTAATAAATTATCTCAAATTAATTACTTAATCTAGCTAACTTCTATATATTAACTTAATAATTTTAGAACTATAATTATTTACTAATCTTGAACATTAAATATAAATAATATTGTAAAAATATAAACACTTGGAATTATAACAAAAATTCCTAATCATTTTAGAATAATTAAATATCCTGAAGTATCTGTTCTAAAAGTTTCCATGATTAAATATTTAATAGTCATTTTATTTTTAAAATCAGCTAATTTTTTTGAATTATAAATAGTTAATTTTTTTATAGTTACGCGAGTAGTTAAATAAAGTAGCGTAAACGTTAAAAAATAAAGAATAATAATTGTACTAAGAAATGATAATGGTAATATTAATATGATCGCAATTGAAAAATCATGATTATTGGGTAATAAATGATGGATTGTTTTAATAATTACAGTAGTTACAAAAAACATCAATATAATTGACATTAATATCAATATTAAAGGTAATCTACGAAGGCGATTAATTTTATGATTATCTAAATTATTTTGATCAATTTTATCATTATAGTTTTTAAGTCATTTTTGGCCAAAACATAAAAACATATTTATAATTCAAAAAAAGAAAAATATAAATTTATCAATAACGTTATTAAAATTTAAAGATTTGGTAATTTTTTTACTTTTATATATTTTTGAACTATAAGAATTTAGAGTTCAAAAATAAAAAATCACAGAAAAAATCACAATTATATAAACTGCGTATAAAATAGTTTTTATCATTTATTCTACCTCAGCTTTTTGTTTTTCTAAATGTTTTTTTGCTCGCAGGACACGTTGTTGTTGTCTTTCTAGTTTTCTTGTAAAAAATATTGCTTGATAAAAAATTACAATCATCGGAGTGAAAATTAAAAGATTTAATAATGAAAATTGGGGAGACATTTTAATAAGAGCAAATATTAAAGGTATAATTAAAAATAAACCAAAAGTTTGACCAGCTATCGAAATTGTATCGCTATTAAAATTAATATTTCATAAAATGTTAATTTTTTTAGTTCATTTTTGATTTTTGATAAGCGCTTTAAAAATATAAGCATTAATTAACATTGCAATTATTTGTACTAATCCCGCTATCAATCAAGGGACTATCAAAGCACAAAAATAAAAAATCTTGAAATTTTGATCATCAATATGATGATGATTTAATTTAGAAAAAATATCAATATTAAAATAATTAGTTATAAATATAGATAAACCAATAAAAAATGTTAATCAACCCATAATGTTAAATCGTTTAATTCGCTTAAAATTTTCTTTTAAGCGAATTAGTTGAAAAGTCATATTATAAAAACCGATTAAACAAATCATAGTTATGAATAACAATAAAAGTAGAATAATAAAAATGATTATATGTTTCATATTAAATAATAAAGTTAAAAGCACGACAGTATACAACACTAATATTATTCATTTACTAAGAAAGTCCAATATTGTACTAACAGCTATTTCATAATAGCGATATTTTTTCAATGTTGCACGTTTTTGGGCCACAACTTGATTGATATTAACATTGTTTGATTTTAAAATCAAACAATAAAACAAGCCATAATACGATAAAGATAGAACTAATGTATATAATCAAATCATAGTTTAAACCCCCCAAATAATTTTTGTATTTTTTCAAATAAAGTAAAGATAATTTTATCACATATTTAGCAATATTGCAAAAGCAGAGATTTTATACTAATAACTAACTAATTAAAAAAATCACCGATCATTATTAATCGGTGATTTTTTGAATATTTTTCTTTAAATAATCGCATATCTATTTATATCAATCAAATGTTGGTCTTTAGAATGCTAATATTGTTCATCGATGAGCAATATTATTAGGTAGATCATCAACATAGAAACAGAAGTAAATTCGTGCTTTAACTGTGTAGAAGCGACTAATATTTCAACTATAAACACCAACGTTATCATTACTTACAGCAGTAATGCTAGTGTTTTTGAAATAACCTGGTTGATTACCAATTATGTGATGTGCTTGAATGCTAACTTCAGTCATACTAGGTACTACATTACCCATGGTCGCACTTACGGTGTCAATTGCTTTATTAATATTATACATTTTATATATTGTTAATGTATAAGCATTAGTTGATTTCTTAGTGACTGGATCAGTTGTTGAAATCAATCCTGGATATTTAATAATTAAGTTATTTTTATATATACTAGCGCTAATTAGTTGGTGATTAGCAGTAATCTTTTTAGCGATAGCCGGACTTTCTTTTGAGCTATGACCATCAACGCTATGATCCCAACCGTTAATGTGGTGATTCCCAGCAACAAACTTTAAGTTGGGATCACCGGGTGCTAATGGTGAAGTGGCATCAATAAACTTCGATAATACATTAGTGTGAGTATCATTATAAGCTAAATCACGACCTAGCTTACCTTGAGCGTTGATTAGTCCCAAAATATTATTAGTATGTCATCCTAGCTTTTTATTATTTACTAAGTTAACACTAAAATCTAAGTTATTAAACATATTACTAGTCTTAGTTAGATTATCAGTGAATGAAATCATACCAGTTGCCTGATTTGTTTTTGAAACTGAAGTAACTTTAATTTTGACATTAGTTAAAATATGTAATGGGGCAAGTTGATTAGTTAATGCCTTAGCTGCTAATTGGTTACTTGGTTGTGCATCAGAAATTATTTCATTATTAGTTGTTAAAACAATTTTTGAATTATAAATTCCATTGTTAAACAAACCATAATTAAATTTTATTGTTGCGCTAAGATTATTAACTTGCTTATTAACTTGCTTATCGATCGTTACTTGTCCAAGAACGATTAATGATAACACTTTAATTCTCTGGTCATCTTTAACATTATTGTAATTGATTGGTTGAATTTTCAAATCACTAAAAGATAAGGGATTTGAAAATTGATGACTTAATTGACTCATAATTTGATTTTCAATCGTAATGCGGTTGAACACTTGGTGGAAAAAGTTTGAATTTATTGGTTCTAGACTAGTTGTTAATCTTAAGTTTTCAACATTATAAACATTAGTTTTAGTTTTAAAACAACATTTTAAAACTAAATTAAAATGGTAATTTATCTTGTCAGATTGAAAACTGCCACTAACTTTAGTTTGTGAAGTTTGTAAAACATAATTACTCATAACATCTTTTGGGCTAACTTTGCTAACGACTAAATTAGTAATTTTAGTCGTTTTTAATTTTGCAATTAGAGCTTTTTTAATTATTGGCTTAATTGTTGCTGATGCAAAAATTTCAGTTGCTAATGTATCGTTATTATATATTGTTGGTGTTATGTTTGAATTTGGGATTGGATTATATTTTGGGGCTGTTGTATTCTTACTACAACTTACTAGTCCGGCACTAACTGCTGAAATTGAAGTTAGTGCTCCTAAACTAGCAAAGATTATTTTTGATGATCGTTTTTTCATAAACGGCCTCTTTCTTTTATATATTATTGTTTTTATAATTTATCGATAAAACTGCAATAACTAGATAATTTCCTATTATTGCTTTTGTAATCATTAATTATGCAATTTGAAACAATGTTATCAAACTTTAATATTTATGTCAATTACTATTATTGGAAAGTTATTAATTACTTAAAAGTCCCATTATAACAATCGATTGATTATTTTAATAGGATTAAAAAAGCTCTTTAATAATTATTATTAAAGAGCTTGTATGTTTTAGATGCATATATTAAATTTTTAATACGGTCAGATTGCTCCTGCTATCGTATATTTATGTGTCCCAATATCATAAGATACTTTCAGATCATAACTATTATGGCGACTTCAGTGACATGTAGTTTGTGATCAACCTTTAATATTAAGTCATATAACATTACCACTTCTACTAATTCCTGTTTTTGAATTCATATGATTAATACATGATGTAATTGAATCAGGATTTACCCGGTTAAATTTCGCCATGATTAGTTTAACTAAGTAATTTATCTTATTATCATTCAAGACGCTAACTGATGGTGTTATTCATGAATTATAAGTAGTTATTAGACAATTGTTATGATGATACGCTTTATGTCCAATGTTATAAGTAACATTGACATTAAAGTTATCAACACGACCATTATAGTGAACTGTTCCAGTCACTTTAATGCTAGAAACGTTAGTATCTTTATCATAATGAAAAGTTGAATAGTCTAACGGAGTGATTACTACGTTGCTATATTTGTTAACTCCTAAATGTTTGATTAGTGCTAAATTAACTTGTGGCGACACTGTTGCCATTGTGAAAACTGGTGTTGTAGGATCAAACGTATGAATTGTTGGATCCATCGTTGAAGAACTAGTTCGGATTTGGGTATTTTCTTGTTGATAGCTATAAACATTAGTTGAATCATTATGTTGCACAATAACACTAAATTGATAATTAATATTATTTGATTTTACTGAGCCACTAACTTTGATAGTGGCGTAATGTTCCTTACCACTAGTTACATGATTAAAAGTTGTCATGTCTAATTGATTAATAACAACATTGCTATATGGGACAGTTCCTAATTTAGTACTTAATGCTTGATGAACTTGGTTTTGAACTGTTGCCATTGTGAAAACTGGTGTTGCGTCAGGAACGAAACTCTCAGCTGCTGCTGATGTGCTATCTGAAGCTTGAGTTCAAATTTCAGTATTTTCTTTTTGATAACTATAAACATTTCCTAAATCATTATGTTGCACAATAACAATAAATTGACAATTATTGTTATGTGATCTTACTAAGCCACTAACTTTGATAGTAGCGTAATTTTTAGTACCATTAGTTACGTAATCAAAAGTTGTCATGTCTAATGGATCAATAACAACGTTGCTATATGGGCCAGTTCCTAATTTAGTACTTAATGCTTGATGAACTTGGTTTTGCACTGTCTCGATTGTGAAAACTGGTGCTGCGTCAGGAACAAAACTCTCAGCTGCTGCTGATGTACTATCTGAAGCTTTAGTTCAAATTGAAATATTTTCTTTTTGATAACTATAAACATTTCCTAAATCATTATGTTGCACAATAACAATAAATTGACAATTATTGTTATGTGATGTTACTAAACCACTAACTTTGATAGTAGCATAATTTTCAGTACCATTAGTTACGTAATCAAAAGTTGTCATGTCTAATGGATCAATAACAACGTTGCTATATGGGCCAGTTCCTAATTTAGTACTTAATGCTTGATAAACTTGGTTTTGAACTGTTGCCATTGTGAAAACTGGTGTTGCGTCAGGAACGAAACTCTCAGCTGCTGCTGATGTACTATCTGAAGCTTGAGTTCAAATTGAAATATTCTCATAACTATAAGTATGATTAGTTAAACCATGTTTAATTCTGACACTAAATGAATTATCAATATGATTAAACGTTACAGTTCCAGTAACTTGAATACTTGAATATGTAGAATTATCTACATATTCAAAAGTTTTCATGTCTAATGGATTGATAATAACATTGCTATAAGCGTTAGAATTAAATGTATCTGTTAATGCTTGATGAACTTGTTTTGACACTGTATCGATTGTGAAAACTGGTGTTGTAGGATTGAACGTATGAATTGTTGGATCCATCGTTGAAGTACTAGTTCAAATTTGAGTATTTTCTTGTTGATAGCTATAAACATTAGTTGAATCATTATGTTGGATAATAACACTAAAATGATAATTAATATTATTTGATGTTACTGAACCACTAACTTTGATAGTGGCGTAACCTTGACCGCTAGGACTAGTTATATGATTAAAAGTCGTTCTATCTAATGGATTAATAACAACATCGCTATATGGGCCAGTTCCTAATTTAGTACTTAATGCTTGATAAACTTGGTCCGATACTTTAGTTATTGTAAAAACTGGTGTTGCATCAGGAGTGAAACTCTCAGCTGCTGGTAGCGTATCTGGTAATAGTGGATCAATCGGTGCAATATCAAAAACAGTTAAATTAAAAATTCGATATTGTTGACTTGATAGATCAAAACTAACTTGTGAAGTTACGTCTTTTTTATCATTATGAATCGTTACTATTGCTGCTAAATGAGCACTAACTGAAATGATTACTGGACCACCACGCACTAAGATAGTTTGTTGAGAAATATTACTAGCAGTAATATTTGATAAAGCTCATGGTGTTCCTATTGGTAAATGTCGTAGTAATTCAGTTTCAAATGGAATCTCTATTTTAGCATTGCTAAAAGTTGGAGTTGAATCTGAAAATGGCAACATTGGGCGATTACTTGGTGTGAGAACGCTGATCTTAATTGGTGATTTATCACTCACACTAATCTTTGAATGTTGATTAAGAAAAAGCCCCATAATACAGCCAATTAATAATAACAATGATAAAGATAAACTAGAAATAATAATTTTTCTTTTTTTACGCATAACAGTCCTGACTGATTAGTCTTTTAAAAAAGACTAATGAATATCATATTTTACGATTAAGAAATTTTTCCTTCTTAAGTAATATATATATTTATTTTTGAATAATATTTATATCAAAAATATTGAAATAGTATGTAATTATAACATATAAACTTAGTAATTAAAAATTTATTTAATAATAGTTATTTAATTCATCATTAGTCTAGATTTAAACGGATCATAATCACTCTTAATTTGATTACTATTATTTTACCATTAAATCTTAACGAATGTGTTTTAATGATTTTTTTAATTATCTTTAAATTAATTTAGATAAATAAATAAATTGAAGATAATTAAAAAATTACTGCTTAGCTAGTTTTTATTTTTCTAATATTTTTAATTTATTCTCCTGCTTGATGATCAACTTTTAGCCATGAAAATATCGCTTCATCAAAAAAGTACACTTAACAGAAATAGAATATTGAATAGAAAAACTATTGATTGCTATAAAAAACCAAACAACTCTGAGAAAGCGCTATCCTAATAACTATCCTCTTTTTATAAATTAGACGTTTGTTATCAACAATATGATAAAGTTAGCATTAATGCATATAAGAAAATGAAATTACTCACATCTGAAACAATGATATGCAATTAATGCTATTGTAATCAATTTATTAGTGTAATATGCTATGATTTTTCTTTATTTTAATAATATTTTATCTAATTAAAATATCAATATTTTGATATTAATTGTAATTATATAATAAAATCCTTTTATTATCGTATTTAATGTGCTAAGATTATTATGTTAAATTATTTAAATTTTTATAAATCTATATAAAAATAACTAAGATAACAATAATAAACCAACTAAAAAAAAGTAAAAAAAATAACAGTGCAAGATTTTAATAATTGGTAAACTAAGTGATTCATTAATAATATAATCTCTAGATACCAAATTAAAAGATAATAGTGATGATTAAACTGATTGTTTTTAACAACTAATATCTAACTAATAATTAAATTTAATCGCATCTTTAATCGATCGTAGTTAAAATCAACAATTATAAGAAAAATAAAAATATTATAAATAAATAATCAAGTTTTTGTACATAAAAAAAATCACTGTTTTTGAAAATAAAACAGTGATTTTTTGATGAATATAATCTTATTAAAGAATTGATTTAACATTAGCATCTCAAATATCGTTAAAAGCATTACCAATAGTTTTATCATTAACATCAACAAATGTAAATGTTGTAATTAGAGTTAATGTTCCTTTTTTATACGGTTTCTGATTTGTTATTATAAAAATCAAACTTGATTGCTTTGCTGTTTTGGTTTTATTCATAATGCCAACTTTATGATCGTTTGTTCGTTTTGCTGCTTTAGTATCAGAAAATTGATTATTACTCAAATATTGTAAAATATTTGAGTTATGATTTTTGTCAGTTCAATTGTTATTAGCAAAAGTTGGTCAGTCAATAAAAGATCCTGTTCATTTCGACTCATATAAACTAAGATATTTAGTTCATGATTGTAATTGTGTAATGGCGCTGAAATCTCAATTGCTTGTATTATAAGGAATATGAGCGCTATCACTAATGATAGCTTTAATTGGATTAGCATCTCAGAGCCCTGATTTGCCAACGATTGAGAAAATTGCACTAATTGAATGATCGCTATCGTTGGCAACTATTGTTCCAGCCATTCCTTTGTAAGGATCATCACCACCATTACCTCCATAAACATCTCATTGCGCTGTTTCGCTATCAGTTCAGTGGTTTTGGACTGGACTACTATTAGTACCATCGCTACCGAGTCATTTTAATGAGTCTCAATTCTTGCGATTTAGTTTAGCAATCGCTAGTAATGAAGTTGGACTTTCTTTTAAAGCATCAGTTTTAAAAGTAATTCAACTTTGAGAGTACGGTGTCTGGCTAATTGATCAATTACTAATTTTGTAATCATCATTATGATATTTGATATCAAAATTAATTGGGTAATTTCAATTAGTTGGCGCTCCTTGAATAACAATACTAGCGACTACTTCTTGATTTTGGTCTTTTTGTTTTGGTGTTCCAGTTGCGCTAAAGACTGCTTTATCATTAGCTTTTCAATGATATTTGGTCACTAAGTCAGCGCTTTTAATTTGTGATAATAAATTAGGAGCGCTTTCTTTTTGAGCGCTGCTCAAAAATTCAGTTCAACTATCATGAGATTTACCACATGAACTTAATGTTGAAACTATTCCAATTAAAGGTGTTGCAATTAATAAGCTAGATCCAATAATTTTTAAATAATGTTTTTTTGATTTCATAATTGCTTCCTCGTTATTTATAATCTTATTAAGTTTTTAGAATAAACTTAATAAGATTATAATGCAATATTAATCCTTTTAAGTAAGTTTAGCATTTCAAATATTGTTAAAAGCATTACCAATAGTTGTGTCATTAACATCAGCAAATGCGAATGTTGCGGTTAGATCTAATGTTGCGTGGCTGGATTCTGTTCTCTGAACTAAAAATTCTAAATTTGATTGATAAGCTGTTTTGGTTGTATTCATAATTTTAGGAGTACTCTTTTCAAATGTGACTGTTTTATCACCAGGAAGTCCATTTAAATTTAAATAATCATTAATATTTGAAGTGTGGTTGTTATCAACTCAATTAACACTATCAAAATTTGCTCACGTCTTAGCGTGAGCTAGTTCAACATTATATAAACTAAGATATTTAGTTCATGATTGTAATTGTGTAATGGCGCTAAATTTTCAATTAGCGGGATCATAAGGAATATGAGCGCTATCACTAATGATAGCTTTAATTGGATTAGCATCTCAGAGTCCTGATTTGCCAACGATTGAGAAAATCGCACTAATTGAATGATCGCTATCGTTGGCAACTATTGTTCCAGCCATCCCTTTGTAAGGATCATCCCCACCATTACCTCCATAAACATCTCATTGTGCTGTTTCGCTATCAGTTCAGTGATTTTGGACTAAACTCTGATTACTACCATCACTACCGAGTCATTTTAATGAGTCTCAATTACTTTTATTAATTTTAGCAGTTGCTAGTAATGAAGTTGGACTTTCTTTTAAAGCATCAGTTTTAAAAGTAATTCAACTTTGAGAGTACGGTGTCTGGCTAATTGATCAATTACTAATTTTGTAATCATCATTATGATATTTGATATCAAAATTAATTGGGTAATTTCAATTAGTTGGCGCTCCTTGAATAACAATACTAGCGACTACTTCTTGATTTTGATCTTTTTGTTTTGGTGTTCCAGTAGCGCTAAAGACTGCTTTATCATTAGCTTTTCAATGATATTTGGTCACTAAGTCAGCGCTTTTAATTTGTGATAATAAATTAGAAGCGCTTTCTTTTTGAGCTCTGCTCAAAAACTCAGTTCAACTATCATTAGACTTACCACATGAACTTAATGTTGAAGTTATTCCTATTAACGGAGTTACTATTAATAAGCTAGACCCGATAATTTTTAAATAATGTTTTTTTATTTTCATCGTGATTGCCCCTTTATTGATAATTACTATTGAGATTTTGGATATATTTTAGTCTCAATGAAACAAGATGCGAGTGTTTTCATTTTCGAAATGTTCTTTTAATTTTTCAATCGCATCTTGTTTCTTAGCGTGAGTTACTTTTTCTAAATGGTGCAATGTTTTATGCGCCACTACAAAAGTAACACACGGTAGTACTAATCCTAGTATTGCTGTAATCAGAATCTTATGATGGAGCAATTCTATATCAACATCATGATTATGATTAATTAACATAAATGCTTGAGCAACAATAAACGTATAAAGTAATAAGACGATCAGTAAGAAAATAAAAAATAAAAAACCAATCCCATTACTTAATAAAGTAGCACCATCAAATTCTGAACGAAATGTTTTATTAGTTAACATAAATATTAAAATTCCAATTAGAATAATTGAAAAAAATAAAAAATAAGCTGACAATCTTTTCATAAGCTTTAAATGTTTTTTTCAATGTAAATAAGTATGTAGCGAAATCTCTGATTCAGTTTGTACTTTTCGTTTTGGTTTTGGTTGTGCTTTTATTTTGGCTTTTATTTTTGAAACAACTTTAGCTGGTTGTACTTTTGTTTCGGCAACAACTTTAGGTTGTACTTTGACTACTACTTTTGTTTTCGAAACAACTTTTGGTTGTCCTTTTGGTTGTCCTTTATCCACCATAATTTTTCATCCCCTTTTTTTTTGATTACTCGTGATCAACTTTCATTAGCTA
This sequence comes from Mycoplasmatales bacterium, assembly GCA_965237585.1. Classification (GTDB taxonomy): domain Bacteria; phylum Bacillota_I; class Bacilli_A; order Mycoplasmatales; family JABABV01; genus JABABV01. The sequence goes on along the minus strand of OZ250146.1, from coordinate 191,120 downwards.
TAATCTAATTATAATAAATAATCTTCAATAATTAAACTATTCTCTTAATTATTAGATTAATTAAAAACCCTTTAACATTAATTAAAGGGTTTTTTAATAAGTAATAATATAAAAATAATCTATTAAATTTATTTTTATAAAAGTTTATTATATGATATTGAATTATGATTTATAGTTAATTGCTATTCCTATATTACAAATTAAGAATTTATTTTCGCATAATGTACGCTTCATGTGTTATTGAAACAATTACCAATTTGTTCATTAGTTTTATCAAAATATTGAAAAGAAATGTGAAAAGAAAGCATAGCTGTTCCACCGTGCTCAATAGGGATAATAACAGAAATTTTGGAACTAATTGTACCTGGATTGACAATACCAGGATCGTTTCATATTTTTTGTGGAGATTTAACCGCGTAGTTGGTCATCTTGTAGTGCGTTTCAAAATAGATTTTAACATTTGTTGTATGAGCTTTGTCTTCTCAATTACGATTAGGAAAATCAATTCATGGTTGGCGATTTGTTTCTCAATTAATCGTTTTTAGCACATCGTATTCTACGTCAAACAAATGATGAAATTTAGCTTGTGATTGTTTTTGTTCGACTTTGTTAAAGGCTCAATTTTTAACATTGTAAATATCTTCGCCATTTAAGTCATAAATAACTGCTTTGATAGGATCAGCATCATAGATACCTTCATGACCAACTTTAGAAATGATTGCAGTGATTGTTTGGTCTTGCTCATTAGCATTTATCTTACCATGCATTAGATCGACTCCAGGAAGGTTGGGAATTTCTTGACCAGATGTTGCTAGACCACCATATTCATCTCATTGGGCAATATCACCATCAACTCATTTAGTTTGGTTTGGGTTTCCATACGTTCAACTAAAGCCATCTTTTCCTCATTCTTCTGACTTTTTAGCCGCTGCTAAAAGCAGCGGCGCTGTCATTTGTAAAGCAAGTCCTTTGAAATTATCTCAACTAACTACATTAGGATTTTGACTATAAGTTCAATCATCTGGACTATAGCCATCATCATTTAGAACAATATCAAAATTTATTGGAAAATTTTGATATTCATTAGCATCTTTAATAACAATAGTAGCAGTAATTTCTTGGAGGTCACCTTTTTGAGCAGGCTTGCCACCATAAGCTCAAACAGCTACATTGTCATTAGTTCAATGAAATTTAGCAATATAATCATTGCTGACAACGCTACGCAACGCCAGCGGAGTTTCTGCTAAAGCTAGTTTTTTAAATTGAGTTCAAGGATCAACTTTTGGGGGAGTTTCCTTTTTACCACAACTAGCAATTAAAGTACCATAACTAAGCGTTGTCGCTACCATTGTCGAAAACATCAATATTTTTGTTATTTTAATTTTTTTCACTTTAAACATCCTTTCTTTTATGCAATCATTTTATTAATTTATATCAACCTATATCGCTAATGATCTTTTTAAGATCATTAGCAGTTACGTTTAGAGTCTCTTTTTTTAAACTATGCAAATTCATCTTTCATGTTGGAGTTGCTTGATTGCAACTAAGATAATATGTCAACACTATTTATTAATAATGTAGTGATCATCGTGGAAATTAATAATTTAGTGCTATATTTTTTCAACATAATTAACTCCTATCGTTATTACTAGAAAACTTATTTTATATTTATATTGATTTACTATCTATATAAATATTATAAATGTTTGTATAGATAATGCACTAAAAAATCCTAATTAATAATAATTAGGCATTAAAAAAACACGTTTTAACGTGTTTTTTAAAATATAAGTTTAGCCAATATGTTCAATTCCTCAATAAGGAATGCTATAACTACTAGTTTTCTTATTGTATTCCAATTGAAACTGATAGAAATCTTGACCTTTTCATCATTTGTTATCAATCGGGTGCGTAATGACACTACCTTTAATAATGATAATTAATGAATTTTTATCATCACTTTGATAAATTTTTGATTCATAATACATGCTATTGACAGTTCTTGTATTCGATGGCTGTAATTGATAATATTCAGCCATGAATAATCGTACTTGATTATCAATATGAGCTCGACTAAAGATATCATCAGTAGGACTTAAGCTATCAGCACTAGTTGAAAACTTAGCTTGATTATGATGATATGCTTGCTGAGTAAAATTAAATGAAATCTTAACTGTGAAGTTATTAACTTTTTTATTTTGACTATCAATTACAGTTCCTGAAACTGTAATTGATGAAATGTTGTTATTCTCACTTTGGCTAACTTTATCAAAAGCTAGTCCTCCTTGGGCATTTTTAGCAATTTTGATATTACTATAACCATTAGGGAAATGCTTCTGAATTGCGGCCTCAACGGGTGCTTTAACAGTAGTTAGACTAAAGATCTCTTGAGCTGGTTCTGTTGGTTGCATCGCATTATCAATAACACTACCAGTATTGATAGATAGACTATCAGTAAGATAACGTTCGTTATCATACTGATAAGTTACTTTGATTGAGAATTGATACTTTACCGTATCAATATCAAGCTGACCTTTAATAGTTGCATAGGCACTCTTAGCTGATGGAAAAGTGATATCTGTTATTGTTGGAGCAGTGAAAGAAATTTTAGCTGTTGATTTGCTATTGAATGCATCATTCAACGCTTTTCTAATTGGTACATCTAAGTTATTATGTGAAAAGGGATACTTAGCATTATCTACAATACCACTGATTGGTGGATTTCAAGGTGTTAATCCATCAATCTTGGCAGTCATAGTTAAACTATTACTCTCATAGCTAGCGCTATCGTAGTGATATTTAACGATTAATCCTATTTTATACGTTACTTGATCAATATCAACGCTTCCTGTAATATGAGATTGCGCTAATTGTTGTGATTTTAATATAATATCAACTTGATTAGGAGCGTTAAATAATAGATTATCAAAAGTTTCTCCTTTTGATAATTTATTTTTTGATAATTTATCAGTGATCGCTTTTTCAATTGGTGCTTTTAGGTTGTCATGTGAAAACGGTTGATAAGCTTTCATATTCCCAGAATCTAATTTAGCACTAATTCGTAATCCACTAGTTTCATAATGAGCCACTATTAGAGGCGTTTGAGGACCAGCTGATGTTTGATAGTAATAAACAATTGTCATTGAAAAATGATATGTTATTTCATTAATGACAACACTGCCTTGAAGGGCAGCTGTTGTCTTATGGTCTAATAACTTAACATTTAGACTTTTTCATGTTGGAGCATCAAAAGATAAATTACTAAATGGTTGTTTCTTTAATTCTTGAGTAATTGCATCAGTGATTGGTTTTTCTAAGTTATTATGGGAGAATGGATTTCTAGCATTATCTTTAGTAGTATATCTAGCAACGTGGTCCATTTCTGAATTAGTAGTTGTTACTATTAGTTGACTAGTTTGATAATGTTTTAGGATTTTACTATTAAAATTATATGATAATTTTAATTGAAAATCATAAGTTAAGTTATCAGCTAAAACAATACTTCCAGATAAAGGAATTGTTGAAGTGTTGTTTTTAGAATCATAAACTAACTGCATCATGTTGACATAATTAAGCTTAATATCGTTAAGAATTTTATTATTGATATCTATTCCTAATTTAGTACTTAACGCTCCTTTTACTTGCTTAATAATCTTGTCTTGGCTAAATGGTTCAATAGCTGGAGTGAATGGTTGATTAATGATTGAGTTAGCTATTGATAATGTTGAATTAGCAATAGCATAATCAGCTTGTTGATATTGATAAACTACTTCAATTGAAAATTGATAAACTAAGTTAGTTAAGATAACACTACCAGTAACATCAGCTGAGCTGATGTTTGCTTTAGAGTTAACGTTAATTTTTGTCGGTGCTTTAAACTTAAGACTACTAAAACCATAACCACCACTTTTTGATTTAATAAGATCACTAATTGGTTTTAGTAAGTTATCATGTGAGAAGGGATTTTTGCCATTTATGATTCTTGGAATTGCTCTAGTTATTGTTGTATTTGCTGTGCTATAACGATTAGCTATATTACTATTAAAGTTATATGATAACGTTAATGCAAAGTTATATGTTAAGTTATCAGTAAGTGTAATGCTACCTGATAAATTTATTTTTGATATGTTTGTTATCATATCAAAAATAATTGATTGATGATTGAAAGGATTAATTGAAACTGTATCAAGCACTAGTTTGTTTTCATTAACTTGGTTTTTAGTTAATTTCAGTTTTGTCGCTAGCGCCCCTTTAATTGGCCCAATAATGTTAGCTTGGGCAAATGGTTGATAATCCTTAGTTGTAGTTGATGGAGCCATTGTAATGACTAAACCATTAGTTTTATAACTATACTGATCGTATTGATAAATCACTACGATCACAAATTGATAATCTAAGTCATTAATCACAACGCTACCTTTAACATTAACGAAGCCTTGTTCGATTGAAGTTAGATTAATAGTTGCTGGATCTGGAGCATCAAAAGATAACTTAGCAAAACCAACTGGTGCTATTTTAGCGTCAATAGCACTACTGATTGGTGTTGTTAAGTTATCTTTAGTGAACGGTTGAAATGCGTTGTCATGAACGTTAAAAGTCGGTACTGAGGGCACTATGATTGGTTTGATATTAGAAATAGGTGTTCCTTGTTGATGTTGACGATGATTGATCAGTGGAATTAATGAAGCTATTAAGATAATTAAAGATATTACTGAAGTTGAAATAATAATTTTAAATTTTTTATTCATTCTTTAATTCACCTTTCTTTTATGAAGTCGTTACAAATCTAGTGATTTTTTGATTATCTTTTTGTGATTTAGTCGTTAATTTATTTTAATAAAAGGATAAACCTATATTTAAATAATCATCATCCTCAATCGATTATTTAAATGATCTTTTTATTATTGCTAATAAAAAGATCGCTAGCTTATATCTAGTAATCCTTTTTAGATAATTAATAATATCATAAAATTTTTATATATACAAATAGCGCTTTTAATATATTAGACTAATTAAATAATTAATTACAAATAAACAACTCCAACTTTTTGAGTTGGAGTTGTTGTAATAAGTTGCTTAATTATTAGTAGAATTATTCTTTTAATAGAGCTTCACTTCATACGTAATTAAAACAAGTCCCAATGTTTTGATTACTAGGATCAACAAATAAAAATTTTGAAGTCATTACGAAAGGATTAGGATCGATGAAAGAAGAAGTTCGATAATCTTTGAACGACTTATAATAAGTATCAATTTCTATTTGTGAGGCAAATCCTTTCTTATCTAGGTTTCCATCGTCATCTCTTGATGGTTCAAAGATACTATTAGCATTTTCCATATTGTAGCCATTACCATCTTTTCCAAACTTTGGTCATTCACTTTCTAAATATTGCTTAACATTAACGTCATGAATCGGATAAACTCAGTTGCGTTTACTAAAATCAATTCATAGTGTTAGCCCAAGATCAGGGTTTTGCCGCGTATTGATATTTTTAATAATTTTAAATTCTGCTGCGAATAATGCTTTATATTTAGTTTGTGATTGTAATTGTTTAACTGGACTAAATTTTCAATTTTTAGAATTATAAATTTTGGCACTTTCTTGATATTTAATAACTGCTTTGATCGGGTCGGCATCATAGATGCCTTCATGACCAACTTTAGAAATGATAGCAGTGATTGTTTGGTCTTGATTATCAACATCTATTTCACCATTCATAAGATTGATACCACCAGCTGGATCTTGGTCATCAGCACCACCATATACATCTCATTGGGCAATATCACCATCAACTCATACTCGTTGGTTATCGGTTCCGTATTCTCATTTAAATGTATCTTTATATCCTGGTGAAAGCTTAGCGATTGCTAAAAGATCGTTTGGACTAACATTTCCTGCTAAGTTTTTAAAGTCATCTCAACTAACTACATTAGGATTTTGAGTGTAAGTTCAAGCTTTATAATCATATCCTGTGGGATCGTATGTAATATCAAAATTTATTGGAAAATTTTGATATTTATCAGCACCTTGGATAATTATGGTCGCTGTTATTTCTTGCTTACCACTAACGACAGTTGGTTGCTCGTTAGCTCCTCAAGTAGCGACATCTTCACTAGATCAATGAAAAACTTTTAATTGTTCAATAGTGATACTATCGTGAAGATGAGCAGCACTCTCGTTTAATGCTAGTTTTTTAAAATGGTCCCAGCTGTTAGAATTTGAGCCAGGATTTTTCTTACCACAACTAGCAATTGCTGCTCCACTAGCAAACGTTGTTGCTATCATTGAGCTAAACATTAAGACTTTGATAATTTTGGCTTTTTTAATTTTCATAATATCATCACCACTAATTTTACAAATTATTGAATTTAGATAATATATATTTACTATATACATTAATTATAAACATTTTATAATTAATGTATAGAGAATAACCAAAAACAAGTTTGATGATAAAACTTTAATTACTATTAATTATGGAAATTTTTATTACCTCATATTAACATTAAAAAAACACATAAAGATGTGTTTTTTTAAATGCAAGTTTAACTAATATCTAAACTTTATTTATAAATGTTATTGGACTATGCTTCAAAGTCTACAGCTCATACATTGTTGAAGCAATTACCAATTTGGGGATGACTAGCATCTTCAAAGGTAAATGTAGAAGTCATTATAAGATTTTGATTCTTATGAGTTGTCTTAAGCGGAACGTTTATTCATAAGTTAAATAGTATTTCTGTCGCTGAAGATATGTTCTCGTTTTTATTATATACCATATTATAAGTGTCGGTACCTTCTTTATTTTTACTTTCAAAAGTTGCTTTAACAGTAACTGAATGAAAAACATTAGATCAATTACGATTACCGAAATCAATTCATGGTTGTAAAGTGGAACCCTGCTTAGTTGTATCTAAATTATGAACAACAGCATCTTCTGCTAAAAATAATTCTTGATACTTAGCTTGTGATTGTAATTGTTTAGCTTGACTAAAAACTCAGTTTTTAGGATTGTAAATTTTGGCACTATCTTTATATGCAATAGTTGCCTTGATCGGATTAGCATCATAGATACCTTCATGACCTTTTCTAGAAATGATGGCAGTTAATGTTTTAGCGTCATCATCAACATGCATATCACCATGCATTAGATCGATGCCGCCAGCGGCGTCTTTATCATTAGCGCCCCCATAAACATCTCATTCAGCAATATCCTTAGTAGCATCTCACTTACGTTGTGCATCAGTTCCGTATTTTCATCCTCAGTCACCATATCCGGGGAATTTTTGAGCTAAATCAAAAAGTGATGGTGCATCAATTATTGCTGCTAGTCCTTTAAAGTTTTTTCAACTAACTACATTAGGATTTTGAGTATAAGTTCAATCTTTAACATCATATCCTGTAGGATCGTATGTAACATCAAAATTTATTGGAAAATTTTGAAATGTACTAGCACCTTGGATAATGATGGTCGCTGTTATTTCTTGCTTACCACTAACGACAGTTGGTTGCTCGTTAGCTCCTCAATCAGCGACATCTTTACTAGTTCAATGAAATGTTGTCAATTCTGATACACTAATACTATCGCGAAGATGGGCAGCGCTTTCAGCTAGTGCTGATTTTTTAAAATCAGCCCAATTGAATTTATTTGGTGGTGGTGTTTTTGATTTTCCACAACTAGCAATTAGTGCTCCACTAGCAAACGTTGTTGCTATCATTGAACTAAACATAAACACTTTCAATATTTTGGCTTTTTTAATTTTCATAATATAATCACCTCTCATTTTAAAACTTATTAAACTTAATTAATATATTCTTACATATACATTAATTATAAACTTTTTATAATTAATGTATAGCAGTTAAGAGAAAGTGGGACTAATCAATCGAGTGATTGATTAGAATATCGAAAACATTAATCATCTTATAAAATGTTAATAATTATAATGAATTAAAAATTGTTATTAGATTATCTAAGCATTAAAAAAACACATTTAAAATGTGTTTTTTAAAGATATAGATTTAACCAATTTTTTGGATATTACCACCAATATTATAAACGTGTGTTGTAAAGTTGTATGTAAGGCTACATTGATAAAAAGCTTGGCCTATTAGTGAACGATGATTGTTAATATAGACTTGAACATTGCCATCAATCCTAATCGTAGCTAAGTTTTCATTCTTAGCATTCTTACTTAGAGTTGGTTTTGTTGAGAAGTGTGCTAGATTATCATTAATAGTAACATTTTTTTCATTCTGGCGATAAGACTTCGCCATTAATAATCGCACCATGTTATCAATCGTTGCTCGACTAAAAATATCGTTAGCAGGTGTTAAACTATCAGCACTAGCTCAAAACTTAGCTAGATTATGATGATATGCTTGGCCGCTAAAATTATATGAAATCTTAACTGTGAAGTTATTAACTTTTTTATTTTGACTATCAATTACAGTTCCTGAAACTGTAATTGCTGAAATGTTGTTATTCTCACTTTGGCTAACTTTATCAAAAGCTAGTCCTCCTTGGGCATTTTTAGCAATGTTGATATTACTATAACCATTAGGGAAATGCTTCTGAATTGCGGCCTCAACGGGTGCTTTAACAGTAGTTAGAGTAAAGATCTCTTGAACTGGTTCTATTGGTTGCATCGCATTATCAATAACACTACCAGTATTGATAGATAAACTATCAGTAAGATAACATTCGTTATCATACTGATAAGTTACTTTGATTGAGAATTGATACGTTAGCGTATCAATATCAAGATGACCTTTAATAGTTGCATAGGCACTCTTAGCTGATGGAAAAGTGATATCTGTTATTGTTGGAGCAGTGAAAGAAATTTTAGCTGTTGATTTGCTATTGAATGTATCGTTCAACGCTTTTCTAATTGGTACATCTAAGTTATTGTGTGAAAAGGGATACTTAGCATTATCTACAATACCACTGATTGGTGGATTTCAAGGTGTTAATCCATCAATCTTAGCAGTCATAGTTAAACTATTACTCTCATAGCTAGCGCTATCGTAGTGATATTTAACGATTAATCCTAATTTATACGTTACTTGATCAATATCAACGCTTCCTGTAATATGAGCTTGCGCTAATTGTTGTGATTTTAATATAATATCAACTTGATTAGGAGCGTTAAATAATAGATTATCAAAAGTTTCTCCTTTTGATAATTTATCAGTGATTGCTTTTTTAATTGGTGCCTTTAGGTTGTCGTGTGAAAAGGGATACTTAACATTATTTATAATAGCATCTCCAGAGTCTCATTTATAACTAATGTTTAAAGCACTAGTATCGTAATAAGATGAGGCATTAGGAGAAGAATAGTGATACACGATTGTCATTGAAAAATGATATGTCATTTTTTCAATGACAATACTTCCACTTACTGTTCTTGTCGTTAGATGTTTTATTAAATTAACATCGCTTTTTTTGAAACTAAGAACTTTGAATGATAATTCACTAAATGGTGTTTTTTTCAATTGAGCATTTAGAGCATCATTGATTGGTTTTGCTAAATTGGCTTGTGAAAATGGATCATAAGCATTATCTTTCGTGTTTCAAGGCATTGAACAACTAAGGCTTGGGAGCGTTGTACTGTATCGTCTTACAACTTTAGTATTAAAGTTGTAAGATAAGACTAATGTAAAATTATACGTCAAATGATCGTCTAAAACGATGCTTCCTGATACGCTTAGTGATGAGATCTTTGTACTCATATCAAACATGATGCGGCCTAAATCAAGATCATCAATTTTAATACTGTTTAAAACAGTATCATTTTGATCTGATCCTAATTTATTACTTAATGCTGCTTGGACTGGTTTAGTAATGTTTTTGATTGCGAATGGTTCATAAGCATTATCAAGCGGTAAACTAGTTCTTGAGATAGCGATCGATAATTTTGATTGCGTAATTTGATATTGAGCAAGCGGATATTGATAAACTACTTTCATTGAGAAGTGATAAGTTAGTTGATCAATATCAACATTACCAACAACGTTAGCATAGCTAGTCTTTGCTTTCATATTAATATTGATTATTGTTGGAGCGCTAAATTTTAAGTTAGTGAAACCAGAGTTATTGTTAGTATTGATCTGATTTCTAATTGGTGTTAGTAAGTTATCGTATGAGAATGGGTTTTTAGTGTTCTTAATAATTTTTGTTGGTGTGTAAGTTACTTTTAGTAGCGATGTGCTATAACGCTTCGTTATAGCACTAGTAAAGTTATATGATAAGTTCAAGTGAAAGTTATAAGTTAAATGATCAGCTAATACGATGTTTCCTAATACTGCGATTGATGATCTATTAGTACTCATATCAAACATGATGCGACTTAAATCAAGATCATCAATTTTGATACTGTTTAAGATTGTATCATTTTGATCTGATCCTAATTTATTAATTAATGCTTGTTGAACTGGTTTGATGATGTTGCTCATTGCAAATGGTTCATAAGCATCATTCGTTGGTACATTAGTTCTAATTAATGTTAATCCCATCGTATAATATTTCGATGGGTTATATTGATAGACTACTCCAATTGAAAAATGATGTTTAATATTATTAATAATTAGATTACCAGCAACGTTAGTTGAACTGATACCAGTTTTTAGATTAACGTTGATCTTTGTAGGTGCGCTAAATTCTAAGTCAGTAAAACCAATCCGATTGGTTTTACTATTAATAGCATCACTAATTGGTGATATTAAGTTTACTTTTGAAAATGGACGCTTTGCATTATCATCAATTTCAGTTGGTATGATATCAGACATTGGTAGGCGATCCCCACCATCGATTAATGCCATCTTTGTTTCTGGCGTCTGATTATTTTTATTATTGATTTGGTGTTGAATCAGCGGAATCAACGAAGCTAATAAAATGATTAAAGCCAATACTGCAGTTGAGATAATAATTTTAAACTTTTTTGGCATTATTGATTCCTCTTTTCTTAATTGGTTTTTTGTGATTGTAATTTTAGAATTCTAAAAAGGAATTCAAAATCCCGATAACCTTTATCTGGATAAAGATTATTGGGATGAACTGTTGTCTTTGACTTAATAGATCAATACAACAGTTGCCCATTAAATTAAAAATATTGTTAGAAATGTTGCTATTTGAATATATAATTATACCATAATAACTTTGTGTATACAAATTATTAATTTAATATAAATATCTAACTTGATAATTACTAAAAAGATGCTATTGTTACTAGTAGTTTATTATTATATCATTTTATTTTCAAGTTAGTGATGTTTATTTGTTTAACTATTGAGTTTAGTGCCCCCGCATTAAAGAAAATGCTACTCATAATTTAATAATTTTATATTTCTTCGTTAGTGATAAATTTATTATAAATTGTTAAAAGATTTAATATAATAATTATTTTTTTATATTGTCTATTAATAGAATAATAGTTAGCTACTATTTATCATACTTTGAAATTAACTTAAGTAACATTATCACACAATAATCCCAGGAACGTTTAATCATAATATAGTAAGTTATTGTTTAGTTATTAATTAGTAATTCGCATAGTTACTTTAGAGCACTAAAAACCCCAGTTAAAGAAAACTTTTAACTGGGGTTTTTAAGTTTGATTTTTTTTATATTAGTTGATTAATTTTGTTAATTAAATAATATTAATAATTTTTATTTAGTCCCATTGAATTTGAAGCTGATAAATATTATAAGTATGAGTATCAAATGTATACTGTATTTGTGCTCGATACCTTGAGGAACTTCTATATCACTCAAAAAACGGACACTAAAACCATAAGCCTCTTTCACTTTTACTCCATTTACTGTTACATCCCTATACATAATTTCAAATTGTCAGAGCTTGATATTTGTAAGAGGAGGGTTTGCTGACACTGGAGTATGTAAATACTCGTGACAATATTCTGATATGTGGTCAGTATATATTTTTACATAATCTTTTTGACTACTAGAAAATACAGAATCTTGATTTAGAATTATTGGTGATGATGCTGTATATTTATTTGTTGATCAATTAAAATCTAATGATAGTTTAAAAAATGTATTTTTAACATCATTTACATTTACTGTTCCAGATACTTTTAATACTGAAGTATTAGTATCTTTATTATAAACAACATCCTTAAGGCTAAATGGATTAACTACTAAATTTGAAAAACTAGTAGTTCCTAATTTAGTAGTTAATGATTTATGAGCTTGCAATCAGACGTGTTATTGTGAAAATAATACTGTAGCTGGCTGTCAATTATCAGAACTATTGGCACTCATAAATAGTTGAAGTGTAGGTGCTTCAAATTGGTTAGTATTACCATGATATGTCATTCCTACTATGTATTGTTGATCTACACCATTAACATTTACAACTCCAGTTACATATTGTATTGATTGATTTAATAATGCATTATAAGTGAATTGTGATTTGTGAATTTTATTAATTGTTATAATTTGGAACTGTGAATTAGCTCCAAAAGTTCCAAATCTATCTGTTAATGCTTGATTAACTTGAGATGCTACTACTACTTTTGAGAATATTTTAGTAGTTGGAGTGAATCCACCTTCAGCGACAGGAATTCAATCACCTGTAGCGTTTCCACTAGTATAAACAACTGGTATTGTTGTTGTATATAAGTCATTAGTAATATCATACATTACTGTTAAAGTATAAGTATGATAAACTCCATTAATATCGATCTTACCACTCATGTTAGCTTTTGAACAATTATTTTTAACGTTATAGAAAATATCGTTAGCACTAACATTATTAACTACTAAATTAGTATTTATAGAAGTACTTAATTTAGTAGTTAATGCATTTATTACAACAGGATCAATAGTAGCAGCTGTGAAAAATTGCTTAGTAGAATCATTTATTACAACTTGAGCTATTGAAGTATCGCTGTTTTTTCCTCCTGATGTGCCACAACTAGTAAGCGTTGTTGCAATTACTCCAGTCGTTGCTAATACCGAAAAACTAGATATTAGTAATTTAATTTTTTTTGATTTATTCATTGTTTAACTTGTCCTTTCGACTTGGGATTAAGTTTTTAATTTTTTAAAGTTTTTTATATTAATATATCTAATTCTAATATATTTAATAATAAAATGAAAATATAAAACAATCTTTATTTTTATATTTCTAAGAATAATTATACCTTAATCCTAATATATTAAAAAGGATTTTTTAAGTTTAATTTAGATTAAAAACGTTATTACATTTTTAATCAATTAAACAACTATTGTCTCTATCGTGACTGAATCGATCCCTAAATTAAGTTCCTAAACGCTAAAAAACCCTTTAATTATTAATTTAATTAAAGGGTTTCATAAATAAATTAGTTAAGATTTCTTAGTAACAATCAACATTGTTATTATCTCATAATGATGTATGCGAATAATCAAAATTATATTAGTTAATAAAGCAACAAAAAACCAGTTAGGAATACAATCCTAACTGGTTTTTTGTTTGACTTTGAATAAATTAATAGCTTTTATAATCTAAATGAAATAAATATTATTTAATTTCTAGATTACTGCATAATATTTAATTTTGATAAAAGTTCAAAATTATCTATTCGCTATTTTTCTAAAAATATTTTTGATGTTGAATATGTATTTGTTTTGAAATTGTATGAAAGTGTTAAACTGATCTTATTTTTAATTCCATTGATATTAACTGTTCCACTAATAATTAGTGTTGAGATTTGTGTTGTTTTATTGTAATCAATATTTTGAAAACTAGTTCCACTAAGATCTAAATTATCAAAATTAGAATTTTTTAATTTTCTTATAAGTGCTGCCTTAGTTTGTAATGTTACATTTCCTTTTGAGAAAAGATTAGAAATTGGACTTCAATTATCAGAACTACTTCCACTAGTTTGTAAAAATATTTTTGATGTTGAATATGTTTTTGTTTTGAAATTGTATGAAAGTGTTAAATCTAATAAATGTGATTTGTTATTAATTTTAACTGTTCCACTAACAATTAATGTTGAAATTTGTTTTATTTTATTGTAACCAATATTTTGAAAATTAGTTGCGCTAAGATCTAAATTATTAAAATTAGCGTTTCCTAATTTATTAATTAATGCTTGATGTACTTGAAGTGATACTTTTCCTTTTGATAAAAAATTAACAGCTGGACTTCAATTATCAGAACTATTTCCACTAGTTTGTAAAAATATTTTTGATGTTGAATATGTTTTTGTTTTGAAATTGTATGAAAGTGTTAAATCTAATAAATGTGATTTGTTATTAATTTTAACTGTTCCACTAACAATTAATGTTGAAATTTGTTTTATTTTATTGTAACCAATATTTTGAAAATTAGTTGCGCTAAGATCTAAATTATTAAAATTAGCGTTTCCTAATTTATTAATTAATGCTTGATGTACTTGAAGTGATACTTTTCCTTTTGATAAAAAATTAACAGCTGGACTTCAATTATCAGAACTATTTCCACTAGTTTGTAAAAATATTTTTGATGTTGAATATGTATTTGTTTTGAAATTGTATGAAAGTGTTAAATCTAATAAATGCAATTTGTTATTAATTTTAACTGTTCCACTAACAATTAATGTTGAAATTTGTTTTATTTTATTGTAACCAATATTTTGAAAATTAGTTGCGCTAAGATCTAAATTATTAAAATTAGCGTTTCCTAATTTATTAATTAATGCTTGATGTACTTGAAGTGATACTTTTCCTTTTGAGAAAAAATTAACAGCTGGATTTCAATTGTCAGAACTATTTCCTCTTATAAATATTTCTAGTGTAGGTGTTTCGAATTTGCCAGTATTACCATGATATGTCATTCCTACTATGTATTGTTGGTCTTCACCATTAACATTTACAACCCCAGTTACATATTGTATTGATTGATTTAATAATGCATTATAAGTGAACAATGATTTGTGAAATTTATTAATTGTTATAACTCGGAACTGTGAATCAACTCCAAAAGCTCCAAATCTATCTGTTAATGCTTGATTAACTTGAGATGCTACATTTGTTTTTGAGAATATTTCAGTAGTTGGTGTATTTGTTTCGCTACCAACTTCCAAGATTGGTTTTGTTGAGTTGTATTTGTCAGTCTTGAAGTTATATGATATTCCTAATGTAAATTTATTAAAACGACCATCTTGATAAACAGTTCCAGATAAATGCAATACTGAAGTGTTTTGACCTTGATCATAAACAATTTCTGATTTATCAAAATTGTTTATTCTTATATCACTAAAATTAGAAGCTCCAAATTTATCAGTCATCGCTTGATTAACTTGAAGTGACACTTTTCCTTTTGAGAAAACTTCAATAGCTGGATTTGTTTTATTAGTAGTAGCTGTTAGAACTGGTGTTGTTGCTGTAAATTCGTTAGTATTAAAGTGATACTCTAATATTAATGTAAATTTATTAATTTTATCACTAGTATTTACAGTTCCAGATACATGTAATGATGAAGTGTTAATTAATGAAAAATAATGAATTTCTGAATTATAAACACTGTTAACTTTTACATCATCAAATTTACCAAGCCCTAATTTGTTAATTAATGCTTGATTAACTTGAAGTGACACTTTTCCTTTTGAGAAAACATTAACAGATGGACCAAATGTTGGTGCCGTTGCAGGTGTTATTCCAGATCACGGAATTGTAGCTTCCGGTGTTAGGTTAGATATTGCTCCTGGTGTAAGGTCTGAAGCTGGTTTTAATGTGTCTGGTGTTAGATTAGACATTGCTGGTGTTAGATCTGAAGCTGGTTTTAGCGCGTCTGGTGTTATATCAGAAAACGGAATTTTAGTTTCTGGTGTCGTTCCGGATCATGCAGTTTTAGTTTCTGGTGGTGTTGTTGTATACAGTTTATCAAAAATATCATACGTTACTTTTAAAGTAAAAGTATTTTTAACGCCATTGATATTAATTGTTCCGCTAACGTTGGCTTTTGAAGAATTATTTTGATAATTATAGAAAACATCATCTGTAGTAACGGCATTAATTGTTAAATTAGTAATTGTTGCAGTACTTAACTTAATAGTTAATGCGTTTTTTACAACAGGGTTTATATTAGTAGTTGAGAAAACATGTGCAGTAGCGTCTTTTATCGTAGTTCCTGCTATCGGTTGATCGCTACTGCCCCCCCCTGATTTACCACAACTAGTAAGTGTTGTTGCAATTACTCCAGTCGTTGCTAATACCGAAAAACTAGATATTAGTAATTTTATTTTTTTTGATTTATTCATTGTTTTTAACTTGTCCTTTCAACTTGAGATTAAATTTTGAGTTTTTTTTAATGTTTTTTTTTAATGTTTTTTTAATGTCAACCTATTCTAATATATTTAATAATAAAATGGAAATATAAAGCAATCTTTATTTTTATATTTCTAAAAACATTATACCTTAATCCTAATAGATTAAAAAGGATTTTTGTAAGTTTAATTTAGATGAAAAATATTATCACCTTTTTATATACTAACTTATTACTAAATATTAATAGACACAAAGTAATTAATGACCACAAATTAATTTCTCAATTGAACAATTATTTTTCCTAGCATGACAAAGACAACACTAACAAAACTGCCAAGCAATAAAAAAAATCCTTTAATTAAATTAATAATTAAAGGATTTCAGCAAATAATTAAACTAATAATTACTTTCTTAAGTTGAGTTTTTTTAAGATTGCTTGGTAGCGATCAACATCGTTGTTATGTAAATAAGATAATAGACGACGACGGTTAGATACTTTTTTAAGTAATCCACGACGTGAATGAAGATCTTTTTTATGAGTTTGCATATGAATTGTTAACTCTTTAATTTCTGATGTTAGAATAGCGATTTGAACTTCAGTTTTACCTGTGTCCTTATCGTTAGTTCCAAATGATTTTACTAGCTCATCTTTTTTAATATCTCTAATAGCCATAATATGCTCCTTACAATTATTAATAGTTAATTTAAAGGCTAATTTAAATTACCATTAATAATTAAATAATATCTTGATTACGCTTGTGTTGGTTTATTGTTTTTTGCTTTTGCTTTTTCTACTAATTGAATTAAATTACTAAATTCATTAGGATGATGAATCGCTAATTCTGAAAGCATTTTACGATTTAGATCAATGTTTAAGTTTTTTAAACCATTAATAAAAATTGAATATGACATTCCCTCAGCACGTGTTGCTGCATTAATACGGGCAATTCATAATTTACGGAAATTACGCTTACGATTACGACGATCACGGTATGCATAAGCAAGTGAGTTCATCACTTGTTCTTTAGCTGTTTTATAAGCAATATGTTTATGTCCATAATACCCTTTTGCTAATTTTAGTCATTTTTTACGACGACGTCTTGTTGTGACTCCACCTTTAACTCTAGCCATAATGTACCAATCCTTTCATTAACCTTGTAATAGGCTTTTTAAACGTTTTTTATCTGAAGCAGACACTAACGTTGGTTTATTTAATTGACGTTTTTGTTTCGTTGTTTTATTTGCTTTTAAATGTGATTGAAATGCTTGACCACGTTTTCATTTACCGCTACCGGTAACTTTAACACGCTTTGCCAACGCTTTCTTCGTTTTCATTTTTGGCATTTTAGTTTGCTCCTTACTTCTTCGATTTTAGCGGTATTAAATATACATCTAAAAATCGATTATTAATTAGTTTAGGTTCTACATCTAAACGAGCGACATCTTTTAATGATTCGATAAAACGATTCAATGTATCGCGTCCTTTATCTTGCATTGTAATTTCGCGTCCACGAAATTTTAAAGAAACTTTAACGCGATTACCATGAATTATAAATTGACGTGCTTGTTTAGATTTTGTTTCTAAATCATGCTGTCCAATTAATGGAGTAATGCGGATTTCTTTGACTTCTATAACTGTTTGAGTCTTTTTAGCTTCGCGATTCTTTTTGCTTTTTTCGTATTTATAACGGCCATAATCAAGAATCTTACATACTGGTGGTTTCGCTGTTGGCGAAACACAAAATAAATCTAAATTAACACTTTTAGCACGATTAATCGCTTCATATTTAGACATAGTGCCTAAATTATTACCGTTTTCATCGATAACTGCTACTTGGTTAAATTGAATTCAATTGTTAACTAAATCTTTTTGAACTCGCGGTCGCGGTTTTTTACTTCTACGTATGCTAATGATGATCACTCCAAAATAATATTTTTTAATATTTAATTTAAAACTTTTAAATATAAAATATTCATATCATACCTAATAATATATAATATCACATATATATAAAACAAAAAGTGGCAAAGCCACTCTCAATTATGCTATTTTTTATTTATTTATGACGCTAATCATAAATAATTGTCGATAATAGCAAGAACCTAAAGACACTATTAAAATAAATGGTCTATCAGGTGAGAAATGCAGGCTTCTACTTTCTAATACAACAACTATCTAAATTAGTTGCTCTATTATTATATAATAAATTCACCAAAAAAACAAACATTATCTAAATATTAGTTATCATTTGATTTTACTTTTTGGTGATTTTATAGTAATATATGTGCAATTAAAGTAATCTTTTAAAATTTAGAAACCGAGGTAACGGAATGGCAATTGCAGATATCAAAAAGAAAATGGAAGAGTATCGTCGTCTTTATGTTGATCAAGATTTATGTATTGGTTGTGGAGCTTGTGTTGCAGTTGATGAAACTGAAACGTTTTACATGCAAGATGATGGTAAAGCAACGACAAAACCAAATAATTTAGTTAGTGAAGACTTATTGATGGTTTGTCCTACTGAAGCTATCAAAGTTTGTGCGATAGCTCTAGCTAAAGAAGCAAAAGAAACTCAAGAAGAAAAATAATAGTAAACAAATAATAACAACTTAAAAAAAAGACCCAATTAATTATTAGGTCTTTTTTTTAGCGCCTATTTTTTCTAATAAGTTATTATTTATAATTTAGTAATTTTTCATGTTTGATGAGCAGAATCACCAGCTACTTTTGCTCTATAAGTAATCGTGGCAATTGTTTTAGTACTAGATTTGTTAATAATTTTTCAAGTTGAACTTTGATCATAGACAACACTAATGTTTGCTAGACTAGTTTTAGTCTGTGCTAAATATTGGTTTGTTGCTTCAGTCAACGTTGCTTTAACATTAGTTAATGTTGGTGCTGACTTATTAACGTCTTTTGTTAAATCATATGATTTAACAAAAGCGAATTGATAGGCATCACGGCTCACTTTATCAGTAGTTGAAGTTGTCTTGACTGATCCTAAATAACTCACAGAGAGAGCGTCGTTTAGTAGTTTGCTGCTAATTAGTTTATTGTTATTGTTGGGATTAATAGTATGATTGTCTCAATTACGAATTCGACTAGACCCCGGAGCAAATTTTAGATTTTTATCATTTCAAAATGGATAATAAAAATTATCATTGAATTGTGATAAAACATTGCTATGAGGATCATTGAGTGCAAGATCGCGTCCTAAAACTGAACTATGAATTAAACTAGCGAGATCTGGTGTGTATCAATCACCATTGTTGGAGTTTTTTTGTACCATTTTAATCTTAAATGATAGATTTTGAAAATTTGTGAAATTACCAGTCAATATATCAGTATATGAAATCGTCCCCTCAGCAACGTTATCAGCATTTAGTTGATGCACTTCAACTTTAATATTTGTGAGTGCTTTTAATTGCCCTAATTAACCAATTAGGGCAATTTTAATTTCTCCTAATGTTAGTTTGGAACTATTCTTACTACAACTATTAACAATACTAATAGTTGTTAGTATTGTTAAACTCGCTAATAATAATTTCGTTTTTTGAAATTTAGGCATTGTTGTTACTACTCTTTTTGGATGCGATCTTATTATCACTCAAATCAGATCCTTATATTTTTATTTTATAACAAATCTTCAAGATTAAGTAATTAATCTCTCGATAATGAAAAAAGACCTAATTTAGAATTAGGTCTTTTTTGTTCATTAAGTTGATTATTGAATATTATGATATTTTAGTAATTTTTCATGTTTGATTAGCATAAGCGCCAGCTACTTTTGCTGTATAAGTAATCGTGGCAATTGTTTTAGTTGTTGTTTTGTCAATAATTTTTCAAGTTGAACCTTGATCATAGACAACACTAATGTTTGCTAGACTAGTTTTAGTCTGTGCTAAATATTGGTTTGTTGCTTCAGTCAACGTTGCTTTAACATTAGTTAATGTTGGTGCTGACTTATTAACGTCTTTTGTTAAATCATATGATTTAACAAAATCAAATTTATAAGCATCACGGCTCACTTTATCAGTAGTTGAAGTTGTCTTGACTGATCCAAAATAACTAACAGAAAGAGCATTCTTTGCTAGTTTACTACTAATTAGTTTATTGTTATTGTTGGGATTAATAGGATGATTGTCTCAATTACGAATTCGACTAGAACCCGGAGCAAATTTTAAATTTTTATCATTTCAAAATGGAAAATAGAAATTATCATTGAATTGTGATAAAACATTGCTATGAGGATCATTGAGTGCAAGATCGCGCCCTAGAGCTGCCCCATTAATTAAACTATAGACATTATTAGTAGATCATTCCCCATTAGGTTCACCATAACTATTTTTAGTAGCTACTATTTGAACATTAAAAGGCATGTTTTGAAAGTTTTTAAAATTTCCAGTTAAACTATTAGTATATGAAATAGTTCCTAATGCAAAGTTATTGGCTGTTATTTTATTAACTGTTATGTTTAAATTATGAAGTGCTTTTAAAGCGTATAATTGGTTATTTAATTCAATTTCGATTTTATGCGTAGTTGGTTTAATTGTTGCTGGTTTTAGTGGTTCTAAAACTAAGTTAGCTATTGTATAATTGTCCAAAGTATAATCTTTCTTAAAGTGATACGATAATGATAATGAAAAAGTATTCAATACTTTTTCTACAGCAACAGTTCCACTAATTGGTAATGTTGAAACTTGATTAACATAATCGTATAATACATTTTTAACATTAATATTGTTTAATGTAAGATGAGCAACAAGTACTTGTGAAGTTTTATCAGTATGCACTTTATTAGTTAGTGCTTCATTAATAATTGGTTCAATATTAGCAACATCAAAAATATTAATATTATTGCTAATTGTTGTTCTATCAATAGTTTTCTTGTTATGTCCACTACTATCTTTGCCACAACTAGTAATAGTAGTGGCAATTATTCCAGTCGTTGCTATAATCGAGAAACTCGATAATAGCAATTTAATTTTTTTAGATTTAGGCATTTTTTAATAAATCCTTTCAATTTTAGTTTAATGATTTTTTATTTGCAATTGTTCATCTAGATTGATCATAATTGATAATGATTGTTTTTTTAGTAGCTGGGATGAATTGACTTCAACTGTTAGTAGTGTTGGCCACTGCTATTAAATGTAAATCTTGATTTTTAAATTTAGGCATTAAATATCCAAATTGCTTAGTTGCTTCTGTTAAACTAGCACTCACTTCAGTAATTGAACTTGAAGATTGGTTATTAGTTACTGTTAAGTCGTATTGCTTATCAACAGTAAACGTATAAGCCATTCTTGAAGCTTGGTCATTGATTGAAGTTGTTGTCATAATTCCGGGATATTTGACTTCTAATGTATGATCAGGTAATCTAATTCATGAATAATCAGTTTTCACTAATTTATTATTAGCAGTTTGGTCTTTAGCATTTTGGTCTCAACCTTTAATATGTTGTGATCCTGTAGCGAAATTAATTTCGCTATCATTCTTATTAAAACTGCTATACACTTGACTACTTTTATCATATTTGGCCATATCGCGACCTAATTTATTGATATTCAATAAATTAATTACATCTTTAGTAATTCATTTTGATGTTTTATTATCAGCTGATCATTGTTTTTCTAACTTAACTTGAAACTGCATATTTTGAAAAATATCTGATGTTCCAGTTTGACTATTAGTATACGAAATAATTCCACTAACAACTGCGTTTTTAACAGCGTTAACTTCGATCGTAACGTTTGTTAATAGTTTATAAGTATTTAGTTGATTTTGAAGTGCTACTTGCGCTCCAATATTAGACAATGTTAATTCTGATATTGGTGAATTAATAATTGAAATATCTTTAATATTATAGACTTTATTTTTAATATTAAATGATATTAAAAATCCAACATTATTAATATCGCTATTAATTTTAATAGTTGCATTAATATGAACAAACATTAATTGCTTATCTTTACTGTAAGCAATATTGTTTTTGTTGACTGGTGTAATTAATAAATTACTAAACTTAACTGATCCTAAATAGTCAGCTAGTTGTTTTTGAATAACTGGTGTGATTCTGCTATTGGCAAAAACGGCTGTTGCATCGTTTATTAAAGATATTGGAACTGTTGTTTTGGCATCTTTGGGTTTTTGGGTTGCACTACCACAACTAGTAACAGCAGTGGCTATTATTCCGGTTGTTGTTATTATCGAGAAACTCGATAATAACAATTTCATTTTTTTAGATTTAGGCATTGTTTTTTAATAAATCCTTTCAAATTTTTTTATTTGTATTTTGTATTTTAATTTGTATTTTAATTTTGTTAGAAATTTTTTTACTTCCTATTAAAAAAATTAATATAACAGCATCTCTAAATTAGACATACTATTAATACCATTATATATGATAAATCATTTTTATTGTATAACAAATTTTAAAAATAAATAATTTGTTAATTTTTAAAATTATCATATGCTATTTTCACCTAATAATTGATAATAAAAGAACTATCAAAATTATGCAAGAAAAAAAAGACCTAATTATAAATTAGGTCTTTTTTGTTTTATTATTAATAATTAATTTTATTCGTCTTCTTCGATTACAGCATCTTCTTTTTGGAAGTTGCTTAAAGCGCTCTCAACGATTTTTCATTCTTTGGGATTTTCAATCGCAATCAGTTTACCACCGTTATCATTTTCGGGGTCATACTTAGCGGCGAAAAGTTCACCATCGGCTTCTTTAGGATCAAAATATAATACATAGTTTTGATCGTTATCTTGGAAAGTGAACAAAATTTCAAAATTTTGTTCTTCTCCTGCTTCATCAATTAATGTAATCATGTTTTCTTGAATCTCTTGGATGTCAGTCATTAATATCTACCTCCTATATTTAAATTATAGATTATTAACTGCTTTTAAAATCTAAATAGTTTTGTAAAATAATTTGGGCGGCTATTTTGTCTTTTTGTAATTTACGTTTTTTACGCGATACGTTAGCGCTAATTAAGACTTGCTGAGCGATTCGAGTACTCAATCGCTCATCAAATAAAATAACTTCAACATTAACATAACTACGTAATTTTTGGCCAAATTCTTCAGCCATTATCGTGCGTTCTGATTTGGTTCCATTCATCCGAATTGGATGACCAAGAATAATCGTTTCAATTTCGTATTGGTCCATATAACTTAAGATTTTATTAATTGCACTAGGGAAATCATTTTCAGCAAACTTAAAGTTTTCTTTCCCAGTTGCAATAATTTGACCACTATCGCTCAGAGCGATACCTAATGATTTTGTGCCTAAATCGAGTCCTAAAAGACGCATATTTATTGCACCTCAGCTTTACTAATTTGGGTTAGTACTTCACTGAATGAAATATTTTCACCACTGACCATTGCCATATGTGGTTTTCCACCACCACGACCATTGATAACTTTAACAACTGCTTTTGCATAGTTGTTTGCTAAATGGCCATTGGCAATAGCACCACTACCACTAAAGATAGCTCAAATGTTTTGCTTTTTCTGATTATGAGTAATCAGAAAAGCGAGACTGTTTTGATGTTTCTTAATAATTTGTTGGCCAATTTGTTGCATCACTTTGGGATTAGTAATATCTTGGAAACGATAATGATAATAAGTTGTGTCGCTTTTGGGATCAAGGATTTTTAAATCTGCTTCTAGATTATCAAAACGCGATAATAATGCTTGCGTTTTATGATCTAGCAGACGTTTTTTATATTTTCGGAAAGCACTTTGATATTTTTCCAACAACTGATTGATAGCTAATAACCCAGCAGCATCGTTGTTTTTAATATCTTTAATATGCATCACTTTTTCTAATTGAGGATCACTCAATTGATTATGTGCACTTAAATTATGATACTCAATTCCTAAATCACGGATTTGATTAAACACTAATGAAATTTTATTATGATAATACATTTTAATATTACGATAACTAGTTAGTGCCTCAATTCGATAAACACCAGATTGTTTAGTATCATAATGAATTACTTGAATTGCTTGAATTTCAGCAATATCACTAACATGAGTTCCCCCACATAGTTCTAATGAATAATCACCAAGTTTAACGACACGAACTTGTTGGCTATATTCTGCTTTTTCCAAAGCAAGTGCGCCCATCGCACGTGCTTTGGAAATCGTTGTATGAATAATCTCAACTTTAGCTTTATCTTTAATTCATTGATTTGCTAAGTCTTGAGCTTGATCAATCACACTACGGGCTGGTTTTTCATTACAGGCAAAATCAAAACGTAAGTAGCGATCATTTAGTAATGAACCCGCTTGGGGCACCGGGTGCCCCAAGACTGTTGTTAATGCTGCAAATAGTAAATGGACAGCTGAGTGATTGGCCATCATAAAACGACGCTTAATCGGATTAACATGTAATTCATAAGTTTGTCCATTAACTAATTTACCTTTTAAGATTTTTAGAGAATGGAGGTGAAATTTTTTAGCGCCTTTTTGAACGTCTAGCACGTCAGCATAGAAGCTATTATCAGCATTAGTGATATAACCCCCATCGGCGACTTGACCTCCAGCTTCAGCATAAAATGGTGTCTCACTAAAAATAACACAACCATCACTATCAATTTCATCAAGCGCTGTTTCATCTTTGAAAACAAAGATTGCTTTAGCATTTAAAACATCTAGTGTTTGATAACCAACAAATTTTGAACTAGTTTTAATTTGGTCAAAAAAAGTTGATTGCATTTTCATCCCGATTGTTTTTTTACGTGATTGTTTTGCTAAATCACGATGCTGCGCTTGTGCTTTAGCAAAACCAGGTAAATCGACTAAAATATTTGCTAAATTAGCAATCTCTTTAGTCAACTCAATTGGAAATCCATAAGTATCATATAACTTAAAGGCATCGCTACCGTTTAAAGTGTTTTGATGATTACTTTTTAAGTCGTTGATTAGCTTATCTAGTAAGCGGTGGCCAATATCAAGTGTTTTATTAAAACGGTTCTCTTCCGTTTTAATAACGTTGATGATGACTTTTTCAAACTTAGCTAAATAAGGATAATAATCACTCATCGTTTTGATAACGATCGTTACTAAACGATGTAGGAAAATATCTTTAATTTCTAAAACACGACCATAACGTAGGGCGCGACGAATTAGGCGACGAATAATGTAATCGCGCCCTACGTTGCCCGGAAGTGCTCCATCAGCAATTGCAAAAGTCACTGTTCTGATATGATCAGCAATAACTTTAAACGCTTTGTTAAGATGACGCTGTTCTAAGTCGTTTGTAAAATAGTTGCTACTATCGTAGCGCCCATTACAATATTTTTCGATTTCTTTAATTAATGGTAAAAATAAATCAGTATCAAAATTAGTTGCTCCGTCTTGAGACAGAGCCACGATTCGTTCTAAGCCAGCACCCGTATCAATATTTTTTGTCGGTAAATCTTGATAGACTTGATTACCGTTATTATTGAATTCTGAAAAAACAATATTTCAGATTTCAATATAACGATCATTTTCTAAATCGTCTTTTAATAATTTAAGACCGATTTTTTCACGATCGTAGTTAACACCACGATCGTAAAAAACTTCACTGTTTGGTCCACATGGACCTTGTCCTAAATCTCAAAAGTTAGTGCTGCGATTTCCTTTAATAATATGACTCGCTAATACACCTTGTTCAATTCAGCAATCATAACTAACTTGGTCTTCTTCAAAAACAGTAATGTAGAGTTTTTCTGGTGCGATTGCTAAATAAGTAGCACTAGTTAAAAACTCTCATGCATAAGCAATCGCTTCTTTTTTGAAATAACCACCAATTGAAAAGTTACCTAGCATTTCAAAGAAAGTATGATGGCGGGCCGTTACACCGACATTTTCAATATCATTAGTACGGATTGATTTTTGGGAATTAACTAAGTATTTTGATGGCGGTGTTAAACGGCCATCAAAATAAGGTTTTAAAGTCGCTACTCCAGAATTAATTCATAATAGTGAATCATCATCTTGGGGAATTAGGGAAGCGCTTGGTAATTCTAAATGATCATATTTTTTGAAAAAATCTAATCATAAATTACGGATCTTATTAGCTGTTAGGTTTTTCATTATTAAACAACCTCTCTATCGTTAGAATAATTAAAGATTTAATTGCATTAATTTTAGCGTAATTGTGCTAAAATTACAACAATTAAAACTTTTATTAAAAAAATGTTGCTTATCTAATATGATATAATTTTTAATTATTGTTAAACTATTATAATATCCCATATATTGACAATATTTAAAATTAAAAATTAGGAGCAACAATATGTCCATATATTCAAGAGGTTTTGGTAAATCAGAATTTATATATAGTTTTGATATAGACCAATTTATAAATTTTGCAGATATCTCAGATCCTTATAACGAAGAAATAATAATTGAAATATCTGAACATTTTTTTAATGGTTGCGATATACTTAGTTTATGAAAAGTTAATAATTGCACAAATACAGAAAAATTTGGTAAAATTGAAAAAGCTGAATTTATTTTATTTTTAAAATCGTTCATTCAAAAAAAATACAAAGAATATATTAATAAATATGGTGATTACTATCGAACATATCCTTCTATGGAAGAATATGATCACTATCACTATGTACATTCGAATAAGTTTAAATATTATTCCCTTTATGCTTTTATAATTTCAAACTTATTTAAATCATTTTATAAAAAAATTGAACGTTATTTTAAATATACTAATAAAGAGATTGTTCAATACACCAGTGCAAAAAACTATTTAATGGCTTATTATTATTTCAAATTTTAGATACAGAAATAACTCCTATATTAAAAGAATTAGATGAACCTCATATATTTGACAACGTTCATGTATTTAACAGTTCTGATGATATAGAAGTTAAACGAAGTGCAATAGAATCAATCTATACACAGGGGAAATTTGAGGAAAAATTCAAAAACTATAAAAAAACTATAATTCATTATGATAGTAAAAAAGATATAAGTTGTTTAAGTATTAATAATTTAAAAAATAAAATAAATACTTTTATTAGACACAACGTAGAAGAACATAGTGAAAAAAATAATATGATTAACTATAAAAATGATTTAAAAAATAACGACTTAAAAAGTTATAAACAAGAATTGAAAGAAATTTTATATGGGTTATTATGATTTGGTTGAAAATACAAATCATAAAAATTAATTAATTCGAAAGGGGATTATTTAAAATATATGAAATTATTAAAAATAATATCTGTTAATGACACTTTTTATGAAAAATTTGGTGATGTAGAAAAAAATCATTTAAAACATTGATCTAGAAAATTTGGAAATATAAAAGATCCTAAAGGAGGTACTAGACCTTATCTTTTATTTTCACACGACGACGATAAAAATTCAAAAATATTCTGAGTAGTGCCTTCCACATCTTCGATAAACAAAAAAACTTTAATCAGAATTAAACAAAATGATTCTAATTATTTTGTTTATTTAAAATTCTATAATTTTAATCTTTTAAATAAAGGATGTATTTTTGAATTTTTGAATATGCATCCTATTACAACTGATTATTTTGTTAATTATAAAATTTCTTATTTTGATAAAAGTCATAAATTATATGGTTCTGAAGATTTTCCTGCTATTAGTAATAGTTTTTTAAAACAAATAATCAATACTAACTATAAAATTAATAACCAAATTAATATACTCGAAAAAGAAATAGAGATTTCTTCAAATCAATGAAAAAAAATAATTAAAAAGATTGAGAATCAAGCATTATTAGCTTATAATAAAATTTCTAAAAAGTTCATAAATGTAAAAATTAGAGATATAAAAGACATACTTATAAAAGAACTTGAAAAATAAAAGAGCATAAAAAAAGCGGGTTTGAAAGAGTCCCGCAAAACTTGTAAGTCGCCATTAAATACATTTTATTGTAATTACTGACTTAAAATAAGAATAACATAATTTAAATTAATTGTAAAGTTTTTTTAAAGTTTTTTAAAATCAAAAAAAAAATTATAAAATTATATGAAACTATATTATTATAGATTAAATGATTTTTTGCAAATAAATAATTACATAATGATAAATTTTATTAACATACAAAAAGATAATCATAGCATATAAATATAGTATAAAATTAATTTATATTCACTAAATATTTAAATAATTAAAATAATAGAGGTTTTCTAAATGAATAATGAAAAAAACAAAAATTTAGACCAATTTTACACCAATCCTTTAATATCAGATAAATTAGTTCGCCTTATTAAAGAGTTGATTCCTTCGGCGTTTGAAAATAATTTTTTAGAACCTTCTGCTGGTACAGGAAATTTTTTAAAATCATTACAAAAGCTTAAAGTTCCTAGAAAAAAAATGCTTGCATATGATTTAGATCCTCAAGCAATAAAAATAATAAAACAAGATTATTTAACATTGAATTTAAAACACTCTAAAAAGAGAACTATTATCGGTAACCCTCCATTTGGAAAAAGAGGTAAACTAGCGCTATCTTTTTTGAATAAAGGTTTAACAGAAGCTAAATATGTTGCGTTTATATTACCTAATATTTTTAATCGATATTCGGTTCAAAAACAAATACTCAAAGATGCTAAACTAATTTTTTATAAAGCTTTACCAGAAAATTCATTTATATTAAATGATAAAGAATATGGTGTAAAATGCGTTTTCCAAATATGAACCAAAGAGATTACTTATAATAACAACTTCAGAATAATGTTTCCACCCCAAATAAGGCATGATGATTTTCAAACTTGAATTCACAATAACACTAAAGATACTTTGAAATATTTTAATAAAGACGATTATCATTGAGATTTTGCGGTTCACCGGCAAGGTTACTATGATTATAATTTAAAAATCATTGATCCAAAAAAATTAATAAAAAATCGCCAATATTTTTTCATCAAAGCTAAAAATAAAAAAGTATTAAAAGATATTGAGAAAATTGATTTTGTAAAATTATCAAAAACCAATACTCAAGTATATGGTTTTTCAACTTCAGACTTTGTAAAAGCATATAAAAAAATTAAAGGAGATATCTAAATGTTAAAAAATATTTTTAAAGATATTATTTCTAAGAACAAACATTATTCAGGATCTATGGATGGCAATGAATTTGAACAGAAATTTAAATTTCATCTAAAAGATGAAGGATTTTCAGAAATAATTCAAAAAAGTAAAACAATTTCAGCAATATTGGATTTAGTTAAATTAGAAAAAGAAAATATTAAAAAGATAACTAAGAAGTGAAAAAACATAAAAAAAAATATTTTATTGAAAAATTCAATAGAAATAGTTGAAAATCCATTACATAATGTATATAACACTTTTATATTTCAACCTTTTGGTTCTCAAAATTTTCCAGATTTTATTATTTTAACTAAAAAATATATAATACCAATAGAAATAAAATTTTCTACAAATACTACACAAAACAAAAACTTAAATAAATTTAGACCAATGTGAAATTCAAATATACCTAAACCTAATTCTATTTATATATATGGGGTTTCTGGCGTACGAGTTACTTTTTTTAAAGGATCTGATATTTTAGAATTTTATACTAGACAACTTTTAATTGATTATTTTAAAAATCTAAATAAAGACAAAAAAAATCTAGATGAGTCATTAAAAGGACTTAAAAATAACTTTGGTATTTATCCATATGTGAGAAAAGCATACGATCACAAAACTCAACATTCAACTTTTGTTAATAGTAAAAATAAACGAGTAGTAGAATCATATTTTTCAAAAAATTCAAAATCAAGAGAAGATAATGTAATTGATTTTTTTGAAAGTTTGAATATTTAAATTAAAATTAAAAAAGCAATAATATAATTAATTATTAAAAATTTAAAGCTAATAATTATATATTAAAATACATTTTTTATATTACATCATAAAATATAATGCTATTATTAAAAAAAATTAATAGCATTTTTTTATTTTAACTATATATAAAACGAAAGGTATTATATGAAAAAAATTATTTTTATTGGTAATGGTATTTTCGAAGACGTTTTTGATATTTTAGAAAATAAAATAACAGGAGATAAATTAATTAAAGAAGTTGAAGAAGTAATAATTCATCAATTAAATAATAATAAACATGATTCTAAATTATATAAATTAAAATCCGGAAAAGAAGAATATCAAAATTATTTAGGAAATTTTATATATATTAATTATATGTATGATTATATATTAAATGATTCAAATTTTGATTTTAAAAAATTAGAAGAATTAAGTATAGAAAAAGAATTATCTTTTAATACCATGTTAATGTATTTAAACAGCAGAAAAAGTTCAAAAAATTTTTTAACTTGGTTTACTAATTGTCAATTAATTGATAACAATACAATAAAATGTGTGCGATATAACCCTCCTTCAATGACTGTTCGATTTGAAAAAAAACATTCTATAGAATATTATAATTTATTTGTATTGAATTTTATTAACTATTGAATTTTTTTAAATTTAAATGAAATTTTTAAATCAGATAGCTATAAAGAAATATTTTTTACAAAAATATTAAATATATATAAATCATTAGATCAATATGACAATATTTTTTCTTTAAATTATTTTAATTTATTAGATTTATGATTAAGTCCTCAAGAGAATAATTGTGAACTAAACGATTCATGAAAATCTTGAATTAGAAAAAAAATAATTTATGATATCAATAATCATTTAAAAAAATATACTTTTATCCATTCTTATAAAAAACATAAAAATAAAAACGATACAAATAGTTTTATTAACAATATTCCTTTATTTTTAAAGTTTTTAGAAAATGAAAACATTAAAAATAGTCAGTATGATGTTTTTAATAATTATGATGATTTTCATTTATGACATTTAGGTAAACATATGGTTATTCGTCAAGAAGAAAAAAATGATAAATATTATAATAATGCTTTCAAAAACATAAATTATAATGATATTAATTTAGAAGAAATAGTATTTTTTGGAATAAGTTATGAAGCTCCCTTGATAAAATTTTTATGCAAAAAATTAATAAATAATAAAAACATAAATTGAAAAATATATTTTTATAATGATATTAATTCAAAATGCGAACATAATAATAATTGTAAAGAATCTAACTTTAAAAAATATTGTGATAAATGTATTAAAGAACAATTATGAAAGCCTTTAATTAAAAAATATGAATTTAATAATATTCAATTAAAAAAATCTTCTGATTTTTATAATTAAAAAATTGAAAAAGTCCATAAAAAAAGCGGGTTTTGAAGAGCCCCGCAATAACTTGGACGTCGCTTCGAATTGGTTTCATCGATAGCTTAATTAAAAGAATAGCAAATTTATTATTAATTGTAAACAAATAATTAAAAAAATTTTAAAAAGTTTCAAAATTAAAACAATTATAAAAAATTAGAAGTAATCTTTTTGAAAAAAGTCCATAAAAAAAAGCGGGTTTGAAAGAGTCCCGCAAAACTTGTAAGTCGCCACCGATTAGGGGAAACTAATCTGAATGACTTAACTAAACAATACCAGATTTATTATTAGTTGTAAACAAATAATTAAAAAAAATTTAGAAAGGTTCAAAATAAAACAAAATAATTATAAAAAATTAGACCAATTTTATACTAATCCCTTAGTATCTCAGAAATTATTAAGATTACTCCAAGAAGTTATTGCTGATGTTTTTAACTATCATTTTTTAGAGCCTTCAGCTGGAACTGGAATTTTTTTAGAGGCCTTAAAAAAATTCAAAGTTCCCCAAAACCAGATCACTGCCTATGACCTTGATCCCAAAAACAGCATGATCCTACAAGGTGATTATTTGAAACTAGATATTGATTATTCATCAACTAGAATTATCATTGGAAATCCCCCATTTGGAAAACGCGGAAAACTAGCTCTAACTTTTTTAAACAAAGCATTAAGCGAAGCCAAATACGTTGCCTTCATCTTGCCCAACATTTTTAATCGCTACTCGATTCAAAAACAAGTCCCTCAAGACGCACAATTAATTTTCGCTAATTCTTTATCAGAAAATTCATTCGTCTTGAATAAGAAGCCCTATGACGTTAAATGCGTTTTTCAAATTTGAACTAGTTCTTCTCAAAATCAACGTCCTAATTTAAGAATAATGAGTGCTCCCCAATTAGACATTCTGATTTTCAAACTTGAATTCACAATAACACGAACGGTACTTTAAAATATTTTGATAAAACTAATTACCAATGAGACTTGGCGATCCATCACCAAGGATATTATGATTATAATGTCAAAATTACTGATCCAAAACTCTTGATCAAAAATCACCAATACTTTTTTATTAAAGCTAAAAATAAAAAAGTATTGGCGCTAATTAATAAAATTGATTTTGTAGCATTGTCTAAAACTAATACTCAAGTTGCTGGTTTTTCAACTTCTGATTTCGTTAGTGCTTATACTAAAATTAAAAAATCCTAACTTGTTAAAATCTATTTAATAATAGCGTTATGATTACTATAGTATTTGTTTTTTAAAATTTATTTAATAAAAAGTAATACAAATATTTAAAAAACATTATGAAAATTCAGAATAAAAAGGTAGAATATATATACTGAATTTTTTTAAATTAAACTAGATTAAACATTAAGAGGTGAAATATGAGAATAACTAAAAAATTATCTAAGAGCTTACTAATATTTGGAAGTTTGGGATTACTTGGACTAAGTAGTAGCAATCTTGTAAGTTGTAGCTTTGGTGAAAAACCAGCAACGTGAGCTGATTTTAAAGATAAAGCAAGTCATGAAAATGTTATTAGCATTATCAAAAAGACCAATATTTTACAATGAAGTAATGTTAAAATTAGTGATTTAAAAACTAGTAAATTTGAATGTGATTCTATTAATCAAACTGTTTCAATTTCGGTAGTTGACCAACTACCTTATTCAAGCGCTTCATTCGTTGCTCGTTTTGATCAACAAAACTATAACTTAAATGATTGAGTTTATAATTCTGATTTTGATTATAAGTTTATCAAAAACACTAATTCTGTTATTAAAGATTTTACTGTTACTAGTTTTAATAATGTTGATAATAAGATTTTCTTAACAACAGCTAATCATGGATTATATCAATCAGATGATTTTGGGAAAACTTATTCCCAAAATAAATCAATTCCTAATGCGGTCAAAATTAAGCAGTTTAGCTTAATTGTTGACCATAGCTCACCAACACTTCATCATCTCTATGCTGCTACTAATAAGGGTCTCTATAGCGCAATTGATGGACATAGCTTTAAACTTGTTAACGAGTTTGCTGTTAATAAAATAACAATTATTAACAACGTTACTTATTTAGCAACTAATGCTGGTTTATGAACAATTTCTAATAGTGGAACTGTTAGTCAAGTTAGTGGCGTTCCTAGTGATCTTAATATTAATCAAATAGGTTCACTATCAACCAAACAAGATGATATCTTTTTAGTTACTAATAAAGGTTTCTATCGTAGTGATGACTTTAAAAATTTTAGCATTGATAAAATTCTCAATGCTAAAATTGAACTGAAACAAGTAGTTGAAGTTAGTTTATTTCTATATGCAATTGCAGTTGATGGAACAACTTATAAAGCACTCAACAATAAAGCCTTAAAACTTATTAAAAATAATGTTAAATTATATCCTTTTCAAAAAATAAATCAATTTAAACTTAAAAAAATTATCTCAACTGCTAATTATGATAAAGCTTATGCTATCAATAATGATGGTGGTCTGTATTTTTGAGATGGAATTCAAGAGTTTAGTAAATATAGTAATTTTAGCGAAAATAAAATAAGTGATCTTTTTGTCACTGATGGAACTGTCTATTTAATGATTGATCATAAGTTTTTTATTACTAGTGTTGATCAATATTTCACAATGACAATCCTTTATCAAAATTTTAACATTCCCTCAACAGCAACAATTAATCAAATTATTACGTATCGGAAGATTACTCACATTGTAACTAGTGCTGGTTTGTACAATAACAATAATACTGCGACTTATTAAGTCAAAAACAAAGTCAAAAATAAAAACAAAACTTGCTAAATTAACAAGTTTTGTTTTTATTTTTGAAAAATTACAATAATATTAATCAATAGTCTTAATCATTTAATTATTAAGACTATTAACTAAAAAAAGCATAAAAAAAGCGAGTTTATTAAAGTCTCGCCAAACTTATAAGCCATCGATAATTACGTTGTAGTAATTAGTGACTTAAATCAATGATAGCACTTTTTAAATTAATTGCAAATGTTTTTGTAATTAATTTAAAAAAAATATCTTTTTAATACCCAATTTTAATAGTTATCTAATTCTTTATTATTAAATAATCAATAAATAAAATACTCTAAATGTTACTAAAATCGCAAATTTTAACTACTTTTTACCTTTTTAGTAATTAATAAAAAGAATATATGAATAGCATTAATTAAGCAAAAATTAAGAATTTAGTAATAATTTAAAAAAGGAGTAATTAAACAATGATCAATTTCATAAAAACAGCAACAAGAGCAAACTTTTAAAAGTGTTGTTAGAAAATAAAGCAATTTCACAATTAACATGATGAATGATTCAAGTAACGCTTACAACAATTGCACCAACATTATCAACGTTCTTAGTAGCTTAGTAAAAGACAATAATAAACAAATTAAATACCAAGAAGAAGCGATTTCAAAATATTAAAAAGCAATCATCACCAATCCCAACTATGCCCTGCCCCATGATAGTATTGGTTTAAAAAAAGCTAGTCTTATTATTTTGAAACCATTTATAAAATTTTTTTATTTTAATAATTATATAAAATCATTTATAATAGTATATAGTTAGAATATATATCAATTTGGTAACAATTAAAAATAGTAAAAAAATAAGGATTGTATAATATGAATAAAAAATCTTGATTAGATAGTATTACAAAAATCCATAATAAAGACATAAAACCTGAAACTGATTGAATTACTCTATACAAAAAAGTATTGAACATATTTACGTTAGAAAAAAATAAACCTAATAAAATCGAAATTGAAGAATTTATTAATAAGTGTGATATTAATTATGAAAATTCAAAAAAAAATATTGAAACAATTATGAAGGTTACTAACCCAGGAAGACGTCAGTCAATATCATTATCTGACAATGAATATAATAAAATTAAAAATAATTATGAAGTATTTAATGAAAATAATTATTCTTATGAGATTGAATTAAAGTATAAAGATAAATCAAAAAAAACACTGGATAAACAACGTGTAACTTTTAAAATTGTTAAAAAATCTTTTTTAAATAAAATTTGAAATTATATTGAAAATACTAATTCTATCAATATAATGAACTATTTAATAAAAGATCTTATGAAAAAAATAGAAAAAGCGGCCTTCTGTAAAGGCGGGGATAGACGAGTTAGGTGAGAATTGGATGAAATACATAGTGAATTTGGTAGCAAAAAAGATTGTATTCAAATAGCATTTTCATTAACTAAAAATTATTTATATGCGATTGTAAATTCAAAATCATTAGGTCCAAAAATTAAGAAAAAAATTAAGAAAATAAAAAATATAATAAATTATATAAAATGTTTTGAAAATAAAAACAACTATAAAAGCATGACAGAAGAAAATATATGTGCTTTTTGTTATGAAAAATACACTTTTATAAATTTTGTTTATAATGCTAGAAGTAATGATTTGTCTATTTCGATGGGACATGATAAGCCTAGATATTCAAGGTGAGAAAACAACCATACTGCGAATAATGTTTTTTGAATACATAGACGATGCAATAATGTTCAAAGCAATTATACTATTCAAGATTCTTTAGAATTTGTAAATAAAATATTAAAAAAAAGAATTAACGATTAAGATCTTCGTTGATTCTTTTTTCACATATTTTTATATAATCATTGTTTAATTCGCAACCAATAAAATTTCTGTTATTTTTGTTAGAAGCTATCATGGTACTACCAGAACCTAAGAAAAAATCTAAAATTAAAGAATTTTTTCTTGAACTAGTTTTTATTATAGTTTCTAATATGTATAAAGGTTTTTGTGTTGGGTGACCATATGTCTTTTCGTGAGATTGTGTCATATTACCATTTCAAACATTTGTATAATCTTTTTTTTGATTAAAACAAGTTACAAATGAATCTCAATCTCGCTTTAAACCTTTTTTGTTGTTTTTTATAGCTCAATTTTGAATTTTAATATATTGTTTTTTTGTGATTAAATTTAATCCTTTAATTCAATTACTAACACATCCCGTTAATCCGCCTGTTTTACTAGGAAATAACATAGATAAATTTTTTCTAACTATTTTTTCTTCATTAACTCAATTTTCTAAATAAGTAGAAATTTTAAATTTAAAATCAACATCTTTAATTGTGTACATATTTGAATAAAATAAAATATTTTCTGTAATAGGACTATAAGAATATTTATTGTTTCATCCTTTTCTTTGTAAAGAATTTTGTTTAACTCAGTATATAACATTTTTTAATTTAAAATATTTATCTGCTCTTATTTGTAAATATGCTTGATTAATTGAATCAGAAAATATGTATAATGATCCATTATCTTTTAATACTCTTTTACATTCTTTTAATCAGCCTTCACATCAATTTGCATATTTATCAATGTTAGTTCATTTAGAATCTCAATCTATTTTGTTATTTTTCCAATCTTTTATCATTTTTTTATAATAAGGTGGGTCTATAATTATAAGATCTATGCTTTTACATTTAATACTTTTTAAAAATTGTAAACAATCTTCTTTTTTAATAGTTATATCATTATTATTTATTTTTAATTTCATACTAATAATTACCTGCCTTTTAATTGTAGTTTAAACTTTATGGTATTTTTTATTTTAAATAATCATTAATTTTATTTAGTTATATATTTGATTTTTGCTTTTCTATTTTGTTTAACATAAAATTATTACTATTTTTATTAAATAAATTATTAATTAATAAAAATTTTTAAAATTAATAATTTAAAAATTTGTATTTATAATATCATTCGTTTTTTCAATTTATTAAATATTATATTTATTTTATCATTTTTTAATTTAAAATGGTACTATTAAATTAAATTTTAATAATTATTAAATAAATAAAATTTTCTTAATCCTTTTATGTAATTGTAGTTTTATAACATATGTTGAAAATTATATAATATTTTGCTTTACTAAAAAAATATTGTAACTAATAGAATCTCTTATATTATTAAATATCTGATAATTTAATCAATGCTATAATTTTAGTATAAGGGGGACCTCATTATGAAGATGATAAAAATGATTAAATTATCAGCCAGCGTTATTGGTATCGTTGGAGTTCTGGGAATTAGTAGTAATATCGTTAGTTGTAGTCATTCTAAAGGTGGTCCCGATGACAACAACAAACCGACTTGAACTGATTTTAAAATCAGTGCCAGCGGAGCTAGTATCTTAGCAATAATTACTAATGCGGTCCCAACTGTTAGTAGTTGAGATTTAAGTAATGATGATGATTTTAATTTCGTTAGCAGACCACTTGCTAACGAACAAGACCAAACGCTAACAGCAATCATTAGCTCAACTATTAATAATGATCAAGCAACTTTTGTGATTGCTTATAATAACAAAGCGTATGCTGATAAATTATGAAGATGTAGCGTTCAGCCACCAAATAAACAAGTTGGCTGAAACGCCTTTAAAAAAGTAGCGCTTAATTCAATAACAACTACTGATTTACTAGCTCAAGCTCGGATCAGCAAAGATTGAAACAGTTTTAAATGAACTTATGGAAGTGCTAGTCAAGTAAAATGAAATCAAAACGATGTTGCCGAATGAGATGTTTCTGGTAATTTAGGTGATCAAGATAGTTACAAAGGAATGCAGGGAAAACCTCAAGTAAATGATAAAGATTATACTATTAGTGCTATCATTTCCAAAAAAGGTTGCTCAGGTAATTATGATTCCGATCCAATCAAAGCAATAATTACTTATAGCAATGGCGTTAAATATAATATTAAAAATTGAAAATTTAGTCAAACTGAACAATTACAATCTTATGAAAAAGTTACTAAACTTTTCACCGAACAAGTTGCTTTAGTTATAAATTCAGATGATAAAAATAAAACTAGTAAATGAGCAACTTTTATTCAAAATGATTGAATGACTTTTGGAGATGATGCTAAAGGAAATAATCATAGTAACGATAATAATATCGATGAAGTATTGAAGCGCGCCCAACCAAAAGCTTACTACCCATATCTTAACGGTTATGTTCCAAAATTTAATTCTAAGCAAGTTACTCTAGATCCTATTAAAGATCCTACTCAAATTGAGATGAAAATTATTTTTGATTTTCAATATTGAAAACGGCTTGATCCACCTCCTTTTAAATATCAATTATCTTTATATTTCCGTTATGTATTTGCTAAGGGACACGATCAAACTGGTGGTGGAACTGCCTTTAGTTATACTTGAGCTGGCGATGTTACAAAAAATAAAGATATTGCTTAACATTAAATAATAATTAATCTTTATCTAAATTTATAATCAATATTTTTTTAACATTTCTTAACCAATTATTTAACAATTTAATCAATGCTATAATTTTAATATAAGGGGGCGCTATTATGAAAATGTTAAAAATTATTAAAATATCTGCCAGTGTTATTAGTATTGGAGGTATTTTAGGAATTAGTAGTAACCTAATTAGTTGTGGTCATAAAGATTCAACACCACCAAAAGATGATAAACCAAATTGAAAAGAATTTAAATCCAATGCTACTAAAGCTGCTGTCATATCGATTATTCGAGGCGTTAGCTCGGGTGTTAATGGTTGAGATTCTAACGATTTTAATGATTTTACATGAGTTACTAAACCCGTTGCTACTGATAACAACAAAACAGTCACAGCTGTGATTAAATCAGCTAGTCAAGATGATCAAGCAACTTTTCAAGTTATATATAGTAATCAATGATATAAAGATGACTTATGAAAGTGCAGTGTTCAACCACCAAGCGAACAAGTTGCCTGAAACGCCTTTAAAAAGGCAGCTCTTGGCGTTGACTCAGCACCTAAGTTGCTCGCTATCGCTCGTGAAAATAATAAATTAGACGCTTTAAGATGAACTTATGGTGATTCTAGTCAAACAAAATGAGGCTTAAATGATCATGCCCAATGAGATACTTTTGGTAATTTAAATGCTAATGATTCTTATAAAGGAATGGATGGAACTCTCAAAGTTAGTGAAGGAAACCATTCAATCATTGCCGTCATTTCTAAAGTAGAAACAGCTGGTAATTATTATGCCGATCCAATTGAGGCCAAAATTGATTTTAGGCTTAATCCTATTTACGATGTTAAAAATTGAAAATTTAACAAAATTGAACAATTACAATCTTATGAAAAAGTTAAAGCTATTTTTGATGACCAAGTTAAATCAGCTGCTAATTGAGATCAATTTAGCCAAAATAATTGAATGACATTAGGAGGCACAAACGGGAATGATCATAGTAGTAGTCATACTATTCAAGCGATATTAGAAGCTGATGGCTATACTCCATATTGATATCCTCCTAAATTTGAAAAACCACCAATTATTACTCCATCTTCTACTAAAATTGAGATGAAAATTGGATTTACTTTTTCAAATAAAAATGCAGATAGTGGTCGTAGACAAAGTTGAAAATTATCATTACATTTTGATTATGTCTTTGCTAACAAAATAAAAGAAGATAAAACTGGTGGCGGGAGTGCTTTTAACTATACTTGAATTGGAAGAGTGGATAAAGGATAATAATGATTCTTTTAAAAAAATTAATTATCATCGTTCACTATGTTAGTGATTGATAATCTTAGTTTTAAAAAATAGCAAGTTAATTAACTAACTTGCTATTTTTAACATCTCTTAATTTTAGTAATTAAATACTCAATTATCTAATAATTTAATCAATGCTATAATTTTAGTATAAGGGGGGCTATTATGAAAATGTTAAAAGTTATTAAAATAGCTGCCAGCGTTATTAGTGTTGGTAGTGTTTTAGGGATCACTAGTAATCTAATTAGTTGTGGTCACAAAGATTCAACACCGCCAAAAGATGACGAACCAAATTGAAAAGAATTTAAATTCAACGCTACTCGAGCTGCTGTCATATCGATTGTTAAAGGCGTTAGCTCGGGTATTAATGGTTGAGATTCCAATAATTGAAATGATTTTAAATTCGTTACCAAACCTGTTTCTGATGATCACAGCCAAACAATAATGGCTGTGATCAGATCAGATAGTCAAAATGATCAGGCGACTTTTTTAGTCGCCTATAGTAGTCAATGATATAAAGATGACTTATGAAAGTGTAGCGTTCAACCACCAAGTTACCAAGTTGGCTGAAATGCCTTTAAAAAGGCAGCTAAAAGCGATGAAACAGCAGCTAAGTTGCTCGCCCAAGCACGTAGCAGTAAAGTGTTAGATGGTTTTAAATGAACTTATGGTGATCCTAGTCAAACAAAATGAAGTCAATATGATGTTGCCCAATGAGATACTTTTGGTAGTCGTACATGAACTAAAGATACTTATAAAGGAATGGATGGAACTATCAAAGTTAATGAAAAAGATCATAGCATTAGTGGCATCATGTCTAGAAAAGGCAAAGCTGGTAATTATGATGCTGACCCCATCAAAGTAAAAATTACTTATAGTGATGGTGTTGTATATAATATTAAAAATTGAAAATTTAGCCAAACTGAACAATTACAATCTTATGAAAATGTTAAATATTTATTTGATATCCAAGTTGATATAGTGAAAGAAAATCAAGGCGACTATTGAGGGTTGTTTCTCAACAAGGATTGAGCAACTATCGGGGACAATACAAAAGCAATTAATCATAGTAGCGATAATAATATTAATCAAATCTTAAAAGAAACAAAAAATAAACACGGATATCCTTGCTACCCATTTTTTAGAAAAGGTGGCGGAAACCAAAATCCAATATTCAAAAATAATCCAATCGTTAAACAAACAACTCAGATTTCAATGAAAATGATTTTTGATTTTAGCATATTTGAAAATAAAACTCAACAAACACCACCATACCAATTATCATTATATTTTAATTTTGTATTTGCTAATGGAAAAAATACAGATGGTGGAGGAACTGCGTTTAATTATACTTGAATTGGTTATGTTACTCCTTAAAGCATGATACTTCTAATTAAAATAATAAAACAAAGATTAACATGATTCTTTAATTGATAATCTGAGTTTTAAAAAATAGCAAGTTAGTTAATTAACTTGCTATTTTTTTAATATCGATTAATTTTAGTAACTAAGATTCGCAAATTATCTAACAATTTAATCAATGTTATATTTTCAATATAAGGGCTTCGTTATGAAAATGTAAAAAGTTTTCAAAATAGCTGCTATCGTTATTAGTGTTGGTGGTGTTTTGGGCATTAGTAGCAATATAGTTAGTTGTGCTCGTTCTAAAAGTGGTCCAGATGACAACAATAAACCATCTTAGGCTGATTTTAAAATCAGCGCCATCGGAGCTAGTCCATTAGCGATTGTGGATGGTGCTAATCCTGGTGCTGCTCGTTGAGATTCAACTGATGAAGATGATTTTAAGTTCTTTAGCTTACCAATCGCTAACGAACAAGACCACACATTAACAATGATCATTAGTTTCGCTAGTCAAAACGATCAAGCAACTTTTATGATTTGTTATTATAAGCAATTATACGATAATTCATTATGAAAGTGCACTATTCAACCACCAAGTTACCAAGTTGGCTGAAACGCCTTTAAAAAAGCTGCTGCTGGCGATGAAACAGCACCTAAGTTGCTACCCCAGCACGCAGCAGCAAAGTTTTAGATAGTTTTAGTTGAACTTATGGTGATCCTAGTCAAATTACAATCTTATGAAAAAGTTAAAGCAATTTTTGATGCTCAAGTTACATTAGCTAAAAATTGAGATCAATTTATCAAACATGATTGAATGACTTTTTCTAAAGAACCAGACAGTCAAGGAACTCATCACAATGACAATGATAATATTTATAAAATATTAGTCCGCAATGGTCATGAACCGTTTGCTCCTAATACGAGCATTACATTAAGTAGTGCTCGTATTACTGAGTATTCTAACCGAACTGAAATGAAAGTTATTTTTGGCTTTTATAGATTTGTTACTGGTGATCAAAGTAAACGTCATTTTCAATTGTCGTTATATTTTAATTATCTTTTTTTTAATAAAAAAGATAAAACTGCTGGTGGAAGTGCATTTAGTTATATTTGGGATGGTTGTGTTGTTCAACAAACACCACCACAGTATTAAAATAAGTTCTTTATCAATGAAAACTAAACATGAAATCAATTATCTAATAATTTAATCAATGTTATAATTTTAGTATAAGGGGGCACTATTATGAAAATGATAAAAATTATTAAATTATCTGCCAGCGTTATTAGCATTGGTGGAGTTTTGGGGATTAGTAGTAATATAGTTAGCTGTGGTCATTCTAAAGATGGTCCAAGTGACAACAATCCAACTTGGGCTGATTTTAAAATCAGCGCCACTGGAGCTACTGCATTAGCGATTGTGAGTAGCGCTAGTCCTAGTGCTGCTGGTTGAGACCCGGCTAAAGATGATGATTTTAAGTTCTTGAACAAACCAATCGCTAATGAACAAGACAAGACATTAACAACGGTCATTATTTCGACTATCAATAATGATAAAGCAACTTTTCTGATTGCTTATAATAAGCAATCATATGACGATGCATTATGAAAGTGCAGTGTTCAACCACCAAGCAAACAAGTTGGCTGAAATAACTTTAAAAATGCAGCTGCTGGTGATGAAACAGCACCTAAGTTGCTCGCCCAAGCACGCAGCAGCAAAGTTTTAGATACTTTTAGTTGAACTTATGGTGATCCTAGTCAAACGAAATGAAATCAAAAAGATGTTGCCCAATGAGACACTTTTGGTTATGAACAAAAAAGTGATAGTTTCAAAGGCATGGGTGGAACTATCAAAGTTAATGAAACAGATCACACAATCAGTGCTATCATTTCCAAAAAAGGTAAAGCTGGTAATTATGATGCTGACCCTATCAAAGTCATAATTACTTATAGTGATGGCGTTGTATATAATATTAAAAATTGAAAATTTAGCAAAATTGAACAATTACAATCTTATGAAAAAGTTAAAACAATTTTTGATGCTCAAGTTACATTAGCTAAAAATTGAGATGACTTTATCAAAAGTAATTGAATGACTTTTGGAGATGATGCTAAAGGAAATAATCATAGTAGCGATAATAGTATTTACAAGGTATTAGTCCGTGGTGGTTGTATACCTTATGAATATGATAAAACTAAGCCAATATATGATACTAATTCAATTGGTGACTTTTCAACAAATGTTGAGATGAAAATTATTTTTAATTTTAAAGTTCACTCAAAAACCAACTCTAGTGTATTAGGATATCAATTATCATTATATTTTCATTATTTTTGTACAGATAAAATTTCTGGCGGAAGCGCCTTTAACTATACTTGAACTGGTGAGGCTAATCAACATTAAGCATTAAATAATCTTTAACGAGATTTTAAAAGTTTAATAATTCATCGATCAAAATAAAGCAATTATCTTAATGAGATAATTGCTTTATTTTTTTAATTGCTAAAACTATTAATTACTATTTTTTTACTAAAATATTTATGAAATATTATTATTAGACATATCTTAGGTAAAAAATTAATCAATAAAATTATTATCTTAATTTAAATAATTATGTTAGAATATTAAAACTTATATATTTAATTATTTAAAAAATCTTAAAAAAATTATTATACAAACAAAAAAGAAAAAATCAAGATTGAAAAAAATCATCAATCAAAAGGAATTGAAAATGAAAAATCTTAAAGCATTTAAAATCCTCTTATCAGCAACTAGCCTTGGTGCTATTGTCGCTAGTGGAACTAGCATCGTTAGTTGTGGTTCTCATGCTAAAACATGAGCTAATTACATCAACGATGCTAAAAACGCATCGCCAAAAAACATTCTAAACAATAGTATTGTTTCGTGAAAAGGAACAGCAAGTAAAGAATTACACAATGGTGATTTTAAGATCGATAAAAAAGATCATACAATTAACGTCCTTTTAACAAACGACGCCAAACAAGAAAGTGCATCATTTAGTGCCAAATATAGTGGTCAACGTTATAGTAATTCAGATTGAGTTTATAATGGTGACCAACGTTATTTATTCACTGCTAATAGCGCAATTGATAAAAATACTCATATTAGTTATACTGGTTTAGTCAATAACC
This sequence comes from Mycoplasmatales bacterium, assembly GCA_965237585.1. Taxonomy (GTDB): domain Bacteria; phylum Bacillota_I; class Bacilli_A; order Mycoplasmatales; family JABABV01; genus JABABV01. The sequence goes on along the minus strand of OZ250146.1, from coordinate 146,521 downwards.
AACTGTATGTTGGTTATTGAACAGTTGATCAAAAAACTAAAATGGAAGAATATGGTTATTTAGTATCAGATGATCAAGGTAAAACTTTTAGTTCATCACATAAACTAAATACTGTCGCTAACGTTAAAGGTTCAGAACGTAGTATTACTAACATTGTTACTCTTAATAATGTTATTTATATTGAAACTCAATATGATGGTCTTTTCCAATCAATCGATCAAGGAAAAACTTTTACTCATAATTCAGAGTTTGTTGACTCAGCTGATAACATTCTTAACATCAATAGCATTATTGAATTTAATAATTTAACCTATGTTGCTACTAATGGTGGTCTTTATCAACGTAGTAGTAATGATAATAATTCTAAATTTATTATTAGTCCTACTTTTGATAAAGAAGATATTATCATTTCATCAATGTTAGTAACGAGCCAAGGTGTGTTATACGTCGCTACGTACAACAACTTTTATTATTATGATAATAAAGCCCAAGCTTTCAAATTAGACGATGCAATGGTTATTGCTCCATCTTCTGGTCATGGTCCAACTCAAATTATCGAACATGACAAGAAACTTTATGTTTCTATTCATAGAGCTATATATATTTTAAGCATTGATCCTAACGATCATAAAACTAAAGTTAACAATATTTATAAAGCGGAAGAATACATTAATAGCATTAATATTTTTGATAACAAATTATTTGTTGCTGGTGATTCATTAAAAGTTTTCGATTTATCAAATTCTAATAAAGCGATTGCTTTTAATACACCTTTCTCTTCAGAAGGCATTAATCATATTAATGTAATCGATGGAACTATTTATCTAGTTTTAAATTTGACTATATGTAGTTGAAATCCAAGCCACAAATTAATTGATAATAAACTTAATTTCGTTGCTAATGATATTGCTAAATTTCATAACAAGATTTCCCAAATCAATAAAGTAAATGACAATATTTTCCTTGCTACTGATATTGGTTTATATCAACATATTGGATAATTATTACTACTCATTTAAAATCCCATCTTGTTACTAAAGATGGGATTTTTAATTGTTTTAATTGCCAAATTGACTATTAGATTTTAAATTTAATAACAAATTTTAGAAAAGCATATCATTATTGCTTTTATTGTGGTAGTATTGTAATAATTAATGAAAAAAGTTATCAACCCATATAAATGTGAACGAAGTTATTATGATAAGTTAATATATTTAAAAATAACTACGAAAGGTCACATTATATGAAACTTAAAATTTCAATCTTTAAACTTCTTTTTTCTATAACCACTATTAGTGCTTTAGTCACTAGTTCAACTACAATTATTAGTTGTAGTCACAAATCACCAACTAACCCTATTTCTTGAAGTAATTTTAAAAATAGCGCCACTAACGAGACTGCTATTAACATTGTTAAAGCTAGCAACGTTAACGGGTGGCAAAATTCTTTAACAGCTGATTTAGCGTTAAATAATTTTCAAGTTGATAAAGTTAAGCAAACTATTAATGTTACTATTAATAACAAATCTGTAGATGCAACTGCTCGCTTTTCAATTACATATAAGGACAATCTTTATAATCTTGATCAATGAGTTTGTAATTATAATACTCATTATCGTTTTAGTACTCATCCAGATATTCCCAAAAAATATAAAACTCAGTGAATTCAACAACTCGGTAGCACGATATTTATAATAGTTAGTTTGAGAAAAACACATAATAGTCTTAGTATATATCTTTATCATTCATGCGATGATGGTAAGACTTTTAGTAAAAATTCTGAAATTAATCCTAATTTAGAAGGTATTTCGAAACTTATTAAATTTGGTAACACTATCTTTTTAGCAACTCAAAAATCATCAAACGAACAGTATAATAGCAAAACATTTCCACTTCTTTATTCGTCTCATGACGGTGGGAAAACTTTTATTCCCAATTCTCAAATTCCAAACTACGGCGGAGTTACAGACATTATTCAAATTAAAAATCGTATATTTATAATTTGACATTCAAATTATGGAGATGATCAACGCTTAATCTATTCTTCAATTGATGAAGGTAAAACTTTTGAGATTACTTTAAAAATTCCTAATGATGGCATTGTACAGAAATTAGTTAGCGTTAATAACGTTATTTATATTTTTGGGGCATACTTAACTATATATATATCATATGATGGCGGAAAAACGTTTACTAAAAATCCTGCTTTTAAAGTTATTAAAAAACAGTTTTTTGGATCAAAAGCGATTGTCTATTTCAATAAAAATATTTATCTTTCTTTTGAACAACAAATGTTTATATCATCGGATCAAGGTAAAACTTTTCATAAAAGAAATTTTATTGATAAAATAAATAATATACAACTTTTTAATAATACAATTTATGTTTCAACTGATGGTGGATTATATACTTTAACTGCTAATCAAAAAGATTTTGTTCGTAATTCAATAATTCCCTCAGATCATATAGTGAGAAAAGTTTTACTAATTGGTAAGATGATTTTTGTTTATGTTTATGAAGATCATGGATCATGATACCGCAGAATTAGTACTTTTGTTTCTTGAGATGACGGAAAAACTTTTAGTCGTATCAACATAATCCCACCTGGTACGGAAATAGAGGAAATTGTTTTAATTAAAGACACGATTTATTTATGAATTAATAATACTAAAAATGATCATTACTCGCAACTTTATACAACGACATTAGCAATTAAAAAAATTACCAAAAAGATTTCTAACGATAATTTAATAAATGGTAATCGAAATGTTCTATCTCAAAATACTTTGAGTATTGGAAATGATATCTTTATGACATTTAATGGTTCTTTATATATTTCCCACGATAATGGCCAACATTGAAAAAAGAAAAATAGTCAGAATTTTAATTATTATATATTTAAAATTAATAACAATATTTATATCACAACTGATCAAGGTCTATTAATTAATAGCTATTAAAAAACAATAAAACAATAAAACAATAAAAAAGCGCCTCTGGAGGTGCTTTTTTAGCGCATTTACTTATTATTAATGCACTAAGTTTGTCCTAAAACATTGTATTAATAAGAAAATATGGTATTATTTAATAACTACATTTTAAAATTTAACTAATAAGAAGGTTGTGAAAAGATATGAAATTTAAAATAAAACTATTGAAAATATTATTTTCAACGATCGCTATTAGTGCTCTAGGTGCTAGTTCTGTTGCTATTGTTAGTTGTAGCCAGAATGGTGATTCTGGTGGCAATAAAATTTGATCTAACTTTCAACAAAAAGCTAAAAATGAAAAAGCTATTGCAATTGTCAAAGCTAGTAATATGACGCTCTGAGCTAATTTTAATGATAAACAACTAAAAATGAAAAAAATGACTCCGTTGATAAATAAAAGCGGCTTTTGTGCAACGATTGTCAGTATTTCTCCTTATTCACAAGCAACTTTTACGATTCTCTATAAAAGTGTCGCTTATGATATTACTAATTGACATTATAATAATGATTATCAAACATCATTTTCTCATAATCCCGATATTGTATCATTACCAAAATCTAATTATAATGATAACCAGATTAATCAAGTTCTAAAAATTGATAAAATAACTTACGTTATTACTGAGAGCAGTCTTTATATTTCCACTAATGATCGTGATTTTACTTTTGATGACTTTGCACCTGCACAATCATCAGATCGTGATTATTATAATATTATTAAAATTGTTAAGTTTGGTAATATTACATATCTTGCTTGTAATCGAGGTCTCTTTACTTCAACTGATGGTTTAACATTTCATAAAAACAGCGGCATTAATGATCATGCCCGTATAAAAGATATAGTTAAAATTGATGAGATTATTTATGTCACTACTTTTGATGATGATTATCATGGTAGTTGTTTTTATTATTCAACTGATGGGGTTAAATTCGTTAAAAATAATGTTTTTTCAATGGGATTAGTTTCTCAAATAATCAAAGTTGATAAAATTATTTATGTTGTTCTTTCTTACGATAGCCTTGGTGGCAAAGAATGATTATTCACTTCAACTGATGGAATTAACTTTATTAAAAATATATCATGATCTAAAATCGATTGGCAAAAGTCTGATGCTATTAAAAAAATAGTGAAGTTAGGCGACTATACTTATATCACAACTCATAGTTCTGGTATTTTTAGTGCAATTGATGGTTTAACATTTATTCAAAACACAAGCATTAAAACTAATTTAACAACAACTATAGATGATATTATTAAAATAAATAATATCATCTATGTAACGACTTCAAATCTCTATCCAACTATTTTAAATAAACATGGTGGTTTATGAACTTCAACTGATGGGCTAAAATTTAGTAAAAGTCCAATCATTAAAAAAGAAGAAGGTCGTATCCAAATTACTAAAATTGATAATATTATTTATTTAACAACTTTTTATTATGATAAAAATATATATAATACATATAGTAGTTTATGAACTTCGACTGATGGGCTAAAATTTAGTAAAACCTCAATTATTTTAAGTCGAATAACTATTAGACCTATAAAAATCAACAAACATATTTTCATAGGAACTAATAGCGGTTTATATATGTCAACTGATCTAATAAACTTTAGTATTGCATATAATGGACTAGCCAATAATCCAATTACTACGATAAAAAATTTCAATGGCATAGTTTATATTGGTACAAATTTTAATGGTCTTTTCACTAACCATTATTATCCTACTAATTAACTCCTAAAATAATTAGTACAAACATAATCTTTAATACTATTATCAATAATTTGATAATAGTATTTTTTTGTAATAATTTTCTGATAGCAATAATTATGTCAGACCAAAAATTTACAAAACTAATTTTAAGTGATAAGATTAAATGGCATACATAAAAATAAAAATACGTGAAAATAAATAAAAAAAGGAATGTGGATTATTATGAAAAAAATCTTAACATTACTTCCTCTGTTATCAATTGCGGCACCGATTAGTGCCAATATTGTAACTCATCATAAAACTAGTAACCTATGTCCTACAAATGCGATTACTGATCAAAAATCAGGTGCTAAAACCCAAGCTAATCAACTAGATTGAATTTTAGCAATTACTAAACAATCACCCCAAGAATTAGGTCAGCATTTTGCAATTCTAGCTAATAGCTATGGTTGAGATAATAGTTTTGATAGCTTGCCAGCAAGCCAACAAAATTGAAACTATAACAACTTAAATAGCATTAGTTTAACTGCTAAAATTGTTAATGGTCAAGAAGGTTCTGACGCTAGTTTATTTATTAAATATAGCGGCCAATCTTACAATATTAATCAATGAAAATTAACTAATTTACCATTCCGTAATAACGATCAACAAAAATGAGTCAACCATTTTAATAGTTGAGTCAATTCTCATCCTGAGGATATTGGTGCTAATATTTTAGCGGTGGCCCAATATTGAAAGTGAGATAACATCATTACTAAATCGAGTGATTCTCATAACATCATCCCTTTTAATGAATGGGTCATTGATCGTTTAAGTACTCGTTTTAGCGTTGTTTGAGAACCACGTTCACAAATCAACAATATCGTTGAAGGGGTCGCTAATATTAGTGGATCATTCAATGTGGTTGCTCATGAAGATCCCGGTTTTTCTAATTTTCATATTGATTGAACGATCAACTATGTTAATAATGCTAATTTTTCTTACGAACAATTAAGACCAACTAGTATTGATTGAACTCGAACTTTGAGTTAAATCATTAAATTCTTTCATCCTATCACTTATAAAGTGATAGGATTTTTAATAATAATAATTTAATAATTAATTAAGTAATTTTAAATAGTTTATAATTAATATATAGTAATAAATAATAATTATCTACCTTTAAACGTTGTCGATAGTAAAAAAAATGTAAAGGAGTTTATTAAATAATGAAAAAAATATTTAAAATGACTTTATTATTAGGAACGATATCCCCCTTGATTGCATCAACTGGGGTAGTTTTGGCCTCTTGTTCTAGTCATGAACAAGCGCCAAAACAAACGATTGATTGAACAGACTTTAAAAAAGCAGCACTTAATGAAACAGCGATTGAAATTGTTGATTCTGTTCAACCTCCTGGTTGAAGTGGTGTTTCAAAAGATCAATTAATTATTAGTAATCTTAAATATGATGATACAGTTCAAACGATAAAATTAGACATTACTCGTTCTCGAGCTGGTATCTATCCTACAATTGCTTCTTTTGAAATTGATTTCACTCCAGGAATCAATTACGATATCGCCAATTGATTTTGTAGTAGTCCCCCAATCGCAATAACTTCTTGAACAATATTTCAAAAAAGTGCAATGCAAGTAACTCCGGCACAAATTTTAAAAGTAGCTGCAGTAAAAGCGCTTGCTAACAAGATTGGTTGAACCGATGAAGACACTGCAGTTTTTGATACTGCTGGTGCTCGAACTGGGGGTTTTATTGGAATGCAAGGTAAACCAAGCATTAACCAAAAAACTTATACTATTAAAACGATTATTTCAATTGAACGTGACAAGGGATTAGATGCTGATCTTAATGCTCTTCCAATTATTGTAACAGCAGTTTATGATCCTACTAGTCCAAAATTATATAATGTTTCTACTAGTTGAGCAAATCCAGAAGCGACGCCCCAATTAATTGATAATTTAGAATATCTTTATCGTATTGGTAATTTAGTTACGCCGTTGATTAAAAATGGTGTCCAAGGGATAACAGCAATTGAAACTGTTAAAAAATTACTAGATTCTAATTATGATGGTTATACTAATTTTACTCTTAATGGTGCTCCGACATCTGATATTGATACAAATAAATATACGATTAGAACGACATTAACAATTCCAAATACTAAATATGGTGAGGATAATATTAAAGTGTGACTAATTGTAACTCAAGACAACGTTAATAAAGATGAACAGTATGGTTCTGGTTATAGCCCAGAACAAGATTGATCAATTACAACCGCATAACAAAAATAACACCACTATTAATTATTAATAGTTTAAAGGAGTTTATTTTAACGATGAAAAAAATATTTAAAATGACTTTATTATTAGGGACGATCACTCCCTTAATTGCTTCAACCGGAATAGTTTTGGCCTCTTGTTCTAGTCATGAAGAAAAACCAAAACCAACGATGAATTGAACAGACTTTAAAAAAGCAGCACTTAAAGCCACGGCATTGCAAATTGTCAATGCTACTAAACCAATAAATTGAAATAAGCCAAACGATAAGCAATTGCTTAGGTTCAATGTCAAGACGGTTGATGAAGATCAAACAATCACTCTTGATATTACTTTCAACGTTAGTGGTCTTCGTCCAAAAATAGCAACTTTCAGAATTGTTTATACTATTAATCTTATATATAATATTAATCTTTGAAGTATATTTTCTGGTCCTGATTACGCTGATACTTGAGCAGTTTTTAAACACCAAGCACTTTCAGTTACTCCAGCTCAAATTTTAAAAGTAGCATCTATAAAAGCATTTGCTAATAAAATTGGTTGGGAAGACTATACTTCTGTTCCAAATTTTGATACTGCTGGTTATCGAGCTGGGGGTTTTATTGGAATGCAAGGTGAGCCAACTGTTTATAAATCAACTAATACTATTAAAGCAATTATCTCGATGACCCGTGATGATGGTTCTGCTGCCGATTTTAATGTTTTACCAATCGCAGTCAGCGCAACTTATAACCCCAATCACCCATCATCCTATGATGTGAGCTCTAGTTGGGTTAATCCAATAGAGCTGACTCAATTAACAGATAGTCGTTTATACGTCGATCGCGTAGCAAGTATAATCGATAAGATTCAAAAAAGTGGTGATTCAATTCTTTCAATTGATGCGATCTATGATATTTTAAGTAAACAATATCCAACATATAAAAGTAAAAGTGTCCATATTGACAAAGTAACTCCTAATTATAATAATGATAATTTAGAAATTAGAGCTACTATGACTAATACTACTAATCGCGAAACGAAAAAAATTACTATCGTTGCTCAACAACAACATATTAACAAAAAAGATTTTTATGGCGATGGTTATAATGAAGCAGATAATTGAGAAATTGGCGCTGACATCTAAGTAATTTACTAGATGATTCAACATTAAAAAAACTACCTAATATGAGGTAGTTTTTTTAATGTAAGTTAACAATAATCTCGTTCCTATTTTGGAATTAGTGTTTCCAAAATAGTGCGACGATGATGATAGTAATTGTTTTTAATCGCAATGTTGAGTGCTTTTAAATGACCAAATAAATATAATTCTTCACTAGCTCGCGTAATTGCTGTATAAATAATTTTTTTATTAAGCATTTTATAATAATCAGTCAATAATGGAATTAAAACACATTTACTCTCACTTCCTTGAGCTTTATGAATTGAGATCGCATAAGCAAGCGTTACATGAATTGAAAAATCACTATATTTATAATTAACAGAAATGTCACCAAATTTTAAAGCGACACTTTTAGCGCTTGTATCAATCGCTACAATGAAACCAAAATCACCATTAAATAAACCATTATCTTTTCGGTTTTTTAAATGCATTACTTTATCGCCAACGCGATAATTATGCATCCCAATCATTACTTGGATTTGTTCTCTTAATGGATTAATCGCGTTTTGAACTTGGCGATTAATCGCATCAATACCACAAACACCATTGTAAACAGGTGCTAATATTTGAACACTATTAATATCATACTTTGCTACTAATTGACAATATTTATTAGTTATTTCTTGAAGTGCTGCTTGATTTGATAGTTCTTTGAAAAAACATTGATTTCGTAAAAGATCAACTTCACTAATCGCTTGATGACCTAATATTAAATTTGATAATTTAAGAATTCCACTACCTTGACCTTGACGATAAATTTTTTTCAATTTAGTAATGTTAAAAATTTTTCGACTTAACAGATCGCGTAAAACACTACCTGGTAGAACTGATTCTAACTGTTGTTCATCACCCACAATAATTAGTTTTTCTAATTCCGGAAGAGCGTTCAACAGTTGTTGTAATAATCAAATATCAACCATTGAAAATTCATCAATGATTAGAATTTTTTGTGTTAGAGGATTAGTTTGATTGTAATCAAAACGATTAGTATGCGCATCTCACATTAATGCTTTATGAATTGTTGAAGCATAATACTGACTTTTATCACGTAAGATTTTAGCTGCTTTCCCCGTTGGGGCAAGCAGTAAAATATCTTCTTTATTATAATTAGTTTTTAAATTTTCAATGATTGCTTTAATAATTGAAGTTTTTCCTGTTCCCGGCCCACCATTAATAATCGTAATATTATGATTTAGCGCCATCATGACTGCATCTACTTGAATCTTATCTAATACTACTTGATAGTTGGGTTGCTTAATCAGGGCACTGTATTGCTCACTTTGACGATAGCTGTTTAACGATGTTAAACGATTCATAACTTGATGAGCAGCAGTAAAGTAACGTGTACTTGATAATTGTCCCTTAGTTACAAAAACTTGTTTTTGGCTAACAAGTTTTTTAACTAAACTAATAAATATTAATTCTATATTATTACTAGATTCGATATTACTAGCATAGCGAGCAATTCAATCTTGTGATTGCTGAAATACTAATTCAGGATTTAATAAAGTATCTCCACTAGAAAATGATAGTTGATCAATTACATAATTAAGAGCAGCTAATACTTGTAATTGCGGATCTAAATTTGGTGCTAGTGCACTAATAATGCGATCAGCAACTTTGAAACTCATTCCATCAACTTCGCTAATAATTTGATAGTTTTTTGACTTAATTGTGCTTAACAAATTTTCCTCACCGTAAAAATTTGTTAAACGCACATAATAACGCATCGAAATATGATGATCGATGAAAAATTTATGCAATTCATTAATTTCTTTGTTTTCTTCCAACACTTCAATGATCGTTTCTAACTTGGCTTTTTTGATCGTCTCAACTTCAAAAATACGCTTAGGTGTTTTTCCCAAAATCACTAAAATATCTTTACCAAAATGAGTTACTAATTTTTCAGCACTGCTTTTACCAATGCCGACAAATAAACTACTAGATAAATATTTAATCGTTCCCTCAATTGACGCAGGCGTAATTTTACTAAAACTACTAACATGAAATTGACGACCATACTTAGCGTGTGATTTAAACTCTCCAATTAAGGAATAAGACTCTTCTGGGCTGAGAATTGGTAAATTACCAGTAATTATAACACTGCGCTTTTCCTTAGCATTATAAGTGCTTTCTGGAACAAAACGAGCTACTAGATAAGAGTTGGATTCATTATAAAAAATTACACTTTTAAACATTCCTCTAAGTTCCATAAAATAACCTCTTTCAATCATTCTCATTAGTGCTTAGAATTATAACAGATTAACAATAAAATTAAAAAAATATGACTTTTTAAAATCATATTTTTTAATTTTATTTAGTTACCATTTCATTCTTATTTCATTTATTAATAATTTCTAAGACTTTGTTAGTATGTTGTAAACAAAGACTATGACGGGTTTTTGGTAAGAAAACCAAATCATGGGGAAAGGCAATATGTTGAGAAGTATCTTTAATACTTTTTGGTGGTGAAATTGGGTCTTCTAAACCACTAATAATTAAAGTTGGTTTTTTAATTTTCTTTAAAAAATGATTGAACTTAAACACAGTAATGCTCGATGACATATCATTGAGGAATTTTTGGTGTGATTCTTTTAAACGATAATTTTTACGAATGATAATTCGCTTCATAATCATCGCAGTAATGAAGTTGGGATGATATAGTAAATCTTCATGAATTAACTTTTTAATAACTTGGCTATCAGTTGCCATTAAGCGATCAATTAAAGGTTGGTTTTTGGCAACGCTAATTGGTGGCGGTGACAATAAAACAATCTTCTTAACTTGGGGATGACTTGATCCCACAATCGCGGCCATTGAAGCCCCGATTGAATGGCCAATAATAATCACATTAGTTAAAGCTAAACGATCAATTACAGCAGCAATTGATTTAGCAATAACATTATGAGTTAGTTTTAGTGATTGATTTTTTAAGACTGAATTTCCATGACATAATAAGTCAATAGCATAAACGTTACCATCAACTAGTTTATGCGCTAATCGAAACGATTCACGACTATCGGCAACAAACCCATGGATTAATAAATAATTATAACGACTTCTAGTTCTTAATTTTTTACGAATTGAAATTGTGTAATCTGGAAAGTTTAATAGCATTTTCTCATCCTTCTTTATTAGTGATTGATTTTTTTAGTTAGCTCAAAAAATTAATTACTGATGAGCTAATCTTAACCATTTTTATGATAATAAAATTTTAAACCTCAAGCATATAAATTAACAAATAATGAAAATAAATACGAATAAGCTAGACTATATTCTTGAACAATGAAAACATAAGCGACTAAACAAGTGAATGAAAATTGACGAATACATAACATTCCGTGTGAGAGTCCTCGCGATTTCTTCTGGCGCATCATTAAAATGATTTGGGGAACCATTACTAATGAAGCCTCTGCCCCAGCTATTCAAGCTAATATATTTGGTCAAATATGCATAATTAGATAACACTCCTTTTATTTTATTGATTTAGCAATAATCTTAGCCACTTGTTTAACTTTTTCATGATAAACATAATGACGGGTTTTATTAATTTTGACATATTCGACAGTCGTATGTTTTAAATGTTTTTTAATATTTTCAACATCATAGACTGTCGAAATAGGATCGCATGACCCTCGAATAATCGTAACTGGGATAGTGATTTTTTTTAACTGATGTTCTCAATGTCGTTCTGATATATCGGCTCGCAAATCAGTGAAAAATATTTTATAATAATCGCCTAATTTTTTTTGATTACGAACAATTTCACGCGTTCGGAAATTGCTCGTAATTTGGTTCGGTTTAAAATATAGGCGATTATCAACAAAACTATTAATATCGTTCTTATCTTTAATTAAAACGCCCGCACTATCAATAATATTATTAGGCGTTAAAGGACTGATCAAAAATAATTTTTTAACTTGGGGACAATGATTTGTAATCAAAGTTGCTAAAACTGAAGATGATGATAGTGATACTAAAATAATATCATCTAACTTTAATGCGCTAATAAAATCAAGAAATGATTTTATTAGCAATTTGTAAGTAATTGTTTGGTTAGCATTAGTTAATGTTGATTTGATATTATTAAGTAATGCTAGAACATAAATATGACCGTTGTATTTAATTCTTAAGCCTAGTTTTTGGCCCGCTGCTTCAGATTCACTAAAAGAATTAATGACAATGATGTTCTTGACTGATTTTTGACTACTTAATTTTTTTAAAATATTTTCATAATAAACTAATGTATAAGCTTTAAATTTTAAGGTTTTTTTCTGATATTGAATTTTACCAATTAGCTTTAAAGGTATCATATTATTAAATGACCTCCCATTAATATTAATTACTTAGTCTTAATAACTAAATTATACTATAACAAAAAAACAAAAACAGATTAATCATTATTGATATTAATCTGTTTTTGTTTTGATTTAAGTGATTGTGCCCCCACCTAAACAAATATCTTGATAGTAAAAGACTACAACTTGACCGGGAGCCACGGCGCGAAAACTTGTATCTGAACTAATTACTACGTTATTAAAGTTATCGCTAAAAACAGCATTAACTGCTTGCAATTTTTGGCGATGGCGATAACGAATTAGGAGTTGATTGTTAGTTAATGCTTCAGTTAATAAATCTTTAATTTTAGTTAATGGTAACGTTCAGTGCAAATCTTTTGCACTGAACTTATCGGTAAATAAATGTTTAATGTTATGTTCTGAACAAACATAAATTATTTTTTTATCAACGTCTTTTGCACAGACAAAGTAACGACTACTTTGACCTCCTAAATATAAACCTTTTGATTGACCAATTGTATAATACATTGTTCCAATATGACTACCAAGTTTTTGCTTAGTATCAATATCAACAATAGCACCTGGTTGATTAGGAATATAGTTTTGGAGAAAACTTTTAAAATCACGTTCACCAATAAAACAAATTCCAGTTGAGTCTTTTTTATGAGCAACTAATAAATGATGTTGTTCTGCTAAAAGACGAACTTGGGATTTTTCTAATTCTCCTAGTGGAAATTTAACTTTAGCAATTTGGGCTTGTGATAAATGTGATAGAAAATAAGTTTGGTCTTTTTGATGATCATTGGCTGCTTTTAAATAAACAAGCTCATCATCAGTTCCAGCTATTGTTTTAGCATAATGACCCATCGCAATAAAATCGGCCCCTAATTCATTAAAAGCGTATTTTGCGAATGCATCGAATTTAATAAACTTATTGCACAGAATATCAGGATTAGGCGTACGCCCTAATTGATATTCTGCTAAAAAATACTTAAAGACATAATCTCAATATTCTTTCACAAAATCAACTCGATAAAGTTCAATTCCTAATGTTTTAGCAACAGCTTGGGCATCTAGATAATCTTGTTCTTGAGGACAAATGTTATTTTGGGATAATTCTTTATTACCCAAAATATCATTGTTAACTTGGCTATCTCAATTACGCATAAATAAGCCAACAACGTGATAACCTTGTTGTTGTAATAATAAAGCACTAACAGCAGAGTCAACCCCACCAGATAGTCCTACAACTACTTTATTTTTCATAAATATAACCTCGCTTAAGATTGATTACTCAAGAATGATTTCAACATCGTCATTGTTATTGTTAGCAACTAGTGCTCGTTTGTCACTACGATAATTTAGATATAGTGATCATGGTACGATTCATAATAAATAACTTAATAAAATCACTAATGAAATTACAACGACTCAGATACGTGGTTCAAAGAAGATTTCACGCAAGATTTTAATCGTATAAGTGAATGGAATAATTTGGTGTAAACCTTGGAAAACTTTTGGTTGTAAGACAGCGGGGAATGTTCCAGATGATGATGATAGTTGTAAAACTAATAAAATAATAATCAGGAAACGTCCGATGTCAGGTTTTTTAAACATGAAAATTAACGCTTGAATCATCAACGTAAATAATCATCCTAAAAAGACGACAAAGATAATTAAATAGAACTCGTTTCAGCCAGATAAGCGCAAGCCAATCGCTGATAAACTGACGAGTAATAAGGCGGCTTGGATTGTGGCATTCATCATTAGAAATAACGTTTTACCAAAGAAGTTTGGTAATGTTTTAGCTCTTTTCAGACGACGTTTTTTATTAACGAGAAAATGCTGAACTAATTGGCCGACTCATAATCCGATACAAATAAAGTAAGGCGCTAGACCAAAACCATAAGAGTTTAGAAATTCTGCTTGTGATTCTAATTTAAATAATGGATGGGCTTTCAGTTCGTTTAAACTGTTTTGAAATGTTAAAAACATTTGGTCGGATACAATGATTAAACCGCTAGCAGTTTTGGGAAAATTAGTATTAATATAAGAATTAACCGCTTGGTGAACTGAATCAATAACTGCTTCAACACCAACAATATAAACAGGACTCATACTACTAGCAAAAGAAGTAACTTCACCAATTAAAAAATTATCTTTGTAACTGTTATGAAAGTTAATTTGGGGTAAATTAATGAATGATTTTGAATTATGGTTTTTAATAATATCAGTAATTGTTTTAACTGTTGTTTCCGTATATTTGGCCGGAATTTCAACGATTCCATAATAATCTTTTAAGAGATCATTAATATTACTATGGCTTTTTGAACTAGTAAAATGAAGTTCATATCCTTGGATTTTTATGTTTTTAGAAGTAATTGCATCTTCTAAAGACTGACCAACATTTAAATTATTATAAGCAACATCATTATTTACAACTGTTAATTTTAAGTTTGGTAAATATTGATAGGGATTTCAAAATGCAAATAAATAAGTAAAAGCATAGATAAAAGGGATTAATAAAACAGCACACCATTTAATAATCATCCTTTTACTACTAAAAGTTGCTTTTAATTCCGCTATAAATACTTTTCACATCATATTATCTTGTCTCCTTTTAATAAATAGAATTTTGTCTATATGTATTGAAGTTTTTAATATATATCTTTTCTTATTTTAACACAATCAGACTTAAAAATAATATTAATTGATTTAATCACCTAATATTTTTTAATAAATTGAAAATATTAGGTGATTAAATAGTAGTAAAATTACATAAAATAAATGAAGTAAAGTATAATTAATATATATAATATCCACAATAAAACAATAAATGGAAAAATGAAAAAGTATAAAAATCAAGGAGAGGATTTTTCTAATGAAAAATATTAAAAATATTAAATTATTAGCAACATCTTTAATTGTTACTTCAACAGTAGTATTAGGTGCCAATTTAATTAGTTGCCATGAATCGTCAACTAATAGTTGGGGTGATTTTAAACGTAATGCCAATAATGAAACCGCTCTTAATATTGTCAATACTACTAATCCAAATAACTGAAGCGGAGCAATTGCTAGTGAATTAAAGATTAGTGATTTTAAAGCTGATAATAGCAAACAAGCAGTTACTCTGACTATCACTCGCATTAAAGACAACATTACTTCACATGGTAAATTTATGATTAACTATAAAGATGGTGATAAATACGATCTTGGAGCTTGAGCTTGTAGTGGTCAACCATCTGATGATGAGTGAAGTGCTTTTCAAGAAGCAGCTCAAAATCAAGATGTTAATCTTTTATTAACAAAAGCTGCTCCATGATCAGATACAGTTAAATTTAAATGACAGTATGGAACAGCTAAGCAAATAAATTGAGCTAAAAGCGAAACTGCCGAATGGGATGTCTATGGATCTAATTCCAAAACTGATGTTTATCAAGGAATGAACGGTAAGCCCCATTTTGATAATGATGCAAAAACGATGACAGCAGTAATGTCAAAAACATCTGCTAAAGGCGGATATGATGCTGATCCTATTCAAGCAGTTATTAAATATACTCCTGGTACAAAATACGATATCAAAAATTGAACATTTACTAAAGTAAAGCAATTACAATCACTTGATACAGTTACCAGTCTATGAAACGCTGACAAAGCAATTGCTAACGCAAGCACAGATGAAACAGCGTGAATTAATTTTGCTAAAGTTAATTGAATGACTTTTGGTAGTGTTGTTAAAAACGCTGATGATCATTCTACAAGCATGGCCAACACTTTAACCCATAATGGTCAAAGAAACTTGGCTGATCCTCAAGACAACCAAATAGTTAATAAAAAAAGTATTATTACTGATATTAATAAAGGTAAAAAATTTAGCATAGTTTTTATAATTAGTATGAAGGATGCTCAGAACAGCTGATCTTTACATTTAGATTTTAATTATATGTTTGCAAATAAACCAGATGGTACTGCTGGAGACGGTGCTAACGGGGGAACTGCTTTTAACTATACATGAACTGGTAGTTTAAAAGAAAATTAGTTAAAGTTTATGACAGAAAACCAAATCTTAATAGATTTGGTTTTTTAATAAATAAACAAAATTTTTAAAACTATAATTATTAACTAATATTAAAAAAATGTATAATAATTATAAATAGATATGATAATAATTTAATAAAAATTTAATCTCGAAACAGAGGTATGACTATGCATAAATATCAAATTATTAAACTGCTAGCTGCCAGTCTAATCACAACATCTAGTATCGCTGTTACGATTGATTTAGTTAGTTGTAGCAATAATCATCCAACTCCCAACGCTGAAACTTGAGCCCAATTTCAAGTTTCAGCGCACCGCGAGAGTGCTGCTAACATTATTTATGCAACGAAACCAAATATTTGACCTGATGATATTCCTGATATGGAGTTAAAGATTAGTAATTATTCAGTTGATGATGGTCATCAACAAATTAGACTAGATATTACTCGTAATCATAATAATTTTATTTCATCGGCATCTTTCAACATTACTGATGATAATATTGTTAAATATAATGTTGATGATTGAGAATGTAATGTGCAACCTCATTTTTCAGAATATGATAATTTTCAAATTAAAGCACTCCAAGAAACAGCAGTTAACTTATTAGATTTTTTAAAACCATGAACGATTCCTAAAGATTACCATTGAAAGTATGGTACTTTAGACCAAGCAACTTGGTCTAAAGTCGATGAACCCGAATGAGATATTTATGGTTGATTAACTAAACATGATTCTTATAAAGGAATGGCTGGTAAACCCAAATCTGATACTAAAACAAAAACAATCACAGCAATAATTTCCAAAGTTGGTCATGAAGGTATCTATGATGCCGATCCTATTAAAGCGGTTATTCAATACTATCCCGGGGTCGAATATAATATTAAAAATTGAACTTTTAGTCCAGTTGAACAATTGCAATCTTTTGAAAAAATGAAAGATCTTTTTGAAGCCCGCTTAAAGTTAGCTTATACTAAGGATGAAATTGAACCTCCATTATGTTCAGTAAACTGAATGACAATAACTGGAGCTCCTGAAGTTTATAATCAGTTAGGTCTTCATCATGACCCAAAATTTCATATCCGTGATGCAATGCACGACGAACAAGATCCCGACCCTTTGTGAGGTATTTATAATCCTGTTTTCGTCGAAGAACCAAAACCAAAAGTATATGTTGGTAATATGACTTGTAAGATTGTTCTACAATTCCTACAATATGATGTTCAATATCATTTAAATTTATTTTTTCGCTTTTATTATGCTAATAGTGATAATCCTAGTGGGGGCGATCCTAGTGGGGGCGGAACTGCTTTTAACGACACTTGAGACGCCGATAAAAAACCAATATAACAATAAGTTTCAACCTAACAAAAAAACTAACAAATAAAATTGTTAGTTTTTTTATCAATCAAGTTTTTAAATTAATAATTAGATACAAATAAGTGAAGTAAAGTATAATGAATATATAGCATATATGCAATAAAGTAATAAATTTAAAAATGAAAAAAGATCGCAATAAAGGAAAGGAATTTTCTAATGAAAAATATTAAAACTATTAAATTATTAGCAACATCTTTAATTGGCGCTTCAACGATAGTGCTAAGTGCCAATTTAATTAGTTGTCATAAATCAGAAATCACTAATAGTTGAGATTCATTTAAAACTGCTGCTCGCCATGAAACGGCAAGTAATATTGTTAGTGTGGCCAACCCAGCTGATTGAGTTAGTACTGATAACTTAAACATTACTGATACTCATGCTGATGATGATAAGCAAACTGTTATAATCAGCATTACTCGTCTCAAAGACAATATTATCGCTACTGCAGTATTCACTATTCAATATCACAATAACGATAAATATAATGTTAGTGGTTGAAAATGTAGCGCTAATCCAAAAGATGATGAATGAAGTGCTTTTCAGGAAGCAGCTCAACATGAAAGCCCTGATGCGTTGTTAGCCCAAATTGCCCCATGGCAAGATAAAACTACATATAAATGAACTTTTGGAATCTTTGGTCAAATTACTTGGGCTAAAACTGATAAGGCCGAATGGGACGTCTATGGGGCTAATTCCAAAACTGATATTTATCAAGGAATGAACGGTAAGCCCCATTTTGATAATGATGCCAAAACGATGACTGCAGTGATATCTAAAAAATCTGCCAAAGGTGGATATGATGCTGATCCGATTCAAGTCGTTATTAAATATACTGCTGGTATAAAATATGATATAAAAAATTGAAAACCTACTAAACTAGAGCAACTACAATCACTTGATACAGTTACTAGTTTTTGACAAGATAGCATTAATTTAATTAGTAGCAATGCTAGCTCTGGTTGAAATGCTTTTGGGAATAAAAATTGAATGACCTTGAAAGGTTCAGCAAGCGCCAATAATCACATCGATAGCGCATTAGCTAAAAATGTTTTAACAAATGCTTATCATGTTACATCTGATATACAAATATATGATAATAATAATAAAATCACGCCGATGGCTAATGGCGAAGGTAAAACGTTTCAAATTGGAATTGAATTCACCGCTGATCAAAATTCTCATCATATTAATTTAGACTTTGATTACTTATTTGCCAACAAACACGACCAAGCTAAAGGCGGTAACGCCTTTAACTATACTTGAGTTGGAAATGTTGAATATTAAAAACAAAAATTAGATTAGTTATTCTTACTATTTTGATCCTATATTAAAATATCTATCAAACAATTAAAAATTATCATAGTAACAAATTGATAAAAACAAAAATCAATTATAAGTTATTTATTACCAAATAAAAAACCACTTTTAACAGTGGTTTTTTTATTAGTAATTATTTTAATTAAATAACTTCATGGTATGTTCAATTTATTGTGTTTCTAAAGTAATCGTCATTAAATCCACCCGCTGGTAGATTAGCATTATCGTATTGAGTTGTGATATCAACTGTATGTTTTTTACCATCTCCTGCTGTTCCGGTAGTAGGATTGGCCCCATTTTGGGTTCCAATTACTTCTATAACAAATTGACCAATACCAGCAGTCGTATAAGTTAATTTATAAGTTGGTGACTCTCACTTAGTACCATCGTATTTACTATCTAAATAACCTAATTGATTACGACTGTTTGCATTTAAAAATTGGATATTTCCATTACTATCGGGTACTCAATATTTATTAACCCAAGCTGTTGCAGGAGTAATTAAACTTCCAAATGATCAAGCTGTGGAATCATTGTTGTTTTTTCATTGACTAGCATTGTATTTAAAATATTTATCAAAATTTATTGTTCAACTAAAAATTGTTGAAGGCGATATGCTAGCATCACCAAAAGTTCGTGTTACTGAAGTATCATCAACTTTAGAAAATTCACTAGTTTCAAAAATTTGATCGCTATCTTTTCAACCTGATGGAAGCGTTCCCTTAGTTACAAAATTAGCAAGTGGTTCTGCTTTTGCTAATTCTAAAAAGTTACCTCATGTTTCAACTGTTTGTCCACTAGGTTTTGGTTTACTGCTACATTTTCAATCATCAAGATCATATGATGTTTCGCCGTCATAAATAATTGTAAATGAAGCTTTTGTAGTACCATCATCACTATCAGTTCGTGTAATATCTTCTGTTATTGTTCGCGTATTAAGATCGGCTTTAAAATTAGATGTTGCTAATTCTTGAGCAACAGCGTCATCTCAACCTTTTGGTTTTGTTGCATCAACAACGAAATATGGTTTTTCTGATTTGGCTGTTTTTATAAAGTCGTTTCAGCCAGCAGTATCATCATGGGGTTTTGGATTACATGTTCAATCCTTAACATTATAAACAGCATCGTTAATTTCATTAATTTTAAAAGTAGCGATTGTTGATGTTTCGTCACTTTTAACTCTAATAATATTCATTCATGCGCTAGTATGAGCATCATCAAAATGAAAATTATTAGATTTTAATTCAGTATCTTTAGCGTCTTTTCAACTATCTAATTTCGTTGCTTTAACAATGTTTATCGGAGTTTCATCTTTGGCTGCTGTTTTGAAAGCATCTCAATTTTTAGTAATAAGATGTGGCTGAACTGTAATTTTTCAATTTTGAACATCGTAATTGGCATTTTTCTCATCAGCAATAACAACTGTCATAATTTGTTTAATATCACCAGGATTATAAGTAACATTAAGAGTGACTTTAAAATTAATCTTATCAATTACTATATCACTAGTTGTGTATAAGTCTTTTTGGAGATCCCCACTTGGTCATAAAAAAGGTTTTGTTATTTTGACAATGTTAAACCCGGTTTCATGAATAGCAGCTGTTTTGAACGTTACTCAACCACTATAAATTGGTTGATTATTAATTTTTCAATTTTGAACATCATATGCTTGATTATTCATAAAATCAATTTCAAAAGTTGCTGTTGTAGAACCAGCGGCGATTTTTCTAGTGATTGATAATGTTACAACATTAGTACTATCACTAGCATTAAAATCACTAATGCTTAATTGATCAGCTGTAGCTCCAGTTCAATCAGTTGGCGTCGTAACGCCAACGATTTTAATAGCAGTTTCAGCTTTGGCTGCTTTAATAAAATTATCTCAACTGTTAGTTGGTTCGTGATAACAACTAACTAAGCCCAAACTCACACTAGCAGTTGATCCCATTATTAACGATGTCGCTAATAATTTGAGCCTTTTTTTATTTTTCTTCATATAATCTTAACCTCTACTTTCACTATTTTTAAATTTTTTAAAGTTAAACTTATAAAATAAAAAAATCTTCCTTTCTTAAAGTTATCTTTTTTTTACTATGAATAATTGTTGTCTTATACTTATATTATATTACAATTAGATTAAATCTCACTTTGATTTATTTTAACTGTTTGTTTTATTTGATAGATAATTAATTAATGTTTATTAGTAATAAATGTATAATAATTATATAAGACGTTATTATTTGTTAATCAATAAATAATTTTTAAAAATTGAGGTTTAACAATGAAAAAATATAAAATGATTAAATTGTGAGCAGCAGCTTTAATGGTTAGTTCTAGTGGGGTAATTGCGCTGGGTTTAGTTAGTTGTGGAACTAACCAAAACCCATCAGGAAATACTAGTAATTGACAATGATTTAAAGCTGGTGCTGGAGCAGAAAGCGCCATTAGTATTGTTAATGCCGCTACACCTGATGCTTGAAAAACTAACTTACTTAGTAGTCAATTAAGCATTAGTAATTTTAAAGCTAATGATGATAGCTTATCAATTACGCTTGATATTACACGAACTTGAAATGGAAGTGATCGCTTATTAGTCGCAGTTGCAACGTTTCAAATTGTTTGCGTCGATGATATTTATTATCGAGTTAATGATTGAACGATCAAAAGTTTACCGCGCTGGTCGCCATGAACTGTTTTTGAAGGCAAAGCACTTAGTGAAACAGCAAATAATTTAATATATGAGTTAAAACCGTGAACAGATGATAATATTAATAATAAAGGGTTAAAATGAACATATGGAGTTAGGAAACAACAAGTTTGAAATTTTAACGATCAAAATAAAGCTGAATGAGATATTTATGGTGGTGATGGTGCTAATGATCCCTACAAAGGTATGGGCGGCAAACCAATAATTGATCAAAAAGCTAAAACAGTCACTGTAATTATTTCTAAACAAGGTAAAAATGGTGCTTATGATTCTGATCCTATCAAAGCTGTTATAAAATATCAACTTGATACAAAATATGATATTTCAAATTGAAAATTTAGCAAAGTTGAACAACAGCAATCTTATACAAGAATTAAACGTTTATTCGATGCTCAAGACATATTAGCGTATAGTGCTGATAAATTTGAAACTCTATTTAATGCTAAAAATTGAATGACGATTCGCCTTTTTAACGATAATAGAGGCATTGAACATCCTCGTAATTATCATATCTTAGATACTTTGAAAAATCATTATACTATTGATAAGAATTTTGAAGTTAAAACTCGGGATGGCGCCCAAGAACCAACAGCATCTGGAAACGATATGTTGCAAGCTAAAATCGTCTTTAGTTTAGTTAATGTTTGAATTCCTGCTATTTCTGATTATCATGGTTTTGGATTATCTTTATATTTTAATTTTTATTTTGCTAATGGCCACAACATCGATGATGGTTTAACGCCGTTTAATTACACTTGACAAGGAGTAATGCACGACAGGGGCTAATTTAATAAATATTAATAAAGCTTAAAATATGATTAATAATAAATAACAAATGCTTAAAAAAACTAAAAAAAATAACTAATTGAAATTTAGTTATTTTTTTAGTATCTAGTTAAGATTATCTTACTTATAAAAATTAGCCTTTTCAAAAATTACTTAATCGTTATTAAGGGCCGGAATGATATATCTAATATTAAATTTAGGTAGTTCTTTAATGAGTGCGATTTTATCCAATTGACTAAAAACGTTTTCATCAAAATTAAAACCAGTTTTTACTTTTATTAATAATAGTTGATATCATTCTGCTATTTCTTGATCGTTAGCATTTCCTAAAATATCTTTGATCAGTTCCTTTTGTCGCAGATTCATATTTATGATATCAATGTTATTAACTTTTGTTACATATTCATTGTATAATCTACTTTTTGGCATAATTGATCCCTCATTTATTGATTATTTTTCACTATTCTATTATAGAATTACATTATAGCAGTTTTTAGCAATAAAATATCAAAAAACGCACTTTTTTAATAAAGTTGAGTTATTTTTTAACTTAATTTAACTTAACTTTAATTAATTATTAGATAATTTAATATAATGATAGATTTTATATTGATTAATAAACTTAGAAAACAAATTAACAAAACTATCATTTTAGCTTTGTTTAAGAGTTAATAATGCCAAATATAAGTTTATATATTATATAATGTAAAAAATTATCAAACAGGCTTAATATTGTCATTTAAGAGCACTTTACATATGTCATTAACAAGTTGGTCTTTGTTTTTAATTAATTGATCTCAAGAATGAAAATTTAACTTTTTAATATAATAGTCTTTAATCTTATCATTTACGCTAGTATCTCATTTAGAAATATTGTTTTCTAAATGAGATACTAGTTTATTAAATTCTGATTCTAAATATTTTAGATCTTCTTTTGTTGCAACGAAAAAGTTTAAGCCACTTTCTTCAGTTGTGATATCACTTTCGATCGATTGAATAAAACTAGGAAGCGTACTATTGATCAATGTATCAAGTTGGTTTCTTTCATGTGCTGCTTCTACATCTGTTCTGGCAGCCAGTTTTTTTAATTTAGCAATTGATTGGGTAATCTTGTTTTTGATACTATCTATTTCTAATAATTTTGCTTGGATGACTGATCTAATATCTGCTTCTGCTTCTAAGATTGCACTTGTTTCAAATCTCTTGCTTTCTTTTTTTATTTCGACTATTGCTGTTTTTAATAATTTAAGTCAATTATTAAAAACATTTGTTGGTGTTTCATAGCAAGCAAAATATTTAATTTTTATTCTAGTTTTGATCCCTACAAGACTGTTGTGATTATCACTAATATTAAGCAGATTTTTGATTGAATTATCAGTTGCTCTAATATTGGTCATTAAAATTTCTGCTAGTGTTATGCTATTATTAATTTCACTATCTAGTAGTGTTTTGATGACCTTGATTGTCGTTCAACTTTGTTGATGAAAAAACTCAAATATTTGATATTTATCGTTCTTGTATTGTTGTGGAATTTGTGCAACTTTTGCTGCGACTTGTGCTATATTTAAGATTCCTAAATTTTGATCTTGTTTAAAAATTATAACTAAATCAGTACTGATATTTTTAGAGAAACCTAATTTGATAAACAGAGCTTTGTAATCTTCTGGACTAATATTATTTTTATATGTATTCTTGATATTCATATTTTCTACCTCTTATTTATATTAATTATTAATGTGCTATATTATATCACTAACTGCGTTTTGCAACACAGTTAAAACACAGTTAAGCTGACAAAATAAAAAATAACTAATAATAGATTAGTTATTTTTTATGAGTTTTAGTTATTGTTTAGTAATTAGTTAGTATTAAAATCATTAATTATTTTAATTAAATTACTAACACTATCGTTGACCTGATCTAATTTTGCTTGTAAAACTTTGTTAGTCGAAAAAACTGATAATTTGAATAGTCCAGTTTTTTGACCTTTACTAGTTTTTTGATAACGAGCGATACATAATGTAATATTTGTATCAGTATTTTCATTTTGATTACGATATCTTTCGAATGACTTTTCGATTGCATTAGTTTTTTCGGGATCGTAGTCAGCTTTCCCAAAACCTTTAACTTCAACATATAGAAAATTCTTGTTGTTAATTTTAAAAACAAAATCAATGTAAACTTTTTCTTTTTTAGTTTTTCTTAGTAGTATTTTCCCTGTTTAATATAATAATTAATTAAGATAATGTTTTTTCAATTATTTTTGTTATCAAGGCTTCTTTTTTATTTATTTCACCACCTCAATTATTATAATTAAAATGTTCAATATAATAACTTTTAATTTCATTACTAATATTCAAATCTCAGTTTTGTAAATTATCATTAAAATCTTTTTGTAAATTATTGAGTTTATCATTTAATTCATTCACGATTTTATATTGCTTTTCAACACTTATTAAATCTTTTTCTATTAATTCTATTTTATTGGATAGTTTAGGTACATCTTCTTCTTGAATCTCAATTTGTCTTTCTAATTCTCATATTTTCTCACTATTTTTGTTACCCTCGAATTCATCAGAATTCTCTTTTTTTAGTCTTTGTGTAAGATCTGTAATTTTTATATTTAAGTTTGATAATGTTAATTTTTTCTTTTCTAAAGATGCGCGCAATTCTTGTTTTTTTTCTAGAATTTTAGAGATTTGATTTTTTATTGCTTCAATTAAGTTTTTTAACAATTTCGAATAATCAGTAAAAATATTTAAATCTAAATTAATGTTTTCTTTTAAATCATCATTTATATTTTTAACAATTTGTTTTAGGTCGCGAATATAATCTAAATCATTATCCAAAATTAAGAAAGTCGCAATTAAATTATTTGCATCAATAATAATATTTGTTTTATTATTTATTAATTTAATACTATTTTCAACATCATTAAGTAACAGGCCTTTAAAAACACTAAGCGGACCTCATACTTTATTATAAATAAGATTAAATATTTTATATTTATTATTTTTATCACTTTCTGAAATAGAGTTCAATCTTTGTTTGACTTCTCTTATAGTTAATACACTGCCATTTTCTTCAGTTTTAAATATAATTACTAAATCATTAATAATTTTTTCTGGAAATCCAAGTTGCTGAAATAAATTTTCATAATCTTGATGAAAATTAAACATTGGCATATCAATATATTTTTCAATTGGTAATTCGCTGCCATCTGTCGGTTTATTATCATGCATTTTTGGCACATGCATTGGTAATATAAAAATAAAATTTTTTAATTGCGCAAGCTTGACAATTGCTTTAATTACTTCTCAAGACGATTTTCCTAAACGTTCAACATTATCAATAAAAATTAAAGTTTTGACGTCATTTTTTTTAGAATTAAAATTTTCTATTAATGTTTCTATACTATTATTATCTTCTGTTGCTATTTTGTTAAAGTC
Organism: Mycoplasmatales bacterium; assembly: GCA_965237585.1. Lineage (GTDB taxonomy): Bacteria > Bacillota_I > Bacilli_A > Mycoplasmatales > JABABV01 > JABABV01. The sequence goes on along the minus strand of OZ250146.1, from coordinate 120,400 downwards.
AGTTCCAAGAAAACGATTAGTTCAACTTAAAGCTGTAGCATTAAATAATTTTTTACTTATTTTTAATAATTCTGATTTTTGAGGTTTATCATTATAAATACCTTGTAAAGCATAAAAAATTTCACAAATAATTTCATCAGGAATATTTTTAGCATTAGAATGTTTTCACGCATCGATTATTATCACATTTTTAAAAATATTATTTTTTAGTTCCCCCAATAATAAATGTTGGGCAAAATTTTCAATAAAAAATGTTTTTCCAGTACCTCAAGGAGCGTTTATAATAGTCATAGGTGACATTCGAGATAATGTTTCTGGTTTAAAATAAAGTTCTGGTTTTTTATTTTCTTTTAATTTTTCCTTAAATTCCTTAAAACTTGTTTTAGATTTTTCTATTTTTTTATGGAATATTGTATATTCTTCTTCTAATCTATTAATCAATTCTTTACTGGCTTCGATTAACTTGTTATCTTCTCCTGTTATGTTAATGTTTATCGAATATCCTTTTTTAAAATTTTTCATATTATCGAGCCTTTCCCTAATTTTATTACCAAAATATAAATGGCAATATTTTTAATATATGTCTCACTAATAACTTCATTATTTTATAAAACAATTCCATTATAACACTATCTTGAAATCAGAAGTTGTTATTTTAATAAAAAACGATAATCAATAAAATGGTTATCATTTTTTATTTATTTAATATAGTAAAATTTTAAAATTTAGTCAATCTATTTATCTTTATGTTTTGAATCAATTTAAAGCGCTAAAATTCTGATAAAGCATAGTTCTGAGCAATATCATTAATAGTTAATTTGATTCCGCCTTTGTGTTTTTACTTATAAGCATAATAGCATTAGATAATATTCCGTTTAAATAAGTTATGAAATCTTTAATTTTTTCAAAACGTTTATTTCTGCCTTCTTCAACAGAATAAATTATCCCTCTTAAAGACATAATAAAATCATTGTGATTACATATTGAAGTTTCTTTATCAACATAATAATATATGTTGATATAACTATTAATCGTAGTGCTTACAATATGTTCATAAAGGCCATCGATATCTAACATATTTACAAAGAAATATTTTTTATACATAATTATTGTCACTATTGGTATACAATACATTCCATTATAATCAAAATAAACTCATTAAATATTAAAGTAATTTAGACACAACAAAAAAATACTACAACAAAGAACATTTAGACTATTTTAAAATTATTTTAAGTTTTGTGTTTGATAGTTTAAATACTTTATTAGTAATATTAAAACTATCAAACACTATAATAAATTACACAGTTTTTAGTAAACTAATCTCAAAAATAACAGCCCCAATATTAAATATTTAATAAATTGTTTTGATTTTTTGACAATTTAAGTTATCATAGCAATAAATATTAGATAAGTAAATTGTTACTAAATTGCGTTTATAAACGAGTAAACTAATTGATTTTTTCTTATTTATTATCAAAATTACAAGTTAAAGATATTCCCGAAAAGGAGACTATCATGTCTGGAAAAAGTAAACAAAATAATATGACAATCGAAATCATCAATTATAAATCTATTAAAAACTTAAAATTAAAATTATCAAATATCCAATATTACATTGGTAAAAATGAAGCTGGTAAATCAAATATTTTAGCAGCGCTTCAAGAGATCAACAATAATAAACTTGATTCCAAAAATACCAATTTTAATAGCGATCTTAAAATTGGTACAACGACAATTAAATATGATTTTTATTTAATAAAAACACTTCAAGATCAATGAAATAAATTATTGAAATTAAATGGTTCTCTTAAAATTACTAAAACAATTAATACTACAACTAATTTTTATGCGTTTGATATTATTGCTCATCCTAATATTAATAAAGCATTAATTAAATTATTAAATAGTTATTCTAATAATAAATTTGAAAGTTTTGTTAAAAAATTAAACCCCAAGTTTAATCCTAAAACACTTAATTTATCTCTGGTTAAAGAAATCTTAAACAAAATTAAATCAGCTAGTTTAAATAACAACTCACCTAAACAACAACCAAAAAAAGTTTCAGCTATTAGCAAAGATAATGTGACCAAAATTAATCACTTAATTAATTTAATCAACAAAACTGCTTTAGCAAGAACTGTTATCAAATGTTATGATTCAAAAGTGAGCGTCTTAGAAGACAGCTACACTTTTGAAGCAGCTAAAAAAAGTCCTATCTTTAAAATATTTTGAAAAGCATTAAATCGTCAAGAATCTGATATCCAAAAATTAATTTCTTTAAAAGGTCATGAACAACACGATCATAAGAAATCATTAAAAGAAGCAATTGAAAAATCATTACAAAATTTATTAAAACAATTTGAAATTAACAAAGTTATTGATTTAGAAATCATTATTAACGATAATGATTTCGTCATTAGAGCAGCTGATGTTTTTGAAAACAACAGAATTGGTAAACATCGTGGTCTATCAATTCATGGTAATGGGATTCGTCATTACTTATCATTGATCTTATTTTTTAGTTCAATTAATGCTAACGACAAAATTGTACTAGTAGATGCTCCAGGTAGTTTTCTGGACCAAGATATGATTGCTAATTTAGTAAAACGAATTGCATCAACTGCTAAAAAATATCCTCATAATTATTTTTTAGTTGCTACTACTAATATGTCATTTGTTAACGCGACAAACGTTGCTAATGTTGTAAACGTAGTTAAAACATTAAAATCAGGAACTAATTTCAATACTAAGAAACTATCTGTTGTCGCTCCTAAAAATCTACCTGTTGTAACTCCTAAAAAGACACCAAAGATTAGTAAATTAATGAATTTTTCTAAGAAAAATGGTAAAGTTGATCCTATTGAATACGCCACTGAACTTTGGTCTAATGATAAAGTGTATTTATCAATGCTATCTGAAAAAACGATTGTTTTTGTTGAAGGTTACCAAGACTGATTATTTTTTAACGCCTTTGCTAAAAAATATAAATTCAATGATCTATTTTTCATTTCTTTACAATCAGCCAATAAAGATCATCCAATGATTTATTTCGCAATGTCAATTAAGAAAAAACCTTATTTTATTTATGATTATGACCGTGGTGGTAATGATGGTAAACAAGGTATCATTAAAAAATTTCCAACTTTAGATAATCGTTGCTTTTTCCCAAATAATCAAACTGATTGAAAAGCAACAAATCCTAATTTTGCAACTGAGAATATTTTTGGTCAAACTAAGTTTAAAAATAAAATTATTGCCAAGAGTAAAAACACGCCTTTTTACGAAGCAGTCGCCCGAGCAATTATAAATGGAAACTTAAAAATTACTCCAGCAATTGAAAAACAAATTAAAACATTGTTTAATAAATTAAAAAAAGATAACTAAAATGATTAGTTATCTTTTTTTAATTTAATGATATTAGTTTCCTATTAACTAAGTTTAACAATATTTCAAATTTTATCATTTTCTAAATCAGTAATTGCTTGTTGAGAATAACCATTTTCTGCTAAGTTATCTAGCGTGAACTTAGCAGAAACTTCAACTGCGACAGAGATATTGGGTAACTCAGTCCCATTGTATCAATATTTAGCACGATAGATGATTTTTTTATAAATAAATAAATCACCAGTTTGATAAACATTACCAACTTTAAACATAGTCACTAAACTAGGTAATTTAGCTTTACTATTATCGATCGTTAATGTTTTACTATCAACTTCACTATTATTAATACCCAAAGCAATAACTTTAAATGTGTGAGTTGTTGAAACTCCTTGTGGAGTTTCAAGAATAAGGTTATTGATCATACTATAATATGGATTCTTAGTATTGTTATCAACGATTATTTTATAACGTAGAGCATTCTTAACTTTGGTTCAATAAGCGCCAAAATCACGTGCCGTTACGAGATATTGGCTTAATGTGATTTCACCACTGACTGGCTCAGTTGGACCACCTTTATCACCAAAACTAGTTAAACCAGCAGTCGTGAAACTTAGAGCAGCAGCTTCGTTTGCTAATAAACCAGTACTAGTCGGTCCCCCAGATCCTTCTTTAGTCGCTGGATAGTCACGATTCAGTGATCATTGACCATACATGAATGCTTTCTTAGTTCTTAAATAAGCACCCACATTAGTATATTGTTTTAACGACATTACTTCGCCAGGAGTGTCGTTATAACCAATCATTGGTGTCACTCCCAATAACTTATAAGCTGCCTCATTAGTTATTTTATACGCTGTCGCAATTTGAGCCACCGTAGCATCCGCTGCCTCTTCAGCAGCTTTATCCATATCGTTCATGACCCCACCATAATCCATTGCCATAATATTAATAATTGTATTATGTTTAGTAGTTTCATAAAAATTATGCAAAACTGCTAAACCATCATTTGTTAAACCGGTTCTCAAAACTGGTAATGTTAAAGTGAATCTCATATTAGGGTCTTTGGCCCAGATTTGAGCACAAGCTGCTGCTAATTTTTTATTAGCAGCTATATTATTAACTACGGCGCCTTCAATATCAAAATCAATATATTTTGTTTTGAAGGCGTTAGCTACGCGCATAATATCACTAGCTAAATTAGTTGCTGTTGCTGTTGGTAGTGTTCATTCACTAGTTCCACTAGCGCCGCCAAAAGAGACACAAACATCGCCCCCAACACTTTGAAAACGACTAACTGTATTAATAATATATTTAGCGGCAGCGGCAGTGGTCGGATCACTTCCATCAATCTCAGTCGTACCCGCTCATTGAGCATGGGGATTTTTGCTGTTACTACCTTGTTGAACAAAACCAAGCATCATATGACGAACTCCGGGATTCATATAATAGTCAATTAAGTTGCTATAACGACCAGTTCCAGCGCCTTGTAACATCGTAACATCGACAAAAGGCGAATAAATTCCACTTGCTGGGGGAGTTGGTGGTGGCGGTGTTGGAGTCTTTTTATGACCACAACTAGTCATCGTCACAATTCCTGAAACTGTGACGATCGATAATCCAAGATTGTTTAATATTTTTCTAATTTTCATAATTTGATCACCGATTTTCTAATTTTTTTACTTAATTATTAAAAATTTAATGATTCTTATTTCTATAGTTTTATTATAATATTAAAACAAGATATTTAAAAATATTGCTTCCAATAATAGGTAGTTATATTTCTATCGATTTAGACTTGTTAGTGTAATTTTTAACTTTTTAATAACTATTATAGTATATAATTAGTATCTAATGACCCAAAGGAGCACCAGCGATGAAGATTAACTTAGACAACATTAAACAAATTACATATACTAAAAGCTTTGATGCTATTAGAATAATTTTAAACTCTAGTGATGCCGAGTTTTCAAAGTTTTTACAAACTCCCGATATTGCATTAATTACAGAAATTATTTTTGTAATTAATAAAATATTCCCTAACGGTTTAGATGGTGCTTTTAAATTAGAGTTAGGGAAAACTTTATCGCGATTTGACACTTTACAAATCACTCTAAGTTTTCTTAATTCAATTGTCGAAGATGAAAATATTAATAATTTAATTGAAGATACTAGAATGTCGATTCAAAATTTTTGTATGTTTCTTAATTTTAAATCATATTATTCAGCTTTCTTTGAACTAAGAAAAGTTCTTGAAAGTCTAATATGATTTAAAATGTTAGAACTTGATATTGAGTTTCTTAATAACAATCAACGGCTAGATAATAGCCAATCATATAAGAAACTTTTTCAAGCTCATTTTCCTGAATTATTAATTTTATATCAAGAACTATCACGCTTAAGTCATGTGCAGAAGAAAAAAGCGCCAGTGACTTTTAATATTAATGATGCTTATCAACAAAAAGATTATTTATTTGATTATTTATCATTAATTGATCAAAATTGAGAGACTATTTATAATGGGATTAACAATATTTTAAATATTGTTAAGCCTTATAGTAAAACTATTATTAATAGATATCAAAAATTACTAGAAATCTTATATCAAGCTGAAGCAAAATTAAAATTGAAAAATTATCCAATTTCGAAAACTAGCGTTGTTGAAATTGCTGATTCGCAAAAAACACTATCAAATATTATTGCATCAGTTCCTGTCAGCGATGTTGAAATGAATAATATCGAAAATCATTACCGCATTAGCGTTAATTATATTCCGGCAAAAATTATTATCGATGTTGAAAAAGATAAAAATGCATTCTTGATAAAAATCGCCCCTTTCAAAGATGGCTCACAGCAGTTTTTTAGTTATTGGGACAATGTCTTAAATCAGATTTTTCATCAAGAAAATCATCAATTTGACAATCTTGTATATTTTGAGATTATCATCTCAAAATCAATTAGACGTTCACATGAAGTTAAAATTAATGTTTTAAATGTGGCAAAACATTATCATAAAATCATTGGTTTATGCACTACTCTTTTAGTAAAGTTATTTAATAAAGAAATGAGATCAAATGGTAGCAAGAAGATTGCTATCTTAAGATCTTATTTAGAAGAAATTATTTATAATATTTATATTAATAAGATTGCTTCTTTTGGAATCTTTAATTTGATTCGAAGTTTTCTATTAATCAATTATCAAATTAAATGAAATTCAGCAGCTAACATCACAACGTATCGTCACATTCAATTTAAAGATCGTTTGAGTTATCATTCTATTGAAAATAACAAAATCAAAACAACTGGTAGTGTTAATATGAAAACAGAAGTGGTGCCAATTTTTATCGATATGTTAAATTTCATTAGTGATAATCTAGAAAATATCAATTAAACAATTACTAATAATCTCCTATTATCTATTTAAAAAAACAACTAATCAATTAGTTGTTTTTTTTATTTGGCTTATTGTTAAGAATGATTGTTAGCTGATTGACATAAAGCAATAGCGTTGCTTTGATCTTTTTGATCTCATCGGGATTATCTTAATGATCCAATTTTTGGTGGCAGTTAGGGCATAATCTAACCACATCTTTAAGATTGTTAAATCCGTTATCTTTTAGTGTTTTGATATAGGTTACTTCTAAGAAATGGCATTTATCATTATCGATGTGATTTTTATATTTATATTTTAATAAATAATGTTATAATTTAAAAATCAAACAATATTATAACATTAAAATATATGCAAAAATGAAGAGGTATATATGAAAAAAATTATAAAAAAAAGTTTAATAAGTTTTGGAGCCATTTTACCAATAGCTCTAAATTCGTATGGAATTACTAGTTGTAGTCATAAAACTATTCCTGTTCATCAATCTTGAACAGATTTTTCAAATCTTTGTACCATGGACTCTGCTAAAAATATTGTAGCAGGAAGCGGTATAAAAGACTGAAAAAGTGCTAAATCATGAGAATTAACTTTAGGTAAATTTGACATAAACCCAAGTAAAAAAATCATTTCTATATCAATAGCTAATTCATTAGATAGTTTAAAAGCAAATTTTACAATTAAATATAATAATATTAAATATAATAATAATCAATGAAAATATAATGGTGATTTAACTAATGAATTTCATAAAAATATCTCATTCCCTTCGGGATTGATGATTGATAACATAACAAAAATAGATGGCACAATATATGTTGGAACCGGGAATGGTATTTGAAGTTCAACTGATCAAGGTAAAACTTTTACCCATAACAAATCTTTTGCAGATTGATCAGGTTCATATATTACTAAAATTACAAAAATAGATGGCACAATATATGCTGTAACTGATAATGGTCTTTGAACTTCAAACGACCAAGGTAAAACTTTTATTAAAAATTCAAATTTGGCAAATCAAAATATTATCCAAATAACAAAAATAGATGGCACAATATATGTCAAAACATATCAAAACCATCTTTGAATTTCAAACGATAATGGTAAAACTTTTTCTGTTAATCAAGACTTAAAAGATTCCTCGATTACTCAAATAGTAAAAATTGGTGACAAAATATATGTTGGAACTTATAGCGGTCTTTTAATTTCAAATGATCACGGTAAAACTTTTTCACAAAATAAATATTTTTCATGAGCATTCATTAAGAAAATTATAAAAATAAATGACACAATATATGTTGGAACGGGTGGGCGAGGCCTTTGAACTTCAAATGACTATGGTAAAAGTTTTATCCAAAGTCCCAATTTTGTCAATCACAATATTACTATTATGCAAATAATAAAAATAGATAATGCAATATACGTTCAAGGTCTTGTATTGAATAATAAGAATGATAATTTTGATTCGTGCCTTTGAACTTCGAACGATAACGGTAAAACATTCATTAAAAATATGTCACTTCTTTTTAATACAAATTATTTTATTAGTATTAAAACAAAAATAGATGGCACAATATATTTTACATATTGAAATGGTGATGTTAAAACGGGTTCCCTTTACATTTCCAATGATACTAAAACTTTCTTTAAAAATACATTTTTTACTAATAGATTAATTACTCAAATAACAAAAATAGATGGCACAATATATGTTATTAGTTGATCAAGTGAATCAGTACGAGAAATTTATCAAAATTAATATAATATTTCGATATAATTTTATAATCCCAAAAACATAAAAAAGATAACTAATGAATAGTTATCTTTTTTTATTGATATTTGATATTATCTAATAAGTTATTAATAATTAGTACCTAATTAGCATAAAGTAATAGTGTTTTTTGATCTTTTCAATCTCATTGGGATTATCTCAATGATCCAATTTTTGGTGGCAATTAGGACATAATCCGATGACGTTACTGGATTGTCATAACACTGATTTTTGAGAATTTTTAAAGGCTCTAATAGTTTGTCTAAATCACAAATACTTTTTCAGTCCTAATAGATATTCCTTAGTTTTAAAATTTCTTTTAAACAACTTAGTTTGAACTGCTTTAACTTCTTGTTACCAATCATTATGAGAATTGTTATCTCAAGGTTAAATAATCTTTTAATTTTAAGATTAAGGATGTTATAATATTCTTTATTTAAAAGATTAAATAAAACTAAAGTTAAAATAAAGATATACAAAATTAGGGAGTATATGTATGAATAAAATATTGAAAAAAAGTTTAATAAGTTTTGGGGCAATCTTACCGATATCTTTAAGCGCAATAACTCTTACTAGTTGTCACGCTAATAGTAAAATACCAGATCTAGCAATAATTAGTCCAGAACTGCAATCTTGAAAAAACTTTCAAGCTTCGGTAAAACGAGACACTGCCAAAAACATTATAATGGGAAGCGGCATGAAAGCATGACAAGATGATTCATTATCACAATTAACTTTAGGTGCATTTAATGTAACAAATCACAATAAAACGATCACTACAGTAATTAGTAATTCGTTATATAATTTAAAAACCAACTTTAGTATTAAATATCATAATGTTGAATATAATAATAATCAATGAAAATATAATAATAATTTAAAACCTGAATTTAATAAAAATACATCATTGCCTTCTGATTTATTAATCTCAGAAATAGTTCAAATTAATAATAGCTTATATGTTGGTTCTAAAAATAATTACATCAACGATACTTGTGGTCTTTGAATTTCCAATGATCACGGTAAAACTTTTTCTTCAGTTCCAACATTTAAGAATTATTGAATTTCTCAAATAAAACAAATCGATAATACAATATATGTAGTAGCTACTTATAATAACATGTTTAATAACGATGATTATCTTTGAATTTCAAACGATAATGGTAAAACTTTTTCTGTGAATAAAGATTTAGAAAGTTTAGTAGTTACTCAAATAACAAAAATAGATGACATCATATATGTTGGCACTAAAAAAGAATACACCAGTATTAGTAATTGTCTTTGAATCTCAAAAGACAACGGTAAAACTTTTGTGCAAAATACGACATTTTCAAGTAAGGGAATTTCTCAAATAACCAAAATTAATAACATAATATATATCTTAGATAATGAAGGTAGTCTTTGAGAATCAAACAATAACAGTAAAACTTTTTCTTTAATTTCAACATTTTCACATAAAACAGTTATTCAAGTCATAAGCATATATGACACAATATATGTCTTAACTGATTGGAATGGTCTTTGAACTTCAACTGATCATGGTAAAACTTTTGTGCAAAATACGACATTTTTAAATGCAAATGAACAAGTTACTCAAATAGCAAAAATTGGTGACAAAATATACGTTGGGGTATTTCAAAAAAGTGATTTTGATGATTATTATGCATATCTTTGAATTTCCAACGATCACGGTAAAAGTTTTTCTTTAATCCCAAACTTTAAAAATGAATCACAGATTTCTCAAATAATAAAAATCGATAACACATTGTATATTGTATGTAAGGGTATTGGTGAATTTATGCCCAAGCATTCCCTTTATACTTCAATTGATAGTAAAACTTTCTTTTCAAATGCATTTTTTTCAAATACATTAATTAGTCAAATTATAGAAATTGATCACACAATATATTTTGTTGTTTCATCAAGTAAATTCAAAAATAATATTTATCAAAATTAATATCATCTTTAAAAGATCAAAAAAGATAACCAATAAACTTGGTTATCTTTTTTTGATTGCTATTATTAATGACTATCAACAATGATTGTTAGTTAATTAGCATAAAGCAATAGTTGTTTTTTGATCTTTTCGATCTCATTGGGATTATCTCAATGATCCAATTTTCGGTGGCAATTAGGGCATAATCCGACCGTATTTTTAGGATTGTCATAACCATTATCTTTTAACGCTTTGATATGAGCAACTTCCAAAAAACTATATTGATTATTAGCAATATTGTTTTTGAAAGGACCGGCTTGTTTGCATAGAGCACAAATTCCTTTTTCGCGCTCTAAAACATATTTTTTAACTTCAACACTTCTTTTAAAAAGCGTTGCTTGGACTATTTTGGTTTCTGGTTGAGTTATTTTGTTTAATTTTTTAACATTCTCAACAACTCCGCCATGAGCTATTGCTATTTCGTTATCAAATTTATTATGTAATAAAATCGCATTATTAATAAATATTCTAATATCTTTAAACAACACTGCTTCATCAACAGGATATTGATATTCTTTATAAGTGATGGTATTTTTAGCAAAACCTATAGGTCTTGCACCATCATCTAAAAAATTAAGATTATCATTTTCAATAAAATTATATTTGTTTTGTAATTGATTGAATCACTTTTTACGTTTTAATCGATAATCTTGTTTCGTTAGTTTTTTACCTTGATAGTGTTTTGAGCCTTCCATCAAAACTAAAGATACACTATCTTTTCTTTTATAATTAAATAACAAAGCTGTAAACAAACCTTTTCTAGCTGTATCGGATTCGTTATTAAAAAAGCATATTCATGGAACGTGCGCATCCAATCCATTTTGAGTTGATCCTTTGATTCTCACATTGGGGAAAATTGATTTTAAATAGTTAATATAGGGCTTATTGCTACCATTAATATTTTGTTGTAAAAGGTTGGTTTCACCTTTTAAACGGTAACTTAAAATATCATTAAATTTTAAATTAGTCATTTTGTTCACCTTGGTTTTTGTTAATAATTTATGCGTTTAATAAACACTTAAATTATAGCAGCTAATTAATGATATAATATGTTAATTAAACAAATTATTTAAGTGATTAAAAGAGGTGTGTATGCAAACATATGACAATATAGTAAAAAAACTTGACATTGCTGGTCTATTGATATTATTTTTTAATTTAAACAAAATAGATAATGATAAAGTGATTTTTTCATATAAAACGAGCGGAAAAACTATTCATTTTACAGACACGATAGATAATATAGAAAATATTAATAAAAAATTAACTAAATATAGTAAATTAAATTTTGAAATTAATACAAAAAATAAATTAAGTGCTCGTTTAAAACTTTTATTAAATAAAAAAATGCTTAATAACAACGATACAAACACCACTGTTGATATGCTGGTTAATGATCTATACCGTAAAATAGTGGATAAATTATCATCATTAAATAAAAGTGATTATATTCCTAAGATTTTGGTAGCTGCTTTTGGATTGAGAGGTAGTGTTGATATTTCTGCTAATTTTTTTACTTTAGACATTAATAGATCTGTACAAACCAAAAATTATGTAAAAAAAATTTATTATATTCTAAATGAGATTGACGATACTAATCAATTGAATATTAATTACAGAGAATTTCAAAAAGATTTTCAAAAAGGAAAAGAAAGAAATACTCAATTAAGAATCAATTTATCTTATTTTGTTAATATTGATAAAATATTATCTGAGTTGAAAAAAATAAATTATTGAAAATATAACATCATTACACATAACATAGAAAAAATTAATAAAAAAACAATCACTACAAAACGTAAAGATATTTTTGATACAATATCAAAGTATAATTTTTTATGAGATAAAAATGACGCTTCGGAATATAATGAAAACGAACTAGAAGAAATGAAAAAGGATTTTTTCAACAAATCTAATAACACAATTAATAAACAAACCAGAAAAAATAATATTGTCCAAATGGCAAAAGTAAAATTAAAAAATTTTTGTTTCGGTTGTATAGATCACATGGAATTAAAAAATCGTAGTTTTTTAACAAAATCTTCTAATGAATATTATTTAGAAATTAATCATGTAATCCCTTTTTCAAATGGTCAAACTGATGTTTTTGAAAATTTAGTAAAATTATGCCCACCTTGTCATAAGGCTCTAACTCCAAACAGAGCTCAAAAAAAAGAACAGATTAGAATTATATCTTCAATGTTGTTACATCGAGATACAGCATCAAAATTTATAGAAAATTTTATAAACTCACCTTATACAATTGATAAAAAAATTGATTATGTTTATAAGAATTTAAAATAATAATATAATTACTATTATGAATAAATTATAATATATAAGAAAGGTAAATAGGTACATATTATGTATAAAGTGTTAGATTTATTTTCTGGAGCTGGCGGCTTCTCTTACGGATTAGAAATGAATAAAAAATTTAAAATTAAAATAGCGCTAGATTTTAACGAAAAAGCATTACGAACATACAAATACAATCATCCAGATGCAAAAATTATTAATGGGGATATTACTAATCAGTTAATAAAATCACAAATAATACAATTAGCCCAAGAAGATAACGTAAATATGATTATAGGAGGACCTCCATGCCAGGGTTTTAGTTTAAAAGGTAAGAAACTTGGTATTAGTGATCATAGAAATTTTTTATTTTTAGAATTTTTTGATGTAGTTAAAAATATTGATCCAGAAATATTTATAATGGAAAATGTTCCAGCTATAATAAATTCTTCAAATGGATTTTTTATAAATGAAATAATAAATAAATTTGAGTCTATAGATTATAAAATTAATTATGAGGTGTTGAATGCTTCTGATTTTGGAGTTCCACAAAATAGAAAAAGAACTTTTATAATAGGGTCTAAAATAAAAAAAATGAAAATGCCAATTCCTGATATAAAATTAAAAAATAATGTTAGAGATGCTATTTCAGACTTAAGTTATCTTGATTCTGGAGATATAGAATTTAAAAGGGAATATTTATTAAAACCAAAATCAAATTTTCAAATTAATATGAGAAAAGATTCTAAGTATCTGTTTAATCATTCTGCTACCAATCACACAAAAGAAACAATTTATAAATTAAATTTAATACCTATTAATGGCACTAAATTTAATTTACCTATTCATTTAAGAACTAATCAAAAATTCAAAACTACATGGTCAAGATTAAGATGAAACGAACTATCACCTACAATAGATACAAGATTTGACACACCTTCTAATGGTCGAAATACTCATCCTTTTTTAAATAGATCAATAACTTTAAGAGAAGCGGCAAGACTGCAATCATTTCCAGATAGATTTGTATTTTTAGGTAACAAAACATCTATTTGTAGACAAATAGGAAACGCAGTCCCACCGTTGTTGGCTTTTGCCTTAGCTAATTCTATTGAAAAACAAAGTTTAGTAATTCCGCGAAAAAATATAAAAAATATTTCAGGAGAAGATTTCCAAATTATTTTAGGAGATTCTTATAAATTATCAAAAATATTTGAAAACAATAAATTTGATGCAATTATTACAGATCCCCCATATAATATTTCTAAAAAGAATAATTTTTCTACAATGCGACACAAAAGAAAAGGTATTGATTTTGGTGAATGGGATAAAAATTTTGATTTATTTTCATGAATAGAATTATATAATGATAAATTAAAACCTGGTGGATCTTACATTATTTTTTGTTCATACATTTATATTTCACATATAATTGATAAACTTAATAGTTTAGGTGTTGTAGTCAAAGATGTGTTAAAATGAATAAAGAGTAATCCGATGCCTAGAAACGTTGACAGACGTTATGTTTCTGATAGTGAATTTGCAATTTGGGCAGTAAAACCAAAAGCTAAATGAACTTTTAATAGAGATAAATCTAAACCATATTTAAGAGCAGAATTCAAAACATCGGTTGTTTCTGGAAAAGAAAAAAATGGTCATCCTACTCAAAAGTCATTAAAATTAATGACTGAAATTATAAAGATCCACACAAATATAGGAGACTTTGTTTTTGATCCTTTTATGGGTTCTGGAACTACTGGAGCAGCAGCTATAAATTCAGGAAGAAAATTTATAGGAATTGAGAAAGAAAAAATATTTTTTGATTTATCTTTAAAAAGATTGAAAGATGCTAACTCAAAAAAAGAACAATAAAATATTGTTCTTTTTTATTAATATGTTGAAAATATCTTTATTAAGATTCGTTATCAATGTATTCGTGTTTGAATAGTTTTCTCTCTCTGTATTCTGTTCAATTGTTATCGATGTTTCTTAACATTACACACAAATCTCTGCATAATTCTTTCATAGCTTTGACATCGTTAGAATCATCGGTTTTTGATTTAAATTCATCACATTCTTTCAAGTTTTTGTCATCACAAGTGTGTTTAGATATTTTTTCTAATAAATTCATTATAATGTCAGAATTATCTTTGCTAGGATCGAAGTTTTTTATAAACTCATCATTAATTTTTATCTGCATTTTTAACATTGTAACCTCCGTAAGTCATATATCTATTTTTAGGAAATTCTTTTCGTCCATCTAATATTTTATGTATACCATCGTCTGTAATGTTATTGATATCTATATTGATGTAATTTCTTTTATTGTTTTTGTTATTGTAATTTGCCCATATAATTGTTTGGGGATCTGAATTTATAGCTAACATAGCATTGTGAGTGATTAAAATAATTTGTTTTTGAAAATTTCATTCTAAAAGTTTTTTAATTATATCCTCATAAATAGTTTGTCCGTCTAAATCGTTTTCCGGTTGATCTATTATCAATATTTCTTCTTTAATGTTTTTAAAATATTGTTTTAAAAACATAGCATGCTGTTCTCCTAATGATTTACCAGATAATTTTTGTTTTTCATTATTACCTTGAATATCTTTTAGAAAAAATTCTGTATTAATAATAAAATTATCTATTAAAACAGAATTTTTTCTATTTCGATTTTCTAAATTTAATATATCTTTATAAGTCATATTTATAACATCTTTGTTACTAATATTAAATTTTATTTTTGAATTTATCATGCTGTTCATTAAATATCTTTTATCGATGTCTTTTTTAATTTTTACAAAATATTTTATAAAAATATTTTTATGACTATCATTATTATATTTTTTATCTTCTAAATAAATCCCATTGGCATTTTTAATATCAAAATGCTCTTTTGCTCAATTTTCTATATCATTAGTATAATTACCTATTAAATCAAACTCTTTAGATAAATTTTTTATACCTTGCGTTATATCAATTTTTGATTGTTTAAATCCGTCTATTTCTTTTGTCTTTTCATTTTTATTTTTAAATTCTTTATTTTTATCTTCTAATTTTTTAATTAAATCATTTAATTTAAGATTAATATTAAATTCTGGTTGTTCTTTGATTTTGTTAAACTTTTTAATTAATATTTCTAATTCATTATTCAATCATTTAGAAGGTTTTGAATTTTTTATAATTTCTTTAATTTTTTTGATTATTTTTAAATCATTATTCAAGCTTGTTAATATATGGTTATTTTGATAATTATTTTTTAAACTATTAATTATTATATCTATATATTTGATTTTATTAGTATTGATTTCAGGAATTAAATAATTACGTTTTTTTTGTAATCAGAGTATAATTTATTAAAATTATCTGCTATATTCATTATTATATTGTTTATTTTATTTTTGGATTCTATGAAAGGACTCATATATTTATTAATTATATCTTTCTGAAAAATATCTAAATTTGTGTTTAATATAGGATCTGTTTGGGTAGGTAATTTAAAAATAGCTTTAGCTATTTCTCCTTGTTGAATAATTTTCACATTTTTTATCGCAACAATTCCTTTTGGAATAATATTAAATTCATATCCATCATCATTTTCTTTTTTTTCTATAGTTTTTTTAATATTTTGAATTAAATATGATTTACCTGTATTTTTTCTACCTACAATACAGTTAACCCCTTTATCAAAGTAAATCGTTTCAGTTTTATGTGATCCTTTTTTGGAAATTTTTATTTCGGATATATAATCCTGAATCGTTGCTATTTGTTTATCGTTTGTATCTTCTTTGATTCTGCGATTATACTCTACAATTTTTTTTAGGCCATTAAAATTATTATCACCATAAAAAAATGGTAATTTGTTTAAATTTTGTTTAAATTCTGATATGTCATGAGCATCAGTGCCTTGAATAAAGGTTTTCTCTATTTTTCTAATTTCATTAAAATAATTTGCTCTTTTTGTTATGTTTTTAATATGGTTTTGAGCGTACATTTTAGTTTCTAATAAATCAAAATACATCATTAATTCTCAAAATAATTTTTTATCATATTTTTGATCAGCACCATTTGCTTTCCCAAGAAAATGTGGCATAGAAATAAAGTCAAATCCTTCGCTTTGAATTTTTATAATAACATTTACAAAAAACTGTAAATCTTTTCTCTCATTGTTACTAATTTCTACATCAGTTAAATATACTTTTGATAATATATCATTAATTTTTTTCATTTGATTGTCATCTAGGGTTTCTCTAAAAATTAAAATTATATCTACTTTTTTTTCTTTACCTTTTTCATCTATTATTTTAAATCTTAATTCAACGCCAGGAAAAATGTTTATATCTAATTTTGATATATTCAAATCTTCTTTTTTTGTTTTTAATTTTTCTAATATTTTTTTATTTTTCAATTCCTCTCTGTAACCATTTACAGTTTCTATACTTATTCTGTCATGGTCTGTTATCGCAATCGCAGAATTACTATTTATATTTTCGATAAACGCACTTATAATATCTGCTGTATTTTTTAATTTTATTCTTCGTCTGTTGCGTTTTTCATATGGTTTATCCAAATATGTGTGATGATGCAAGTCTCATTTTGTTCACCGTTTTTCTTCTGGTTTTAATGAATTTATTTCATTGATAATGATCACTCCTTATTTTTAAAATATTAAAAAATTATACAATTCAATAATAACATAAGCTTTTAGAAAATATGAATTAATTACTATAACTTTATAAATTTTGTAATTTATAAATCTTAGAGATAGATATTTTAAAAACCAATCACCAACTAATAGTAGGCTGGTGATTGGTTTTTTTAACAATGTTTTATTCAGTATAATTTAATATATAATATCCTAATTGAGCTATTGGAGCAGTTATTAATTTTATAGTATATCCTTTATTTTTATTGTTTGGATTGAATTGCGAAAAAGATATTGGTATTTTATTAATTATGTTGTTTAATAACTTATTTGATAAAATTTTTAATTCATCTGGTAATACATCATTGTCTTGTCATTTTATTGGTGGTGATTCATAAAATAATGGGTCTTCAAAACTTCTTAAATTCGTTAACATTTTATCAATTTCATTTCATTCTTTTTTGATAAATGGAATTAAAGAAAAATAAAAAATTTTATATATATGAATTTCTATATTATTATCACAAGTAATTAAGTTATTGAATCGCAAATTGTAGTAGTGTTTGTATGTTATTTTTCCGTAGTTATTTTCATATTTATTTATTAATTTGGTTATACCAGTAATTTTAGCACTATAAACTTTAATTACATCAGAAATCTGATTAGGGTTTTCTTTAATTGTGTTTGTTTTTGTGTTTTTTGATGTTTTTAAAACTTCTTTTAAAGTTAAAGTAAAACCACTATATAATTGGAAAATTTCACAATGAATAAACAAAAGATCTAAGTCCTGAATTTTGATAAAATTTAGAATTTTAATGAAGCTTAGAATTTCTGTACTATGTTTTGCACACTCATCATACATTAATTTACTATATAAAATTCTTTGGTATTTTTTTATTTTAGCATGCTCTTTATTATTACTATAATGTAAAGAATTATTTATTAAGATTCTTAAATCTATAGATTCTTGCATTTTAAGTAATTGATCTTTAACATATTTATCATTAAATTTTATGTTGTTTGATTTTTCTTTTTTAAATTTTTCTTCTATTAAGTTTATTAATGTTTTCATTAGCGATTCTTTATGTTGTTTTCCCCAAAATATCATTTTATTATCAATGTAGTTTTCTATTTTAAAAAAATCCAGATTTTTATTGATTATGAATTTCGCACCCTTATAATCATTACTTGTTATATTGTTATTGGTTATGACTTCACCTATATTTTTATTTTTTGAACGATCCTCAACAACATTGGTTTTAGTGTTATCTTTATTAATTTCTAATTTAGGTTTTATTAATCCTTTAAATCAGTTAAACATTTTGCTTCTCCTTTCAGATACTATATAATTATAGATTATTTTTGTGAGTGATTAAATACTTATTAATAAACCTATAGTCCTATACATGTTGCTATTGATTCATTTATAGTTTTTAATAGTTCTTCCTTAATATTTATAGCTTGTTCGACGCTAGGTTTTGTCATAGATATTTCTTTTTTAATTTCTTTTCATAATTCAAAATTTTCTTTTTTAATTTCTTTATTGTTTTCTAAAGATGATCAATAAGTATTGTTAGGTATTAAACTCATTAAAATATCATAACTATTATAATGATTAGGATTGAACAAAATAACTTTTCTACAATGATAAATTGATTTTTTATAATCAGTTCTTATATTATGTTTATAATATCTTTTTTTGAAACATATACTTAAAGAACGGTGAGATTTTTCGTTGTTTATATTTAATTCTATTGCTTTTTGAAATTTTTCAATAGCATCTGTAAATTTTCTCAACGACATTAAAGTTATTCCTCAATCATTATAAACTCAACTATTATCATGATTTAGTTCTATGGATTTTTCGTAATTATAGTTTGCTTCAAAAAGTAATTTGTTGTTATTTTGTTCCTTAGATAGTGAATATAAAGCATTGGCTAAACTGTAATAATAATTATGATCAGGATTTAGGTGAATGGCTTTTTTCAATTTTTCAATGGCTTGTTCATATAAACCAGATTTTATTAAATATTGTCCCCAATTAGCATAAGCTATTGAATAATTGGGGTTGATTTGGGTTGATTTTTTAAAACATTCAATTCCTTTTTTATTTTCTTTCGAATTATCAGAATTAAAAAAAATACCCAAAATATTAAATATATGTTCGTTGTTAGGATTTAATTCTATGGATTTATTATAATTTTCAATTGCTTTATTTTTATAATATATACATAAATCATAATCATTTTCTTTAATTAAACGATTATAATATAAATCCCCTAAATGTGTATAGCCTTTGGATTTTTTGGGATTTAATTTAATGGCTTTCTGATATTCACTATAGGCTTCTTCACATTTATTATTTCTTGCATAAAAATCACCTTTTAAAATGTATTTATCAGAAGGAAAAGTATTAGAAACAAAACTATCAACTATTCCTTTTGAATCAGGAAAAATAGATTCATTCTTTATTCCTGATTCAAATAAAAATTTCAATATGTACTCTTTCAGTTCGTCGCTATTATAAATATTTATTTTAATAATATTGTATTTATCCATCATTTCTTTATGGCTATTTTGATTGTGTAAAATAAAAAATGATTTTTGGGCTATCCCTCGTTTATTATTTATACTAATTGGACATTTGTAAATAATAGTATCTTTATCTTCTTTTCTTAGTTCACTATATAGTTGTCAATATTTGATTTTAGTTTTAACTTTTTCTTCTTTTTTAGCAATTAAAAAAATACTGGAAATATCATTTTTAGAAGTATCTTTTAAAGAAAATCATACTGCGCTTTCAAAAGATGAAGTAAAATCAATTAACTGTGTTTTTGTTCCTGAATGCTGGGCTTCTGCCATCATATTTAATATATCATTATCTTTACCTATTTTATTCATGGTGTTTAAAAATATGTTTCTAGATATTATTAAGAAATGATCTATATTTATAGTCATATTTAGAGTTTTTTTGTAAAATCTAAACAATGATGATTCTAAATTTCATCCACTGTCTGATTGACCACGAAATATAAAATGTTCTTTGTTTGCTTTCATATCTTTGCATAATGTTTCAAATTCAGATTTTGTTTTTATAGTTTTGTTATTTCATCTATTTTTAATTTCTTCAAAACTTTCTATTCCCATATCAAATCAACTCTTTCATATATCTAATATTCGTAAATAAGTTTAAATCTATAATTTATTCATATGATATTATAAAAAATTCTAATAGTATATGTATAAAAATTAATAGTCTTATTTTGATTATCAATTTGTTACTAAATCATTTTGTTAGTCTTGTTTTTTTATATATACATTATTAATTTAATGGACATTTAAATTATAGCAGTTATTAATTAGATATTTTAATTAATAACTCCTATATTAGTGTTATATAATCTTATTTAATCAATTAAAATTAAATAAAGTGGTGGTTTGAAAACTGATAAAAAAGAATTTATTACAATAACAGAATTTTCTAATTTAGGTGGTTTAAAATACAATATTAAAGATGTTAAAATTTATGATAAGACAAATATTTTTTTTCTATGGGAAATAGATTAGGTAAAACATCAATTATTAAAAATTTAACAAACTGAATAAATGGTGATAAATTAGAATCTTATTGAACAAATGGTACAAAACCTAAAATCAAAATCTTAAAAATTATTAAATCCATAAAACAAAAAAACTTATTGCAAAATATTGTTTTTCATCCAACGGAGAGAATGCAGATAATTTATTTATAACACTAATGTTAAAGGGTTATGGTGACAAACAAATAAAGGCTACAAATTTATCGACCTCAGAACAAAAATGATTATCTACCATATTTAGAGTAGCTACGCTAATATATGAACTTAATTATGTTTCCGACAGTTTATAACTTATGATAATCTCTGAATTGTTAACCCAGATATTATATCAATTTTGATTTCAGTTTCCATAATTTAATCTTTTTTTATAGAAGTCTTTATTGATAATATTATCAAAATTTCTAACTTCTACATATTAATTAAAATATGCTTATAAAAAATATATGATATAATCTATTTATTATAAATTTATAGATAAAAGATCAAGAAATTAGGAATATATATATGAAAAAAATATTAAAAAAATCTTTAATTAGTTTCGGGTTGATTTTACCAATAACTTTGAGCACTTTCACCGTTGCTAGTTGTGGTTCTAATCAGCATATTGTTAAAAAACCAATTTCACAATCTTGAGCAGATTTCCAAAAATATGTTCAAGCAGAAAATTCTACTGATATTGTAAAAGGTAGTGCTATGAACCAATGAAAAGAAAGCACATACCCAGAATTATATCCAGGTGAATTTAATGTTGATACACCAAGTTATAAAATTACTGTAAAAATAACTAACCCAACTTCAAATTCAACAGCATCTTTTACAATTAAATATAATCATCTTCAATATAATATGAATCAATGAAAATATAATCAAGATATATTATATGACTTTCACAGAAATGCATCTATTCCTTCAAATTGCTATATAACACTAATAAAAAAAATAGATAATATAATATATGTTGCTGCTAGTTATAACAAAGATCGTGGTTTATGAACTTCAACTGATGGAATTAATTTTACTAAAAATACATATGTTGATTCAAATTTTGGTATAACATCAATAACAAAAATAGATAATATAATATATGCTATAGATGGTTATGAAATGCGTTTTTCGACTGACGGGTATACTTTTAAGAAAAATGCATCTATTCCTTCAAATTTTTATATAACATCAATAACAAAAATAGATAATATAATATACGCTATAAGTGATGATGGAATTTGTAGTTCAACTGACGGAATTCATTTTACTCAACGGATATTCAATATTTTCAGATCCCGATTTATTAATGATGAAATAATAAAAATAGATAATATTACATATGTTTATACTGATAATGGATTTTATACTTCGACTGACGGGATAAATTTTACTAAAAATACATCTATTATTTGAAATTTAGATGGAAATAATAATATTAATAATATAATAAAAATTGACAATATGATATATGTTTGTGCTATTAATGGACTTTATAGTTCAACTGATGGAATTAATTTTACTAAAAACAAATCTATTCGTTCAGATCTTTCTGTTAAAAAAATAACAAAAATAAATAATATAATATACATTTATACTTACAATGATACACCTTATACTTGGGACTATGTATTTTATACTTCGACTGATGGGCTAAATTTTACTAAAGTTACTTCTATGCCTTCCAATGTCTTAGTTATAAAAATGATAAAAATCGATAATATAATATATGCTATCATAGAGAATCGCATACAGGCTAATAAGGTTTATGTTTCGACTGACGGGTATACTTTTACTAAACAGGTAGAAGAATATCCAAGACTGGTTTTTTCGATTTATAACATAATAAAAATAGATAATATAACATACACTAGGGGCAATGATGGAATTTTTACTTCGACTGACGGGATACATTTTACTAAAAATAAATCTGTTGATTCGAATTTATTTTGAGATTCCATGATTTATGAGATAAAGAAAATAGATAATGTAATATATGTCGGTACTGGTGGAGGGCTTTATAGTTCAACTGATGGAATGCATTTTACTAAAAATACATCTATTATCGGTAAAAATACATCTGTTGATTCAAATTTTTGTATAACATCAATAACAAAAATAGATAATATAATATATGTTACTTCTGAAAAAGGGCTCTTTCAAAAACCTAGTATAACTTAGCAATATATTTAATAGTAAAAATCAATTTAAGTTTATTATATTAACAAAATAAAAAAGTAACAATTATTGAAATTGTTACTTTTTATTATTTTATTATAGTTATGATTAACTAAATGTTCTATAAAATGAACAGAATTATTGAAACTTTTTATTTGAATTTTTTATAATGTCGTTTCTGCTATATCCTTTTAATTGTCTTTTCATTGCTTTGGGTCCCACGATAACTCTAGCTTGGGAATCAAGAGCATATATAAGTTTTGCTTTTTTTTCAGCTATCAAAATTTCTTTTTTTGTTTTTGTTTTCATAATATAATTACCTCCTTATTTTTTAATTTTAATACTACTTTTTTTTACTTTATTTAATTCCATTATAGCATAAAACTATTATTGAATTAAATAAAGTAAAAATACTTTTATTGTACTAATCACCTAATTAAATGTTGATAAATCAGATTATTTTTAGTAGTGTTTTAGTTCGGTAATTGTCTTCTGAATATAAATCATCATACATAATAAAACTAGCTAAATTAAGAGCTTATTTAAAATTGTTTTATATTATCTAAATAGGAATAATTAAATGTGAAATTAGATTTTATGAATAAAATAAATTATTGTATTATATTAATATCTTTATTTTAGAAATCTCGATGATATTAATTGATATAGAAGCTGAAAAGTATATGCTATAATATAACGTAATAATAAAAAATAGTAATTATTAAAAGGCGGCATTATGAAAAAACAAAAACTATTTAAAATTTTATTAGCAACTACTAGCATTTTATCTGTATCAGCGGCGATTTCAGCTGGAGTTTATAGTTATTGTTATAAAAATAAAAACCATCATCACCAAGAACCAAAAGAAAAAGATTATATTTATGATGTTTCTAAAAATGTATCGCTTTCTAATGAAAACATTAACAAAATAGTAAAAATCGATAATACGACATACGCTGAATGTATGCATGGTCTTTATGCTTCAACTGATGGGATTAATTTTACTAAAAATAAGTTTATTGAAGGTTATGTTTATCAAATAGTAAAAATCGATAATGTAATATATGTTCAAACCCAAAATGCTATTTATACTTCGGTTGATGGTCATAAGACATTCACTAAAAACGAAACGATTTATATGGAGGATAATTATGAGGATGTTAAAATAGTAAAAATCGATAACATCATATATATTGGAACTAATCAATCTCTTTATCTATCTACTGATCGAACTCATTTTAGTCTCAATCAAACGATTAGTGGTTCTGTTGATAAAATAGTTAAAATAGGTAATATTATATATTTTGGAACAGAAAATGGGCTTTATACTTCGACTGATGATATCCATTTTCAAAAAAATAATTTTGTTGATGGTTGAATTAATAAAATAGTTAAAATAGACAACAACTTGTATGTTTCGGGATCAGATGGGCTTTATATTTCGACTGATGGGCTTACTTTTAAGAAAAATACGTTTATTAATGGTTGAATTCATAAAATAATTAAAATCGATAATGTGCTATATATTGCGTCTAGTGATAGTATAAGTGATTATTTTTACACTTCGACTGATGGTGGAATTAGATTTATTCAAAACGAAATTATATATGGTCGTTTTTTAAACATAGTTAAAACTAATAATATAATATATGTTTTAACAGATAATGCTCTTTATTTATATAATAATAAAATCAATTTTAGCAAATATGAATTAGCACATAATTCGATTACCATAATAGCTGCTATTAATAATACGTTATACATCGGAACAAATAAGGGAATTTATACTTCTGTTGATGGTATTAATTTCAAAGCAAATCTTATGATTTATCGTGATATTTATAAAATAGTAAAAATCGATAATATCATATATGTATTATCAAAAGCTCCTAGTGATAATAAATAATCTCTTTTATACTTTTACCACTAATTTAGATTTTAATTAAAATACTATTAATAAAACATCAAAAATAACTAATTAATGATTAGTTATTTTTTTATTTATCATTAATAAATATAATATACTATCGTTATTGATTATTAATTTGTTACTAAATAGTTTGAATATAATCAATAAACCAAAAGTAGGTTAATATAATGTATAGTTGTAAAGTAAGCGATAATTGAATGTGAAATTAGGTTTTATCAATAAAATAAATTATTGTATTACATTAATAGCTTTATTTTATTATTTTAGAAAGCTCGATTATATTAATTAATATATCTCTAAAATATATGCTATAATATAACGCATTAATAAAAAATAGCAATTATTAAAAGGCGGCATTATGAAAAAACAAAAACTATTTAAAATTTTATTTGCAACTACTAGTATTTTATCTTTATCAACGGTAATTTCAGCTGGAGTTATTAGTTGTGGTTATAAAGATAAAAAGCCACAGCATCACCAAAAACAAAAAGAAAAAGATTATATTTGTGATGTTTCTAAAAATGTATCGCTTTCTAATGAAAACATTAATAAAATAGTAAAAATCGATAAGACGACATACGCTGAATGTATAGATGGTCTTTATGCTTCAACTGATGGAATTCATTTTACTAAAAATGAGGTTATTAAAGGTTATGTTTCTCAAATAGTAAAAATCGATAATGTAACATACGTTCAAACTGAAAGTTCTATTTATACTTTGGTTGATGGTGATAAGAAATTCACTAAAAACCAAACGATTTATATGCATGAAAATTATCAAAATGTTAAAATAGTAAAAATCGATAATATCATATATATTGGAACTAATCTAGGTCTTTTCCTATCTACTGATCGAACTAATTTTAGTGTCAATCAAACGATTAGTGGTTTTGTTAATCAAATAATAAAAATCGATAATGTTATATATTTTGGAACAGAAAACGGCCTTTATACTTCGACTGATGATATCCATTTTAAAAAAAATAATTTTTTTGGTTTTTGAATTAATACAATAATTAAAATAGACAATATCATATATATATCAGGAGACTACGATGGGGTTTTTACTTCGACTGATGGTATTAATTTTACTAAAAACAAGTTTATTCATGGTAGCATTTATAAAATAATTAAAATCGATAATGTGCTATATATTGCGTCTGGTAATAGTACAACTTATTATTTTTACACTTCGACCGATGGCGGAATTCGTTTTATTGAAAATTGAATTATGGATGGTCGTGTTTCAAACATAGTTAAAACTAATAATATAGTATACGTTTTAATAAATTATACTCTTTATTTATCTAATAATGGGGTTAATTTTAAAAAATGCGAATTACTAAATTATGATATTTTTACAATAATTGATATTAATAATATGCTGTATGTCGGAACACATTATGGATTTTATACTTCTGTTGATGGTATTGATTTCAAAGACAGTCTTGTGACTAATCGTCAAGTTTATGAAATAGTAAAAATCGATAATATAATATATGTATTATCAACAAGTCCTTATAGTAATAGATAATCTCTTTTATACTTTTACTACTAATTCCATATTTTAATTAAGACACTATTAATAAAACATCAAAAATAACTAATTAATGATTAGTTATTTTTTTATTTGTCATTAATAAATATAATATACTATCGTTATTGATTATTAATTTGTTACTAAACAGCTCTAATATAAGCTAATAAACCAAAAGTAGGTTAATATAATGTCTAGTTGTAAAGTAAGCCATAATTAAATGTGAAATTAGGTTTTATGAATAAAATAAATTATTGCATTATATTAATATCTTTATTTTAAGTGAGATAATTTTATGAACCAATGAACTATGGTTCTCATCAATCATTCAAATAACAACGCAATAGTTTTAGTTCTTGAAACATTGATCGTATAGCTCCTAAAAGTTATGATGCGATAATCACTTAAGTCGTTTTCAAGCTGTTCATACTTATTCTAATCATAATAAAGCAAATAAATAAAAAAATAACAATAACTAATTTAGTTATTGTTATTTATAAAATGCCCTTTAAATTATTAAAATTTAAAGGAGAAACCAATTGCTAGTTAGTATAAATATACTAATTTCAAACGCGGCAGGCAGATAGTCATTAAATGACGATATCAAAAATATTTTAATCTATTTTATATTACATGTCAACTGATAGTTTATTTAAATCAATTAAAAATTTTTCTATTCTATTTAATAATTGTTTTTTTGCAGTGATTGCATCCTCGTTTATTAATTTGCTGTTTGATATTAATTTTTTAATGTTGTTTAGAACTTCAATAAAAAGTTGAGGATTTTGCTTATATTGTGATTGGTTAAAACTATTTTTAAGACAAACCTCTAAATTAGTATAAGCTACTATGTAATTGGGGTTTAGTTCGATTGCTTTTTTATATTTTTTGATTACTTCTGAGTACTCTTCCAGGTGAAATAAAGAGTTCCCTCAGTTATTATAAGCTATAGCATGATTAGGATTTAGTTGAATTGCTTTTTTGAATTTTTTAATGGCTTCTGAGTACTCTTTCAGGTGAAATAAAGACATTCCTCAGTTATTATAAGCCCAAGCATAGTTTGGGTTTAGTTCGATTGCTTTTTTATATTTTTCGATTGCTTTTGAGTACTCTCCCAGTTGAAATAAAGACATTCCTCAGTTATTATAAGCTCAAGCATCGTTTGGGTTTAGTTCGATTGCTTTTTTATATTTTTCGATTGCTTTTGAGTACTCTCCCAGGTGAAATAAAGACTTTCCTCAGATATTATAAGCCCAAGCATCGTTTGGGCTTAGTTCGATTGATTTTTTGAATTTTTTAATGGCTTCTGAGTACTCTTTAAAGTAAAATAAAGAGTTTCCTCAGTTATAATAAGCTTGATAATAATTAGGATTTAGTTCGATTGCTTTTTTATATTTTTCGATGGCTTTATTATGTTGGTTATCACCTGCATAATAATTACCTTCTAAAAAATAAATATGACAAGATTCGTTAATATAACTATTAAATACGCCTTTTAAATCAGGAAATATTGATTCATAATTAATGCTGGATTTAGTTAAAAATTTTATTATATACTCTTGTAATTCAATATTATTATTTATATTTATTTGAATAATATTGTACTCTTTTATCATATCTTCTTGATTATGCATAATGAAAAAAGATCTTTGAGAAACCCCTCTTTTGCTATTGATACTAATAGGGCATTTATAAATTATAAAATCATTAAGATCACTTGATAATTTAGTAGTTATAAATGCGGAATCATCAATTTTGTTTCTGACATTATTTGTTTTTAAAATTAAAAACAAAGAAG
The DNA here is from genome assembly GCA_965237585.1 of Mycoplasmatales bacterium. Taxonomy (GTDB): domain Bacteria; phylum Bacillota_I; class Bacilli_A; order Mycoplasmatales; family JABABV01; genus JABABV01. Next base: position 91,897 of record OZ250146.1, on the reverse strand, counting down.
GTTTACAGTCAATACTTTCATAAGAATTATTAGGGTGTTCTGCACATTTATGAAGTCTCGTTTGTAAAGCAAATCATAACGCATTTTCAAACGATGATGTAAAGTCTATCAGCGGGGTTGGTGTACCTAAATGTTGAGCTTCTGATAACGTATGTAAAAGTGAGTTGTTGGCGTTAGTTTTATTATTTATTTCATTAAAATGATCTTTTGCGATATTTAAGAAATTATTTATTGTTAAATTTCCTTTGATAATTTCTTTATAAAATCTAAATAATGTTGATTTTAGCTTCCATTTACTACATCGTTGACCACGAAAAATAATCGAATCGCTACTAAGTTTAATATATGTAAATAAATTGTTAAATTCATCTTCTGTATTAATAGTATTATCATCTAACTTTTCTACTATTTCCTTAATATCTTTAAAACTTTTTCTTACTATTGGTTCAAAGTCTTTATCTACCATAATATGATTAACTCCTTGTTTGTTTTTTTTATTGAATACTTTAATAAAAAACCATTATAACATTAAATCAATAATATAATTTATATAAGTTAACAGACTTATCTTATTAATTCATAGTTACTAATACTATTAAAATTAATGAATTTTCTAAAACATAAAAATAGTATACAATATTATTAGTTAACAAAACCCCTAATATAATCTTATAAAACATTTGATTATTAATATATTAATAATCTAGATAATAAACACCAATTATTGGTGTTAGAGAATAACCTATGATGAAAGATAACATGATTGTGAGTATCTATGATCTTAAAATAGATGTTGAAAAAATCACCTATAATTAATGGAATACATATAGGATGATGGCAACGTTGAAGTGTTGTGTGATTACGTTAAATACTTAGCTAAAAAATAACTAATTAACTATTAGTTATTTTTTGTTTTCTGTTTTTTATTTATTACTAAACAGCTCTAATATAAGTTAAGAAATCAAAAGTTGGTTAATATAATATCTAGTTGCAAAGTAAACGATAATTGAATGTGAAATTAGATTTTATGAATAAAATAAATTATTGTATTAGATTAATATCTTTGTTTTTAACGACACATGATCTATCTGTTACAAAATAATTCATATATTGAATTTCATAAAAAACAACAACTAATCAAGAATATAATATTTACAATTTACGCCTTAGTTTTTATGAACTTTTTTATAATTATATTTAAAGAAAAAACAATAACTCTACTAGTTATTGTTTTTTGATCATTACATTAATTTTCCTTCATCAATAAGTTTTGATCGAATAATAACTTTGGCTTGTTTATTTGGGGAATTAATTAATTTTTGTGAAAATTTAGCTATTAAATCAGTTTTATGCATTTTATTAAATTTTTTGATTTTTTCCGCTGTAGTAATTTTATTAGCTTGCTTAGTTTTTTTCATTTCTGTTCCTCCATATGTTTTAATATTAGTAAATAATTTGTATTTTATGACAAATTATTAATAGCGACTATTATTTGTACACATGATTGTCTAAAAAATATTATATCATACAAGTCTCTTATAATCCAATGGCAGATCACAATATTTTATAATTGGTTTTCTATCGTAATATTTATAAAAAATAACAGTGACATTTTATTAAATATTGCTTTTTTGTTAGTTGGTTTAATTGTTGATAATCAATTTTTAATGTTATTTAATGTTACTAAAATAGCTTTTTTATTTTGGATGTTTTTATTATTCATATCATTTAAATTATGACCTAAATTAACATAATAGTGTGGTTGATTATGGTTTAAATTAATAGCTTTTTTATAAGCGTTGATAGCCTCTTTATGTTCGCCCAAATAACTTAAAGCGTTTCCTAAATTATTATAAACTTCCCAATATTTAGAATCTATTTTTATTATTTTTTTATATTCTTGTACCGCTTTTTTAAAATATCCTAATTCAATTAAAGTGTTTCCTAAATTATAATGCGCTTCTAAAAGTGATGGATTTAGTTCGATCGCTTTTTTGTAATTTATTATTGATTCATCAGGACGTCCGGCATTTTTTAATGCTGTGCCAAAATTATTGTAAGCTTCAGCATATTGTGGATTTAATTTAATTGCTGTTTTAATTTTTTTTATCGCATTTTTATAATTCCCTACCGCATTTAAAGTTGCTCCTAAATATGAATATGCATATGGTAAATCTGGTTTTAACTTTATTGCTTGTTCGTATTCTTTAATAGATTTATCATTTTCATAAGATTCATTGAATTTATTGCCTTTCAATATATGAATATTATATGCAAAATGCTCATCAATATAACTATTGAATACGCCTTTTAAATCCGGAAATATCGATTCATGATCAACACCCAATTTAAATAAAAAGTTTTTAATATAATCTTTTAATATTGAATTGTTAGCAATGCTAATTTTAATAACGTTGTATGATTCCATCATCTTTGTTTTGTTGTGCAAAATAAAAAATGATTTTTGGGAAACACCGCGTTTACTATTAATGCTGATTGGGCATTTATAAATAACATTTTTATTAGAACTTAAATTCTTAATTTTAGTTTTTATACCTATCTCTTTTAAAATTAAAAATATAGCCGGTGTGCAGGTCGTTTTATTTTTGAAATCGCACACATCACAACTATTTAAATTGCTTTGCATAGCGAATCAAATTGCATTTTCAAAAGAAGAAGTAAAATCAATTAAAGAAGTTGGTGTTCCTAAATGTTGGGCTTCTGCTAGCGTCACTAACTTGCTACTATTGTTATTTAATTTATCGATAATGTTTAAAAAATGTTCTTCTGCCATTCACAGAAAATTTTTAATGTTGATATTATTATTTTTGCCGATAACTTTTTTATATAATCGAAATAGCGTTGATTCTAATGCTCACTCACCACACGTTTGGCCCCGAAACACGATCGCTTCATCATTGAAAATAATATCTTGATAAAGTTCATTAAATACTAGTTTTGTTGAAATAATTCTTTCATTTCATTTCGCTTTAATCGTTAAAAAATTGTGCTGTTTCATAATCTCATTAATCCTTTCTAAAATTATTACGCTCAATAATTAATCACTCTTCATTTATTATATCTGGCTATTATTAGCAAAACCCTTTATTAATAATATTTTTGTTAATATTGCACAATTTTAAAACAATTATTAAAAATTCCTAATTCATTACTATTGTTTGTAGTATAATGGCATTGTAAACAACAAAGGGGGATATTATGAGATTAACGGATAAACAATCAACAATCTGAAAACAAGCACGACCATGTAGATGTGGCGTTGTGCAACAAGACCGCAGTGGCGATCACAAATTATGCGCCATCTGTAATGAAACGATGAGCTATGGTGCTCACCAATCAGTCGAATCACAACGTAACAGTTTCAATGCTTGAAATGTCGATCATAGAATACCTAAAAGTAATGACGGTAGCGATGATATGAGCAACCTTCAAGCGGTCCACACTTATTGTAATCAGAATAAAGCTGATCAATAAAAAAAATAACAATAACTTAGTTTAGTTATTGTTATTTTATTGTGATTTTTAAAATTAGTCATTAAAACTTATAAATATCCCATTAAATACTTTAACAAGCATTAAAATTAGCCGTTTCTGGTGCCAAGATAGCGTTATTGATATAATTTACCACAACTGGTTGGTTTGTCGCAAATTCGCCTTGTTTTATAGCCTTTATCGCTATCTGTCGCTATTTGGAGTGCTTGTTTTTACCTAATTGCTAAATAATTCATCTTTATTTGTCTGTTATGACTAGTTTTCATTGATAAAACACCGAATTGAAAAGCATTTTAAGATTTAGAAAATTCTTTAATGATTAATTTAGCATCTTATTTCATGGTTATATTTATAGGTTATAGTTGCGCCAAATTTAATAATGAAACAGAAAATATTGATAAGTTTTACAACTAAAACAAGATTGATAATATAGTAAGTTATCTATACTTATTTTAATGAATATAAAGATTATAAAGAACTAAATAAAATAATTAATTTATAGTATAATAGATATAAAAATTATGTAATGGAGGTTTTATGAAATTAACAAAAAAACAATTTAAAATATGAGAAAACGCAAAATCTTGTAATTGTGGAGTCGAGAAACAAGATAGAACTGGTGAACATAAATTATGTGCTATTTGCTATCATACTATGGATTATGGTGCTCATCAATCTGTAAAAACACAACGTAATAGTTTTCATTCTTGAAATATTGATCACATAATTTCAAAAAAACATGGTCGTAATAATAATATCAAAAATCTTCAAGCGGTTCATACTTATTGTAATAAAAATATATCTATACATAAATAAAAATAACAATAAACTTATTAAAGTTGATTGTTATTTAATTAAAATACCTTTTAAATTAACTTTGAATTAAGTTTAATTTAAAAGAAAAGCCAATTGCTATTATTGAAGTTCTTCACTTACAATAATTAACGCGGTAGGCAGATGTCATTTATTAATGATATCAATAATTATTTTAATATAATATATATTATATGTCAATAAATACTTTATTTATTAATATAAAAAATAAAGTTATAAGTAAGGAAAATAATTATGAAAGACATCAATAATAAACATTATTATAAAATTGGTAATATAATAAATATTAAAGATAACAATAAATGTAAAAATAAATGACGTCCTCATTTAATATTAAAAGTAATCAAAAAACATAACATAATACAATTACAAGCATTGACTTCGCAAAAAGAATATAAGGGGAAAATGACATTTATTTTAGAAAACATAAAATTAAAAAATAATAGAACAAGTTACACTCACTCTATTTATTATAAAACTTTATTTTTAAACGAGTTGGAGAATAACAAAATAATTCACCATACATTCAGCATTAAAAAGGCAGGGTGTAATAATATAGAGTTAATTAAAAAAACTATACAGAAGATAAAATTAATTAATTCCGGGTATTATAATAATATAAAAATATTAACAAAAATTAATAGTGAGTTAAAATTTACTATAGAAAACAACGGTTTAGGTCATTTATTATAATGAATTAAACCGTTGTTTTTTATCTTTAGCATTTTGAACTGTTTTATGATAATTGAGTTTTATCTTATAAAACAGTTCAAAAAACTTTAAAACAATGACAAACATAAATTATGTGTTGTTTTGTTATTGATAATTGATTACTGAATCACCAATCAGTCGAATCACAACGTAACAGTTTCAATGCTTGAAATGTAGATCATAGAATACCTAAAAGTAATGACGTAGCAATGATATGAGCAACCTTCAAGCAGTCCATACTTATTGTAATCAGAATAAAGCTGATCAATAAAAAAAATAACAATAACTTAGTTTAGTTATTGTTATTTTATTGTGATTTTTAAAATTAGTCATTAAAACTTATCAATATCCCATTAAATACTTTAACAAGCATTGAAATTAGCCGTTTCTGGTACCAAGATAGCGTTATTGATATAATTTACCACAACTGGTTGATTTGTCGCAAATTCACCTTGTTTTATAGCCTTTATCGCTATCTGTCGCTATTTGGAGTGCTTCTTTTTACCTAATTGCTAAATAATTCATCTTTATTGGTCTGTTATGACTAGTTTTCATTGATAAAACACCGAATTTAAAAGCATTTTAAGATTTAGAAAATTCTTTAATGATTGATTTAGCATCTTATTTCATGGCTATATTTATAGTGGGGCTAAATTAAATCATTTAACAGAAAATATTGATAAGTTTCGCAATAAAAACAGATTGATAATCTAGTAACTAATCTGGACTTTTCTCGATCAAAATAAAGCTTATAAACAAACAAAAAACAACAACTAAATTTAGCTGTTGCTTTTTTTATTAAGCATATTCTTTTGAGTGAAGAATTCAAAAGAACGAAAGTTGCCTACATTTAATAAATTAAAAACTTTATTAAATTATTAGCAAAGTGAATTAGAATATTTACACAATAAATGTACCTATCATCATATTAATAACAGATACGAAATTATTTTAATACATTTAATATTTTATGTCAATGATTAATTTATTTGTTTTTAAATTAATTTTCCTTTATCAACCGCGTTCTGATTGATTATCTTGATTTTCTTGGTCATAATCATAAGCATCGTTATTAGAATTCATAGTATCTGAACGATCATCATTAGGAGTTTTAAAAAACATAATTTACCTCTTTTATTAAATATTAGGCTTATAAAAGTATTATATTACTAATGGTTATAATTACAAGTTATTTTAATTGTTGATCAGGTTGAAAAATAGTATACAATATAATCAGTGAACAAATTATGAATAAAAAATAGTCAATTATGATTAAATATTAAAAATCCTTTAATCAACATAATATATAATAATTAATTTTAAAATTTTAACATTAGGAGGCAACATAAATGAAAAATTACGTTTTTGTAAGTATCGAAGATGCCAAAATTGATGTCGAAAAAAGTCACCGAGATTTAATGAAACGCATGGAAGATGATGGCAGCATTGAAGTGTTACGTGATTACATTAAATATTTAGCTAAAAAATAACTAATTAACTATTAGTTATTTTTTATTATTAAATTATTGTATTTACTAATTTATGACTTGATAATTTAACTACTAAATGAAAATTTGCTATAATTATATATATGAAGACTCAAACTAGTGGGGGGTTCAGATTGTGATTATTAAACAAAATATAAAAATCAATAATAAAGCGAAAAATAATTATTCTCCGCATAAGACAACAACGGCGTTTATAAACATCACTAACATAAAAATCGATTTAAAGCTCCACTATTGAGAGAATATTCCCTAGTTGATTATTATGTAGCTATCTTATTAAAATCATGTTCAGTATAAGCGGTATTGATCGTATAACCCTAAGAAGATATATTAAAGGATCATCTTAGGGTTATGTTTTGTAAAATCTTTCTTTTTTTAAATTTTAGTAATGATAATTCCTTAATTATTATGTATAGGGAAATAAATTAGTGGTTGTCCAAAGGCAACAATTATTTGATAATGATCAAATTAAATTCTTTAAATAATAAATTACTGGCTAGATTAATTATTTTTTATGCTATTGTAAAAATTCTATATCCTTAATACAATAATTCGTTCTCTAAAAGCTTTTTAAATGTCAATTATTCAACCAATTAATAATCACTTGAATAATGTTATAATTATATATATACATATATATAATTAATTATCAATGATCAAGGAGTAAAAATATGACTATTAAAAAATCAAATAAAAATAATGATGATAAAAAAATGAACTATAAAGAAACTAGAAAAGCAGAAGTTACTAACCATATTGCCGAAATTCGCCAAGATTTAAAACCTCATATTTGAGAAAATATTCCCCTAGTAGGTTGTGTTGGGTATCTTGTTAGAATGATATCTCACAAAAAAAATATTGGAAACGGTGTCCTAAGAAAACAAATGTCAAAATATCAACTTATTTTCACATTTTCAACAATCTTTATTTATAATCTTTTAACAATTCTAACACCTTGGGCATTATATGGGGTTGCAAAATATGCACTTTGCAAAACTGAAAAATTAGTAGATAATGACCAAATTTAATTCTTAATAATAATCCTTACTAATTAATATTGTAAAAATAAAAAAAAGAATAATTATCATCTAATTATTCTTTTTTTATTTTGTTTTAATAGTTAGTTGATCGTTATTAAGTTATTAAGTTTTAGCGATTAAACATTTACCTTTATTAATATTTTGAAAATCATACTTATGATATTTCATAATCAATGATTTTGTCAAACATGATATAAATTAAACAAAAATAATCCTAAAATCATATTTTATACTGTGCCAAAATCTGTAACACGTTTAATCTGAAAATGACTATTAATTAGGCGTTTCTGGCGATGATTATTTAATACATAAAGAATTTGTTATAATTATATATATAGTCAATTACAATAATCAAGGAGTAAAATTATGACGATTAAAAAAACCAATAAAATTAGTGATGATAAAAAAATGAGTTACCGAGAATATAAGCAATTAGCGACAGCTAATGACGTTGCAAAAATGCGTGTAAACTTGAAACCTCGTATTTGAGAAAACATTCCATTAATCGGTTGTATTGGATATCTTATTAGAATAACTTTAAAGAAAAGCGATATTGATCGAGGTCCGTTAAGAAGAGAAATGACAAAATATCAAATTATTATGATGTTTTGTACAATCTTTATTTTTAATTATATTGTATTGTTGACTCCTTGAATGTTTTATTTAGTTGCTAAGTTAGCAGTTGATAAAACAGAACGATTGTTGAATAGTGACCAAATTTAATTTTTGATAACAAACGTTAATTAATTCATCAAAATAAAAAAGAATAATTAGTTATTTAATTATTCTTTTTTTTAGCTTAATGATTAACTAGTTTTGATGAATCATTGCTTAATCATATTGTGTGAATGTTGCTGTTGTTGCTAAATAGACCAAAGATAACGTCATAAATTATTAAAACTTGACTAATTTATAAAAATGATAACTGTAACCTACATTATGATTTATTTTTCTTTATTTTAATTAAGTTATTATCAGAATCTGATGTAATTTTTGGTTCTAAGTTATTATGATAATATTTTATATATTCTGATAATTCACGAATTAATTCTGGATTTATTGATTTACTTCTATCAACTGTGTCAGATCCGAATATAATTTTTGATTGCACACAAGGTCTATTTATTAAATATTTTAATAATTTATTCATGAATTCTAAATCATTAAATTTCTTTTTTTCCATAATATTATACCCCCATTATTAATAATATTAGTTTTAAAATAATATTTTATATAACATTTGTTTAATATTTATAGCACCTAATATAGGTCAAAATGATCTTTATCTAACATTTGTAAATTTTTTGTTTTTATTTAAAATATTTTTATAATTAGGATTTTATTAGATTACTTTGTTGCGATTATAAATGTTTGCAGTATAATAAAAAATAACAAATAATTGGTTGTTATTTTTTATTATTTATTTTTATTTTATTTGAGCTATCAGGTGTCGACGTAGTTTTTGATTTTTTGCTATTAGGGAATTTTGCAAAATATTTTGATAATTCATGCATTAATTTCGGATCACTAAATATACTTTTTTCCGGTGGTTCGGGTTCAAATAGAATTTTCAATTGTTTGCTAGGACCAGTTTTTAAATATTTTAATAATTTACGTGTTAATTCTAAATTATAAAATTTCTTTTTTTCCATAATATTATACCCCCATTATTAATAATATTAGTTTTAAAATAATATCTTATATAACATTTGTTTAATATTTATAACATATATTATAGCACCTAATATAGGTCAAAATAATCTTTATCTAACATTTGTAAATTTTTTTTATTTAAAATATTTTTATAATCTGGGTTTAATTCTATTGCTTTCTTCAATTTTAAAATTGCCTCATAATTTTCATTAAGTGAAATTAAAACAATACCGTAACCAAAATATGCTTTATGGTTTTTCGGATTTAATTCTATTGCTTTTTTATAATATTTGGTCGCTTTTTGCAATTGGTCTATATCCTTAGTTTGAATAGCATAATTGATAGTTGCGTTTCCTAAATCACAATATATGTTTTCATAATTAGAATTAAGTTTACTTACTTTTAGATAATTTTTGATAGCTTCAGAAAATTTATTAAGTTTATCTAAAGAATTTCCTAAATTATAATATACATCTATATGATATGAATTTAATTTAATAGATTTTTCATAAAATTTTATTGATTTTTCATATAAACCTAAACTATATAAAGAAAAACCTCAATTATTATAGGCTTCGGCATATTTGGGGTTTAGTTTGGTAGCTATTTTGCATTTTTTAATGGCTTGTCAATATAGTTCAGGATCTCGTAACTTACTATTTAATTTATTTAAAGAACCACCTCATTTAAAATAAGCATAAGCAATATTAGGTTTTAACTGTGTTGCTTTTTTATATTGTTCTATTGCTTTTTCATATATCTTTTTTTCATTAAAAGCGTTCCCTTTTAAAACACACATATTATACTCATAATACTCATCAATATAACTATCAAATACTCCTTTTAAATCAGGAAATATCGATTCATGATCGATTCCTGATTTAAACAAAAATTGTTGGATATAGTTTTTCAATAGTTTCGAATTCTTAATTTCAATTTTAATAATATTATATGACTTGATCATATCTGATTGATTATGAATAATGAAAAAAGATCTTTGTGATACTCCGCGTTTACTATTAATACTAATAGGACATTTATAAATAACGTTGCTGTCGGAACTGATATTATTCATTTTTGTCCGCATTCCCACATCTTTAGCAATTAAGAAAACACAAGCATTACAAGTACTTTTAGTTTCAATTTTATCGTTATTATCTTTTGGATGGCAAATTTTAAAATTGGGTTGTAGAGCGAATCAGAGAGCATTTTCGAACGATGAAGTAAAATCGATTAAAGGTGTTGGTGTTCCTAAATGTTGTGCTTCTGCCAAAGTATGTAAATTGGCATTGTGTTCGTTTAGTCTATTCATAATTTGAATAAAATGTTGCTCTGCCATTCATAGAAAATTTTTAATATTGATATTTGTATTTTTCATAATTTTTTCATACAAACGAAATAAGGTGGATTTTAACGCTCAATTACTACATGGCTGACCCCGAAAAATAATCGCATCGTGACAAAAAACGACCTCTTGATATAATTTATCAAATTGAGCAGGCGTTTCAATAATTATCGTATCTCAATTTTGTTGAAGTTCTAGGAATCTTTTCTTAATAATCATTTTCTCAATCCTGACAGAATTAACTACATTACTATCAAATAGCTAATCATTCATTATATAGCAATAATTATTTAATATTCCTTTTTTTAATTACCTATTTTAATACTATTGTGCCATTTGAATAGTCCAAAAGTGTATCTATCTTGAATTTTAATCTTATGAGTATATATTTAACAATTTTTTTAAATAATAATTAAGATCTAATCGATATGATAAAAAGCAAAAAAGTAATTTCTTATAAATTGTTTTTTTGTTCAATGTACTTATTTTTGATATTATTATTAAATTGTTTATTTGGATTTATAGTATTTTTTAATTTTATTAAATGATTTGTTTAGCGATTTTCTTGCCGAATAATAACAGCAATCGGCACGCTTAAAACGTTAGATAATAAATATTTATTTATTTGTGATGGTTTGTAATTTTCATATCTTTTAAAATAAATTTTAATATTTTTAATAAGATATTGGGGCGCTAGTAGATCATCGCTGAATTTAATGAATCTTTCATCATTACAATTATCAGCATTAGCAAATGGCTCGAATTGATATTTTGGATCTTTATAATTTTGTTTTTCAACTAATTGATCATAATATATTTTAGCTAATGCATAAGCGAAATAATATAGTTGATTATAATTGCTTTTCTCTAAATTCATAAAAATATAATATTGATAAAATTTTTGATTAGGAATTGCTTTTTTAATTATTAAATTAGTATTATGACTATATTTTTGGAATTCATAATTTTCGCTAAAAGCATTACCTTTCAAATAAATGTTATCGTCTTTTAATAATGGTTCTAAAATATTTAAAGGAAGCGCGATTTGTTTTTCTGAACAGCTTCTTAATCATTTACTTTTTGTTAAGAGCATATCTTTAATTTTATTATTATCCATGACTATAATCACCTGCCTTGGAATTGGTGGATTGATCCTTTTGTTTTAATTATATATTTATAATTTTTTCACTTTTAAAAATCTCAACATATTTAAATGATTTAATAATTATTATAAATGTTTGCAGTATAATAAAAAATAACAACTAATTATTTATTATTTTTTATATTTATTTTTTGAATTAAATCACCATCAGATCCTGATGTAGTTTTTGATTGTTCATTATTAGGAAATCTTGCAAAATATTTTGATAATTCATGCATTAATTTTGGATCACTGAATATACTTTTTTCCGGTGGTTCGGGCCCAAATATAATTTTTGATTGTACGCTAGGACCAGTTTTTAAATATTTTAATAATTTATGTGTTAATTCTAAATTATTAAATTTATTTTTTTCCATAATATTATACCCCCATTATTAATAATATTAGTTTTAAACTAATATTTTATATAACATTTGTTTAATATTTATAAGATATATTATAGTACCAAATATAAATCAAAATGATCTTTATCTATAATTTATAAATATTTTGTTTTTTATTTAAAATATTTTTATAATTAGAATTTAATTCAATTGCTTTTTCATTAATATCATAATAGTCTCGTGGAATCATAGCAGCTATTAAACCAGATTCTACGATAACGTTATAAGTTATTTAAACTTGAGATGATTTATATATACGGTAATTTCATATCGGAATTTTTAAAATTGATATTGTGTTTTCGGTTTTTCATTTTATCTGTTTTGTTGACGATGAATGACCACAACTGGAACTCGTAAAATATTAGATAATAAATATTTATCAATTTGAGACGTTTTATAATCTTCATATCTTTTGAAATAAATTTTAATATTTTTAATAAGATATTGGGGCGCTAGTAGATCATCACTAAATTTAATAAATTGTGCATTATTAGAATTTTCAGAATTAGTTAGATCATCAAATTCATAATCTTTTGGCCAGTTATTTGTTTCTTCTAATCATCGATCATAGTAAATTTTTGCTAATGCATAAGCAAAATAATATAGTTGATTGTAATCACTTTTATCGTAATTGATAAAAATATAATATTTAAATATTTTGTGATTAGGAATTGCTTCTTTAAAAATTATATTAGCATTGTAATTGAATTCCTTAAGATTATCATCTTTATTAAAATTCTTAGCTTTTAGATAGATATTGTCATCTTTTAGAAAGGGCTCTATAACACTTAATGGCAGAGAGATCTTTTTTTCAGAGCGACTGCGTAATCATTTACGTTTCCCAATTAATATATCAATAAATTCTTGATTATACATAATTAAACACAACCTTTTAATTTGTTGTAATATTTAAATTAGATAATGATAAGATGAAGGAAATTATTTTATTGAAAATTAGTATATCATGTTTGTGTTTTTTGTTGATTTGTTTTATACTAATTTCTATTACTTGATTTGGCATTTTTACTAAATTCAAAAATTCAGCTTGTTTAAAAAACAATTAACAATACAAGACTTTGAAGTAAAAATTGATCGTAACGAATGTTTAAAATTAATCAAATCAATAAATCATAATGTTATTATCAAAAGACGCATTCAAATATTTGGTTCATTTCTAATGATAATAGCAATTTTAACAATAGCTTCTTGATTTGTTCTTAACTAAGTATTTTCACTTAATAAATACATAATATTAAAACTTATAGTTGTAATTATGCGCCAAATACATTAATATAGTTTCTATATATATGAAAAGTATTATTGCTTTTTATATTTAGCCAAGTTGCTTAAAGTTAGTAGAATTTGCTATTTGCTCTACTATCTGCAAAGGTGCCTTCTTGTCAGGAAAACAAGAAGGAAATATGAATCAGTTTTTTGTAATAAAAGGCTGATTTTTTAGTTTTATACACTTTTATTATTAAAGTAATACTAATTACCTAGAGAATGATTAATTTATTACTATTAGTTTAGCTTTTAGCGTCTATATAAGGACTATTTGATAATTTTATAGCACTTTATACTTTTTAAATTTTTGATTGCTTATTTTAGCTTAAACTATCATCTTTTGATTTTGTATTTTATTGTAATTTTACTGCTATTTGTTGAATTATAATTTTTTATTTATAGTATATTTTAAAAGGTTGTAATAACATTTAATCATAATGTTATTTTGGATTGTGAACAATTTCTTAATCGTTTGTTTTTGTTTTGGAATGTTATTTCAAATTTGTTTTATGAAATAATTGAAAATATGATCTTTGAAGTAATCAATTATTTTTATTTTAATTACCGTTGTTGTTTGTTCACTATGTTGCAATTCTAACATACTTTTTAGTTTATAGTTTAATTTTTTAAATTATTTTTAATTTGTCAATACAAAAAAGAATAGCTTGATAAAAATCAGGCTATTCTTTTTGTTATGAAATTGATAATCTTTGTTTACTATTTAGATAATGATATGTTACGACGTCTTTTAAGATCTCCGATATCAGACATTTTTAAATCAGGGAATAGTAGCATTAATTCTGCTCAGAATTTGGCAAAATTACCTAAGTTAAAATAAAGTCATAAAAACGGTAAGTCTTTTCTTAAATCTAATTTATCATGCATTTTTTGATTGATTGTTTGTAGGAATTTTATTTCATCATTATGACCTTGAGCATCAAGTCAATGTGATAACTTAAAATGAATCGCATGATAGCCATTTAAGCCTCTTCAAATACTATCATAAGATTGAATAAACTTGATTTCCTTTTCTTCTAATTGAAAAGAACTAGTTTGATTTGAACAAGTTTCTAAAACTTCACAATTGATCGAATTCAAAAAATCATTATCATTCTGTTTAAGCATGTTTTTTAATAAATAAACTTTATAATAAAATGCTCCTTTAGCAGGAAAATGTAAATCTGCTTTTATTGAAGCGATCGTTTTACTTTTGCTTATTTTACTATTTACTAGAATTAGTTCTTTTAAAATTGCCCGTTTGATTTCTCGAAAATGAAACTTGAGTCTCGTGTTGATGTTTTTAGATTGACCCACATAAGAGACTTCTTGGCCATTATAATCAATTCATATACGATAGATTCCACTAACTTTAATATATTCTTGTTTAAGATTAATTAATTTCATTTTAAAATACACCTCTGTTTCCTAATTATTAAATAATTAGTAATTGCATTATAACACTTAAATTAATTAATATTAATATTTATAATATTGTTTTCATAATCAATTAATAAAAATAAAATTACAATTAATATTTTTATCTTTTATCATATATTAAAATTTTTACATTATTTTAACATATTGAATAAACAACTTTTCAAATTAAAAAAAACACTTTCATAATTGAAAATGTTTTTTAATATTGTATTAATAATTAATTATATAAATTAGATTTTTAACCCTAATTTTTCTAAAGGAATAGTATTAAAATAGTATTGGCAATTTACAGATTCAATATAATTTAAGACATCTTTATATTTTGGATGTTTGAATCAATCGTTCAAAATATAGATATATTCAACTTTTAAATTTAAGCCACTAACTAATTTTTGATATTGTTTTCTTTTAAAATCACAAGTTTGTAATTTTTCATCAACCGAACCTTCAACTGCTTGACTTTTAACTTCAATAATATTTAAAGTGTCTTTATAAATTACATATAAAGCACTATCAGGTAAAAGTCTTTTAGATAAAAATTCTTTTCAATTAACTCCAACTGTTCCTAAATATTTATAAAGAGCATATTTTTTAAGAATCATTCCGATTTTTTCATCTTTATAAAAAACTTCTTGATATTTATATTTTGTATCTTTAATTTTATAATGTTTATTAGCTGATATCAATGATTCTAAATCAACTTTATCTTCGAAGTCTAACCCTGTTTTGGTATTAGCCCCACCAATTCCGTTTTTAATCACTCAAATCGATCTCCTCATGAATTAATTGCTTTGGTAATAGTTTTCAACAGAAATATCCAGTTGGGAAACTAACACCTCTAGTATTGTTAAAACTAATTCTACGGTTAAATTTTAATAATTCTAACCCATAGTTCATATATAGTTTTGTCCTAAAGACCCCTTCTAAGGCAGAAAGTGGTAATAACAAGGCAAATGGTTTCCCTAAAGCATAAGCGCGCTCTAAGACCTTGTCTTTAATACTAAATGGCGGATTCGAAACTAAGATGTCTCATTTTTTAGGTTGATAATTAAAAAAGTTCTTACCTTCATTTTTGTGAGAATATTTTACACTATAACCAGATTTTATTAACTCTTTAACGTAGTTACTATCTTTGGTGTCGAATGGACATCAAATAATTTTATTTTTTGGAATAAATTTTATAATTGGTAAAACTCCATAAACAGGTGTATATCATTCATCATCTTTGTCTTTTTGCATATATTTTATATAACTGGGCATCATATTGGATAATTCTCCTTAGTATTTAATTAAAATAACATACTTTTTTATCAAATTTATGTAGTTGAATATCTTATAATATTTTAACATAATAGAACTAGAAAATAATCATAAATATATATTTATATTTTTAAATAACTTAATTTTGAAAAAGTAGTATAATATTTTTAAATTATTTATCTTATAAAAGATAGATAATTACAAGTCATATAATGAAAGGATAGTGATCTTAAATATGAGTAAAATACGAATTAAAGAAATTAGTATTAATGATTACAAAATAAAAATACCAGAATCTGTTCAAGATAAAAGTGTATTGTTGTTAATAGGTAAAAACGGGACAGGTAAGAGTCAAATTCTTGAATATATTAAATCATTAAGTAACGAAAAAGCATTTTACATTTCGGCTCCTTATTTTGAAATTGAAAAAACAGTGTTACAATGAGAAAAAAATTATCATAAGACAAAATATCAATGAAGTTTAAAAAAAGAAAATTATATTTTGTTTTATAATCATAACGAAAAAAGACCTCAAGTAAAATTATTAAGTGCATATAAAGAACTTGAAACAGAAAGTAATAATTCAGCAGAAGATGAAAAAACAAGTACTAAAAAAACGAATAAAATACTTCCAAAAATTTGAAATTTAATGTCAAGAACTTATATCGCACCACAAAATAAAAACATTTCAATTAAATTTGCCCATGAAAAATTAGAAAATAATATAAAAACAATAAATAAATTAGATAAAATAATTTACGAAACATTGAGGCTATATGTAGCTGAAAATGTAGCGTTAGACAATAAATTTTTAATTGTAAAAGATGACCCAAATTTTACTTTAGACCAAATTAAAGAAAAATATAAAAATAAAGAAAAATTAAATAGCTTTAATTTTAATGATTTATCTAGTGGAGAACAAGAAATTTTAAAAATTATTTGATATTTTACATATTATCTTATGTTAGATAAAATTGATATATTTTTAATAGATGAACTTGAAATAATGATTAATAGTGATATTCAAGGATGATTATTAAAAACATTAATTGAAATAAATTCATGATTTGAAAGTAAAACACAAATAATTATCACTTCTCATAGTTCTGCTATCATTGAACGTGCTTTTAGTAGTGATATAGCCCTAAATATAGACGATGTAGATAAATCTTTAAAAGACTGTATAAATGTAGTTGATATTAATAATTTAAAAAAATCTGAAAATAAATCTGTTGAAGTTCTTAAGCCAACAACTGCTAATTTTTTTAAATTACAAGAAACAGGAGCTGGACTAAAAATAGCCAAAAGACTATTAGGAGATAAATATTTATTAATTTTTATCGAAGGTACTGATAAAAGTTTAGATACATTAATTTATAATGAAATAATTTCATTAAAAGATATGCATTATAATGATCAAGATTACAAAGTTATATTTCATCCTGGAGGTAGTTCTAGTGCGTTAAAGAGCATAAAAGCAAATCTTAAAAATACTTTGTCGCAATTATTAAATTATAATAACAATAATATAAAATTTAAAACTATTATTTTAAAAGATGGTGATTGTCAAGAAAAACCTAATAATGAAAATGTATTATTTACTAAAAAATTAACTATTGAATTATATTTTTTACAATGAAATATATTGGAAAAAATCATGAGTAATCCCAAAACTGCGCCAGAATATTTAACTTTAGACTTCATTAAAAGTTATAAAGAAAATTTACAAACTGAAGAAGATTATTTTGATAATTGATGAATAACTAAATTATTTATTCAATGACAAAAAGATTATGACGCAAATAAAAAAACTAAGTTAATATCTTTATCGGAGTTTCGAAATACTCCGGAACTTTATTGTTGTGAAAATAAAAAATTAAAATGAACAAAATACATTTTAAAGAAAACTTTTAATTTGAAATATTGTGATAAAAATGATTTAAAAATAAATTTAGAAAATGAATTAAAAAATAAAAAATTATATTTAAAAATTATAAAAGAATTTTTAATAAAATACTCACCAATTGTTCAGGAAATAGAAAAAATAATAAACCATAAAGTGGCTAATGATTAATAATGAGTTAGTGTTTATAATTATTAAAAAACCAACTAATCATTAAAATTAGTTGGTTTTTTATCTTATTAATTAATTGATATAAAATCATTGTGTATTACAATAATAATTAATAAAAAATGAATTAAATAGTTTCTTATTATTATATATTGGGTGGCGTTCAAATAACACCTTCTCAAATATAATTAAAAGCAGTTCCACCCCCACTTTTTTTATCTTTTTTGTTTGCAAAATTATAATTAAAATATAATGATAATTTGTATTGTATTGGTGGGTCCGTATTTCTTACTCAATAATTAAATGTGAATACGATTTTAGCTTGGTATCCAGTTTCGCCATTAAGTTCTGGTGGATTAGATGGTGTTTGAAGCTGAAAATATGTTAATTTATTAGGTGAGTATTTTGCTTTTAAAATATCTTCAATTGTGGGGCTACCAGGGTGAGAATTGGCAGCGTTGTTTCCATCTATAGTCATTCAGTTGTGATCGTTAAATTCAGCTCAACTACTAGCTTGTTTTACTTGAGTGTTAAATAATGATACAAATTTATTAAAAGATTGTAATTGAGTGTCTTTATCAAAGGTTCAGTCGTTTATATTATAAACTGCCCCTATTTTATAAGTACTGATAGTAGCTTTGATAGGATCAGAATCAAAAGCTCCGTCTTTGCCTTTTTTAGAGATGATAGCAGTAATTATTTTCTTTGGTGATTCAGTCACGGTTGGCTTACCAGCCATTCCTTTATAGGCGTCGCCTCCGCCAGGGAGCGCCCCATAAACATCTCATTGGGCCGTTTCAGATTGAATTCAAGTTGTTTCTTGCGTAGTTCCATAAGTTCATTTAAAAGTATCTAAATCATCTCATGGCTCTGCTTCTTTTAACAAATCATCAGCAGTAACTTTAATAGCAGCGGCTTTATACAATTCTCAGCCAGTTGTTATTATTTTTGGTTGCGTTTCACATTCTCAATCTTGGACATCATATTTATAATCATTTTTATTATTAATACTAAATTTTCCTTTAGTGATTCCATAACCACTTAAATTACGAGTAATATCAAGCGTGATGATTTTAGTTTTATCGTTAGCTTTAAAGTTTTCAATATGTAATTGATCAGCTTTGGCGTTTGATCACATATCTGGTTTTGTTACTTCAACAATACTAATTGCTTTTTCAGCATTGGCAGCTTTTTTAAAATCAGCTCAACTATAAGTTGGAGGGTTAACTTTTTCATGACCGCAACTAACTAAACTAAAACTCATCAACATTCCAGAACTAACAACTAAAGATAGCGCTAATATTTTAATTAGTTTTAATATTTTAATCATCTTTTTTCTCCTTAGTGTTTGAATTTATTTTACAGTTTTTTAGAGCTTGTCATTATATTATAATTATACTTTTATTTACTAAAAATACGAAACTTACAATTTTAATAATTGCTAAATTTTATCAGAATATATCCGTACTATTATTTCAAAATATTATCTTCTAACTAAGAAAAATTAGTAATCATAAACTATATAATCAATTAAAAATTAGTCTTATTAAAAAACAACCAATCGTTAAAATTGGTTGTTGCTTTTTTAGCTTGTTAATTTATTTGGATGAGGCGGTGGTAGTTCTCGAAGATCGCCTGCTCAAATATAATTGAAAGCAGTTCCGCCCCCACTTTTGTCTTTTCCGTTAGCTAAATGAAAATAAAAAAATAATTGAATTTGTCAGTCTTCTTTAAAGAAGGTTGTATGAGATTCGAAATCGAACTCAACTTTACATCCATATGTTGTACTATCGTTGGGTACTATTTCGAAGGGATATGTCCCGTTACAACTAAATAGGAATAGATCAACTGAGGGGTCGTTAGTTCGTTTAGCGACGGCAGCTTGTAAAACATCGGCAATCGAATCAGGACTACTAGGATGGGCGTTGCCGGAGTTGTTGTCATCGAGTGTCATTCAGTTATGAGAATTGAATTCAGTTCAATTACCAGTTTCTTGAACTTGATTATTAAATAATGCTGAAACTTTATTAAAAGATTGCAATTGAGTGTCTATTGTAAAAACTCAATCATTAATATTATAAACTGAACCTAGTTTATAAGTACTGATAGTTGCTTTGATAGGATCAGAATCAAAAGCTCCGTCTTTGCCTTTTTTAGAGATGATAGCAGTAATTATTTTCTTTGGTGACTCAATCACGGTTGGCTTACCAGCCATTCCTTTATAGGCGTCGCCTCCGCCAGGGAGCGCTCCATAAACATCTCATTCAGCTTCTTCACCTTTAGCTCAAGTTGTTTCTTCTTCGGTCCCATAAGGTCATTTATATTTAGTTGTATTAGCCCATGGCGCAATTTTATTTAATAAATCATCAATATGAATATCAGTTGCGGCCACTTTATACAATTCTCATCCGGTAGCAGTTGTTTTGGGTTCTTTAAGACATTCTCAATCTTGGACATCATATTTATAATCATTTTTATTATTAATATTAAATTTTCCTTTAGTGATTCCATAACCAGGAATATTACGAATAATATTAATAGTGATTGTTTCAGTTTTATCGTCAGCTTTAAAGTTTTCAATATGTAATTGATCAGCTTTAGCGTTTGATCACATATTGGGATTAGTAACTTTAACGATATTGATCGCTTCTTCTTTGCGGGCGGATTCTTTAAAATCACCTCAGCTATAAGCTGGAGTATTGTCTTTATGGCCGCAGCTAACTAAACTAAAACTAAATAGTACCCCAGAATTAACGACTAGAGATAGCGCTAATATTTTGATTAATTTTGATGTTTTCATAATAAATTTCCCCTTAGCGTTTAAATTTATTTTTAAAAAGCTGCAAAAGCTGCACCACTATATAATAATTATACTTTTATTTTACAAAAATACGAAACTTACAATCTTAATAATTATAATAATTCTCAAATATCGATCATTTATCGTCTTTTAAAAATGAAATTAAACTATTAAATTAGTTATTATATGATATTATTTTTATAACTATTGAACAAAGAAATAATATCAAATTATAAACAAATATGATCATTTAAGATAATCCTATATTCTATAACAAATATATAGATGGAGGTCTTTATAAATATGGATAAAATTAAAGGAATATTATTTAATATTATGTTGGAATTAAGAAAAATTAATAATCATAAAATTCAAATTGAGTTTAGTAAAATATCACCTTATCTAAAAAAGAATAATAATATTATAATTAATATAAATGATCTAAAACCAGAATTAAATGGATTTATGTTTATTGAAAACTTTGATTGAAAAAATACAAAAAATATCAAATTTAAAATTACTGTTAATGCAAAAATCAATCAACATCAAATTGCTTATTATTTAACTTATATGATTGGAACAGCTTTACAAATTCGTAATGCTCAAGCAATCGAAAATGATCATTTTAAAACTGAAATTGATGAAAAATTAATTGATATAAATACTAATAACGATGTCAAAGCAATAATCTTTAACAATATTGATGATTTTGAAATTTCAACTTGATTTGCTGATGGATTATTAGTTCCAGCTTGATTATTTGCCGAACTTGATTTATATTATAAAAGACAAAACCAAAAAACTGATTTAACTACATTGGCACAATATTTTAATGTCCCAAATAGTTGTATTATTAGAAGATATCAAGAAATTAAAAAACAATATCATTTATCTAATATCATTAATAATTTGATTTTTTAAATCTCAATTATTAATGATAAAAATTATCTAGATATTTAACAGTAAGTTATTTTAATAACAAACACAAAACTATGATTATAGATTTTGAAGATAATGAAAAACTACTCCCAATAATATTAGGAGTAGTTTTTTTTATTCTATAATTTAATATAATTTAATAACTGTTTACTATTTAGTAAATCTAAATATTCACTAACTCGATTAGCTACTGAATTAATTGCTCCGATATTAAACTTTCGCAAATCAAATATTTGCTCATTTTCACGGAAGAAATCTAGTAAACTTTGGTGATAAATCACCAATAACTCGGTCCCGATATTAACTTTGCGAATTTTAAAATTAAGTGCTTTCGTAATTTCAGAAAAAGCAATTCCTGAAGTTCCATGCATTACTAACGGCACATCTTGTAAAATAGTATTAACTTTTTTAAGGAGTTCAAAATTAAGTTTTGGTTTGCCTTTGTAAACTCCGTGACTAGTTCCGAAAGCAACGGCTAGTCAATCAACTTTTGTAGCTTGGTAATAAGTAATAATATCAGCTAATTTTGCTACTAAATTAATCCCAATATTATGGCCATCTTCCTTGCCTCCAATAATTCCAATTTCACCCTCAACAGCAACGTTGGGATTATGTTGGCGAGCGTATTCAAGGACGATTTTAGTTTTTTTAATATTTTCAGCTAACGATAAATTGCTGCCATCAAACATTACTGAATGAAATCCAGCATCAATAGCACGCTTGCATAAAGCGATGCTATGACTGTGATCGAGATGGATTAAAACTGGCACAGTTGCTTTTTTGGCAGCAGCAAGTGCCATCGGTACAAAATAATCAAAGTCAATATAACGAAGTGCTCCCTCGCTAATCTGACAAATGACAGGAGCTTGTTTTTGTTCAGCTCCTTGGATAACTGCTTTTAACGTTTCAAAATTAACAACGTTAAAAGCGCAAATTGCACTATGACTATTAAGTGATTTTTTAATGAATAACTTTGTATTTGTTATTTCCATATTTGACTAACCTCCCTTTGTTTTTCGGTTTGCGAAAACTAAATGCAACGGGAAGAATAAATCAAAAAATATAAACATAATTTGGTAAGATTGTTACTTGATAATTTCCAGTTTGATAAAAGAAAGGACCAGTAATTAACAAAATATTGGCAATAACTGCTAATAATAATCAAATTGCACTACCAATAAAAATTATTTTAATCATCATCGGTGTTGAATTGTTACGATGTTGAAAATGACGAAATGTTAAGTAAAAATTAAATAATTGTAATAGGATAATGAAAATGAAAATAATAATATTACTAATATTAAAATGATTAATATTAGTTTGAAAAACCATCATTAATGGAATTACTAAAATAACCGATGCTACTAACATCGTATAAGCAAATCAGTTACTCGGTATTAGACGTGAAACTTTGCTTTCAAATGCCTTCAACATACTCAATGGCCCCTTCTGGTTTTTGGGCTAAACCGATATAATTTTGGGCGTCAATGTTATGAATTTTTAATTTATAATGTTTAGCATCTTCTAAAATTTCATCTTTGTAAATTCGTAATTGTGGCGATAAGATTACTAAATCAGATTTTTCCATTTTATTACGATGATTCCCATAAGATGATGAAGAAAAATTATATTCTTGATCTTTTCCTAATAATTTAGCACCTTGAGAACAACTGTTGGCAAACATGGCACTAGTTCCGGCACCGTAACATAAAATTAAAACGTTACGGATTTTTTTATTTAATTTATTGGTAATTGCTTCAACTTTCACAACTGGACCAATATGTTCTTGATTGGCAGCTGATTTTTTAGCAGCGATTTCTGCTTTGCGATCAAGTCGTTCTTGAATTAAAATTAAGCGACGTTGAGCTTTTGCTTCTTGACGAATATTTCTATTTAACGCAATATCATCTTTTAATAAGCGTAATTGAGTTAAATCTTTTTCGTATTTTAACGATTCCTTATTCCGAAACAAGAGGACGGTATGATAGCGTCATTTGGTCATAATATTGTAATGTAATGGCGCTTCTTCTCCTGATAATGCCATTTTTGTTATTTCTTGACCACATAAGACTTTATCATAAATTAATAAGAATGGTAGTCATAAAACACCATCTAATAATAAGAAAGAAAAGAACAATAAGAATGATTTCGGATCGAGCGATGTTCCTAAATAGAGCCCAACAACAGCTGGGGTTGATCATGGTACTGAGACCGATTGAGCATTCATTCCTAAATTAATAACGAAGAATTTAAATAAACAAATATTTAAAATCGGAATAACTAGAAATGGCAATAACATAATTGGATTTAAGATCATCGGTGCTCCAAATAATAATGGTTCATTAACTTGGAAAAATACTGGGATGATTGAAGCGATCCCAACAGCTTTTGCTTGTTTTGACTTGGCGAATAAAATAAATAATAAGGGGATAACTAAAGTTGCCCCGGTTCCTCCTATTGTCGAAGTAAAATCATACGACATTTGGTAAGTTAAAATATGAGTCGCATGTCCTCCATGAATAATAAGTTGATGATTATCATTTAGATTTTGGGTCATAAATGGTACTAGAAACGGTCGCGTAACTGAAGGACCATGAATTCCACAAAACCAAATTAGAGCAGTTGCAAACGCGATTCCAATCAAGGCGCCATAACTATCAGATGAATGAATTAATGGTTTGATTAAAGTGAATAATCCTTGTGTTAGCGTTTGACTTTGAAAATGCATATAAGTAAAACCGATTAATCAATACGGAATTAGCGCTAGTGCTAAAGGAATAATATCAGCAAATGATTGTGATACTCCTTGAGGCACTGCTTTAGGTAGGCGAATCGTAATATTTCAATATAGGGCCCAGTAGAAAATTCAGGGTAATGTTAATCCAACAATAATCCCCATAATCATTCCTGAAGATCCTAAATAAGAAATATTTAAGATGGCTCCGGCATTACCTTTGGCATCATAATTAATAACTCCTGATAATAAAATGATTGCCATGGCTCCGGCAAAACCAACCATAATAAAATTCATTTTACGATCATCGGGTAGTCGTTTGTCTAATTTTTTAGCAAGGGCAATTGCAATTCCGCTAGCAAATCAAATTGTGACGATTCCCATTGTAAACGTATACATTGTTGACAAACATTGCATTGTCGTCGTATTTCAAGCTCACTTATGATAAATTGCTGGGGGGATTCACATAATTAGACCAATTAAAGATGAAAAAATAATAATTGGTAAAGTAACGTAAAATCCTTCCATCATTGATCGTAAATATTTATTTCCCGATAATTTTTGCAATATCGGAACTAAACGTTTATTAATAAACTCTTCAACAGCACCCTGTTTCTTAGTTTGTGAAAGATTAGCTTGTGAATTAGTCATCGTTATTTACTACGATAAAGTTCAATTATGAAAGGCAAAAGTTCTTTTAATAATAAAGTTGTCATTAAATGATCTTGACCATGAACCATTGTCATCGTCGGATCAGAATAATTTCCTTTAGCTTCTTCAAATAATAAATCAGTTTGTTTGGAATGAGCTAATGTAATTGAGTCTTGGGCTTTGGCTAATAGTTTTTCAATTTCATCAAACTTACCAGCTTTACAATGCATCAGCGCTTCTAATAAATAAGAGCGCGCTTCTCCAGAATAACCAACGAGTTCAAAACCCTTAAAAGTCATTTCTTTTTTATTCATAAATAAAATATTCCTCCTCAGAAAGCCAACAACACTACTTATCAGTAGCGATTTTTTGGTTGGGGAATTCCGCTAGTATATTTTCCACTCTCTCAAGAATTAATTTCTTCAATAAAAGGATTTGTTTTAAATGGTAGTGTTTTGTGAATTAAATTATTAATTTGGGCGATTAGTTTATTGTTATCAGCAGTTGCTTGATATTGAGTAGTAATAAAAGTATCGATAATTTCAAGAATTAAACCAATACCACTAATACGTCCTCCCACAGCAATAACATTAGCATCCAAGTTAATTTTTGCTTTTTTAGCAGAATAAACATCACGCACTAAAGCACAACGAATATTTTTCACTTTATTGGCAGCGTTGCTAATACCAACCCCGGTTCCGCAAATGGCGATTCCAAGATCAGCTTTATTACTAACGATTGTTTGGGCAATTTTGTAGCCAAAAATAGGATAATGTGTACGCACATTATCAAAAGTGCCAACGTCAATTATTTCATGACCTTGAGCTAATAAATGTTCTTTAACTTGGTTTTTTAAACTAGTTACAATATGGTCATTACCAATTACTATTCGCATAGTGATAATTCCTTATCTAACATATCAGTTCGTACTAAATGACGTCCTGCTTCAAAGTTGGCCGCTAAAAATCGATTTAATATTGCAATTCCATAAGGGGGCGCAACGATATCACTACCTAATACTAAAACTTTAGTATTGTTATGTGACTTAGTCATAAAAGCACTGTGCTCATCACTAATTTGGGCCGCTGTGACACCAGGAAATTTACTAGCAATCATAAATGAAGCATTACCTGTTTCATCGATTAATATTGCGTTATCCACTTGTCCTGCTATTAATAATTCCATTCCTTCAACTACTCGATTAAAAAAATCATTTCTAGTTGATTCGATTACTCGATATTTTTTATTTTTTAATTCTTGTTTGATTTTTTGATATAAACGTTCATTTTCTGAACGATTATTAATAAATAATGTCAAAAAATTTCCTCCAGTTATTTTATATATTTTCCAAACGTAAATTGATTATTATTTTTATTTTTTTTAAAGACTTTATTTTTAAAATTACTTTTGTATTTTTTTCATAAGATATTTGAACTGATTTTAATTGTTTAATTAAAATCATTCACAAAATTCTAACAGACTTGGCTGTTATCAAAAAGATTAATAAAATTTTAGTATATATATAAATATTGATTTAAAACTTTACTAAGATAATGTGATTGTTATCACAAAAAAATAATAGCACAAATTAACGAATGATTACAACTATAAATTTTAATTTTTAGTAATTGAGATTTTTAAAGCTATCCTTAATACTAAAATAATCCGATATTAATCGGTATTATAACTTTAATTAACATTAAAATTAATCTTAATTATTAATGTATTTCTAAATTAATAAATAGATAATTGGGATTACGAATAAAAAAAACACCAGCATTTAAATACTGGTGTTTTTTTAAGAGTAATTAATCTTTAAATATCTAATTTTCGATATTCTCGCAATTCAGTAATACCTACATTACGAGCAGCAACATGATTTCATTTACGTTTGAAAGCTGTCACATTAATTAAGTCGTGATCACTAATTGCTAAATTAGCAAAAGCACTAATTTTTAATTTATAATTATAAAAATTATTATTAAAAATTGATAACACGTGATTGATAGCAGTTATTTTAGTAACTTTAAACAGACTTACTTTTGGTGAAATTGTTGTTAAATCTCTTAGTGAGATTTCTGGTTGTAAATATGCCACTGAATGTTGATCGTTTTTAGCGACTGAGAAATTTTTCAAAGGCGCATTTATATTTTCTAAACTATTAATATTGTTAATTAACTTACTAGTTACTTTTAAACGTTGAATTGAACTATCAGTTAATGGTAAACTAGGATCAATATTAATATTATTTCTATTAGTTCCTCCTAAAGCTGATAAAATGTTTCCTGCCATGTCACGATATCCATAAGGTCCAGGATGAATATCTTGAAAAATTGGCGTATATCAAGCGCCAGCATTATAATGAGTAATTTTTAATTGATAATGCTGGGGCGTTGTCACGTTAATGTTTAACTGACTAGATCCATGTTTATTGTAATTATCATTAGCAACATAGTCAACATAACGATATTTATTAGCTGTTGCTTTGATTGAACTATTTAAGACGTTAATAATATTTTCGATAATTGGACTAGCAAATGTTGGTTCTGCTAAATCTAACAAACTACGAATTTGTGCTAACGGAAAAAAGTATCCTAGTAACATAATTTTAGCTGTTGGGTTAATTTGATGAATCAAATTAACTAAATGACTAATATTATTTTTCAAATGTAATACAGCAGCGTTAAAATCTTTAATATTGTATGACACAGCTTTGTTAATATCAAATTTATCATTGAATAAATTTTTAATAACGTTGATTAAAACTGGTAATGTAATATTTTTTAAATCTTTAGTTGAAACGCCAAAAAGTTTACAAAGATAAATAATGTCATTACCACCTAAACTTAAATTAATGAAGTCAGCTTTCTTGACGACTTCATTAATTAAGCTAGAGTTATTGTAATAATTATTTCAATCGTTCTTGCTAATTCAAGCATCAAATTTATTGTTATCGCTAAAAGTATTATAATGCTCTTGGTCGTCTGCATTTTGGGGATAGGTTGGGTCTAATTGATGAATAATTTGTCCGGTTGTTTGACTAGCGATCGCAAAGTTATCATAACTACCAAGTAAATTTTGAGATTGTAAACCACGGGCAACTCATGAACTATAAGCATCACCATAAATTTGGTGAGTTGTAGTTGCGTGGTCACTAGCTTGATAATCAATATAGTTATATTGTTGATTTGTTAGTTGTGTAAATCCAGCTGATAAAGAATCACCTAAAGTTACATAATTGACTTTTTTTGTAACTGGGTTAACAATATTATCAAGATTGCTAATATTCGTTTTAAGATCTTTTTTAATGTGCGTATTATTGTTATTGTAATTATTAATTACTGGTAAAATTGATCCACCAATTGGAGCAAGTATCATTAATGATAAAATTAATTTTTGATTCATAAAATATTTGCTTTTCTCCTTATTTTTGTTGATTAAGTATTAAAAAAAATATAAAAAAAAGGATTTTTAAAAAACCCTTTTAGAATTAGCGTGGCACTGTGCTATTCTTGCTTTTGCTACATTCACCGCAAAGATGTTTAACTTCTGTGTTCGAAATGGGAACAGGTGTAACTATCTTGCTATAAGCACCACACTAATTATGCTGGTTTGTTTCGCTTGTGTTGTGTTAGATGTGTGTGTTAGTTCGGTTGCAATACATTAAAATTATAACTTAAATAATTTTAAAATGCAATTTTTTAAACAATTAATTTTTATTAATTGTTTAAAAACCTTTAAATAGTTGCTAATTTGATAATTTATTTTTTGATATAAGTAATAAATTAATTATATGTTAGGATTATCTTTGAGCTTAATTTGAAATAAAAAAATAACTTAGATAATATTATTTATCTAAGTTATTTTTTAATGTTGATGATCTTTATTACACCGCGTAATTTGCTATTTTCAAATTAATTTTTGTCAATTAAGAATAGCATCTTTTTTGACGATTCATAGTGCGGTTCATAAGAGTTAATTTTAATGATGTGAAAATATTTTTTTGTTTGAGAGTTGAAATAGTTTCAATATTTTCACTCGTAATAACATATTTGCTTTCAATTCGTTTTTTACATTTAAAATAACAAATTACTAGAATATTAATAATGTTAAGATTATGGAAATTTGTTAAAATCACGATAATCAAAAACATTAATACAATATTCTTAATAATTTTATTTTTAATTGTAAACGTTGCAATCACTATATTAAAAATTGCAAAACATTCACATCCCATCAAGATATAAAAAAGAGTGTTTATCATCCAATAAATTCCATCATGAATAGCTCACCCACGAAATCTCATTAGAAAAATAAAAATACATCAACTGAGATTAATAAATCCAACAACTATGTTTAATGTTAGGATGTTTTTTCATTATCGATAAGGCATTGTCATAAAATTAATCAACTCATTTACTAAAATTTTATTTATCAATGGTCCCTTTAAATGATTGAATTTTATTTGTTTATAATAAAATATAGATGATGGAAATTTTAATCTTAATGGGGGTTTAATGTTGATGATATGGGATTTATCACACTGGATAATTGACTATTTTAAAATTAATTTTTGTTTTCTTCTAGATATCTCGATTAATAATTTTATTTAATCTGTTTTTATATTTTAAATAACTGTTAATTTTACAAATAGATTTTTATAACAGAGAAAAATGTATTAGTAAATAACAATCAATTCCATAAATAATACTGTAGTTGCTATGGCGCCAATAATTGTTAGTGATCCTGATAATTTTGAATCAGCAGAAAAAACCTTACCATAAGCAATTATATAATGAAAAACCTTTTTATATTTAGGTTTATTATATTTTATGTATACATTCATATTTGTTCAATCAATGATTCCTTGGTGTAAAACGGTACCACGATACACTCCATTAATAAAAGAAATTCAATAATAAAAGATAAATAAGTTAATTGGAAATATCATTATTGCAAAAAATCAAATATTACTATTAAAATGTTCTGCTCACACTACTAATTGCAGCAGCGAAACCAAGAAAGTACATATTCAAACAGTAAAATATAACATTAGTGCTATTAATATAATCGTAACAACTTTTGGAAAAGTGATTCTTAATTTTGAATAAATTGTGAAATTACCATAATATAAAATATAACGATTAATTTTTTTATTGTTATTATTCTTATGTATTGTTTTATTGACAATAAATTGATCACCACGACCATATAAAATTTTATCTTTATTTGATTCAAAATTTTCTAAAATATCAGGACGTTGAAATTTTCTTAAAATTATGAAATGTCAAAATAATGAACTACAAAATATTAATCAAAATACACATAAAAAATATTGCCACATATTAAGGCCCTCCTTTTTTTGTTATGCGATTAGTTTTTATTGAGGCATCACCTTATATGGAATATAGGCAAAAACGATAATTTTTATTCCTTTATTAAATTTTGTATATAAAATTTTAAGGCCTATATCTATAACAATAACAATAATCATGACTATACCTATAATAATTAATATATCAGGTAATACTTCTAAGATTGTTATAATTGCCTCAGCAATTGCTTTTGATACACCTTCGGCCAATGCTGCTTCTTGTTCAAATGCTTCTATGATTTTTGGAACTTCTTTGCTACAAAATTCTACTGCATCCGAATAACTTTTTATATACTCAAGATTATCAATTAAATCAATTGAATTGAAAACTTTTTCAATTAACGCTTCAGATATATCAAGTTCGCCTTTACCATATCAGGTTATATTTCATTGTGTAATTCCTTTTGTTCCATCAAATTCACCTTTAGGCACAACTTCTGGTAAAATTTCATATGCTGAACTGCTAATGATCTGTGATTTTTCTGGATGTCAAAAATCATAAACCATATGAGTTTTTAGCGTTGATATGCGCCCACGATCATTATTATTCATATATAGAATCGTTGCATCAGTTTGCATATAACCATCTTTTGTGGGTAGTAGTGGTTTGAATCTAGCTCCTATTATAGGATTTTTAGAATTATGGTTATTTGTTTGGCTTGATCATTTTAAAAAAAACTCGGCATAACTAGTTCAAATATTTTGATAATTATTTATTGGCAAGGCATTTTCGTTAAGAAGTCTTGGAAAAATTCCATAATTAATTTTTCCGTATTTATTATTTGGTGTTGGGGCAATTTCATTAGGATTTTTTTCATTGAGTTTTAATTGACCATAATAATTTTTATAATCCATTGCTCTCGAATCCAAATAAGATCCTGATACTCAATATAAACCCCAACCATCATTAGAAATTGGTTGTGCTTCATCTACATAAATATTTTTAACAGTTAAAAATTCTTGATCGCTGTTAAAAATACCATCATTTTGAAGTATTTTAGCACCGTTATGCATTGCGCTAGTTACTAAACTTATGTTATTAACTAGATTAACATCTGGATTAGGATTATTAAGTTTCTGAACAATGTTATTTAAATTATCGTGCTTAGTTATTCCTACATGAATTGTTTGAGTTGCAATAGTTGCTGGACTAAGAAAAATTCCGAGAACCATTGCTAATAGCTTTATCATAATTAATTTCCTCCTTGATGATGTAATCAAGGATTATTGGAAATTCCTGGTGGATTTCAAGCGTTATCAATTCAACGACCACTTAAAGAAATATTCAAATACGAAGCTGATAATGTCATATATAAATCTTCTTCAGAATATCATGGTCTACCATCAAAATCAGAGTACAACTCTGCTCCAAATCCGATTGCTAGCATATCATTTTGGTCAGTTAGAGCGATAGCGTATTGATCTTTTTTACTATCTGTCCCTGCTTCTTGGAAAAAATTTAATTCACTAGCACTACTATTAGATACGTCGCCATCTGATTCTTTTGTTGTTATTATAGGATCTATCCCTTTAGAAGTTGTTGAGGTTGAGTTTTTGGAAAAAGCTGGACTAAATCATAAATAACTAGACATTGTCATAGTATGATTACTTTGTTGATAATGTCATTCTTGCAGTTGTAAATTGACCGGAATATCAAAATCAATTTTAGTAATATAAAATGTTTTTCCAATATGATATTTATAATCGTTTAAAGATCTAATATAAAAATTTGATAAATATTGATTTAATGACCTAGTAAATCCAAAAGTTATTAAATTATCTTTTTCTTTTAACTGGTTCCCAAAATAATCTCGATGGGTTACCGATCTAGCGTATCTTTCGGTATGCATTTGTCCACTAGCTATTTCTGTTTTATAATTGAGAGATTCCACCCTAATAGGATAACTAGATGTAATTGAATCAGTATTATAATTTTGATAAAATTTAGGATCAACAGTATAAAAACTAGCTCTTCAATCTCAAAGGTTGTTACCACTAATTTCACTTTTTACATTATGAATAGTTGCTGGCATTGATGTACTTATTGATACAACTATACTAAACTACTCATAACTGTATAATTTATTTTTTTATTTTTTTTACTCCTTTGGCTGTTTTTTTTATTGATTTACGTTTTTGTTTATGCTGTAAATAAATAATACCATAATTTATTTTTAAAAATATTTTAATTTAAATTTTTAATTAACGTTTTAATTATTAGTCTAGTTATTAAAAGAACATAAAAAAATCCCAAAACTTAATTATAAGTTTTGGGATAGAAAAAGAAACTATTAATATTCCTTTTAAGATAGTTTATCGATAATTACATTGTGATTTTAAAAATAGTAATAACGATAATTATTGAGATTAATTTTTATTGATTGATCCAAAAGTTTTTAAATAATTAATAACAGTACTTTTCATTTCTTCAATCGCGGCTAATTGTGCACTTCTAATATCAAAGACATTAGGATTGTGTTCGAAGAAAGTTTCTAAACTTTTAGTATAAGTAATTAATAGATCAGTTTCAACATTGATTTTGGCAACGCCTAATTTAATCGCTTTAACAACTTGTTCAAAATCAATTCCCGAAGCACCATGCATTACTATTGGACAATCAGTTAAAGAACGCGTTTCTTTCAAAATATCAAAATTTAATTCTGGTTCTGTTTTATAACGACCATATTTTGAACCAAACGCTACTGCTAGCATATCAACATCAGTTCTTTCAACAAATTCTTGTGCGCGTTGGGGATTAGCGTAGAAATATTCCTTATCAGTAAACTTATCATTATCTGAGACTGAAAAGATCCCGATTTCTCCCTCAACTTCAACACCGTGTTCGTGGGCATAAGCGACTATTTTAGCTGTTTTTGCTAAATTATTTTCAATCGTATCGCGACTACCATCAAACATAATTGATGTAAAGCCATAAGCGATCGCTTTTTTAATAACTTCGAAATCAGTTCCGTTATCTAATTGTAGCGCAACATCGACTTTCGCAGCACGAGCAACGTTAATTACCATTGGTACAAAATAATCAAAATCAATATACTTTGTAATCGAACGTTCGCTAATTTGGCAAATTATTGGTGATTTAGTATGTTCGGCAGCATCGATAACAGCTTTTAATGTTTCATAATTGATAACATTAAAAGCTCCGATAGCATATTTGTGTTTTTGGGCTTTTTTAATAATCTTTGAAGGACTAACAAGTGACATATAATTCAACACCTCTTAATTTATGATTTTATGAATACATTATAACATTAATTAACTGTTATATATTTAAATATATTAAAAAATATTAGTAATCTAAAATAGTCTTCTAAATATATTAAAAAATTAAATAAAAATTTACTTTTTCATATTTATAAAATATAATTATATATGTATATAAGAGTAGAATTATGATTTCAATATTACTATGCGTTAAAAAGAGGTGTTTCTAAAATTAAAAAAATTCAATATAAAAAATATTTTACAGTATTTAGTGCATTAACGCTTACTAGTGGTTTATTAGTTAGTTGTGGTAGCAAAACAAAGACTACGATAATTCCAACGACATTGATAAGACCTAGTATTGGTGCTTGAGTTATTTTTAAAGACAAAATAACCGCTAATAGCGCTACTGATTTAAAAGATTCTTTAACAACTTATCAATTAAGCGATTATCTTTGAACTAATAATCCTGTTGCTCAATTTTGATATAATCACCATTGACAAATTGATGATAATAATTTTACAATTACTACATACATTTCGATAAAAGGTGCCCAAGCAGCAGTTCAGCACCCTATTAAATTTGAAATTTCTTATCAAGATAGTCAATGAACTACAACATATTATGGTGATATTGCTCGGAAATCATGAAATGATTTCCGAATTAAATTAGTCCAAGCTAGTAGAGACCCTGATGTTTTATCTCAATTTGCAATTGCTAATGGTCATGCTACAAACTGAACAGCTGATACCGATCACGCTGAATGAGATACTTATGGTGGCCATGGTGAGGATGATCCTTACAAAGGGATGGGGGGTTCTCTAGTTATTAATGATAATATTCATTCAGCTCAGGGAATTATTTCAATTAAGGGTGCTCGTGCTACTTTTGGAGCTCATCCTTTAATAGTTAATATTGTCCAAAACCAAGACCAAGTTTATGATATTAGTGATTGATCTTTTACACCAACAGACCAAATGCAATCACGCATATTATTTGCAGATAGTTGTCAAACATTAATTAATAATAATGAAAAATTTTTAAATAATAATAATCTTAAACAACAAATTATTGATAATAAAGATGGTGATTCTAAAAAAGCTTTTGATGTGGGAAAAGTTACTAAACAATATAATAAAACCGGCAATCAATATCAAGTTTTAGTTGAGATTGGTTATACTGCAAAACGCGGACATCTACACGCAACAGTGACTGTTCATAATGATTTAAAACTTAAAAATGATGATGGTAATTATGGTCCGGCTTATCAGGATAAAAACTGAATTTTTTAAATTGCAATATTAGTGATTTAATTACTCCAATAAAAAAAACTTTATTAATTAATAAAGTTTTTTTTATTCGTATAAAGGATTTTTAACTATTTGATTTTAGATCTAAAACTGACATCATTGTTTTAGGTAAATAGTTAGGCCCGTCGCCTCATTTTTGTCCATCTTCAAAAACATAATTAGCTTTTACAAAACGAGCATAATGATCATCTGGATTCTTTGTGCTATCCATTGTTCCGAATCCTTTTGTTATTGTTTCTGTAGTTGTTAAGTTAATTGTTTTTCCATCTTTATCAACAACAGCAATTAAGATTTCACCTTTATCACTAACATTGCCAATTGTGATTGATGTAGCATCGTTTATGACTTGTTCTCCGCCGCCGCCACTTTTAATATAAGAAATTTGTTTTTCTCAAACTTTTTCAAAAGTACTTTTTCCAGTAATGTCTGGCATTGCTAAAAAATTCTTTAATTCAGTTTGTATATCACTTGCTTTTAGAGCGCTAGTTGCTGATGTGCCACTAAAAGTTTTATCAGTAATATTTGTTGAAGTTGGTGCAGTATCCCCTTTTTTAAATGAAAAATCACTTTTTATATTAACAATATTACTAACGCTATCAGCAGATGTCAGCGCTAATGTATATGTCGTAGTAATTGGGAAATCATTATCAACATTAAGTGATCAATTTTTATTTAATGATGGAGAAAGTCCACTTAAATGACTATTACCTGTTAGGCTATTAAGTGTAAACTTACTAGCTTTTGCATACATCAAATGAGCATTATCGGTCTGAGCCCCTCCAAGTATAGTTAATAATTTTTTTTGATCAGTTTTTAAACTATCATAAAATTTATTAATACTATAATCAGGACTAACATCCTGGTCGCCCCAATTTTTACTATCATAACTTTTCTTATCTCATGAATTAAAAATAATCTTTGCATTACTGAAAATATTAGTTATTGGGTCACCTTTTTTAGCTGTTAGAAATGCCATTGCTATTGTATTTGTAGCATCAGTATCAAATGGTTCTTCAAAAGCACCATTAACATCAGTTTTGAAATTAGCACTAGTATCAACATTGTTCTGAATAAATTTCAGAAAATTAGCACCTAATTTAGCAGTTTCTTCATCTGATATTCCAGCAGTTCCTCAATAATTAGTTACTCCAAAACTTTTATGAGAAGTCATAATGTTATTAGCATCGTCAGAACCAGCTTTTTGAAATGCTGAAAATGTTGATCCATCGCCCCCGCCACCACTTTTTTTACCACAACTAACATTAGTTATAGCAATAGCACCACACGATAGTGCAAACCCGCCAGCGAAGATTGTTTTAATAAGTTTTTTCATTTTTGCTCCTTAGTATTTTATTTGTTTATTTATTTTATATATAGTTATTATATACTTATTATGATAATAAATAAACAAAATAAAAATAATCGAAATTACAAAATTAATTTATTAAACTATTTGTCTAAAATAAAAAACCACTATCATTGATCATAACGATAGTGGTTTTACTAAAAGTTTTGATATTGATTAGTTCGTCAAAATAAAATTAAATTTTGAATAAAACAATATATTTTAACTAGCTAATTTTAGTTTGAAAATTGATAGCATTGTATTAGCTAGATTTTGATCAAAGTCTCATTTGTTTTGATCGCTAAAACCATAATTGGCTTTTATGAAACGTGCATAAGTTTCGTTGGTATTATTTATTCCTGAAAAACCATTTGAAATTGTTGCTGTAGTTGTTAAATTAATTGTCTTACCATTTGAATCAACAACAGCAATTGAGATTTCACCTGTATCACTAATATCGCCAATTGTGATTGATTTAGCATTTAGTAACTTTTTTTGTGATGATGATGAGTCCAGATAAGTAATTTGTGATTTTCACGCTTCTCTGAAAGTGCTTTTGTCAGCAATGTCATTCATAGCTAGAAAATTACTTAATTCATTTTTTACATCAGTTGGTGATAGCGCACTAGTTGTCGTTGTGTCGCTAAAAGTACTAGCTGTAATATTTTTTGAAGTTGGTATCGTGTTACCTTTTTTAAATGAAAAATGACTTTTTATATTAACAATATTACTAGTGTCGTCACTAGCTGTCATTGATAATGTATATGTTGTAGTAATTGGAACGATATTTTTATCATCAAATGATAAATTGTTATTTAATGATTCGTTTGGTCATATTAAATGACTATTACCTGTTAAATTATTAACTGTTAATTTAGTAGCTTTTGAATGCATCAAATGGTTCTTATCAGTTTGAGCGCCTCCAAATATACTTAATAATTTTGTTTGATCGGTTTTTAAACTATCATAAAATTTATTAATACTATAGTTGGGACTAATATCGTGATCGCCTCAATTTTGAGTATCATAACTTTTATTATTTCATGAATTAAAAATAATTTTTGAATTGTTATAAATATTCGTTCATGAGTCACCTTTTTTAGCTGTTAGAAACACCATTGCAATTGTGTTATTAATATCGCTATCAAGTGGTTCTTCAAAAGCACCATGAACAGCAACTTTGAAATTACCTTTTTCATCAACGTTATTAAAAATGTTTTTAATTAAATTATCAACTAATTTAGCATCATCGGGAGCTGATATACCCCCAATTCCTCAATAATCAGTTACTCCAAAACTTGGATGAGAAACAATAACATTATTAGCGTCATTATCGCAAACTGTTTTAAATCTTGTTCACAAAATTGGTTCTGTTGGTTTTTTAGTACATATTCAAGAACCAACATTATAAGTAGTGTTGGTCATATTATAAGTTATTGCAAAAACAGCTGTTTCTGCTTTTGATTTCGAAATAATTGAAACAACTACTGTTTGGCCAACAACTTGAAAATCACTTTTTGTTAAATTTTTTAAATCGTTTTTAGGTAGCAAATCTCAACCTTCTGGTTTAGTTTGTGCCACAATATTAGCTGCTGATTCGTTTTCAGACACTGTTTTAAATTTTGTTCATGAAGCTATTTCTGCTGGGGCTGTGCTACAACCTCAAGCATTAATATCATAAATAGTGTTGGTCGTATAAGTCGCCGTGAAAACAGCTGATTCTATTTTTGATCTTGAAGTAATTTTGACAACTACTGTTTGACCAACAATGCGAAAATCACCTTTTGTTAAATCGCTATCAGGTAGAGAATCTCATCCATTTGGATGAGATTGTGCAACGATGTTAACTATTAATTCAGCTTCAGCAGATGATTTAAAATCATCGAAAGTAGTTTTAATTGTTGGGCTATTATTTTTACCACAACTAACATTAGTTACAGCGACAACACTACAAGATAGTGCAAATCCGCCAGCAAAAATTGTTTTAATAAGTTTTTTCATTAGTTACTCCTAGAATTTTTAATATATTAATTGTTTATACAAATATTATATACTATTAATAGTATAAATAAATAAAAAATCATTAATCTTATAAATATCATTTATTAAACTATCACTCTTAAATAAAAAATCACTATCATTATGATTAATGATAGTGATTTTTTTAAAAGTTTTGATATTGATCAAAAAGAATATTTTTAACTAGCTAATTTTAGTTTAAAAATTGATAGCATTGTATTAGCTAAATCTTGACCAGAGTCTCATTTGTTTTGATCACTAAAACCATAATTGGCTTTTATGAAACGCGCATAAGCTTCATTGGGGTTATTTATTCCTGAAAAACCATTTGAAATTGTTGCTGTAGTTGTTAAGTTGACTGTTGTTCCATTTGGATCAACAACAGCAATTGAGATTTCGCCTGTATCACTAACATTGCCAATTGTGATTGATTTAGCATTTAGTAATTGTTTTTGTGATGATGGAGCCTGATAAGTGATTTGTGTTCTTCACGCCTCGTCGAAAGTGCTTTTTCCAGTAATGTCCTTCATTGCTAGAAAATTCCTTAACTCACTTTTTACATCAGTTGGTGATAGTGCACTAGTTGTCGTTGTGTGACTAAACATATCAGTTGTAATATTTGTTGTAGTTGGTATTGTGTCACCTTTTTTAAATAAAAAATTACTTTTTATATTAACAATGTTGCTAGTGTTATCACTAGCTGTCATTGATAATGTATATGTTGTAGTAATTGGAAATAATTTATCATCACTTAATTGGTTTTTATTTAATGATGAAGGATTAAGTATTAAATGACTATTACTTGTTAAACTTTGCATTGTTAATTTGTTAGTACCTTGATATTTTAATCCTTTAGCACTATCTCCAGTATTCTTACTAAAGATTTTTATCAATTCTCCTTGATCGGTTTTTAAATTCTCGTAAAATTTATTAATAGTATAGTTGGGACTGTCATCGTGGTTATTTCAATTTTTAGTATCATAATTTTTATTATCTCATGAATTGAAAATAATGTTTGAATCGGCATAAACTTGTGTTAGTGATTCACCTTTTTTACCGGTTATGAATGCCATTGCAATTGTGTTAGTGTTATCACTATCAAACGGTTCTTCAAAAGCACCATTAATATCAGTTTTTAAATTATTATTACTATCAATATTGTTCGTAATATTTTTCATAAAATTAGCTACTAATTTATCAGTTTCTTCTTTTGATATTCCGATAGTTCCTCAATAATTAGTTACTCCAAAACTTGAATGAGAAGTCATAACATTATTAGCATCGTTAGCTCCAGATGTTTTAAATGTTGCTCATGAAACTGGTCCTGATGGTTGTCTAGTACAGATTCAATCTTGAATATTATAAGCAGTATCAGCAATATAAGTCGCAGTAAAAGATGCTGTTTGTATTTTTGATTTTGAAGAAATCACAATAACTATTGTTTTATCAACAACTTTAGAGTCATCTTTTGTTAAATCATCATCAGGTAGCGCATCTCATCCATTTGGATGAGTT
The DNA here is from genome assembly GCA_965237585.1 of Mycoplasmatales bacterium. GTDB lineage: Bacteria > Bacillota_I > Bacilli_A > Mycoplasmatales > JABABV01 > JABABV01. Next base: position 51,786 of record OZ250146.1, on the reverse strand, counting down.
TGTGCAACAATGTTAACTATTGATTCAGCTTCAGCAGATGTTTTGAAAGCATCGAAAGTAGTTTTGACTGTTGGACTATTGTTTTTACCACAACTAACATTAGTTACAGCAACAACACCACACGATAGCGCAAATCCTCCAGCAAAAATTGTTTTAATCATTTTTTTCATTTTTTACCTCTTATCCTTAGTCTTTTGATTTGTTTGTTTTAATATATACTTATTATATAATGTTTATTAATAATAACTAAAATAAAGAATAAGTAATTTTATATTTTAATTATTATTAAACTATCAATCTTGAATAAAAAAACCACTATCATTAATTACTATGATAGTGGTTTTTTTAAAGTTTTAATATTGATCAAAAAGAATATTTTTAACTAGCTGATTTTAGTTTCAAAATTAATAGCATTGTATTAGCTAAATGTTGACCAGATTCTCATTTGCTTTGATCGCTAAAACCATAATTAGCTTTTGTGAAACGCGCATAAGCTTCATTGGAATTGTTTGTTCCTGAGAAACCATTTGAAATTATAGCTGTAGTTGTTAAATTAATTGTTACATTTTCTTTATCAAGAACAGCAATTGAGATTTCACCTTTATCACTGACGTTAGTGATTGTGATTGATTTAGCATTCTCTATTTGTTTTTTTGATGATGGGGCTTGATAAGTAATTTCTGTTCTTCACGCCTCGTCGAAAGTACTTTTGTTGGCAATGTTATTCATTGCTAAAAAATTGGTTAATTCACTTTTTACATCAGTTGGTGCTAGCGCACTAGTTATTATCGTATCGCTAAAAGTTGCTACAGTAATATTTGATGTAGTTGGTATGATGTCGACTTTTTTAAATGAAAAATTACTTTTTATATTAACGATATTACTAGTGTCGTCACTAGCTGTCATTGATAATGTATATGTTGTAGTAATCGGAAATAATTTATCATCATTACTGAATTGGATTTTATTTAATGATGAGGGAGTATATATTAAATGACTAAGGCTTATTAAACTTTGCATTGTTAATTTGTTAGTACCTTGATATTTTAATCCTTTAGCACTATCTCCAGTATTGTTACCAAAGATTTTTATCAATTCTCTTTGATCAATTTTTAAATTATCGTAAAATTTATTAATACTATAGTTGGGACTATCATCGTGGTTATGTCAATTTTTAGTATCATAATTTTTATTATCCCATGAATTGAAAATAATGTTTGAATCGGCAAAAACTTTTATTATTGATTGACCTTTTTTACCAGTTATGAACGCCATTGCAATTGTGTTAGTATTATCACTATCAAATGGTTCTTCAAAAGCACCATTAATATCAGTTTTTAAATTATTATTACTATCAATATTGTTCTTAGTATTTTTCATAAAATTAGCTGCTAATTTTGCAGTTTCTTCTTTTGATATTCCAGCAGATCCCCAATAGTCAGTCACTCTAAAACCTGGATGAGAAATAATAATATAGTCAGCATCATCAGCCCCAGATTTTTGAAAATCTAAAAATGTTTTTTTCGCTTTTTTACTACAACTAACATTGCTCATAGCGATAGCGCCACACGATAGCACAAATCCTCCAGCAAAAATTATTTTAATAAGTTTTTTCATTTACTGCTCCTCAATTTGTTAATGTCTTTATTTATTTTATATAGAGAGATTATATACTATTAATATCATAAATAAATAAAAAATTAATTTATTGAGTTATTTCTTTTAAATGAAAAACGGACATCATTGCCAAAGCTAAATTACTATCATCTCAGGTGTCAGCATCGCTAAAATCATAATTGGCATTTATAAAACGCGCATATGATTTTTTGGTGTCGTTATCTTTTGGATGCGGCGTTGAACCAAACCCAGTTGATATTGTTGTTCTAGTGATTAAATTAAGTGATGTTCTACCAGTTGGATCAACAACAGCAACTGAGATTTCACCTTTATCACCGATATTACCAATTGTGATTGATTTAGGGTTAATCATGCGAGTTTGTTTTCCTGCTTTATTATAATATCAGACATATTTTTTTCATACTTGTTTAAATGTTGTTGACTTGTCTAAGCTGGGTAGTTCTAAAAAATTGGTTAATTCCAATTTTACATCAGTTACTGTTAGGGCACTACTAATTTCTGTATGACTAAAAAGTTCGTCAGTAATATTTTTACTAGTTGGTATTTTATCACCTTTTTGAAATGAAAAATCACTCTTGATAATCACTATGTCGCTATCATTATCCTTTGCTGTTATTACTAATGTGTAGTTAGTCATAATTGGAAACAAACTATCATTAGCTTTTGAATTGAATAGCTTTTTTTTACTAACATGTTCTAAATGGCTAACTCCAATTAAATTATTAATTTCAAATTCACTAGTTCCTTGATATCTTAATCCTTTAGTATCATCATTATTACTACCAAAGATTTTCATTAGCGATCCTTGATCAGTTTTTAAATTATCGGAAAATTGGTTCATATAATAGTTAGGACTATTATCTTTATCGGCCCAATTATTAATACTATAACTTTGATTATCTCATGAATTAAAAATAATTTTGGAGTTATCATAAACATCTCTTAAACTCTGACCTGATTCACCTTTTAAAAATACCATCGCTACTGTATTATTAATATCGGTATTAAAAGGTTCCTCAAAAACACCACTAACATCATTTTTAAGAATACCATTAGCATTAAGTTTGCTACCAATATGTCTAATATAATTATCATTGAAATTGTTAGTTTCTGATATTGATATTCCAATAGAACCTAAATAATCAGAATATTTGAAAGACGGATGTTTTTTTATAATATTATGATGATCATTAGCGCTAGCTGTTTGAAAATATAAAAACGTTCCTTTTACAGGCGTGGCATTTTTATGCCCACAACTAACATTGCTAATTGCCACACCGCCACAAGATAGTGCCAAACTACTAGCAAAGATTGCTTTAATAATTTTATTCATTGCTTGCTCCTTAATCCTTTGATTTGTTTGTTTTGCTATATACTTATTATATAATGTTATTAATAATAACTAAAATAAAAAAACAATCATTGATAATATTATTTATCAATGATTGTTTTTTAAGAATAGATTTGATTTTAACGATTAATACTGCAATCGATAATTTTCATTTTTAATATGTTTTTGGTTTTTGGTTTTTATCATTTTAATTTTGATAATAGATTTATTTTCATAAATGTCATATTATTAAACTATTTAGATTTCTAAGATATATCAAGACGTCTAAATAATAAATAAGGTAATATTGATAAGCCAATACCTAGGAAACTATAGACTATTAATAATGTTGTAGGATTAGCAAAATTTTTATAATCAACTGAATAAAAATCATTAATAGTCACAATTATATGTTTACCATGATAATTATTATTAAGATAAGTTATTTCCTTATTCATTAAAGGCATAATAGATGATCCTGGATTTCAGCGAATATTATTACTTGGCAAGTACGGTTCACTATTATTTCTATTTGCTTGGCGATATTTTAATAAACCAAGACTAATAGCTGATTCTGCATAGGGTGTTGAAAAATTATAATATGATAAATTATAATTACTATGTGAATTTAAAAGTTCTAAATTAGCGTTACTAATATAGTAATTAAGATATAGTTGAAATAAACCATTAGCAATGACTTTTTTATTAATAGCGTGGTCTAAAATGTCCTCACCACCTAAACTCATCATTGGATTAGTCGGATTATTAGTATTTCATCACTGATAAACGAAAGGGACAATATTATTCATTACTGTTTCGTAATTTTTTTCTGGTGATGTTTTAACAAAATCATTTAAAGAAACTATAATATTTGGTATTGGTTTTTTGGGACCTGCTTTAATTAATTGTTTAAGATAATTTTGTTGATCACTAATCATACTTTGTAAAGTTTGATAAGCGCTATTTTGTGATTGTGGATATTGTTGGTTTTTTAAAAAATTATTTAAACTAGTAACTTCTATTTGAGCATCTTTTGATAAAAAGTAATCATGAAAATGCTGATCAGTGTGAAATTTTTGATACGTAAAATTTGTTGGTAAATGGTCATCAATAAATTCTTGCTTGCTTCTTTGAGTCGGATTATTTTGCCCAAAGATACGACTAATTGATCGTGCGTGATAAGAGAGATCAAACATTCATCAAGAACTATAATGATGATGATATTTAGAACCACTGCCACTAAATTTTTTGATTGCTAAATTTAGAGGATGTTTTTTAAATTCTCCATTAGTTTCCGAGCGAATATAATTCAAATTAGGATTAATCTGAGCATCTCTAAAAGGCTGTTCATATTTATCTGTAAAGCTATCTGTTAGATTAAAAGCCGGAAAAATTGCCATCGCAAATATCGAAACAGCATAAATTGTTTTAAAACTAAATTTTAATGATATCAGCATTTGTAATGCTGAAATTATTAAAAAGGTAAGATAAAAAACAATAATTTGTCCACCAATTATTTTTAAAACAATATTATTAATTCGATGTAAAAGAATTGATAATATTCCGTATTCGGCAATAACCATCGCCAAAACAAAAATAGTAAAAATTGTTAATAAAGCAAATCATTTACTTCAAAATATTTTTCTACGAGAAATTGGTTTTGTAATAGTTAATAATATTGAACCATCATTAATACTATCGCGATAAAGTTGGCAAACTTTAAAAGCTAAAAATAAAATAATAATAGATTCTATGATTCAAATAATTGATCTATTAATTAATAATAATTTAATACGTAAAGCACTAACTGTTATTTCTGGAATATTATCACTCGTGGAATTCGTATATTCGTAATTTAAATGTCAAATTTCTAAAGGACAAATGATCGCTGCCGCAATCCCCAAAGTAAAAATTATTAAAGTTGAGTGGCTACGAAATAATTGTTTTAAATTATAATAATAAAAATTCATATATTATGTTCTCCTTAAAGATTTTAAATTGTTCTATTTTATTTATTAAATTCACTTTTATATTAAGTCTTTTCTCATTAAGTCATTATGAATTATAATATAACAAAAAAAACATAAATTTACAATGTTTAATAAAAAATAAATAATAACTCGTATTTAATAAGTTGTAAGTCTAAAAATATTGTTTAATAAATTAAAAGAGACACTTTAATAAAGCGTCTCTTTTAATTGGTTATTTAATAGATTGATAACTTGATAAATAAATTATTGTTTTACAATTTCTGGGTATACGATATAAAAGATTTTTTTATCAAATTCATATGTAGCATGTGAAGTATATTTGACAACTGTCCTATTTTTTAAAGTGATATCTAAATATATTGTTGTTTCTGATCAGTAAGGGTAATCTGCAGACTCAGCAAACTTACTTTTATCAGCTTTAGTAATTGTTAGTTTGTCGAAATTTTTAATACTCTTTGCTAATTTAAAAACTTCTTGATAAAGTTTTCCCTTATTTGATAAATCTGTAAAAGGATTGTCAGTTATTACTGAATTATAAGTTTTTGCTATTGGTTTTTGATCTTTTAATGTTACTTTCATATAAAAGATTTTTTTAATATTTTCCTTAGTAGTTAATCAACCAACTACGTTGTCATAAGCTGGTTGATCTTTAGTTTTAGCAATGAATGATTGCACTTCAAAACTTTCTAAAGTATCGTTTGTCTTATTGAAGCTTCCTTGAACTGCTGGAGCAACTTGATCATGACCTAATAGCACTTTATCGTTAGGCGTAATTTTTATATCTTTATTCTGATCCATTGTATATGATAAAGTTCTAAAATCATAAGATAAATTAGCAACAAAAGGAGATGATGCTCATACTCCATTACCATGTTTTTGTAATGTTTCTACATTTCCTGAAACAGTTAATGTTGTTGATGTATTAGAGTATGGATTAGCAACAACGACAGATAAACTTTTTGAATTAATATCTCTATAAATAGAGCTTGTTCAGTTTTTGTTGATTAAATATTTTATATCTCCAGATAATTTATCAAATAGAGCTGTTCCGCTATTAAATATAAAAGTATTGCCTTCGTCTACTAATAGTGGCAGTATTGCTTTACTAACTTTGCCAGTTTTTTTAGTATTGTTATAAACTACTTCTGCAGAAACGATATGAGAATCATTTTTATACATTAAAGTTCCTCTATAATAGCCAGTAGTTATGAAATAACCATTGGTGTCTTTGGTTAGATTTCAAGATATTAGTTTTGTTAGTTTGACTTCACTAACGTTTAGATCGCCAATTTTATGCTGATTGATTTTTGTCATAACAGCATCATCTCATTTAGAAGGTGTCATCGCCGGATTGATCGTAGCAGGATTGTAAGTAGGTGTAATTGTATCGACGTTCATAAACGATGATTTGTAAATAGTATTTTTTTCATCGTATGATATTATTAAACTAAAAAGATTCATAATATCTTTTTTTGTAGATGTAGTATATGTGAATGATCCCGAAATAGTTGCTTTTGGCTGATAACTTTTAACATCTGAAATTGAACTAGTTTTAAATATTAAATTACTAATTAATGGTGTTGTCAGATCTTTAGTGACAAATTTCTGAGTTATCGCATTAGTTATCGGTGTAGTTAAGTTTTTTTGATTAAAAATAATTTGTAATTCTGTATTTGTTTTATAAGCTTTACCTGAAGGAGTTGTTCCACAACTAACAGTTGTTAATCCAACTGTCATTGGAGCAATTATAGCACTGCTAAATAGTGCTGCTTTTAAAATTTTTTTCATGTTTTCTAGGTTCCCTTTCGTTACTTTTTTTAATTAAGTGTTTTGTTTTTTAATGTATTAAAAAACACGATTAAATACGTATTTTTAATTACGTTATAAATTATACATTATTTCTTGTTTTTTTTAAATATAATTTTAATTAATTTCCTATTATTAAAGAAATTAATTATCTTAATAAAATTAAAAAAGACAATAACTTAAATTGTCTTTTTTAATTTGTTTGTTTAATATTTAAATAAATTTGTAAAAAATTATTATTTTACTATCGTTGGATAGCCAACATCTCAATGTTTTCAGTCGAATTCATAAAGTACTGATTCAGTGTATTTAGTGACTGTTTTATCTTTGAGCGTAATACTTAGATATATTGTTGTTTTTGAGTTATAAGGATAATATTTACTTGTAAACGTACTTTTATCAGCTTTAGTAATTGTTAGTTTGTCGAAATTTTTAATATTACTTACTGATGGTAAAACTTCTTGATAAAGTTTTCCGTTAACTGATAAATCTTTAAAAGGAGTATCAGTGGATACTGAATTGTAAGTTTCTGCTATTGGTTTTTGACCTTTTAACGTTACATTCATATAAAAGATTTTTTTAATATTTTCCTTAGTAGTTAATCAACCAACTACACTGGAATAAGCTCCTTGATCTTTAGTTTTAGCAACGAATGATTGCACTTGGAAACTTTTTAAAGTATCACTTGTTTTATCAAAACATACTTTTACTGCTGGAGCAACTTGATCATGACCTAATAACATTCTATCATTAGGTGTAATTTTTATATCTTTATTTTGATCCAATGTATATGATAAAGTTCTAAAATCATAAGATAAATTGGCAGTAAAGTGTGTGGGCATTTTTTTTCTTGAATTTGCATCATCTGATTTTGTGGCAACATCACCAGAAACAATTACTTTTGTTGATGTAAAAGAATTTTGATTAGCAATATTTATAGTTAGAGTTTTGTGATCAAAAGCGTTAACATCTACACAATAACTACCTGTTCAATTACTTTTAATTAGCGTTTTTAAAGCAGGAAATAATAAGTTAAATAAATGCGTACCACTACCACTAACATAAGTATTACCTTGATCGATGACAAATGGCATAAAAGCTTGTGTAACTTTACCTTTGGCTTCAGTGTTGTTATAAAGGACTTCAACTGAGATAATTTGTTGTTTTCCAAATTTTACTCAAGTGCCTTTATAATAAGCAGTAGTGATAAAATCACCTTTATCGTTTTTAGTTATATTGTAAGATGCGATATCTGTTAGTTTCACTTGACTAACTTTGAAATCATTAGTTTTACCCTGATTCATTTTTGTCATAACAGCATCATCTCATTTAGAAGGTGTCATCGCCGAATTGATCGTAGCAGGATTGTAAGTAGGTGCTATTGTATCGACATTCATAAACGATGATTTGTAAATAGTATTTTTTTCATCGTATGATATTATTAAACTAAAAAGATTCATAATATCTTTTTTTGTAGATGTAGTATATGTGAATGATCCCGAAATAGTTGCTTTTGGCTGATAACTTTTAACATCTGAAATTGAACTAGTTTTAAATATTAAATTACTAATTAATGGTGTTGTCAGATCTTTAGTGACAAATTTCTGAGTTATCGCATTAGTTATCGGTGTAGTTAAGTTTTTTTGATTAAAAATAATTTGTAATTCTGTATTTGTTTTATAAGCTTTACCTGAAGGAGTTGTTCCACAACTAACAGTTGTTAATCCAACTGTCATTGGAGCAATTATAGCACTGCTAAATAGTGCTGCTTTTAAAATTTTTTTCATGTTTTCTAGGTTCCCTTTCGTTACTTTTTTTAATTAAGTGTTTTGTTTTTTAATGTATTAAAAAACACGATTAAATACGTATTTTTAATTACGTTATAAATTATACATTATTTCTTATTTTTTTAAATATAATTTTAATGAATTTATATTTTTATTAGTCAGATAATACATTTATTATTAGTGCTAATTTTTATTAAATATATATTGTTTTGTAGTAAAATTATATGATATTTTTCCAGTAATCATAATATCATTTTTTTTAGTTGTTGTATTGTTGTATTTGATAGTAATGTTTTTCATAATAGAATCATTACTTATATCTTTAGTAATTTTAGATGACGATTGCACAATTATATTTGTAAATATGTTTTTTGGAAATTGTTCTTTTAATCAACTTTGCATAGTAGTTGTAATATGATCGTTATTTAATATATCTAATGGGTTTCCAACTATCGTTGGATTATAAGCAATGATACCATCGCTTCCAGAACTATATGGATAATCATACGCTATTCCAAATTTAAATTGAAAAATATTTAAATCTTTATTAATAGCATGTCCTGTCACTGTCATTAATGGTTCATATACACCGTTTGTTGTAACATCAATTTGTTTTAAATCATAATGATAATCTATTAATCCTTGTTTTCCTAAAGTTGTGTCTAAGTTTAGACTATCTTCATTTCAAATTAATTCTTGATGAACATAAGATAAAATAACTTTGTCTTTGAATGCTTTATCATAAGCTGGTGTTGGTCTCTTAGGGTCGATTATCAATGTTGCTTGATATGATTTAGTAGTATAGTTGTATACAACTTTTTCTGTAAAGGGCGCCCCATAATTATCAGTGCTTGTTTTAACTGCACCATCAACTGTTAAGCTAGCACTATTCAAACTATAATCATTATTGATAAAAGTTACTTTACTAGTTTGAGTAACATTTGCAACGCTAATAGCGTTGTATTCTGTTTTAAACGCTTTAACCATAGCTGTGTAAAGATTCGGATTAATATATTTTTTAGTATCTTTATTCATACCTAATTTAAATGGTTGGGTAATTGAATAAGGTGAATCAACATTTGAGAACGAATATTTATTGCTGTCATAAGCAGCGTATGAATATTTTATTATTTCACTAAATTTAATAGTACCGTGATCTTTTAAATCATAAATTCCATTAACCGGAATTGTTGGTTGATCTAAAATACTATTATTAATTTTTGAACTATCAATTGAAAAATTAATATTAGTAATTGTAGTTGAATTACCATTTTTAATTTCACTATATAGTGATTTTGCTACGGGAGTAATTAAATTATCATGTGATAGTTTAATTGCGTAACTTTGATCTTGTACAAAGTTAGTGGCGCTATATGTTTTATTTAAATAATCATAAATAACTTTTACTTTAAATGGAATTGGTGAATTTGAATCATTAGACAATAAATGTCCTGTGGCAATAGTTGATTCAGTATTATTTATATTACTTAAAATAACAGTGGTTAAATTTGTACTAAAATCAGTAATTTTAAAATTGTTTAATTTTGTTTTTACTAATTTATTGATTGCGCTATATAATTGGGGATTTTGATAAACTTTTGGTCCACTTGGTGAATTTTGTGTATAAGCAGAATCTAGTGGGTTTTTATCAATTATTATCTCTGATGTTGATTGATAAAAATTGATAGCTCTAGCTATATAAGTTTCTAAATTTAGATTATAAGCAATCACTTGGCTAAATTTAAGGATGTTTGTTTTTAGTTTAACAGTACCATTTATTTTAACTTCAGGATTATTTTTATCTGTTTTATTAATAGCACCAACAGTAAAAGTAACGTCTGATAAATTAGCAAAATTATTTGCTAATTTATTTTTAAAACTTTTCATTACAATTTTTTGTAGATGAGTTTTATTTAATAAAGTTGTGATTTTGGTATCTTTAGGATTGTGATTAGAATTAGTTCCACAACTAATAATTGTGGTTGCACTAGTAGCGCCGGTTAAAATACCGAAACTAATAAAAGCAATTTTTTTTAATTTTTTCATAAAATTAAATAATCTCCTTATTATTTTATTTTTTTAATGATAGTTGTAATATCAATAAATTAAGTTATTATTTCTAAACTGTAAAAGTATAGTTTTTATTCGTGAAACTATATGATAATTTTCCACTAAGATTAATTCCGATTTTTGAAGTCGTTGTATCATCATATGTAATAGTAACGTTTTTACTAATGCTATTATTAGTAATATCTTTGTTGATGTTTGTTGATGATTTTGTTACTACTATATTTGTGATTGTGTCTTGAGGATTTTGTTCTTTTAATCAAGTTGCTGTTTGGGTCTCGATAGAATTAGTATCTAATAAATCTATTGGTTTACCAATGACATGGGGACTATCTTCGATAAACACGCCACCTGGTTCGTCTGGAAAAGCATTATAGTAATATATCAGGGTAAAGCTAAATTTAAAAATATTTAAATTTCCTGTTATAGCATGTCCTGTTACTGTAATAGCTGGATCATAAATCGTAAATCCGTCTTCTGGAAAAGTAATATTATTTAAGTTATAATCGAAATCAATTAATCCTTTATCAGCTAATGTTGTATCTTCATTTTGTGATCAATAATGAAGTCGTAATTGTGATTGAATCTCTTGAGCAATATTTGCTTTAGTAAATAATTGCTCAAATGATTTTCCAACTTGAATAATTTTTGCTTGGTATTTTTTAGTTTTATAATTATATGAAGCTTTAACTGTGAACGGTGCTCCATGATTATCTATCTTGGTTTTAACTACACCATCAAATGTCATACTTGCAATATTTAAACTATAGTTATTATCAACAAAAGTAACTTTGCTAGTTGCTATCATTTCACTAACATTAACAGCTTGATAATCTGTGTAAAAAGCATTGATTGCTGATTCATAAAGATTCGGATTAATATATTTTTTAGTATCTTTATTCATACCTAATTTAAATGGTTGGGTAATTGAATAAGGCGAATCAACATTTGAGAACGAATATTTATTGTTGTCATAAGCAGCGTATGAATATTTTATTATTTCACTAAATTTAATAGTACCGTGATCTTTTAAATCATAAATTCCATTAACCGGAATTGTTGGTTGATCTAAAATACTATTATTAATTTTTGAACTATCAATTGAAAAATTAATATTAGTAATTGTAGTTGAATTACCATTTTTAATTTCACTATATAGTGATTTTGCTACGGGAGTAATTAAATTATCATGCGATAGTTTAATTGCGTAACTTTGATCTTGTACAAAGTTAGTGGCGCTATATGTTTTATTTAAATAATCATAAATAACTTTTACTTTAAATGGAATTGGTGAATTTGAATCATTAGACAATAAATGTCCTGTGGCAATAGTTGATTCAGTATTATTTATATTACTTAAAATAACAGTGGTTAAATTTGTACTAAAATCAGTAATTTTAAAATTGTTTAATTTTGTTTTTACTAATTTATTGATTGCGCTATATAATTGGGGATTTTGATAAACTTTTGGTCCACTTGGTGAATTTTGTGTATAAGCAGAATCTAGTGGGTTTTTAGTTTTTTCAATTATTGAAGTTGAGTAACTAATTTTAGGGCTGCTATATAAATAAGAATTAGAATCTATATTATAAGAAATATTTTCTTGAAACTTGATAGCATTTGTACCTATTTTTGCAGTACCATTTATTTTGACTGTAGAACTATTTTTATCTGTTTTATTAATAGCACCAACAGTAAAAGTAACGTCTGATAAATTAGCAAAATTATTTGCTAATTTATTTTTAAAACTTTTCATTACAATTTTTTGTAGATGAGTTTTATTTAATAAAGTTGTGATTTTGGTATCTTTAGGATTGTGATTAGAATTAGTTCCACAACTAATAATTGTGGTTGCACTAGTAGCGCCGGTTAAAATACCGAAACTAATAAAAGCAATTTTTTTTAATTTTTTCATAAAATTAAATAATCTCCTTATTTTTTTTTTTTTTAATGATAGTTTTATTGATAAAACAATTTCTAAAATGTGGTTGTTATAAACTTTTTTCTTAAAACAACAAATCCATTATAACACTTATATAGTATATTTATATAATAATTATAAAAATCAGTAAAAATAAAAAACATCAGTGAATACCTAATGTTTTTTATTTTAAGATTTTATTTTAGTGGTTTTACATATTTATCTATTTTTTAAATTATTATTAATGATTCATTTAATTTGTTCAAGATAGATATTTAAGCAACTAAAAAATACTATCGTTTTGAAATGTCCTAACTTTATAAAATACATAATTTTTTGTACTGTTTTTAGATTATTATTAATATCTGTATTTAATAATATCCATAAACGGCAACATTCATAACAAAAGTATTATTGCCAACTTTTAATGCAGGATTGTTGTTGTTACCAATGCTGTTAACACAACATAGCGATTCTGAATTAACGTTTTTATAACCACTCTTCGAATAGTATCTACCCTTCCGGGTCCTCAACTATATTCAACTAGACGAAGATGGTTGTTTTGTTTATGCTGAAAATCAAGCATAATGTTTTTCATCAACAAGCCCTCGTTTAAATTAAATAGATATATTCCGTTTTCAAAATTTTGTAACGGATTACTTTTACCTACTTGAACGTTGATTTCGCAAATACTTTGTCCATAATTACTTTCGTTAGGATAGCGACTAATAGTATATTTAATACTAATTAGTTTTTTATCAGTCCTATTAATTTCTGTACCAGAATTATTATTGGTTAGTGTATATAAATGAATTAGTTTATTAGGATCAGAACTTTCTCGTTTGATGACGAAAAAATCAGCATCAATAAATCTTGAACTGTTGTTTTCGGAATGCAGATCATAAACATCAATATTTTTTTCAATAACTTGGTATATAGCCATAGGGATTATTGATATTACCTTGTGATGCAAAAGATGATATACTGATTATTTTTATTTTTTTAAATTGGTCATTTCGAAAAATGCTCCTTTATCTAAAAATTATGTGTTTCGTTCTAAGTTTTATAAATTCATATTTATAAAATATTGATATGATTTATTTGAGTTATAGAAAAATGTAAATCAATTAGTACTATAAAATTGATTTAATAATAATTTGTTTAATAAAATAATTTCTAAAATATGGTGGTTATAAACTTTTTCATTTAAAATCACAATTTTATTATTGATGTGATAAAAATCGCAAAATTAACAAAAAAAAACACTATTAATTTAGTGTCTTTTTTTATTATAAAATTCTAAAATAATATTCTAGAAATTGTTTTTATTTTACTATTACTAAATCACTTGTATTGAATTTGTTTAAAACAAATTCATAAGTAACTGATTCAGTGTAATGAACAACTTTTTTATTTTTTAGAGTTACGTCTAAAGAAATTGTTGCTGTTGTTTGATAATTATTATCTTTATCGCTAAAAGTAATTTTACCAATTTTAGTAATTGCAAAATGATCAAAATCTTTAACAGTTTTTATTGTTGGTAGAATCGTTTTATATAAATCACCATTTGTTGAAAAGTCTTTGAAACGACCATCTGTATCAATAACTTTGTACGTTCCAGCAATTGGTAGTTGGTTTTCTAATCTAACTTGCATTGTGAAAACTTTAATAGCCAGTGTTGGCGTTGCTAGTTCACCAACGACATTAACAAGTGGTCCATTATGATCTTTAGAAACAAATGAAGCAATCGCAAAGTTCTTTAATGTATCCTTGTTTGTGTTTAGTTTTGCTTTGATAATATTTTCTATTTTATCATGCATTAAAAGCATTCTGTTGTTTGGAATAACACGGATATCTTTTGATGGATCCATAGAATATTTTAAAGTATTGTAATTGTAAGATAAGTTTACAATAAATTTTGTAGACATAACTGGATTACCAAGCTTAGCATATCCTGATACGATTAATTTTGTTGCTGTTAAAGAGGCTGAATTACTAATAGTTACATCAAATCCATTTTTATCAATATCGACTTTAGCATTTCATTTGTAACCATATTTGTTTCTAATATAATTTGGAACCGAACCAAATATTTGTCCAAATAAATCTGTTCCAACATTAGAAACAAATGGTTTTAGAGCTGTCATAACATGACTTTGTTTAGTTCCGTTATATCAGACTTGTGCTGATATAACTCTTTGAGCACCATGTCAAGTACCAGTTCCTTTATATTCAGCAATAGTTATATTACCGAAAGAATTTGTTGATTTTTGACTACCTGTCATAATATCTAATTTAACATTAGTCACCATATCTTTTGGTGGTACAGGGTTTCATAAGCCTGTGTTTAATTTTTTTTGAACTGCTTGATTTCATTTACTTGGTGCTAAGTCATTATCACCTTTATTAACATTAACAAAAAATGATGTATAAGTTATTTTTTGTTCATCATATGAAATTATTAAATTAAAGAAGTAACTATCAGAACGGTATTTAAATGATCCAGAGACCCTTGCTTCTGGATTGTAACTATTAACGCCTTTGATATCACTAATTTTATAATCTGTAAAAGTTATCGTTGGTGTTGGATCACTTTTAGAAATTAATGTTTTAACAAGAGCGTCATTAGTTGGTTTTTCTAAATTGGTTTTGTTAAAAATATTAGAAGTTAGTCCATTGAGAGATAAATATGATTGTGTTATCGGTATGTTACTAGTATTGATTCTTACAAATGATGGCGTGTAGTTTTTATTATTTTCATCATATGAAATTACTAAATTGAAAGCATTTCTAATTTTATTAAATGTGAACGATCCCGAAACACTTGCTTCTGGATTGTAACTATTAACATTTCTAATTTTACTACTATTAAATAATAAATCAGTCATTGTTGATGCTATTGGTTTTTTGGTTTTTAATTGTGTATTAAGCGCATCAGTTACTGGTTTTTCTAAATTGCTTTTGTTAAAAATATTAGAAGTTAGTTCGTTGAGAGATAAATATGATTGTGTCATCGGTATGTTACTAGTATTGATTCTTACAAATGATGGTGTGTAGTTTTTATTATTTTCATCATATGAAATTACTAAATTGAAAGCATTTCTAATTTTATTAAATGTGAACGATCCCGAAACACTTGCTTCTGGATTGTAACTATTAACATTTCTAATTTTACTACTATTAAATAATAAATCAGTCATTGTTGATGTTGCTGATTTTGTAATAGCTAACTGTGAGTTGAGTGCATCAGTTACTGGTTTTGTTAAATTAGTTTTGTTAAAAATAGTTTGTAATTCTTTTTGGGGTTTATAGTTATGAATTGGAACTTCCGATCCACAACTAACTAACCCCCCCCCCATAACTGAGGCTGTAGTTAATACGCCAACAGTGGAGAAAATAATTTTTAAGTTTAATTTTTTCATTATTTTTCATCTCTTTCTTTTTTTTAATTTTAAATTGATCGACTTTTAATATAGTTTTTGCATTAATATTTTAAAATGTTTTTTAATTATGCCTTTAAAATAAAGGATTATTTTTAAAACAAAAATATTATACAACTTTTTTATTTTAATACAATAAAAAAGTTTAAATATTTTAATTTATAATGATCTTTTGATGACCGATTAGATTAGAAGGTCTTAACCAAATTTCTAAAAGCAATCAATAATCCTAAACGTATTTTTAAAATTGGATTATTAAAAATCTTATCTATTTTCTGATTTGTTCTTAAAGTAAATATAATTAAGTTTTATAATAGTATGAATCTTGCGTTATCAAAAACAAAAAACAATCATTAATTATGATTGTTTTTTGTTTTTTAAATTATTTATTTACATAAATTTATAAAGGTTAAACTAAATCATAAGAATACATCTTGGTTTTAAAATTATAACTAATATCTCCGTATACAGTATCATCTTTACCATTATGTTTGAATGAAAATGGAGATTGAGTTTGTGTACCATATAATTTATCACCTGATTTAAGCGGTAATGTTAATCATAACTCTATTGTTGGTTTAATATCAGTGATGCTTTGACCTTTGTATTTAGGATAGTTTTCAAGAATGTTTTTCATTCCTGCAAGCATATGTGCTTTTGAAAACACATCATATAAAACAACGTTATCAGTTACAGGTTGTGAACTGCTAAATTTATGTTCTTTAGCACCATTACTATCGAAAGTAATAGTTTCACTAAAACGTTTTATTACTCTTTGAAATTCTTGTTTTGGTGGTGTTTCTAAAAATCTACCATTGATATCAATAGTAATTTTATTTGGGGTCGCAGGATCAATATTAACTTTGCTAATTATAATTGTAGATTCAATTACTTGTTCACTGTATTTGAATTTAGAATTGTAATTAGGTAATTTATTCATTGAACTTCTAGCGGCTCATCTAATACGAACAAATTCTATTTTGGTAATATCTAGTTTGACTAAACTATATTGTTGAGTTTTGAAATCATAATTAACAGTCATCTTGAACATTACCGGTCAATCATCTTTAGCATTTTTACGACATTTTCCTACAAAAGTCGCACTAACTAAATTACTATTATAATCATTTTTATTAAAAGTAAAAATTCCAGTTTGCACTAATTGTTCTTGCATTAGTTCATGGCCTTTATCGGCCATAGCTTTTTTCATCATAATGTTTAATTTTGTATTAACAGCAAGATTTAATGAAAATATTTGAGTTATTGATCCTTTTCCTAATGTTAAATTAATAAAATCATATTTTTTATTAGTATAATTGTAATTTATCTTTTCGCTAAATCGTTGTATTTGATTATTAAAAGTATAAATTCCGGCAACACCAATAAATGATTGATCATTTGTTTTTTTACTAGTTTCGCCAACAGTATTAAACTTAATATTAGTTATTGTTTTAGCACCCCCCCAGAGCACCATAGATTGATTTTGTAACTGTTTCCAAAATCATATCATGTGTTATTTGTTTTGTCTTATCACCATTTGGGGTTTGTGATGTTCCACAACTTATCACTCCTACACCAGTTGATGCAATACTTAGAGCACCTAAACTAGCAAATATAATTTTTAAATTAGCTTTTTTCATTATTGTTTCTTCTTTCTTGAGAATTATAATTTTTTTGTATAAACATTTTGATAATATTTTTGAAAATTAATATAATATATAATAGTTTTATTAGGTCTTAATGAAAATTTAGAAAATATATAGTAAAATTCATAAACCTAAGTTTTTAATAAATAGAATTGTTTTTAATTATTAATGTTTATTGTAATTGAAACCTTGTTTAAAAGGTTTTAATTCAAAAACAAATGTATTATACAACTTTTTTTATTTTAATACAATATAAATATAAAATCATCTAATTTCTAATGAATAAAAAAAATAATTCAATATCTAAAAAGTTGAAAAATCAATAAAAAACGATTGATAAGGGACTTTTTTTAGAATATTAATAATTATTATAATTTTTGGTAACAGTTCTGTTAAGATCTATAATTTTTATGATCTAACGCTGTAAAAAAGCCATAAAAACTTAAAACTCAATCAAAAGTTTTGGGAATATAATTAGATTATTAAGTGTTTTATTTAATATTTTTAAATATATAATTAAGTTTTTTCATCAAGTAAAAACAAACTTATTTATTGGTTATTTTCTCATTAATCAACATATTATAATAATTATTTTAATTTTGTAATTACAAATATTGTATAATATTTTAAGATATTTATAGTTCTATAAAGTGACATATTAGCACTAAAAATAATTACAATATATGTTATTTTTATTAAGTAATTTTAGTTAATATTTGTATCACAATCTTTATATACTTACTAGTTTATTAAATATAAAATTATTCCTAATATACTTTCCAAAATGATAAGCTTATTTATTTTTTATTTACAAAACTTAATCAATAATAGTTAAATTTAATGTTGTACATCTATTAACTTTAATATAAAAGTCTACTAAGTAGATATATGATAAAATCATCCACTAATCATTAAACAAAAAACACCTTGATCTTATTAAGATCAAGGTGTTTTTAAAAATAATGATATAACTATATATTAATTAAATAAGTATATTAAAATAGTAATACGGGATTAATATTAGATGGTATAATAATAGAAGTTAAATTATAGAACTTAGCTTTTGTTTTAGTATCAGTTAAATAATTATATGTTATATGTGCATCAGTATAATTTTTTACTATTGTTTTTGACGGATCTTTAGGATCTGTCATAGTAACAGCGATCCTGTAATTTATTACAAAATCATAATCATCACCACTATCATAAAACGATACACTATTAACGTGTATTGCTTCAACTTTTATAATATTAGCTGGTATTAAATCTTTTGGTGGTGTTTTAAAATCTGTTTTTAAATTTGCAGCTTTTAAAGATTCTGTTAAAAAGATATTGACTCCTTTTTTTGGTCAGTAACCAGATAAAGGATCGTTATTAGGGTCTATCATTTTAAATGCATTAATTTGTAGTTTGCCTGGATTATAAAAATCGGTTGTAACATCACATTTAAATAATGATATTTTTTTAGTATCGTTATATGGTGTTGCTTCTCCTGTCATTTTTCATATGGGGGCACTACTTTTATATTTGTGATCGTTGGGCATTCATTTTCCAAATGTTAATCTTTTTAATTTTGGAGCATCTTTAGCCTCGAATCAAGTTTGTAAATAATTTACTACTAATTTTTGAACTTTTACTTTATTTAATTTAACATGATCATCGAATGTAGTTTCGATTGTCATTGTTGAAAGAAAAGTTCTTGTATCAAATTGCATTGTTCCTGTATAAGTATTATTGTATTTTGACATATCTTCATTCTTGCCTTTAGAATACTCACTAATAGCGTTGACAAAGAATTTACCGTGAAATGCAATTGGTAAAATATGTCCTGAATCATCATTATTTTGAAAATCTAGATTAATTGTTGGCGCTTGATTATTATCAAGTACTACATTTGGATAATTGTCTTTAATAATATTTGATAGATTCGCTGATATAGCATCTGAGTTTGTATCTTTTAATCAAGCTGAATTTTGGATATATAGATTATTTATATTAGAAGTGTTTTTAGTTTGATTATAAGATACTTTAACATATATTGTTCTAAAAGTTTGACTAGTTTTAGCATTTGCTGAACTATAGCTTACTGACCCTGTGAAAACTAAATCCATCATTTGATCAGCATTTTCTGATTTATATGTTGTTTTTAATATTGGAGAGTCATCTAAATTTAAATCAATATTTGTATTTTCTGTTAAATAATAATGATCACTAATATATGTTGTTGCTTTTTCATTATATGATGAGCCTTTAATTATTATTGCAGACCCTTTAGTAGTTGTGTTTGAAAAAATATATGTTTTTTTACTTATATCATAAGATACTGTTGTTGTAAAAGTATGTGTTTCTGTTTTTGAAGTTTTAAAATTACCAGTAATATTAGCTGATGGATGACTAGTGTTTTCATTATTGTAAACACGTGTAGTATTAATTGCTAAATCACTGATCGGAAGATTTGATATTGCTGTTAAAGCAGTATTAAGTTGTTTTGTAATTGCATTATCTGTAAATAATGCTTTTGTTTGATCGGGTGTATAAGTATTTGTAATCATCGGACTTGAATAAAAATATTTTTGTGTTATTTCATTATAAGTTATTGATGCTGTAAATGAATAACCAAATGATTTTTCTGATGATACATTAAACGTTCCAGTAATATTAGCTAATGGACTATTTGTTTTGCTTCCTTTTACATCGCTAGTTACAACATCTAAGTCCTTAATAATATTTGTTCCATTTTTAAGGTTATTTTGTAAAAATGATGTCAATGTTGCTTCGATAGATTTTTTAGCAAAAAATGCATTAACTTGATCTGATGTATATGTTTTTTTAGTATTAATTGTTAAAAAAACATAATCTTTTTTAATTTCATTATAAGCCACTGTTCCTGCAAATGAATAACCAAATGATTTTTCTGATGATACATTAAACGTTCCAGTAATATTAGTTGATGGTTGTGATGTATCAATTCCTTGAAATTTAGTAATTACGAATTTTAAGTTTTGAATTGATTGTGATTTATCTAAAGTGAGTTTGCTACTTAAAACATTGGTAAGTGGTTTTGAAAACGCACTTTTATCAAATAACGCTTTTACTTGATCTGCTGTATACGCATTTTTAATTACTTGAGTATTTAAAAAAGTATAAGTTTTATTTGATTCATTATATGAAGCAGCAACGTTAAAGTTATAACCTTGTTGTAAAACAGAAAACGTTCCATTAACTGTTGTTGATGGTTGTGATGTATCTTCATTTTGAATAGTCGCAATTGAAAAAACTAAATTACTAATTGTTTGTTTGCTAGTTAATTTAGTCTGTAATTGTTTTGTTAACGGTGTGTTAAAAGCTGTCTTGTCAAATAATGCTTTTACTTGTTGGGGTGTGTATTGGTCTTTTGGGTGGCTAGCGTTTTTACCACAACTAACAACACTTAAACTAACTGCTGAAGCTGAGGTGGCGATTCCTAATCCTGCGAAAAAAATTTTTAAATTCTTATTCATTATACCTATCCTTTCACTTAATAATTTTTCATCATATATTATAAAGTTTAATTAAACTTTGAAAAATTATTATTTAGTTATCTTCGTTGATCATAATTAAACCTTCTTCTAAAAGGCTTAGTTAAAAAAAACTATTCTATTATACAACTTTTTGACTATAATTACAACATAAAAAGCCAAATCGTTAATCAAGATTTTTGATCAACGATCCTAAAAGTGTAAAAATTAATAAACAATGATTAATAAAGGACTTTTCACAAAATCAAAAATTATCATGCTAGGCCTGTTTTAGAATGTTGATCTAGTCTTAAAAAAGGCATAAAAAAAACCCCAAAACTTCTTGGCAAAAGTTTTGGGATAGAATTAAAGAAGATTTAACTCCCCTTTAGTTCGGCGTGGCATTGCGCTATTCTTGCTTATGCTACATTCGCCGCTAAGATGCTTGACTTCTGTGTTCGAAAAGGGAACAGGTATAACCATCTTGCTATAAACACCACACCAGAGAATAATTCTCTAAAAACTGAATAAAGTTCGACACTGAAAAGATGCTTAAAAATTACTCCAATCAGCAAATATATTTTAGTTTAAATCCTCGTTCTATTAGTACTGGTAAGCTAAACATATCACTATGCTTACACCGCCAGCCTATCAACCTTGTCGTCTACAAGGAAACTTAACTCATAAAGAGTGGGAAAACTTATCTCAAAGGTGGCTTCCCGCTTAGATGCCTTCAGCGGTTATCCATTCCATACGTAGCTACCCAGCGATGCCATTGGCATGACAACTGGAACACCAGAGGTATGTCCATCCCGGTCCTCTCGTACTAGGGACAGCACTTTTCAATTTTCCTACGCCCACAACAGATAGGGACCGAACTGTCTCACGACGTTCTGAACCCAGCTCGCGTACCGCTTTAATAGGCGAACAGCCTAACCCTTGGAAGCAACTTCACCTCCAGGATGCGATGAGCCGACATCGAGGTGCCAAACCTCCCCGTCGATGTGAACTCTTGGGGGAGATAAGCCTGTTATCCCCGGGGTAGCTTTTATCCGTTGAGCGCCGGCCCTTCCATACAGAACCGGCGGATCACTAAATCCTACTTTCGTACCTGTTCGACTTGTAAGTCTCACAGTCAAGCACCCTTCTACTTTTGCGCTCTAAAAATGATTTCCGACCATTTTGAGGGTACCTTTGAGCGCCTCCGTTACTCTTTAGGAGGCGACCGCCCCAGTCAAACTACCTACCAGACACTGTCCTTCTCCCAGATAATGGGAGTAAGTTAGGATTTCGATATATCAAGGGTGGTATCCCAAGGATGACTCAGCAAGAACTAGCGCCCCTGCCTCAAAGTCTCCCACCTATCCTGTACATAATATATCAAAACCCAATATCAAGCTATAGTAAAGCTCCACGGGGTCTTTCCGTCTAGTTGCGGGTACAGCGCATCTTCACGCTGACTAAAATTTCACCGAGTTTGTAGCTGAGACAGCGCCCAGATCGTTACGCCTTTCGTGCGGGTCAGAACTTACCTGACAAGGAATTTCGCTACCTTAGGACCGTTATAGTTACGGCCGCCGTTCACCAGGGCTTCAGTTCAAAGCTTCGCTCATAAAGAGCTAACTAATTCCTTTAACCTTCTGGCACTGGGCAGGCGTCACCCCCTATACTTCGTCTTACGACTTTGCAGAGAGCTATGTTTTTGCTAAACAGTCGCCTGGGCCTATTCACTGCGGCTCACATAAATGTGAGCACCCCTTCTCGCTAACTTACGGGGTCATTTTGCAGAGTTCCTTAGCTACAATTATCTCGCTTGCCTTAGAATTCTCATCTTGAGGACGTGTGTTCGTTCTCGGTACAGGTACCATATTAATAACAGTAGGAGCTTTTCTTGGAAGCGTGGAGTCATATACTTCGCTACTAGGTAAAACCGTTCACTCCTCATCACACTTCAACGTTGAGCCAAAAAATTTACTAATTGACCGCCTTTGTGCTTGACCCGGAATCCAATAACCGGGATACATTATCCTTCTCCGTCACTCCATTTCCTAAATATGGTAGTACAGGAATATCAACCTGTTGTCCATCGACTACGCCTTTCGGCCTCGCCTTAGGTCCTGACTAACCCTGGGAGGACGAGCCTTGCCCAGGAAACCTTCCTCAATCGGCATGGTGGATTCTCACCACCAAACGCTACTCATGCCGGCATTCTCACTTCCAAGCAGTCCACGAGTCCTCACGATCTCGCTTCATCCCAGCTTGGAACGCTCCCCTACCACTCCATCGAAAAATCGATGAAATCCGTAATTTCGGTATAATACTTAGCCCCGGTACATTTTCGGCACCGGATCACTTGACTAGTGCGCTGTTACGCGTTCTTTAAATGATGGCTGCTTCTAAGCCAACATCCTAGCTGTTTGTGCGATCCGACATCCTTTTCCACTTAGTATTATTTTGGGACCTTAATTGACGGTCTGGGCTGTTTCCCTCTTGTGCGCGGACCTTATCACCCACGTACTGACTGCTCTACATTATATTTAACGGCATTCGGAGTTTGATTGCAGGCAGTATCCCGAGGTGGGACCATTCTACATTCAGTGCTCTACCTCCGTTAACGTCCATAGAACGCTAGCCCTAAAGCTATTTCGGGGAGAACCAGCTATCTCCAGGTTCGATTGGAATTTCACCACTATCCACAAGTCATCCCCGGTCTTTTCAACGAACGTGGGTTCGGTCCTCCAGTGAGTGTTACCTCACCTTCAACCTGCTCATGGATAGATCACCTGGTTTCGGGTCTATGACCACATACTATACGCCCTATTAAGACTCGCTTTCGCTACGGCTCCGGGTATACCCCTTAACCTTGCATAAGATCATAACTCGCCGGCTCTTTCTACAAGAAGCACGCTGTCACCCATTAACGGGCTCCAACTTGTTGTAAGCATACGGTTTCAGGAACTGTTTCACTCCCCTCTCGGGGTACTTTTCACCTTTCCCTCACGGTACTGGTTCACTATCGGTGTTTAGGTAGTATTTAGCCTTACGCAATGGTCTGCGTAGATTCCGACAAGGTTTCACGTGCCTCGCCGTACTCAGGATACAGTTAAGAGTTTACTAAATTTCGCATAAGGGGCTTTCACCCGCTGTGGCTTATCTTCCCAGATAATTCTGCTATCTAGTAAATTTGTAACTCTGTATAAACTGTCCTACAACCCCAGGATAAATCCTGGTTTGGGCTAATCCCTTTTCGCTCGCCGCTACTAAGGGAATCGCATTCGCTTTCTATTCCACGAGGTACTGAGATGTTTCAGTTCCCTCGGTGTCTCTCTATTAAACTATGTATTCATTTAATAGTAACATCCTATTAAGGATGCTGGGTTGCCCCATTCGGAAATCCCCGGATCAAAGATTACTTCTATCTAACCGAGGCTTATCGCAAGTAGTTACGTCCTTCATCGACTCCTAAACCCAAGGCATTCACCGTACGCTCTTAGTAATTTAATACTAAAAAATATATTGTTTATATGCAATGAATTGCTCTTTTGTGCCTATTGATTTGAGTTAATTCTAAGACATCTTTTTGATGTCTACTTTATTCAGTTTTCAAAGAACTATTTTCTCTCATTAGATGAGATTTTCGCTACCGTTATTGCTAACAATAGGTAAGCGTAAATTACGAAACCGCTCTTTAACGCTTGATTATTATATCATTAGCAATACGTTAAGTCAAACCTTTTTTTAATATTCTTTAAATTAATTTTTTATTGGTATAATTTTTCATTTTTAAGCAATTATTACTTTGTTATTATTGGCTTTGGTTTATTGAATTTTTTCCCAAATATAATTCCTTATATTTAAATAGAAATTAACATAATAAATAATATATTTTGATATTAATATAATCTAATGATTTTTCATAAATAAAAATCACAATTATCAAAAGTTCCTTATAAATATTATAAAATATGAAAACCCAAAACTTTTGATTAAGTTTTGGGTTGCATTAAATTAATTTAGCAACATTATAATTTTATTTAATTATAATGTCGTCTAGAATATTCGTTGGCTTTATCTATAATACTCATTTTAGTAGAGCGATGAACTTTATATTTTTTGACAACTGCGATATTTTGATCTACATTTTCAATAGTAATTTTATTAACAATGCGATTTTTACATTTAAAATAAACTATAATCGAAATATTAATAATATTAAAAGTATAAACATTTAATCAAGTTACCATTACTAATAATACTAAAATTATATTTTTAATAATTTTAGTATTATAATGAAAGAGATCTTTAATTTTTTTAATTGTAAATATAGCGATTGAAATATTAAAAATAGCTAATAATTCATATCCAATTAATATTGGAAAAAGAACATGGCCTAATCAAAACATAATATGTCCAGAACTATTATCGCTCCCTCATCCATGAAAAGTCGTTATATAAATAAATGTGTATCAAATAAGGTTTATCGAACCAATAATAATGTTTAAGATTAAGAGTTTTTTTGATATTTTATATGGCATTTTTATAAATAAATCTCCTTTAGATGTTATGTTATTTTCGTTCTTTTTAAATTTTTTGATAGTTGTTTAATATTTAATTTGTCCGTTTTTAAATATTGATTTTCAAGTTGGTTTAAATTATTTTATGTTTGTTTAACTTCATCAATATTACTATCATTGTTACGTTTTTAGTAGCACTACCAGATAAAGTAGCTAATACTAAAATTGTAGTTTGTAACATTTTGTTATTCTTAAATTTTTACTTTTATCATAGTTACATAAATAGTGCAATATATATGTCAAGTTTATTTTATCAGTAATTAGATAATAATGATAAGATGTTTTTATATAAACTAAGTTATTAATTGTAATTAAAGGAAGGAGGATTAATTTATAAAAGTTGTATAATATATATAGTGAAAAAATAGTGTAATAGAAATATTAAAATAATAAGCACTTATTAAAAATAAATATTTTTATCTCGTAAACAGAGACCTATTTTTAAAAAATTAATTTATAAATTTTTCTAATTAAGAATTGTTTTCTTAATTATTACAGATAATTATCCTTAAATAAGTGCTAAAATGCATCGGAGATACTCTTATTGTCTTTCTAAAAATAAGGAGTATATTTAATGAGAAAACCCCAAAATTTAGTATATTGAAGTGCGATTCATATTTTATGAAATGTTTTAGCATTGGTGTGAGCGGTAGCAACGCTAATGCCTTCTGAACTAAAACACAAAACGATTCTTCTTAATGATGACTTAATTTAGCATCTATTTTAAGTTTAGTTTTATTTCATACTATTTGAATGTCAATTTTTATTATTATAAAAATTAAAAAGATCTTTTTATCTAATGTATCACTTTTTAAAATATCATTATATTATATTATTTTAGTCATATTTATGACTATTACTTTTGGTATCGGAACTTTAATGATAACTATGATATGTCAAAAAAAAGAATTAAATATGAAAACTAACTAACTATAAAGGAGTCTCTATGAATAGAAAGCCAAATCCGCTTCGTATAAGTTTTTTATGCATAATAATAAATTTTCAAGCTATCTGAAATGCAATAAAATTTTTCTATCCAGGTGTTCTTCCTCATTTACTATTTTCGCATAATTATCATCATCAATTTAGTTGACCTATATTTTGATTTATTGGTGCTTTTTTGGCTGATTTATCTACTTTTATTATTTTATTAAGAAGAATTTATTGTGTTTCTATTAAAGAAAATTATAACAATTGGCGATATCTATTAATATTAGTATTAATTATTATGACATGCGGGATTGGAGCGTTGATAATTACTTTATTGCGTTATCAGAAAGATTTATATACAAACGATTCAATAATTTAAATAAGCAGCCAATTTGTAATTGGCTGCTTATTTGGTTATGTGTTACTGAGCGTGTACATATACTATGTATGGTGTTCCAGTTAATAATTCTATTGATAAATGAATTCCGTTACCTTCATCTGTTTCTGTTCATGTTATTTCTCAAGATCCGATTAATAACCTAGTAAGAATTGTGATTATTTGAACGGCTGGCCCAAAATATAATGCTTCAGCTATCATATCAACAATGTCTGAAAATGAATGAATAGATTCTAACTTATCGTTAATTTTGGTTCCTGTTTCTTCGTTTATCCAAATATCTATACCATATCAATGTCACTTATGTCCGTTTCGTCCGTTTTTTAAAGTTAATTTTTCCTGATTATAAAGAACTTTTAAATTTTGTGATAATGTTTTTACATTCAGTTGGTGAGTTTTTAAATATTGATTCTCCATATTATATAAATTAGTTTCTGCTTGTTGTTTTTTCTTGATTACATTTGCAAAACACTAATAATAATTATATTGGATTATTATTTTTATGATTACCGCTTTAGTCGGTGCTATATTTTTTGATTTATTAATTTTTATATCTTTGATATCTAAAATTAAGAAAATTTTTTATAATAATACTAATGTTTCACCTATATTATCATTAAGATTGTTATTATTGATAATTGTTACTTTTGGAATTGGTGCTTTAATTGTCGCTATGATTGCAAACTGATTTATGATTATGTTTATTGTTAGATGTGTTATTAGAATGTAACCGAACAGTATAACTAGATAATTTAGATAATAAAGTTGTTAATGAAGTTGCGATTGCGATAGAGTCAACTGAACCATAAACAATTAATATAGTCTTGTTTCCATTAAAACTATTAGCTAATATTGGAATCATAAATACTGGTGTTGTTATTAAAAAAGTAACAATAAGAAAAGAAAATCACTTTATATCTCTAATTGTTTTTAATGATTCTTGTTCTATTTTTTCATTACGTTTTTCTAAATCATTCGATTCTTTAGTAACATCTTTTGTTTTTGTGCTTTCTTTTGGTTCTGTTGCGATCTTGCTCTTGATGGCATTGTTAATATATTTTTGACTAATATTAATTTTATGTTCTGATGCCATTAATAAATTAATTTTTCAACGGCGCTTAAAATATTTAAATCAGAGCAATCATCATAGCGGCGGCGAATACAACTTAGCGGAACTTGAAAATCTTGTGATAATTCTAACAGAGTAATTTTTTTATTTAAAGAGCTATAACTTTTGTTAATACGACCCAATATATATGCTGGCACTAATAAGCGATCGCTGAATCATTGGGCATTTTTAAAAACCCGATCATTAACTAATGGTAAATAGTCGTCATTTTTAAAACTATCATCAATTTGGTTTTTTATTAATTTCAAAAATTCTGAATCAGGATTATTAATATTTGCTAATATTTCAAAAATAATTCCCAAAGCATATCCAAAATAATACCAAATAATTTGGGGCCCTTTACTTTCATTTAAACATATTTCATATTTACAATTATCATAATCATTATTATTAGTTTTATTAATATGTGTAATTTTAATAAAACCATTATAATTTTTAATTTCATCTTTAAATTTCATTTGATATACTGATATATTGTATTCTGCTTTTAATCAGTCGGTTATTTTATTAATTGGTAGCGGAATATTATTATCTGTTTTACTACGAATAATTTCGATATGATCTAATAGTTTTTCCTTAATAAAAATCATAATTATCAAAACCTCATTTATAAATATTAATTATTTAAATTGGTATTTGTGCTCGTCGCAAAATTAGACAGAACTTTTCTTAATATATCATAAATTACACTTTTAATATATTATATTATAAAATACTTTAAAATAAAAGAAAATTACTTATAATGCTAAATTATTTAATTATAATTTTCTATTATGATTATAAAATAATTATGATTATTTTTATTTATTGGATATTTTAAACAGCTTCTCTTAAATTAAAAATGGCCATCATTGTAGGAGCAAAATGATTATAGTACTGAGTTTTTTCTCAAAAAACAGGATTAGTAAAGTTGTAGTTAGAATTTATGAAAAGGGCATATAATTCGGCATTATGAGTTTTAACAACTCCGAGAAATCCATTTAAACTTGTTTCTGTAGTCGTTAATTTTAATACGCTATCGTCTGATTTAATAACAGTAATCGAGATGCTTCCTTTATCATTAACACTATTAATTTTAATTGATTTATTGTTACTATATGATCCTTGTGTTCAGATACCATTTTTATAACTATAATATCATATAAGAGATTCTCACACTTTCATAAATGTGATGCTTTTATCCCCAATACTTGGTAGTTTTAAAAAATTATTTAATTCTGTTTTAGCCTCATCTGGAGTTATTGCACTACTAATTTATGTATTACTAAAATTTGAAGCAATAATATTTTTACTATTAGGTACTGTATCCCCGTTTTTAAATCAAAAATCACTATTAATATTCACTATCTTCATACTGCTGTCAGAAGCTGTCATTGATAATGTATATTTGGTAGTAATTGCATAATTATTATTATCTGATAAATTTAAACTTCGTGATGAGCTATTATTATATATTAAATGACTCTCGGATTTTAAACTGTTCAAAGTAAACTTGCTTGCTCCTGAATACATTAGTTTAGTATTAATACTATTGCTGCCGAATATTTTTGTTAATTGTGTTTGATCGGTTTTTAAACTATCATAAAATTTATTAATACTGTAATTGGGACTGATATTCTGATTACTTCAATTAATGCTATCATAGTTTTTTTGATTCCATGAATTAAAAATTACTTTTGAACTATTATAAACACTGTTTAAACTATCACCTTTTTTACCTTTTAAAAATACCATTGCTACTGTATTTTTAGCATCAGTATCGAATGGTTCCTCGAAGGCACCATTAACATCAGTTTTTAAATTATTATTAGAATCAATATTATTAGTAATATTCATAGTGAAATTATCAGTTAATTTTTTAGTTTCTGAATCTGATATTCCGACAGTTCCTCAATAACTAGTCACTCCAAAAGATGAATAAATTGGAGAATCCATAATGTGGGCGGCGTCCGCAGTGGTTGCTTCTTGGAATTTTAAAAATGTGTCTTCGTTATTATTATTTGTATTTCCACAACTAACACTAGTAATAGCGATGGTGCTAATAGATAATGTAAAACTACTAGCAAAAATTATTTTTATGACTTTTATCATCAGTTATCTCCTTAATATATTAATTATCTAATGTTATTAGTAATAAGTTAAGTATAAAAAATAACATTAAATAAAAATAATTTATCAAATGTTATTTTTTATAAATACTTTATTTTAATTATAATGACTTTCAATAATTAACGTTGTACTTAGTAGTTGTAGTGGTCTGTAATTGGACTGGTGATGAGATTTGGCAAGCTACTTGTTGATTGAGTTTTTTATAGCCAATCGTCACTGTTATTTTACCCGAATTATCAATTGGATTTTTGAAATCAAGATAGCTGTTAAAATTAGTTATTATTTTTAAATCGCTATTTTTAATAGCCGATTTACTTCAACTTGGTTTGACAACTTTAATGATATCTAAAAGATTTTGAGCAAATGCTTTGCGAGCAAAAATCGCATATTGATCTTCCTCTATAAATCTATTATTATTTAAAATAGCATTATTTTGATAATATGATCAATTGTTAAGTTGGTATTTTGTTGTATATCCATTTTTATCAATTATTGATTTATTTTCTAAACTATAAATATTCCCAGTTTTATATGAAAAAACATTATTAATTACTTTTCCAGGATTATTATGAGATTTATGATCAAAAATATTATGATAATTATTTTGATATGGAATAGTTTTTTGATTGATCGATACTGGGTCTAAATAACCATTAAATTTTAAAGGACTACTAGAAAATTTTGTACTATCAGAAATATGTTTGATAGATTCTTTAGTAGCTTGAACTTTTCAAGTTGTTCAAGTGCTCTCCATTTTGTTTTTATGAAAGCTAAAACCAATTCACCAAATACCATTACTACTAATAAAAAAGCCAACCGCTAATATAAAAGCAAAAATAATATAAAATATTTTAGTTCGCTTAGTATGTGTTTTATGAATAGGTATATTTGTTTCTTCGTTATAATTTATCGACATTATCAGGGCTCCTTCCTATTTATGTATTATAAGTTTGGATGCTAGTTAGTTTTCAAAAATTTTTATCATAAACATTTGATGGCGTCGCTAATTCGATCGGGCAATTAATTTCACAATTAATTTTTAGACCTAACGTTGGCGAAACTATTGATGTTGAAATACTTCCTGTGTTAGATTTAATGTTGTGATAATCTAAAAAACTATTAAAACCATTAATAATATTAAAATCATTGATTTTACTATTATTAACTCAATCTGGTTTTATAATTGCCATAATACTTAATGGTGATTCTTTAATTGCTTGTTTAGCAAATTTGGCATATTCAAATTCTTTATAAGTTTTATTGTTTATTAAATTTAACTTTCAATAATTAACATTATATGAATTTGTGTAATTATGTTTTGTTAAAGTTGAATTAATTTCTAAATCATAATCTTTACCAGTTGTATAAGAAAATAAATGGTTCGCGACTCTTTGGTGATTATTTGCTGTTTGTACAGTTTTGCTTAACAACACTGGTTTTAAAGGGTTGTTGTACTGTATAATCGCTTTCTCGGTTGAACTGTTAGCTACAATATCTTTAACACTGGCTTTGAAAGCTTGGTTGCGTCAATTAATCGCAGTTTCATTTATTTTGTTGTTATGGTAATTACTAATTGTGTTTTTGACTTCAAAGACACCTATAACAAGACCAATGATTAAAAAAATCACAGCACTATCATAAATCATTTTGTTTTGTTTTAATTTCATAGTTATTTCACCTCCTATTTGTTTTGTTATTGAGTTTATGATTATTTTATAATCATAAACCCTTTATCTTCGTTACTTACTTTAAAAGGTATCATAATATCATGTTGATGATCACCTATTTTTGTTTCTCCTCAAACTCAATAAGTATTATCATCTGATTTGTTACGGTTATTTCATATAGGGAGTTAGCCTCTTAATCCTGTTTGACTATTTAAAAAATCGGTTCATACGAATGTTGTATTTCTCTAGTTGATCAATCGTCTCCTCCTGTATGGATAGTAACTCGATCATAATTATTTTTATTTTGTGTTTTTTATAAGTTTGTATTTTCTGTTTAAATATTTTTTCATTTCATTTTTAAAATTATAATATTATCAATAAAAGTATAAGATGTATAAATCGCTACTAATATAATTAAAATAGAAAGTGTAATTTTTATAATTTTTTCCTTATGAATATATGTTAACTTATTTTTATTATTATTACTACTAAATAATTTTAATAAATTATACTATTTTACTTTTTCACCTTTTTAAATACCGTTACTATCCTATTTTTAGGATCAATATCGAACGGTTTATCAAGGTCGTTTAAGATAAACTTTTAGATTATTACTATAATCAATATTATATGTATTGCTGATTATTCTTATATTAATTAGAAGGTTTTATAATAAAAAAAGGACTTAATAAGTCCTTTTTTTTAGCTTAATATCATATTGTAATGTTAATACATTATATAATATTTATTATTTGCGATATTGTTAGAGTGCAGTTGAATAATATAACTAGATCATTTAGATAATAAAGTTGTTAATGAGGTTTTAAAGTCATTATTACTATTATAATTATTGTCGTTTGATTTCATTAATAAATTAATTTTTCAACGGCATTTAAAATATTGAGATCTTTGCAATCTTTGTAACGGTGGTGGACGCAACTTAGAGAAACATTAAAGTCTTTAGATAATTATAATAGCGTAATTTTTTGTTTAAACGACTATAACTTTTATTAATATGGTCTAATATATATATACGGTGCTAATAAACGCTCGCTGAATCATTGTGCATTTTTAAAAACCTGATCATTAACTAATGGTAAATAGTCGTTGTTTTCAAAACTATCATCAATTTAATTTTTTAATAATTTTAAAAATGCTTGATTAGGATTATTAATATTTTTCAATATTTCAAAAACAATTCCTAAAGCATAGCTAAAATATATTTCGTATTTACAATTATCATCGATGTTGGTTTGATTAATATTATTGATTTACTACTGTTCATAATTCCTATTATGATCTATAGCAATCAAATATATAAAGTATAAAAAATTTAATATGATTAATTATTTATCAGTCTTGATGTTTTAAAGTTTATTCAATAAATAATTTATCAAATATAAAAACCCAAAACCTGATCAAAGGTTTTGGGTTGATAAAAATTATCTAGTTAATTATATTTTCGTTTAGAATATTCGTTGGCCTTATCTATAAGAAACATTTTGGTAGAACGATGATCTTTGTGTTTTTTTATAACAATAATATTTTGATCTTTATTTTCAATGATAACTTTTTTTGCAATACGATTTTTACATTTAAAATAAACTATGATTGAAATATTAATAATATTAAAAGTATAAACATTTAATCAAGTTATAACTACTAGTAATACCAAAATTATATTTTTAATAATTTTATTTTTATAGCGAAAAAGACCTTTGATTCTCTTAATTGTAAATATAGCCATTACAATATTAAAAATAACTAATACTTCACATAAAATCAATAACGGGAATAGTGTATGAATCAGTCAAAAAAGTTCATTACTATCGTCTGACCCCCAACCATGAAAAGTCATAATAGAAATAAAAATATAAAAAAATAGATTTATAAAACCAACAACAATGTTTGAAATTAATATTTATATATTTTAGAAAAATTAACGTTAATTTAATGTTTGTTGTGTTAATTAAATTTAATATTAAATTGGGTCACCTAAACTCAACTATCGTTACTAAGATTTGTATATTAATGAATATAGATACAATACTAATGCTTATTGAATTAATTTTTACTTTCATAATGAACCTATACAACAAAATACGCTATATAAATCTTGCTCTTATTGAGCATGCGCATAAACAATTACTGAAGCGCTAGTTAATGTTTCAATCGACATATGAATGCCATTTCTTTGATCAGTTACAATTCATGTTATTGATCATTGAGTTATTAACAAAGTTGCTAATGCAATAATAATTGGAAAATATTGTTTAGATATTTGTCTTTTTTATTTTAGAAAATTTATATAATATAATTATAAACTCTTTGTTAAAAAATACAATAATCATTATTAGGTATTTGATCACTAATTATTAACTAGTAATGATTGATCAATAAAAAATCAGAGCATAAAAAAACCCTGAAACTCTTTTGGGAAAAAGTTTCAGGATAGAAAAAAAAGGGAATTAGAACCCCTTTAGTTTGGCGTGGCATTGCGCTATTCTTACGTATGCTACATTCGCCGCTAAGATGCTTGACTTCTGTGTTCGAAAAAGAAACAGGTACAACCATCTTGCTATTAATTTAGTACCAAATAATAAAATATCTTTGAAAATTATAAAATCTATTGTGCGTGAGCATAAACTATATAAGGTGCTCCTCAGCACTCTATTTCAATATGGATACCGTTTCCTTCATTAACTTCTCTTCATGTAATGCTTCATTGAGCATATAGAAAAGTTCCAATGGCCAAAGCAATCGGAGCAGTAAGACCATCTGTTAAGAATGCTATGGTAGCAATGAAATCTCCAACGTTTTTTCCGTCAGCTATAATGTCATTTAATTGAGTCCCTTTTTCTTCATTTATTCATAATTCCTCAACGCCATATCAATGTCATTTATGATCGTTGCGACCATCTTTTAAATTGGAAAATAGATGATTTTCAGAATTATAAATTATATTTAAATCTTTTAATAATAAGGCATTGTTAAGTTTATGAGATTCTAAAAATGTATTTCTCATTTTGCGAATTTCTTGTTTAGCGTGCGTAACAGTATTGTTAACATTGTTAATCATTGTCATATTTTGAGTGGTGCTACCTGATAGGGTAGCTAATATTAAAATTGAAGTTTGTAACATTTTGTTAATCCTTATTTTTATTTTTGTATTCTATTAATTATACCTAAATTAGGTATATCATAGAAATAATTATAATTTATAATTTATATTAATAGTCTAGTTTATGTATAAAACGTAGTTTAACAAACATTAAATAAATTTATTTGATTATTATTTATATTTACTTTATAATTATATTATATATATTTATAATATATAAAAGTGGAGGTAGTAATGAAAATCAATCAAAGCATAACTGGATTATCAATTTTATCAATTTCAATAAATATTCTTTTTGGAATAGACGTATCTTATATTATAGAAACATTTATTTCATATAACATTCAACATATTTCAATAACTTCTTGAATTAATTTATCATTAATTATAGTTTTTTGAGTTGTAGTTAATGTTGCAACTTTTATTAAACTAAAATACAAACTAAAAAAATCTTCTCAATTTAAACCTTTATTTTATATCATGCTATTACCATTAATGATAATTACTTGTGGTGTATTATCATTAATTTTATCAATAAAATATCAAAATAAAGAATAGCAATCGGTTGATCGGTTAATAAAATAAAAAATCTCTCAAAAACCACCAAGGAACACCATTCACCAAGGATAGTATCTTGGTTTTTTAATTTATTGATAATGTAATGATTGATCAATAAAAAATCAGGGCATAAAAAAACCCTGAAACTCTTTTGGGAAAAAGTTTCAGGATAGAAAAAAAGGGGAATTAGAGCCCCTTTAGTTCGGCGTGCATTGCGCTATTCTTGCTTATGCTACATTCACCGCTAAGATGCTTGACTTCTGTGTTCGAAAAAGAAACAGGTATAACCATCTTGCTATAAACACCACACCAGAGAATAATTCTCTAAAAACTGAATAAAGTTCGACACTAAAAAGATGCTTAAAAATTACTCCAATCAGCAAATATATTTTAGTTTAAACCCTCGTTCTATTAGTACTGGTAAGCTAAACATATCACTATGCTTACACCGCCAGCCTATCAACCTTGTCGTCTACAAGGAAACTTAACTCATAAATATTACTGCCGTTAATAATTTTAACTTTTGGAATCTTTGCATGAGTTTTATCAAGAAAACGCAATCAAAAAAAAGATCGCTAGTAAAATAATAATAAATGTTAATATTACATAATAAATAATAAAAATATAATGTAAAAAACAACTATCATCTTTTTCAAATAAGGTAATAGTTGTTTTCTATTAACCAATTATATTTATTGTGCGTGAGCATAGACTATTACAGGTGGTGTTGTCATTAATATTTCCATATGAATTCCTCTATGATTGGTGTTAGTCTCCCTTCAAGTTATATCTCATTCAGCAAATAAGAAAGTGCCAACGGCACCAAGAGCAATTGCTACACTATGAGAAAAAATACTTATTAAAAGATCTATAAAGGCTCCAATATCTGCACCATCTTTTATAAGATTATCTAATTTAGTGCCTTTTTCATTGTTTATTCACAGTTCCATAGTGTCGTATCAATGTACTTTACATCAATTACGACCATCTTTTAAATTTAATTTTTGATGACTTTGTGAATTATAAATTGCATTTAAATCTTTTAATAATAATTTAGGATCAAATTTATGAGTTTGCAAAAATGTTTGTTGCATTTCACTTATTTCTTGTTTGGCATGTGTAACGGCATTATTGCTATTACTAATCATTGTTACGTTTTGAGTAGCACTACCAGATAAAGTAGCTAATACTAAAATTGTAGTTTGTAACATTTTGTTCTCCTTAAATTTTTAATTTTATCATAGTTACATAAATAGTGTAATATATATATATATATATATATATAATATGTCAAGTTTATTTTATCTGTAATTAGATAATAATGATAAGATATTTTTATATAAACCAAGTTATTAATTGTAATTAAAGGAAGGAGGATTAATAATGAAATTCTTTAAAAATATAAAAAATAATATAAAAAATAATTATAAAAATACAGAAAATTTTGTTTTTTTAAGCATAATGGTTATTTTTTTCAACATTATCGTTATCACTCAGATTATTTTCAGAATAGTTTCTTCTTATAATGTAAATGTATATAATGGCTTTTGGAACAATTGGTCAACTCTTTTATGTTTTGTGTTATTAATGATATCGTTTGATACGAATGTTTTTGTAACATTAATCTATCAAACGCAAAAATTTTTCCAGAAAAATTTTCCTAAAACAAAAAATAAATTAAAATATTTGCTATTATGAATATTGAATGTTATTACTTTCGGAATCACAGCATTAGTAATAGCAATTAAATGCAAAAAACAAGAAAAGCTTTTAAACCAAAAATCTAATGCAAGATAATAATAAAAAAAACAACTCATATTATTAAGTTGTTTTTTTTATTATTATTAATTAAGATTACTTAAATTTAAATTATCCTTTATTTTATCATGTATGATCTTCTGATCGCAACATCACTAACTCAAATATGTTAATCCTAGTCTAAAAAAGGGCATAAAAAAATCCCAAAACTTCTTGGCAAAAGTTTTGGGATAGAAAAAAAGGGGAATTAGAGCCCCTTTAGTTCGGCGTGGCATTGCGCTATTCTTGCTTATGCTACATTCGCCGCTAAGATGCTTGACTTCTGTGTTCGAAAAGGGAACAGGTATAACCATCTTGCTATAAACACCACACCAGAGAATAATTCTCTAAAAACTGAATAAAGTTCGACACTGAAAAGATGCTTAAAAATTACTCCAATCAGCAAATATATTTTAGTTTAAATCCTCGTTCTATTAGTACTGGTAAGCTAAACATATCACTATGCTTACACCGCCAGCCTATCAACCTTGTCGTCTACAAGGAAACTTAACTCATAAAGAGTGGGAAAACTTATCTCAAAGGTGGCTTCCCGCTTAGATGCCTTCAGCGGTTATCCATTCCATACGTAGCTACCCAGCGATGCCATTGGCATGACAACTGGAACACCAGAGGTATGTCCATCCCGGTCCTCTCGTACTAGGGACAGCACTTTTCAATTTTCCTACGCCCACAACAGATAGGGACCGAACTGTCTCACGACGTTCTGAACCCAGCTCGCGTACCGCTTTAATAGGCGAACAGCCTAACCCTTGGAAGCAACTTCACCTCCAGGATGCGATGAGCCGACATCGAGGTGCCAAACCTCCCCGTCGATGTGAACTCTTGGGGGAGATAAGCCTGTTATCCCCGGGGTAGCTTTTATCCGTTGAGCGCCGGCCCTTCCATACAGAACCGGCGGATCACTAAATCCTACTTTCGTACCTGTTCGACTTGTAAGTCTCACAGTCAAGCACCCTTCTACTTTTGCGCTCTAAAAATGATTTCCGACCATTTTGAGGGTACCTTTGAGCGCCTCCGTTACTCTTTAGGAGGCGACCGCCCCAGTCAAACTACCTACCAGACACTGTCCTTCTCCCAGATAATGGGAGTAAGTTAGGATTTCGATATATCAAGGGTGGTATCCCAAGGATGACTCAGCAAGAACTAGCGCCCCTGCCTCAAAGTCTCCCACCTATCCTGTACATAATATATCAAAACCCAATATCAAGCTATAGTAAAGCTCCACGGGGTCTTTCCGTCTAGTTGCGGGTACAGCGCATCTTCACGCTGACTAAAATTTCACCGAGTTTGTAGCTGAGACAGCGCCCAGATCGTTACGCCTTTCGTGCGGGTCAGAACTTACCTGACAAGGAATTTCGCTACCTTAGGACCGTTATAGTTACGGCCGCCGTTCACCAGGGCTTCAGTTCAAAGCTTCGCTCATAAAGAGCTAACTAATTCCTTTAACCTTCTGGCACTGGGCAGGCGTCACCCCCTATACTTCGTCTTACGACTTTGCAGAGAGCTATGTTTTTGCTAAACAGTCGCCTGGGCCTATTCACTGCGGCTCACATAAATGTGAGCACCCCTTCTCGCTAACTTACGGGGTCATTTTGCAGAGTTCCTTAGCTACAATTATCTCGCTTGCCTTAGAATTCTCATCTTGAGGACGTGTGTTCGTTCTCGGTACAGGTACCATATTAATAACAGTAGGAGCTTTTCTTGGAAGCGTGGAGTCATATACTTCGCTACTAGGTAAAACCGTTCACTCCTCATCACACTTCAACGTTGAGCCAAAAAATTTACTAATTGACCGCCTTTGTGCTTGACCCGGAATCCAATAACCGGGATACATTATCCTTCTCCGTCACTCCATTTCCTAAATATGGTAGTACAGGAATATCAACCTGTTGTCCATCGACTACGCCTTTCGGCCTCGCCTTAGGTCCTGACTAACCCTGGGAGGACGAGCCTTGCCCAGGAAACCTTCCTCAATCGGCATGGTGGATTCTCACCACCAAACGCTACTCATGCCGGCATTCTCACTTCCAAGCAGTCCACGAGTCCTCACGATCTCGCTTCATCCCAGCTTGGAACGCTCCCCTACCACTCCATCGAAAAATCGATGAAATCCGTAATTTCGGTATAATACTTAGCCCCGGTACATTTTCGGCACCGGATCACTTGACTAGTGCGCTGTTACGCGTTCTTTAAATGATGGCTGCTTCTAAGCCAACATCCTAGCTGTTTGTGCGATCCGACATCCTTTTCCACTTAGTATTATTTTGGGACCTTAATTGACGGTCTGGGCTGTTTCCCTCTTGTGCGCGGACCTTATCACCCACGTACTGACTGCTCTACATTATATTTAACGGCATTCGGAGTTTGATTGCAGGCAGTATCCCGAGGTGGGACCATTCTACATTCAGTGCTCTACCTCCGTTAACGTCCATAGAACGCTAGCCCTAAAGCTATTTCGGGGAGAACCAGCTATCTCCAGGTTCGATTGGAATTTCACCACTATCCACAAGTCATCCCCGGTCTTTTCAACGAACGTGGGTTCGGTCCTCCAGTGAGTGTTACCTCACCTTCAACCTGCTCATGGATAGATCACCTGGTTTCGGGTCTATGACCACATACTATACGCCCTATTAAGACTCGCTTTCGCTACGGCTCCGGGTATACCCCTTAACCTTGCATAAGATCATAACTCGCCGGCTCTTTCTACAAGAAGCACGCTGTCACCCATTAACGGGCTCCAACTTGTTGTAAGCATACGGTTTCAGGAACTGTTTCACTCCCCTCTCGGGGTACTTTTCACCTTTCCCTCACGGTACTGGTTCACTATCGGTGTTTAGGTAGTATTTAGCCTTACGCAATGGTCTGCGTAGATTCCGACAAGGTTTCACGTGCCTCGCCGTACTCAGGATACAGTTAAGAGTTTACTAAATTTCGCATAAGGGGCTTTCACCCGCTGTGGCTTATCTTCCCAGATAATTCTGCTATCTAGTAAATTTGTAACTCTGTATAAACTGTCCTACAACCCCAGGATAAATCCTGGTTTGGGCTAATCCCTTTTCGCTCGCCGCTACTAAGGGAATCGCATTCGCTTTCTATTCCACGAGGTACTGAGATGTTTCAGTTCCCTCGGTGTCTCTCTATTAAACTATGTATTCATTTAATAGTAACATCCTATTAAGGATGCTGGGTTGCCCCATTCGGAAATCCCCGGATCAAAGATTACTTCTATCTAACCGAGGCTTATCGCAAGTAGTTACGTCCTTCATCGACTCCTAAACCCAAGGCATTCACCGTACGCTCTTAGTAATTTAATACTAAAAAATATATTGTTTATATGCAATGAATTGCTCTTTTGTGCCTATTGATTTGAGTTAATTCTAAGACATCTTTTTGATGTCTACTTTATTCAGTTTTCAAAGAACTATTTTCTCTCATTAGATGAGATTTTCGCTACCGTTATTGCTAACAATAGGTAAGCGTAAATTACGAAACCGCTCTTTAACGCTTGATTATTATATCATTAGCAATTAACTAAGTCAAACCTTTTTTTTAATATTTTCTAAATTTATTTTTGATAATTTTTTTTCTTAATTTTTTTTCTTAATTTTTTTTCTTAATTTTTGCTTTTCTTTATAGATATTTATCACCTAAAAATTTGTTCAATATTTAATGATGAAAATCGCTATATATATTATTAAATATAAAAAGCATTAAATATTTTTAAAAATATCAAAAAATAATATAGTTAAAAAAACAACTTAAATGGCAAGTTGTTTTTTAAAGTTTCTCATAATAATTTTAATTTGTAGTTCAATAATTAACATCATATTTTAAACTGCTTGTCCCATTATTTAATAATATTGGTGAAGCAATTTGACATGCTGCTGTTCCTAAAAGTTTATCACTAATTGTGATCGTTATTTTTCCTGAGTTATTAACTTTATTATTAAAATCTAAAACGCTTTTAAAGTTCTTTGTAATTTTTAAATCTGTTGCTTTAACTCCTGCTTTAATTCATTCTGGCTTAACAACTTTAATAATCCCTAGTAAGTTTTGCGCAACTGCTGCTTGCGCAAAAACACTATATTGGTTTTCAATTACTTGATGATCATTAATGACTACATCATTATTTCTATCATCATAAGTTCAATTATTAAGTTGATAGTCTCTAGTGTATCCTTTAGCATCGATTACCCCAATATTATGAAGCTGATAAATCATTCCAGTTTGATATGAAAAAACATTTTTAATTGCTGAACCAG
The DNA here is from genome assembly GCA_965237585.1 of Mycoplasmatales bacterium. GTDB lineage: Bacteria > Bacillota_I > Bacilli_A > Mycoplasmatales > JABABV01 > JABABV01. The sequence goes on along the minus strand of OZ250146.1, from coordinate 10,098 downwards.
GTGAATTTGAAGGGTTTTTATCAAAACCCATTGGATTGAAAAATGATCTTTTATTAGTATGATATTTAATAATCTTTTGATTTATTAAGACTGGGTTGAGAAAGTTATTTACTTTAAGTGGACTACCAGTAAAATTAGCGCTATTAGTAATATCGCTAATTGTAGCGCCGCTCGCTTGATCACGCCAAGTAATTCATGTGTTATTGATTTTATTTTTACGATAAAAATAACTAACTCAATAAATTCCGTTATTACTAAATAAAAAACCAAAAGCTAAGACAATTGCAAAAACACTTAAATAAATTTTTGATTTTTTCCGTTTTTTTAGTTTTGGTTGTTTAGTTACATCAATTTCTGTTTTCATAAAATACTTCCTTTCTAATTAATTATCTTGTCTAATATTTGTTAATTTTCAAAAGTTTTTATCATAATTTGTTGAAGTTGAAGTTGCTGTTATTGCAATCGGACATGCAATTTTACAACTGATTTTTAAACCTAATTTTTGTGATCCAATCGTTACTGAAATAATTCCACTATTATCGATTAAATTACTATAATCTAAAAAACTATTAAAATTATTAATAATTTTAAAATCATTTTCACTAGTTTGTTTATTAATTAAGCTTGGTTTGATAATTTTAATAATACTTAGAGCGTTTTCTTGAATCGCTTTGTTTGCAAAAATCGCATATTTGCTATCTCTATTATTAAATGCCTTTGATAATTTTCAATTCTTAATATTATATGGTGCTGTATAGTTGTGTTTTAACAATGACGAAGTAATTGCTAAAGCATAATATTGACCACTATTATAAGAAAAGACTTGGTCTGTTACGCTTGATTTGACTTCTCGATCAGAGACACGGGAAATCATTACTGGTTTTAATGAATTTGCTGTTGATTGTAATGGTTTGTTTTTAAACTTATGCACTGCTGCGATGTTTGTTAATGATTCTGATAATGCTTCATTTGTTCAATTAATTTGACTATTATTAATTTTATTATTCCGGTGATTAGTTATAAAATTACTAATTTCAAAAAACCCTAGAACTGATCCAATGATCATTAAAATAACACTAGTGTTAGAAAAAATTTGTTGCTTTTTTATTTTCATAATAATTCTCCTTTATTTTTTATTGTTATTTCTTAAATATTAGTTTGACAGATTATTAACCTATAATAACATATATTAATTACAAAAATAAATTTATTAATATAACTAACCTTATTAAAAATTATAAAAAATAGCATAAAAAACCCTGAAACTTCTTTTTGGGAAAAAAGTTTCATGGTAGAAAAAAAGGGAATTAAAGTCCTTTTAGTTCGGCGTGGCATTGCGCTATTCTTGCTTATGCTACATTCGCCGCTAAGATGCTTGACTTCTGTGTTCGAAAAGGGAACAGGTATAACCATCTTGCTATAAACACCACACCAGAGAATAATTCTCTAAAAACTGAATAAAGTTCGACACTGAAAAGATGCTTAAAAATTACTCCAATCAGCAAATATATTTTAGTTTAAATCCTCGTTCTATTAGTACTGGTAAGCTAAACATATCACTATGCTTACACCGCCAGCCTATCAACCTTGTCGTCTACAAGGAAACTTAACTCATAAAGAGTGGGAAAACTTATCTCAAAGGTGGCTTCCCGCTTAGATGCCTTCAGCGGTTATCCATTCCATACGTAGCTACCCAGCGATGCCATTGGCATGACAACTGGAACACCAGAGGTATGTCCATCCCGGTCCTCTCGTACTAGGGACAGCACTTTTCAATTTTCCTACGCCCACAACAGATAGGGACCGAACTGTCTCACGACGTTCTGAACCCAGCTCGCGTACCGCTTTAATAGGCGAACAGCCTAACCCTTGGAAGCAACTTCACCTCCAGGATGCGATGAGCCGACATCGAGGTGCCAAACCTCCCCGTCGATGTGAACTCTTGGGGGAGATAAGCCTGTTATCCCCGGGGTAGCTTTTATCCGTTGAGCGCCGGCCCTTCCATACAGAACCGGCGGATCACTAAATCCTACTTTCGTACCTGTTCGACTTGTAAGTCTCACAGTCAAGCACCCTTCTACTTTTGCGCTCTAAAAATGATTTCCGACCATTTTGAGGGTACCTTTGAGCGCCTCCGTTACTCTTTAGGAGGCGACCGCCCCAGTCAAACTACCTACCAGACACTGTCCTTCTCCCAGATAATGGGAGTAAGTTAGGATTTCGATATATCAAGGGTGGTATCCCAAGGATGACTCAGCAAGAACTAGCGCCCCTGCCTCAAAGTCTCCCACCTATCCTGTACATAATATATCAAAACCCAATATCAAGCTATAGTAAAGCTCCACGGGGTCTTTCCGTCTAGTTGCGGGTACAGCGCATCTTCACGCTGACTAAAATTTCACCGAGTTTGTAGCTGAGACAGCGCCCAGATCGTTACGCCTTTCGTGCGGGTCAGAACTTACCTGACAAGAAATTTCGCTACCTTAGGACCGTTATAGTTACGGCCGCCGTTCACCAGGGCTTCAGTTCAAAGCTTCGCTCATAAAGAGCTAACTAATTCCTTTAACCTTCTGGCACTGGGCAGGCGTCACCCCCTATACTTCGTCTTACGACTTTGCAGAGAGCTATGTTTTTGCTAAACAGTCGCCTGGGCCTATTCACTGCGGCTCACATAAATGTGAGCACCCCTTCTCGCTAACTTACGGGGTCATTTTGCAGAGTTTCTTAGCTACAATTATCTCGCTTGCCTTAGAATTATCATCATCACGATCATTTTAATCGTACTTTATATTTTCTGTTCTTCGGATGATATCTTACTACTTCCACAAAATTATTAATTTAAAATCATAATAAATAAATTGAACAATAATTGAAAACGCTCAGTAAAGTTACACAAACATAAAAACCAAGACTACTTAAGTCTTGGTTTTTGTGTTTTGTTGCTGTAGTTAGTTAAATAATTTTAAGTGTTGCTTGTGTTTGTTATTTGGCTTTTTGGATTACTAGGTTCGTTGAATTCATAACCAAGGACAACGATCACAAAGCCAGATACTAAGATCGATATAAATGTTGTAATATAACAAAAAATATTCATATAATGTTGGCTTTCTGACATCCATCTACCTTTGGAAGGATATTTATAATATCCGCTATCACAATCAGGACCATAAGGTCCATCAGTACATGTAGCAGGTATTCATTTTCTACCAAGATAACCTTTAGGATTCATATGATTATCAATAATTTTGTGAGCTGAATAATAAATTATTATAAAACATAGCACTATTACGAAGAGCGATATTAAGATTGCTCTTATCGTTAGAGGGGTATGTTTGTTTTCTGTATTTGTATCAGTTAAATTCATAGGACTACTTTCTAAATAAAAAATAATATTTATAATTATTTAATTTTATGATTTTGTATTTCAAAATTTACGTTTAAATATTATATCACATAAAAAATTATTATTACTATTAATATTCAAATTAATGATTGATTACTAGCTAATAAATTTGCCTTGAATCTGCTAATAGGAATTTGATGAACTATCTTTCCGTTGCTGGTCATTGTACTCTATTTGAATGTCACACTACTAAAGGAACAATGAATGCGAATACAATTCCTAAAACAGAAATTATTAAAGTCGACCATATTATAATAATTGTTTGAAACTCTGATAATAAAAACTCATATTTAATATTTCTCCTTAAATATTTTAAGTATCCTAATTTATCTTATTTTTAGATTGGTATTACTATTACTAAAAAATAAAAACTAACAAAGTTTAATTTTGTTAACAACTTGATATTAATCATGACAAAAATTAATTATCATATATATTTAATATAGAAAGTGTCATTTTTATAATTTATTCCTCATAATTTACCTAGTTTATAATCAACTAATTTCATAATATCATAGAACATAACAAAAAACTCTTTTGGAATAGAAAAAAGATATTAGAAATCTTAAATTCTTATTAATTATAATGATTAAATATTTAATAATTCTCTGAAATTAAAAATTGCTTTAATCTTAATTTCATATTGTTTCTCAATAAAAAAATTATTGTGATCAGTGTATAAAAACGGAATTTTAGTTTTCGCTTTATTTATATTATTTGAAAATAAATTTAATATTTTTTCTATGTTCTTAGTGAGTTCATCAAAAAAACAAGATAATGTTGATTGTAGATATCAAGATGTAGTTTCGATTTTATTATCGACACTTTTAATAAATTCTAAAGTATAACCAATAAATCTAAAATGAATTTGAATTATTTCTTTTCCGGATCTTGTTTTTCTAATTCCATAATTATGAGAATGAGTTATTACATTTCTAATTTCTTTAAAGTAATTAAAGAAATTTGGATCTATAACTACTTGTTGCGAAATTTTTAAATTGCTTTTTTGTAATATTTTTTTCAATTCTAAAAATATACCTCATAAATCATTTGAAATAATCAAAACTTCTTTTAGGTTTTTTAAATCATTGTTTTTTAATTCTTTGTAAAACTTTATTAACATTGAAACTTTTGAATTAAAAACTATCAGTAAACTATTATGTTGATTCTCCAGTTTTATAATAGAGTTATCTTCTATTTTTTCTAAAATTAATAAATTAAAAACTTGTCCCAATTTAAAACAAGTTTTTAATATTTTGGATAAATCTAAAACGGTCTGACTATTATTATAAAAATCATTATCAAAAGTGTTATCTCCGTACTTAAAAAGAACATTTGAATTATCTTTGATCTCATTTTTTTTATTTTCTGTAACAATATTTAATAATTTTTTATTATTATTTTCCATAAAAAGCAATCACTTCTTGTAAAGGCATTATAGTCCCATTTTGTTGATTATATTTATATCAAAAATTATCATGTGATTTAGTAACTAAGGCATGCGCTGGTTTGCCATCTAAATCATCGAAAACTTTAACAATCAATTTAAATTTAGTGTTATCGAAATTTAAAGATCATTTTTTAACTTCTTCAAAAGTAAAATAATCATTTATGTTGCTGCCGCTGTATTTTTTATACTCTTCATAAACCGATACTAATACAGGACCATACCCTCAAGCTTCAAACTCTTCATCTACTAATGGTATTTTGTTTCCTAATTTAAAATTTTCGATATAGCAAAACCACATTATTTTTTGGAGGTGTAAATGGGTCAAACTATTATTGACATTATCTCTATGATTAGCCATAATTCTAATCGCTAAAATTAATTTTGCAAATTCCAAAGATTTATTATTCATAATATTTCTCCTTATACTTTAATTATAAATGATATTAATTTTGCAAATTTATTCATTAATAAAATAATAACATATTTATGAAATTTACTTATAAATAATATCTAAATATATAGAATTTTATTAATCTACATTTTACAATACTAAAAAACAACCAATCATTAATAAATAAATAGTAATGATTGGTTGTTTTTGACTTTGATTATTAAGATAATCTAACGATTCCACGTGGTTTTTTATTTTTATTACGTTTCGTTTGAATAAATTTATTAATATTATCTTTAGTATCTAAATAAGAAATTTCTGAAATATCAATTAATTTGTTAGTTATCGTATTATATTGGATACGTCCTGATAAGTTGTTATTATCTTTTGATCAATTACGATTATCAGTTGTCATTACGTTGAAATCACATTGCTCTAAAAAGAATGTGTCAACGCCTTTAATGATGATCGCCGCATCATCAATTCGATAATTAGTTTTAAACACTAAAAATAACTTTTCAGAATCATTATTAGTACTAATATAATCTTTATATAATTGCCCTAACATAGCAATCGCGTTATTATTTTTTTTATTAGCTTTTAAATTAATTAGGATTTTAATATTGTTTTGTTTAACGTATAAATCATAACTACTTTTTTTCGTTGATCGATTATCTCTTTTATAAAAATCGGGTTTAATACTTAATAATTTTTTAGAGATAAACTCTTCTAAACAATATCCAATAGTTGTTGAAAATTCAATACAATTATCATCTAATTCTAATAAATTTTCCTTACCAAATTCTAAGACTAATTTGTTATTAATTGATTCAAAAATTTCCTTAACATCTTTATTTAATTGTTCGATAATATTTTTAGCGGTATTTTGATAATTTGTCATTTTTGTTCACCTTCGATAAATTACATTTATCATTTTTAATTATTTTTGCAATTTCTTTTGCAAAATTGACTACTATATCTTTGCTTATTTTAACTAGTTGATATTTGCTAATACCTTTAAATATAAAGGTTGAGGATGGTTTATCACAATGAATTTTATAGCAACCATCACAATAGTTCTTCTATAATTACTTATCAGTTTCTAGTTTTGCCATTCCATTAAACATTGTTTGTGAATCTTTTATATATGACTTAACTTTTTGTTTTAGATTTAGCACCTAAATCAGTAATCGAATCTTGAATAGTAATTTCTTTGTAATTAATCGATTACAATTGATCAAGATGTAATCAATACTGGCTAATTTTGATTTGTAATTTCTGATTTTTCCTATACCTAATTTTAACATTTAATATTAACTAATAATTAATTAATAACAAAAGATAAACTTGTTGAACAATAATTTTAACATATAATAGCTAATTTTATTATGAAATTTTGGATTTGGATCTTTTTTGTTGAAATAAATAACGTGTGATCGGACTTGTTAATGAAGTCATATCAAAAGCGTTAAACGTATCAAAACTAGTATTATCGTTAGCAAAAGTATATGTATGTGCTTTTGCTAAGTAAGTTACTGTTTCCAAAAAGTTTGTTTGTATTTTATTGCCAGTTGATTCAACATGACCTTGAATATGAACATATACTATGTATCGTGTTCCTGTTTTTTCATTTATAAAAATATCAAAAATAAAAAAGAATCAGTTTTATTTAAAGTTAATTACTAAACTATAAAAAACAACTCAAATATATTGAGTTGTTTTTTAAATAAAAGATTAATAATTTGTTATATAGTTATGTTTATTATTTGAGAACTACAAAAACTTGTTTTAATATTTTTGAATTTTTATATTTCAATAAATTATCTTAACTATAAAAATCTCTCAAAGCTTTAATAAAGACAAATGTCGTAATGCCACCAGATGAAATAATTGCACCTAGAATAATTAATCAAATAGTAAACATAGAATTACCAACAAATATTTTTCCATAAATTTTTATATTTTTTTTAATTTCTTTGCTATCAATATTTTCAGATTCCAAATGGTCTTTTAATGTTATTAAACCTCTTAAATCAGTTGATAGTGTAGAGCCTCGATAACAGCCATAAACATATACCGAAAAGTAATATCAAGCTAATAAATTAAGAGGGTATATCGCAAGCATAAAAAGCCATCCATAACCATGAATTAAAAATCAGAAAAAAATAAGCGCTCAAGAAGATACTGCTGGAAGTATTAATAATGAAAAAAGAATTGTAATTATTAAAAACCATCAATGGAATTTCATAATTTGTTTTGAAAGAAAAGTGAAATCACCCCAATATAATTTATAACGATTTATTAAAGTATATGGAAAATAATAGTTATAATTACAATAGAAAAATCGATCTATTAAATAATAAAGTCAAGACTGGTTGATCATGAAAATTAAGTATTTTTAATCTAAAATTTTACAAAATAACGTCTAAATTACTCTAATATAAAGTTTTAAATAAAATAAATAACAAACCTCTTAAAGTCAATTGATATTTAGCTATATTATGACTTATAAAGCTCTTATTTAGGTCAGTTATTGAATAGTTGCATAATTAACCCACTATTAAATATTGCTCCTTAAAACGCTTATTTTCTACATTAGTAATAACCAATGTAAGGAGTAATTGAAAGACAAATAGCTAATAAAAAAGATGGCCTGCTTTATAAATAAAGTAGGCTATCTTTTTACTCATATTTTGATATATTTTCTAAATTTATTAATTACAAATTTTTTAGATTATATATAAATTGATTATATAATTTTGTCACTTAATCAAATGATATATTATATTCCAAAATGTCGATCAAATAAATTTAAATAGTTAAAAAAATAATTGATGTTTTTTATCTTTTATTAAATATGCTATTGATACTCTAATTTTTTATTTATTCCATAATAATATTTTGGTTGTATTTTTATATAAAAAGATTTAAGATAATGTTTGTAAGGTTAGTACTAATTAAATTATGTAATAAATTAAAACATAGCAATGAAAAATAGTAAAATTTAATTTAGATTATCATATTATAATAATAAATAAAAAATAAAATAACAGATCAAAAAAAAGAAAGACGAGGAAAATTTTATGAAAGATATTAATTTAGAAAAAATCAATACCGAAAATATTAATAATACAACTAAAAACATTGACCAGTTATCAACTTTAGAAATGGTAACTTTAATCAATCAAGAAGACCATAAACCAGCTCAAGCAATCGCAAAAGTACTCCCATCAATCAGCGCTGTGGTCGATGCTGCTGTTAACGTCTTAAACAACGATGGTCGAATTATTTATATCGGTGCCGGAACTAGTGGTCGTGTTGGAGTTATGGATGCTAGCGAAATGGAACCAACTTATAACATTGATAGCGATCGCGTTATCGGTGTTATGGCTGGGGGCGTTAAAGCTTTATATAAATCTTTAGAAGCGGTTGAAGATGACCCCAAAGTGGCAATTACTGATTTAAAAACTGTTAAATTTAGTGATCGAGATATTTTAATTGGTGTTGCCGCTAGTGGGCGCACACCATACGTTGTTAGCGCAATCAAATACGCTAACAGTATCGGGGCTGTTAGCGTTGGTATCGCCAATAGTCTTAATAGTGAAATTGGTAAAATTGCTAAATATAAAATTGAAGTTCCTGTTGGAGGCGAAGTTGTTACTGGTTCAACACGAATGAAAGCTGGGACTGCTCAGAAAATGATTCTGAATATGATTTCCACTAGTGCAATGATTAAAATTGGAAAAGTTTATCATAATCTAATGGTTGATATTAAAATCGGTAATCTTAAATTACGTTCACGTGCTCATGGTATTATTAAAGAAATTACAAAAGCCAGTTTAGAAGTGATTAAAAAAACTTTAATCGCTAGTGGAGATGATGTTAAAGTGGCGATCGTAATGATTATGAAACAAGTTACTAAAGAAGTTGCTTGTTTGTTGATCCAGGAAGCTAAAGGGATGCTGCGAGAAATTATTTAACATCTTATTAATTAAATTACTAAAAATGTATTACATAAATTATCAAAACAACCACTATCATAAATAGATAGTGGTTGTTTTTGTTGTGTGTTGATTTTTCGACAATAAAAAAACACTAAAATTAGTGTTTTTTTATTTAATATAATAACTAAATAGTTAATTAAACTGTTATTGTATTAATTGTATATGATTGAGTATCGTAATTATAAACTACGTTTAAGTTAATACTTAATGTTGTTTTACCTAAAACTGGTAAGCTAACAACGATTGTTGCTTTAGTAGTATTTTTATTAAAGTTATATTCAATCGTATTAGCAGTAACTGTGAACGTTGCTGTTAATGGTGTTTGAGTTGGTGCGAATTTTTGTTGAAATAAATAACGTGTGATTGGACTTGATAATTCAGTTAAATCAAAAGCGTTATATGTTTCGAAACTATTATTATAGTTAACAAAAGTATAATTACCTGTTTTTGCTGAATAAGTTACTGTTTCAATAAAATTAGTTTGTCTTTTATTATCAGTTGATTCAACATGACCTTGAATTTTAACTGTTGGATTTAAATAATCTTTAGTGTTTAATGAATTTTCAACGATGTGAAATTTAAAAGTAGTTTTATTTGGTGTTAAACTAGCTAATGTTGCTGTTAGAGTAGTTATTTGAGTTTCTTTTAACAGATTATTCATTGTTAAATATGAAGCAAAATAAGGCTCGTTTTTAGCAATATTTTCAACAGTGTAAGTTTTATTACTGTAATCATAATTTACTTTAACAGAAAAGTAATATTCTAGATTATCAGTTTTATCATTTGTAAATAAAGCGATTCCATTATATAACTCTGATCCTTGAGCATCTTTGTTATTAAAGTTGACTCC